>DXHY01000068.1 GCA_019113175.1 Candidatus Eisenbergiella stercoravium | reverse complement strand
CCGTAATTCAGCGCGGGCTGGGAAGAGAAAAAATTCACCGCACAGGAGCCGTCCCGGTCGGAAATTCCTCTCAGGCTCGCCATATCCTCCGGCGCCTCCCAGATGCTGTCCGTCCACACGTAACGGTCCGTATATTCGTTTTTCTCCGCCTTCATGGATTCCTGAAACCAGGGATGCTCCACAGAGGTATGCCCCGGTACCAGGTCCAGCAGCACGTGCATGCCCCGCTTATGTACCTCCTCGAACAGCCGCTTTGCGTCCTCGTTGGTTCCGTATCTGGGCGCGATAGTGTAATAATCCGCCACATCGTAGCCAGCGTCCCCGAAGGGGGACACGAAACAGGGATTCAGCCAGATGGCGTTGCAGCCCAGCTCCCTGATGTAATCCAGCTTCCGGATGACGCCCGGAAGATCCCCAATTCCGTCGCTGTTGGTATCCAGGAAGGACTGAGGATAAATCTCATAAAAAACCGCATTGTCAAGCCATTTTGCCATTTCGATTCCTCCTGTTTTTAAGCGGAGCCGCTTCCCGTCCTGCGCTTCCGCTCTTATTTTACCTCCACGCTGCTGTTAAAGCGGTCCAGAAGCAACGCGAGCACGATGCCGACCGCGATGCAGATCAGGTTCACCACTGCCGTTCCAACGGTGGTAAAGCCGGAGAACGGAATGATCATCACCGTGGCGGCGATTACAATACCGATGATTCCATGGAACGCGATGGAATAAAAATGATCGAACAGCGCGTTGACCGCCTTCGCCAGACAGATCACCGTCACCAGCGCGCCGATTCCGCCGGGGATCAGTACGTTAAGGTCCAGATGACCGATTCCGTCCACGAAGGGCGTGTACAGTCCCAGAGGCATCAGAAGCGTGGAAAAGCTCATGCCGGGAGCGATCACGCTCAGCGCCAGACAGAAGCCGCAGAACAGATACCAGACAAAATTCGGGGTAATCTGCACGGACGATACCGCAAGCGCGCCCAGAAGCACAAAAATAACGATCATACATACCACCATGGAAATCCAGGAGCCTTTGCTTCTTCCCTTCTCTCCCGCCTCACGGAACAGGGAAGGCAGCATGCCCGTGATCAGTCCGACGAACAGGCACACGGAAGGATCCGGATATTTTTCCAGGAAAAAGGACAGCAGGTTGGCGATTCCGAGGAAGCCTACCACACCTCCGATTCCGTAAGGGATCAGCAGGGGCACGTGAGTCTTAAACCTTGAAAAGGGTTTGGAAAGAAATTCCATCGCCGGCTTGTAAACGCCGAACACCACCGCGAGCACACCGCCGGAAATGCCGGGCAGAACCGCTCCCAGGCCGATCAGCGCTCCCTGGATGATGTGATAGATCACCAGAAACGGATTGCTTCCGCTGTTTCCCCGTTCTTTTTTGACTTCTGTTTTACTCATAATCTTCTCCATTTTTCATTTCAGATTTTGCCGTCTCAACCTTCTTCCGGAAGCGCCTTCCTCCGAAAGAACGCAGAACGACCGCATCGTGCTGATTATACTGTTTTCACAGCCTTTTTTCAAGTAGCCCGTCCAAAGTTTCCTGCCCCCCATCCAAAGTTTTCTGCCATTCGTCCAGCGTTCCCTGACGCTCCTTCATTTTCAGGCTTTTTACCCTTCGGTCGTAAATCCGGTCCGTCTCCCTCACTCTGCCGTACAGAAGCTCTCCTTCCGGATCATGCTTCGTCTGATTTTCCCTGACACGGGCAGGGCTCTGATTCGCATAGCAGTACAGACAGCCGTTGGGACAGGTATGATACGCGCCGATGTCCACACTTTCCATGCAGCCGCAGCCCTCCCGCTGCCCCTTATCCGGCTTCAGGGAAAGAGAGCAGCCGCAGGTCTGTTCCAGAAGCCTTCTGTCGAGACAGCCGCCCTGTTCAATGCCATATTGCCGGAGATCCCAGCTCTCACAGCAGGTCTGCACCCGCAACCCGTTCGCTCCCGCCGTCTTTCCGACGGCCTGCGCCAGCCTGCGGACCTGCTCTTCTCCGACTTCCCTCAGATCCGTCCGCCTCAGCTTCGCGTACAGATCCAGAAAGCTGATCACCACCCGGTCCGCATGGCCCGCAAGCGTTTCACACATTTTAAAAAATGCTTCCTCGTGGCGTTCGACCGTCCATTCATCGTTCAGGAGGATCGGATCATACCGCCATACCATGCGTTCTGGGCCGATTCGTTCGGAGAGCGCGAGGAAATTATCAAGGATTTCCTCCTTTGCACGCAGTCCGCACTCCAGCTCCTTCCCGTAAGGCGTGATGGTATACTGAAAGCAGTACGGATATCCCATTTTCTCGATTTCCCCGATCCTTTCCATCATCGGTCCCGCGTCCTTGGTCCAGAACACAATGCAGTCCACCACATCGGACCCAAGCGGAATCCGGCTGATCTGCGAGGCATTGATGGGATTTCTTACATAGACGTATCCGGCACGCAGGCGGTTTACAAACCACTCCGAATACCAGCAGGGGATATCGGTTCTTCTCGATACGGACAGAATCATCTTTTCCTCCCTGGCGGAGCGCCCTTTGCTCCTGAGCAGAAAATCCCGGCAGCGTTATCCTTTGCGACAACACTGCCGGGCTTCATTCCGCCATGTTTAAATTCCTATTATGCTGACCGCATGCATATAGGCATCGGAACCATGAGCACAGGATACAACGATCTGCTTTCCGCGGACCAGCACCTTACAGTTGCTCATGCTGCTTAAGGCATCCAGCTTCAGCTCCATCATTCCGCCGCTGGTATTCAGATAGAGCACATTTTCATTGGACTTTCCGTCCACGGTTCCAACCACGACCGCGGTGGAATCCGTATTTACGCTTACCTGGGAAGCGCTTTCCTTCTCTCCCACAATGCGTGAAGCATGCTGGTAAGCATCCGAGCCGCGGTAGAAGGAAACGGTTACCTGCCGGCCCGGCACCAGAACTCTACCGTTAGACGTATCCGTGCTGTCATCGATCACCAGCTGCATCACGCCGCCGTCCGTGGACAGATACAGAAGATTTTCCTTTGTCTGGTCCGTCACCTTTCCCGTCACTGTGGTAACGGAAACTCCGTTCACCATCTCTGTCGTCACCTTTGACGTATTCGCGTCTGAAATGCTCACCGCATGCAGCCAGGCGTCTGACCCTCTCGCGCAGGTAACCTGATATTCTTTTCCCGCCACGAGGACGGTAACGCCATTCATATTCGTGGTCGAATCCAGCTTGATCTGCATCTCTCCCTGGGCCGTATTCAGATATAGAATATCCTCACGGGTTTTGTCCCCGATTTTTCCCGTCACGGTAACGGAGCTGGAATAATCGATCGTACTCGCCTCTGCCGGTGTACTGCTGGTGATCTTCGCCGCATGCAGCCACGCATCGGAGCCGTGGGTCACTTCCACATAAATCTCTCTGCCGGGAAGCAGGACCTTGCACGCGCTGGCGTCTGTATTGGAATCCAGCTTAATTTCCATCTTTCCCTGCGCCGTGGAAAGCAGCAGAACATCCTCCGTGGTTCCGGACAAAATCGTTCCATGTACTGTGGCGATCACCTCCGCCGCCCTGATCTGCATTGCGCCGGCCGGCAGAAACGCCGTCAGAAGCATCATGGCGGCAAGCAGAGCCGCCATCCTCTTTCCGCCCTTCTTCATAAGCATAAACCACCCTTTCGTCCTTTGTATTATCACAGTTTAGGTTCATCATATAATATTTGTCCGGGAAAAGCAACTGCTTTCGGGCACCGCTCCTATCCCCTCACATCCAGAAACTGCGCCTGCCCATGAATTTTCATCAGGACGGAATCCGCCGGGACAAAGATACAGTCACCCCGGAAAAAAGTGAGGGAAGAGCCCTCTCCGAAAGTGATGCTTCCGCAGCCGTCGGTACACAAAAGAACACGGAAGGAGGTACTGTCCGCCCGATAGTCCACCAGCTCTCTGCACCGTTCGGTATTGACCAGCATGCGGTATACTTCAAAATATCTGCAGCGGCACAAAAGCTCCGAAGCGCAGCCCCGGCGGTATTTCAGGACGCGGAGAGGCTGCCTCGGCTCCGCGCTGGCCTTCAGATCCGCCACCTCCAGCGCCTTGTCAATATGAAGCTCACGCCTGTTCCCATTTTTATCAACACGGTCATAATCGTACAGACGGTAGGTCAGGTTGGAGCTTTCCTGGATTTCCGCCACCAGAATGCCCGCGCCGATGGCGTGGATGGTGCCCGCCTCGATGTAGAACAGATCGTTCTTCTTCACCGGCACCTTCTGCAGATACTTCTCCACCGTGCCGTCCCCGATGCTCCTTCGAAGCTGCTCCTTACTCACATCATGGTACAGGCCGTATATCAGCTTCGCGTCCTTTCTGGCGTCGAGCACATACCACATCTCCGTCTTTCCCAGCTGTCCGTTCTCATGCTCTCTGGCATAGGCGTCGGTGGGGTGGACCTGCACGGAAAGATCCCTTTTGGCGTCGATCAGCTTGATCAGAATCGGAAGCTCTCCCCCGGTCTCCGGATGCGTTTCGGCTGCCTGAGTCGTGCCGGACGGCGTCGGCTGCGTCCCGGGCTGCACGCAGGCCCCCCTCGGATGGGTGCCCAGATACTCCGGATGGGCCTTCAGCACCTCTCTCAGGGTCCATCCGGCGAACACGCCGCCCGCCACCGTGCTGGGGCCGTCCGGGTGGGTGGAGCATTCCCAGGTCTCCGCCAGAGGGCTCATATCGATTCCCTTGGAAAAATCGTCGTTCAGCCTGCTCCCGCCCCAGAGGTAGTCCTTGCCGGCAGGCTTCAGAAGAAAGGGCTCCGGCTTCTTTTTATTTTCATTCATCTTCAAGCTCATATTTCTGTTTGTCATGGACAGAAATCTCCCTGCCGAGCTGCACCTCCACCAGCTTCAGCTCATCTTCCGCAATGATCGTATGGCGGCAGCCGGCCTGCATCGTGATCACGTCGCCCGCCCTTACCGCCTGCTCCATGCCGTCTACAATCGTCCGGCCCGTGCCGGATGTCACAACCCAGACCTCATCCCTGTGCCGGTGGCTGTGATAATTCATCCGGTGGCCTGCCTTCAGCGTCACCCGGATGGTCAGGCTCTCCTCCTCTACGTCCATCACCCGGAAGCTGCCCCAGCTTTTTTCCGCGAACATGACCTGCTGGTCCAGCCGGTCCACAAACGGTTTGATATAGGAACTCTGCTCCTTGTCGCTTACCAGAATTCCCTCCGGGGAGGCGGAAATCACCACATCATGAAGGCCCATGGCGAGCACCGGCACGTTCAGCTCATTGATCACATGAACATTTTCACAGGTCTCGTTCATGACGGCGTCGCCGACAATATTCTCCTCCATCGCCTCCGTCAGCGTATTCCAGGTTCCCATATCCTTCCATGGGCCTGAAAAGCGCATCACCTGAATCCTCTTTTCCTTTTCCGCCACAGCGTAGTCGAAGGAGATGCCGGTCATCGTATCATACCGGGCAAACAGGTCGTGATAATCGGTAAAATCCATCCGCTCATGGGCCTTATCCAGCATATACTGAAGCCGGAAGGCGAACACGCCGCCGTTCCAGAGAGCGCCCTGACGGATATATTCCGCCGCGGTAACCGCATCCGGCTTTTCCTTAAAGGTAGAAACGGACGCAACTTTTTCTCCGCTCTCCGGAATGATGTAACCGTATTTCTCAGAAGGGTAGGTGGGCTCGATCCCCATCAGCACCAGATTTGCCTCCCCTTCTGCCGCCAGCCCTTCCAGCCTTTTAAGTGCCTCAAAATAGTCGTCCTCCACATAGGGGTCCACCGGACAGACCACCACGACCTCCTGCGGATCGACGCCCTTCACATCCGCCAGATAAGCCGCCGCCAGCGCAATCGCCGGAAAGGTATCCCGGCGGCAGGGCTCCACAGAAACATCCACACTCTCACCCAGCTGATTGTGGATGGCGGAAACCTGCGTTTTACTGGTGGCGATGGTGACGGAAGCGGCGGGGTCAGCCTTCCTGATCTGACGGCAGACCCGCTGCACCATGGACTCATAGTTTCCGTCCTCTGTCCTGAAAATCTTGATGAACTGCTTGGAACGGACGTCGTTCGACAGCGGCCACAGCCGCTTGCCGGAACCGCCCGACAATAATACGATGTTCATACAGCCTCCCTTCCGGAGCGTTGGTCCGTTATCTTTCCGCCCGCATGGGGTTATTCAGGAAATCCTCGTAGGACAGGCGGATGCCGTCCTCCAGCTCCGTCTTATAGGTCCAGCCCAGGGCCGTCGCCTTGCTCACATCCAGAAGCTTTCTGGGCGTTCCGTTGGGCTTCGTGGTATCCCACTCGATCTTTCCGGTGTAGCCTACCACCTTCGCCACCAGCTCGGTCAGCTCCTTTATGGTCAGCTCCTTGCCTGTTCCGGCGTTCACCGTTTCGTTTCCGCTGTAATTGTTCATCAGGAACACACACAGGTTCGCCAGATCATCCACATACAGAAATTCCCGCAGCGGAGAGCCGTCGCCCCAGCAGGTGACGGTGTCCTTTCCCTCCACCTTCGCCTCATGGAAACGGCGGATCAGGGCAGGCAGCACATGGCTGTGGGTGGGATGATAGTTATCATTGGGCCCGTACAGGTTGGTGGGCATGACGCTGATATAGTCCGTGCCGTACTGCCGGTTCAGATACTCGCAGTATTTCAGTCCGGAAATCTTCGCCAGCGCGTAAGCTTCATTGGTCTTTTCCAGCTCGCTGGTCAGCAGGCAGCTTTCCGGCATCGGCTGGGGAGCCATGCGCGGATAGATGCAGGAGCTTCCCAGAAACTCCAGCTTTTTGCAGCCGTTCTGCCAGGCGGAATGGATCACATTCATTTCCAGGATCATGTTGTCATACATGAAATCCGCAAGCGCCTCCTGATTGGCCACGATGCCTCCCACCTTCGCGGCCGCAAGAAACACGTATTCCGGTTTCTCCCCGGCAAAAAAGGCTTCCACCGCATCCTGGCGGCACAGATCCAGCTCCTTGTGGGTGCGGGTGATGATATTGTTATAGCCCTGACGGTTCAGCTCCCGCACAATGGCGGAGCCAACCATGCCGCGGTGTCCCGCCACGTAGATTTTCGCATTTTTTTCCATCATAATAATTATCTTCTTTCTCTCTGAAGTCAGCAGACGGTTTCCCGGCCGCCCGCATCCGTTTCTTCGTTGTGTTCTTTCGCGTTTTTCCTTACACGCTCTTCATTGCCTTCTCGCGTTTTGCCAGCATGCGGTCATGCTCCGCCATGATTTTCACCAGCTGCTCATAGCTGGTCTTCTGCGGATTCCATCCCAGCACGGTCTTCGCCTTGGTGGGATCGCCCCAGAGATTGTCCACATCGGTGGGACGGAACCAGGCCGGATTCACGCACACCAGCATCTTTCCGGTCTCGGCGTCATAGCCCTTTTCATCCAGCCCCGTACCTTCCCAGCGGATGGTGATGCCGTTGGCCGCAAACGCTTTTTCCGCAAAATCGCGGACCGTATGCTGCACACCGGTGGCGATGACGAAATCCTCCGGCTTTTCCTGCTGCATGATCAGCCACATGCACTCCACATAGTCCTTCGCATAGCCCCAGTCGCGCAGGGAATCCATGTTTCCAAGCTCCAGATGATCCTGCAGCCCTTCCGCGATCCTGCCCGCCGCAAGGGTGATTTTTCTGGTGACAAAATTCTCGCCGCGGCGCTCGGACTCGTGGTTGAACAGAATACCGTTTACCGCAAACATCCCATAAGCTTCCCGGTACTCCTTCGTGATCCAGAAGCCGTACTGCTTCGCCACCGCGTAGGGGCTGTAGGGATGGAACGGCGTGGTCTCCTTCTGGGGAACCTCCTCCACCTTGCCGTACAGCTCGGAGGTGGAAGCCTGATAAACCTTCGTCTTCTTTATCAGTCCCAGCAGACGAACCGCTTCCAGCACGCGCAGGACGCCGATGGCGTCCACCTCTCCGGAATACTCCGGCACGTCGAAGGAAACCTGAACATGGCTCTGCGCGGCCAGATTATAAATCTCATCCGGCTGCACCAGGCCGATGATGCGGATCATGGAAGAGGAATCGGCCAGATCCCCATCATGAAGCGTGATCCTGTCAAGGATGTGCTCGATGCGCCCGGTATTGGCAAAAGAAGCGCGGCGGGTGATGCCGTGCACCTCATACCCCTTCTCCAGAAGGAACTCAGCCAGATAGGAACCGTCCTGCCCGGTAATTCCCGTTATCAATGCCACTTTCTTCGCATTTTCACTCATTATCCAAAACTCCTTATTCTTCTGTCGTTTCTTTCTATTTTTCCCGTGTTACCTGCAACACATGTAATTTTACTCCAAACTGCCGTGGAAAAGAATTACAGATCGTAAGGAAAAGATTGCACAATATTGGGTTTACAGTTCACTCGTCTGCCAGAACCAGACAGAATCGAGCCTGCACGAGCAGATGCTTTCGGAAGTCTCAGGCATCTCCCTTCCAGCTCTTCCGGAATTCGCTGGGGCTTACGCCTTCCACTTTTTTGAACAGCCGGCTCAGATAGGCCGGTTCGATCTGAAGCTCCGCCGCAAGGGACTCCGCCGTCCGGTCCGTGAAACGAAGCTGCTGCTTCACCCAGGTCACCCGCATCTGATTCAGATAGGCGGTCACCGTAACCCCATACCGGTCCTTGAATAGGGTAAGCAGATAATATTTATTAATGAAAAAACGGGCTGAAAGATCATCCAGAGTTATTTTTTCCCGGAAATTCTCATCCAGATATTCCTTCACCTGCTGGACGTTCGCCGTCTTATCCGCAGGGGCATCCTGATGCGTATCAGCAGATGTTTCGGACGGATCGGACGGGTCCATGCCGAAATCCACCGGCGCACTTCCGGATGATTTTTCAGACCTTTTCATGGAGCCGGATCTTCCGGGCACTTTTTTCCTGGTATCCCAGGCGTCCTCCATGAGCAGAATCAACAGAGAGGACAGCTTTTCCTGAATCCGCATGTCCCGGACATAATCCGCAGAACCTGCGATCTGAAAGAGATCCGTCAGAATGGACATGTATTTCTCCGGATGTGCCGGACGAAATACCGGCCTGCCGCCCCGCTCCAGATATTTCCGATAGATGGCGTTCATGTTCGGGCCGTAAAAATGACACCACTGCAGGGACCAGAGGCCGGAGGGGGCGGGCTGGCCGCTGTCGGCAGGGCGGCCGCATTCAACTGCCTGTGCGCTTTTTGCCGCCTGGCTGCCTTCTGCCGTCCGGCTTCTGCTGTCCTGCATTCCAGTTTCATGGCTGTAAGGCTTTCTGCAGTCGATGAATACACAGTCTCCAGCCTGAAGTTCATGGGCGCCGCCTTCATAGACCAGCCTTCCAGTGCCGGAAAGGACCGTGAAAAACAGGCAGGAATGCAGCCCGGAACGCTCGCTCTTATGGGGATGCAGGGCCTGAAGGGTGCCTGTTTCCTGCAGATGGAGCAGACTGGAGCGCGCAAAGACAGAAGGAGTATAGATAATTCTGCTGGAACGGACTGTGTCCGTGTTGCTGGTGCCGAATAAACTGTCCATGTGCTTCCCCCTTTCTCCCTCTCCTGTTTGTTATTACTCACTTTACCATGAAGCTGCGGGATGGTCAAATATCTGATTATCCATAACCATTTGTACCTGTTTCGAGTAGCTATCGGATTCTTTTTGAATGCTCACATGTTTTACTACTCTTTTTGTGTAAAATAATATTATTTGATACACAGATACAGATTCCATTCCGTGGAGGTAAATGCATGAACTTTGGAGAACGGCTCAAACAGCTGATCGAAGAAAATAATCTCACACAACGCCAGCTTTCCAGAGAACTCAACATAGCCCCAACCACCCTGAGCGGATATGCCAATGGTTACCGGGAACCGGATTTTTTTACATTGACCAAATTCGCGGACTATTTTAATGTATCGGTGGATTACCTGATCGGTTACAGCGATAATCCCTACCACACCAGAACCTCCCGCGACCAGTCCGCCGAACGGCTGCTTTATTATTATGAAAAGCTTTCCCCCGACATCAGAGAGCTTCTGCTGGATGAAGCCAGGCTGCTTCTGAAATACAATCATCTGAATACGAAGAATACATGACAGGGGACCGTTATCAGGTCATATTCAAAGGTCCCCTGCCATACACATATTGTTCCTTTTCATTTTTCCGGGAAGAAATACTCAAGAACATCCAAGCTATCCTTTGCCGTATATCCCCACAGTACTGAACTTAATGTCTCTATCGCTTCCTGACGTTTTCGGTAATATGTCCGTCTGCTGATATCCCTGATGTGTGAACTCAGTTTCTCAATAATCTCCTCCACATTCAGCGGCTTATGAGGTGACAAAAACGTATAATACAGCAGCCAGTAATATTCTTCTCCACATTTATGCTTTTCCCTGATCAGCTCGATGGAAGAGTCTAAAAGCTTCAACATGTTCCGACTGCGCTCTATACTTTTTGCATGCTGTTCTATCTCGCTGCCTCCAATGTCTGCACCTGCACAATAAATGGATTCCAGGAATTCGTCCACCGTGCTGCCATATTCGATCCGGAATCTGTTACATACCTGTCGAACCGATAACTCCAGGCTCCACACAACGTCCCTGTATTTTTTCAACAGCATCCATGTATCATGATAGATGCTATTCCCCTTTTTCTCCAGCATTTTCTTTTCGTTCATAATACTCTTCTCCATTTTCAGGTATCATTCTAAAAAGCGTCTTCACCACTTCATCCCCCGGCTTTTTCATGATTCTTCATATCTTCGACAGGAATCTGAAAAGCATTACAAAATGATCCGGCACGACGGCATTTATGCACACAGTCACGCTGTCCTGGTTCCATAAAGCCCCCGGCCGCAACAGCCATAATAGAAATTTTCTTTCACGTTCCTGCCATAACCCCCCAATATAAACCACCTGTTATAGATCTACTTCCCAAAAGTAAAAAAATATGCAGGCAAAGGAAAGCAAAGATCAAAACAGATACATCTATTCGTAAACGTCAAATGTAAGCAAGCATCCGTCTGTACTTATATAACAAAATACCCTCCGTGGAAGCTACCATACAACTTCTACAGAGGGCCTATTTGAAATCTTCTTATTTTACCGGGCTCATGATCCCAGTCAGTCATCCCCGTACCAGTTTCACACTGACTTTCACAATGTCCTACATACCGGACAAAGACATACCTTTTTACGCCATTACGACCATGCATTCTTTCTCGCAAAATGCAATTCCGTATTCGATGATTTTTTTCATGCCACGACGTTTCAGGCCTTCCGCATATTTCTTTTCCTCAATCTGCTCAAGCGCCTCACCGCATGCCTTCTCCAGGTTCCCATCATCTGCATACTTCAGTTCGATCACAATCCCAAGGCGTTCCGGTGTCTGTATAGAGATGTCACTGTAGCCTTCACCGGTTTCCGCATTGGACTTAACCAGCCAGCTTCCCTGACTCCTAAGTAATCCCAGTAACATCCCATGATAGAAATTTTCTTTCATGTTCCTGCGTACTGCCGTATCCCGCACACTGATGGAATCCCACAGGTAGTCCCCCAGCATTTCCTGAACAGTTTCCATATCACCGGCCGGAAATGCCGCGCAGAAACGGTTGATCCTCTCTGTGTCTGACTGTGTTACTTCCCGAAACCAATCCTCCACCAGTTCATAAAACAGTTTGTGGATCTCGCCATTTGGAATCCACAGGCTGAAGATATCTGCGTCAGCCTGATCCACATGCCTGCCTGTCAGATAGCCTGTGGCATACAGGACACTCCATACATTTCCAACGCTGTCCTCAATATCTCGATAAGTAAGTTCCTGGCTGACCTTTTTTGTGATCTTTCCCCCGTTTAACAGTTCCTCCACCTCATCTTTCGTGGTCTGGTCCGCTTTTTTAAGCAGACGGAGAACAAGATCATTTCCACTGGTATTCGCCCAGTAGTTCTTTGGAGGAGTACCTGGTGCTGCCAGCAACTCATCGCAGTAATTGATCACATCCCAGGGACAATATACGTCTGTATCACCAAAACGGTACCCATCATACCAATCCCTAATCATATCTTTATAGGAGGACAATCCATAGAATTCCAACAGTTCATCCACATCTGCATCAGTAAATCCAAAGTACTCATCATACCTGAGATCCGATATCGTGTGTACCTTCGGGTTGTTCAGTCCTGTAAAGATGCTTTCTTTGGAGATCCGCAGACATCCCGTCAGTACGGCAAAATACAGGCTGTCGTTGGTTTTCAGTGCATTGCCCAACAGGTTGCGGATAAGACTTACCATTTCATTGTAATATCCTGCCCGAAATGCTTTATCAAGTGGAACATCATATTCATCAATCAGCAGGATGACTTTCTGTCCATAGTGCTTTTCGAGAAGCAGGGAAAGAGTCTTGAGACTGTCAATCAACGCATCATCAGACATGGCATATTTCGAATTGCCTTTTGCCTCCACACTGACCAATTGATTGTAAGAATTTCTATCATCCACATCCAATTCAGGACTTTCGCGCAGGAAACGGAATCTTCCGGCCTCATTCCCAATGACTGTTCTCAATGCTGCCACCGCTGAATCATATTTTAAACCATCCACACTTTTCAGGCTGATGGAAATCACAGGAAATTTCCCCATATATTTTTCACACAGGCTCTTTTCCTGCATGATCTTCAGGCCGTCAAACAACATCGGTTCGCTTCCAATTCCAAAGAAGCATTTCAGCATACTCATGTTGAGCGACTTTCCAAACCGCCTTGGTCTGGTAAACAGGTTTACCTTTCCCCAATTCTGCAGGAGTTCTTTTATGAACAGTGTTTTATCTACATAATAAAAATTCTCAGTGGAGAATTCCTCAAAATTTTCAATTCCAATGGGAAGTTTTTTTCTCACCATAATACCTTCCCTTCACTCCTTTCCGGCGTTAGTGGCATGGAACTTTTCATACGCAGTTCCCCATGCCGGAAACCTGCAAAATAACTCCATAAACTCACCAAAGAGTATAAACCACTTGTTATGTGTTCATTTTACTGTTAAGCAGTGGGACAGTCAAGTTTTGATCGGGGCTTTCAAAACTCCGGAATGTCACGGTCTATGCCTGTTTTCTTTTATACGGCCGGAGCCGACGCTCCGCTTCATCGTTTGTAGACGATACCTGCAAAGCCCGTGTCCCAATGGCGGAACAGATCCCACCACCGAATTATGGCTCTCCCCCGGTTTCCCGCCCGAAACAGGGCGTGATCCCCATTGACATTGTTGCGGCTCATATTCCGGAACAGCATACAGCATCACAGATACAAACTCCGTACCATGGCAATTCACATACGGTTGAAGTTGCAAGGAAGCCTATGCGATCATATCGGCATCGAATTCTTCTTTTTCAGGATGTTTCTCAGAATAA
This sequence comes from Candidatus Eisenbergiella stercoravium, assembly GCA_019113175.1. Classification (GTDB taxonomy): domain Bacteria; phylum Bacillota; class Clostridia; order Lachnospirales; family Lachnospiraceae; genus Eisenbergiella; species Eisenbergiella stercoravium. The sequence goes on along the minus strand of DXHY01000068.1, from coordinate 4,602 downwards.
CGTTTTCCTATATCAGCCAGATAAGCATGCGCCACTTCGTGTGCAAGGCTAAAAACAACAATTGTCCAATAGCAGTCTTCTGCGAGCTGCAGAATCTGTAAATCTCCGGTTACAAGGCGAAGAAGAACATCATGCGCATATTGGCCCTGCATATTTCCGAAGATACAGACCTCATTCATTAAAAACAATGTATAGCGAAAACATTCACTATAGACATCCAGATTATTGAAATCCTTAGACCATTTAAGCATGACCAGCAAAAAGGATATGACGGTTGATTCAAAAAGCTCATCTATATGGATAAATACGGGATTCTCTTTATCATCATATATGTAGCTGTTAATGGTATGCTGATAGCGATTACTTAATGCAATATCATCAACTTTATAGCCGTATTCCTTTTTAAAATACTCCTTAACCAACTTGAACATTTGGGAAAGATTATAATGCTGCATATTATTCCTAAGCTGCTCTTCCGTAAAAAAATCAGAAAAATACTGCAACATTTTTCTAATGCCTCTCTCATCATCTTTTACAATATCCCCACCCAACTTAAACAACTCATATAGCTGCGGTACCATAAATTTTTCAACAAAAGGCATTTGCTTTTCATCATCAGTTAAATTTCTGTCCGTCTGATTCACTTCCCATCTCTCCATTCTCTAATTCAAAGCACTCCTGCCGTACGCATTCCCAATCGGCCAGATGATATTTTTCTGAATAGAAGAAGCATAATTTAATTGTCTCTTTTTTCATGTCTGATGTCAGTGTCTTACCCTATATTTTTACAATATTATATAAATTGATTTATATTTTTTCAATATTCCATTTAAGATTAATGTAAGAGCTATTTGGCGCTTACCGGGATCCCGCAGTCTCCCTTGGGTTATTGGATTCAGAAGATTCAGTCAGAGTACGTAGAGATGGGAGGTGTTTCTGACCCGGTGTTCGCCAGGCTGCCGACTGCCAGAACTGAAAAAGGAACTGGAATTCCTGACTTCCATGCTTTCTGACTGTCTGGAAGTCCTCCGGGTTATCCGGCACCTCCTCCGAACTTGCATGGCGGACTTCTCATCTACCCCTCCCCGGAGCTTACCGTGCCAAAGAAAAAGGGCTGCCCGGAGTCTCGAATGTTATCCGTGCCCTCCGGCAAACCTGGCTTTTCTGTTTTCACGCCGTATGCGCGTCTCTGGGCTTTCTAAAGCCCAGCCAACTGAAAAATCCCATCGTTTTCTCTTTCCTTTCTTTTCTATCTTCATCCTTTGTGCTATAATTTTCTCAATTTATATCATACGGAGGAATCCTATGCTGACGATATACCAGTTAATGAAATATTTAAGAAACCATCATTCAATTACAGTAAAGGGAAATCAGGCGCAGGCACTTCGCAATATTGGTTACTATCATGGTTTTAAAGGATATCGGTTTATCCGGAATCCAAGCCAGCGCATTCCCTTCACAAGCCTGGATGAAGTTATTGCTTTAAATGCATTTGATATGCAGCTAAAAACACTGTTTTATCCCAAAGTAATGTTTATTGAAAATGCCCTCAAAAGTTATGTGATAGAGTCTATTCTTTTAGACAGCAAATCAGAAAATCTTGATGTGATTTTCAACAAATCTATCACAAACTACCGCTCATATCGAAAAGGAAGTGAGAATTATCATAAACAGTACGAAAAACGTATGAGCTTAAAAGGGAAAATAAACAGCGCCCTGTTGCGGGATTACGCAAACAAAAGGCAAACCGTTAACCATTTCTTTGATTCAGATCGCTCCATCCCTATTTGGGCAATTTTTGAATCCTTGACCCTTGGAGAATTCGGCACACTTTTTTCATGCGCAAATTCTAACGTTAAATTGAACACATCCTACATTCTACATTTGCCAAGCAACCTCGATTCAGATGGTAAACTAACCGAATACATCATTTATACCATCAAAGATCTTAGGAATGCTGTCGCACATAACAACACCGTCTTTGATACGCGTTTCCAGACAAGCAGAATTAACCAACGGCTTATTTCTCTTTTGGAAATCGAAACGGGAATAACGAACCTTGATTTCAGATACATTGATGCATACGTTGTTCTTATTACATATACATTACGAAAAATGGGCGAAACAAAAACATCCTGCAAGCAATTTATATCATCTTTTGTTACCTGCACAGACACATTACGTTCTCAACTGTCCGCAAATGTATGCAACCAGATTTTAGGCACCCAGCAACGTTCTCATCTTAGCACTTTACAAAATTTTCTGAGCAATTCCTGAAACTCTTGCATATTTAGGTTCGGTATGGTATAGTATAACTATGAATTGCGGTGGACGTCTTCGGACAACACCTGAGAAGAGCCTGATGCGTCGGGCTCTTTTCTTTTACCCACCACCTCCCTATATTGTCAAGTGATTTTCCCTTTAAAATTAAGGATTTTTCAAGTTACTATCGTAACCGCTGAATATTAAAGCGGTCAGATACAGAATTACCCCAGCCCTTTGCGAGTTGGAGTAATTCACTATAATTCACATGCGATTTTTGATAGATTGGAGTTTTTCACTCCAGGGCGCCAGTTCAGCCAGCTGCTCATCGGTCATATCTTTACCTGGCCGGTGCTCCAGCAGAAATTTAAGATATTCGTAAATATTCAGCCCATGTGCTTTTGCCATCTCAACCATTGTGTAGACCACGGCACTGGCATTCGCTCCCTCTACGGAATTGCTGAACAGCCAGTTCTTCCGGCCTACTGCAAATGGACGGATCGCATTCTCACTGAGATTGTTAGTAAAGCTGCATCGTCCGTCTTCCAGATAGGTCTCTGCTGTATCGCGCCGGTTGAGAACATAATTAATGGCTTTATCCATCCGCGTATTCCGGGCAGGCTTCTGCTGATCGAGCCACGACCAGAAAACCTCCAGAACAGGTTTTTCCTTCTCGAGATGCAGCTACTTCCGCTTTTCATAATCACCGGGATACTTTTAATTAATGGAGTCCTCAATGGCGAATAACCGGCTGCAGTACCGGACTCCCTGTACTGCCATCTGGCTGTAATCATACTGCCTGCCTTTGGGAACAGCGTCGATAAAGTATCGGTGGATATGTGCCCAACAGGAGCAGCGTCTGATCCCTGGGAAATTGTTGTATCCCTGATATCCATCCGTTTCCAGGTATCTGCTGTAGCCTTCCAGGAACTTCCTCGCATGGCTACCGCTCCTGGTCGGGGAATAGCCATACAGGATGATCGCCGGAAGCCCGTCCTCGCCGCTTCGGAACAGCCACATAAATGATTGAGTCTGGGCCCGCCGCCCTTCCTCGTTCAATACCTGAACCCGGGTCTCATCTGCCATTGCAAAGCTGCGTTTCAGCAGCTCACGGTGGAAGTAATCATACATTGGCTGGAAATAGTTCTGTGAACAGTAGATGATCCAGTTGGCAAGTGTAGTGCGGCTGATCTGAGCCCCATACTGTTTCCAGTCTTTCTCTTGCCTGTAAAGGGGAAGCCCGTTGGCATACTTCTGATACATCGTCCATGCAACAGTGGATGCTGAGGCAGGACCTTTCCCAACCAGAGCCGCCGGCACCTGAGACTTTACGATCACAGGCTTTTCCGTATCGCCGAATCCTTCCCTGCAGGATGGGCAACCATAACTCTGGCTGTAGTATTCGATCACTTTACAGGTAGCAGGAATGAATTCCAGTTCCTGGCGGACATACTCCTCGCCGATCAGGACCATCTGCGTACCGCAGACCGGGCAAATCTGATCTTCTTCCGGAAGAGAAATCACGACTTTTTCAACCTTCAGGCCTTTGAAGAGATCCTCATGGGCTGCCTTCTTTTTACGGGTATGCTCCCGGATCACGGTCTCTTCTTCCGGCAAAGAGGGAGCCTGTTCCATTTCCGCTTCATCAAAGAGATTTTGTTGTCCCGGAATGTCATCGGATCTCTTTTCGCTGGATGAGCCGAAAAGCTTTTTGGTCAGATAGTCTACCTGTTCCTGGAGCGCTTTCTCGTGACTGGATTTTTCGTCAATCATGGGACGGAGAGATTTGATCAGCTCAGTCTGTTCCGATACCATTGTTTTCAGTTGTGATACCGTATCTTTCAGCTCTCGAAGCTGGATATCTTTCGCACTGGAAGCCATCGTTTCTCTCCCCGGATTTGATACACTTATTATACCAGAAACGGAGATTTTACTAAAGGAAAATGGCTCCTGAAAAATGCCGAATCTACAGGGGATTTTCGGATTTTTCTGTGCAGGACTTCTGCTGAAATCCAGATGATTTTTTACTCTGCTTTGAGGGCTTTGGGCTGGTCAATATCAATCCCGGACATCAGCCAGTCAAACTCCCGCCAGGAAAGATTCCGGACCTCCGACTGCTTCCGGGGCCATTGATAGCCGCCGCGGACAGACAACCGCTTGTAGATCAGAACGAAGCCGTCCGGCTCACGGAACAGGGCTTTGATCCTGTCCCGTCTTCTTCCACAAAAAAGGAAGAGAGCACTGGACGACGAGTCCATCTTAAGCTGGTCTTCGATAACGGCGCAGAGTCCGTCAATGGATTTCCGCATATCGGTGTAGCCGCAGACAATGTAGATCTTC
>DXHY01000007.1 GCA_019113175.1 Candidatus Eisenbergiella stercoravium | reverse complement strand
GAGCTGGATATGGATATGCCCGGATTTGAAAAGGAAGATATCAGGGCAGAGCTGAAGAATGGATATCTTACCGTCAGCGCTTCGTCTCATAAGAATAATGATGAGAAGGATAATGATGGCAAGTACATCAGACGGGAACGTTATTCCGGTTCCTGCAGCAGAAGTTTTTATGTGGGCGAGGATGTAAAGCAGGAGGATATCAAAGCCAAATTTGAGAACGGTATCCTGAAGGTGTCTATCCCGAAGAAGGAAGAGAAGCCTGCAGTAGAAGAAAACAAACACATTGCCATTGAAGGGTAATGAGAAGGACGGCGCGAGGGCGCCGTCCTTTTTTTGGTTCTCATGAGAGAAACCATGATAAAAAGCACTGTTTTGTGCGTCTGTGGCGCCATCTCAGCTGTTCGGATCTGTGTGCGGATTTCTGCTCAGGAAAGGGCGGACGGTCTGCCTGATCTGTTCCGCCAAAATCCGTACATGGCAAAGGCATTGATATCACGCAGGAGCCGGTTGTGATCCGGCAGGAGAACTGTCTGCACAGCGGAAACTGTTTTGAAATCTGTCCGGCAGGGGCAATCGAACGGCGGCTGCAGTAGGAATAAACTGTTCATTTTTAGTTCATAATTTATACACAAACAGGACATAATTTACAAACAAAACGCAAATATATCTGTTTTACAATGAAGGCTGAAATGAGAAGCTCCCACAAAAAAGCAGTCAGGAAAGGGAACGGCCAGTCATGAAGCCCGAAAAAAAATCCGGAAAAAACAGAAAATTTTCCATCCCGGCTATCCCGCCCATGCGGCTGTGGCACCGGATCGTTCTGTATCTGCTGACGGCAGTCTGTGTGGCGCTGTCACTGATAGAGGTGACGTTCCAGTGTTTTCCGTATGCGGCGGGAATGTTGTTTTATGTGCTCGCAGCGATTACACTTACGGTAAGCTGTTGTTATTTCATCATTAATATCAGGCGGGATATCCGGGAGATCATAAAGCCGGCGATTGCGGCAAACCGATACACGAATATGGTGGCGGAGGACTACAGGCTGAGAACCATCCTGTTCGCTGTGCCCGGGATGATGAGCAACATCATTTTTGCGGTTTTCAATGGCGTGGTGGCAGTGATCAGCCACTCCGCCTGGCTGGGAACCCTGGCAGCCTACTATATTCTGCTCAGCCTGATGCGCTCCGGCGTGGTCATGCAGGAGAGACGGCTTTCACGGATCCGGAATGAGAAGGAGCGCATGAAGAAGGAACTTCGGGTCTACCGGAGAAACAGCGTGATGTTTCTCTTCCTGGCGGTGGTGCTGGCGGGAGCGGTTATTCTTCTGGTGCATTTTCAGGGTGGAAAAAGCTATCCGGGCTATACCATTTATGCGGTGGCCGCCTATACCTTTTATAAGATTATCCTGTCCACCATTCAGGTTTTAAAGGTGGGAAAAAGAAAGTCGCCTCTGCTCACCATAACCAGGAGAATCGGTTATATTGACGCCTGCGTTTCCATCCTGATGCTGCAGACGGCCATGTTCGCTTCATTTGCCGGCGGACAGGAGGATTTTATGATGCTGATGAATGCGGCTACGGGAGCCGTAGTCTGTGTGATGGTGCTGGGGCTGGGCATCCAGGGAATCTGTTATTGCAGAAAACAGACAGGAGGAAAAGAAAATGGTTCGTATCCTTGTGGTTGAGGATGATGTGAAGCTGAATCAGATCGTGTGTACCTATCTGAATGACAGCGGTTTTCAGGCGAAGGGCTGCCTGTCGGCAAACGAGGCATACGATGAAATGTACAACAATCTGTATGACCTGATCATTTCGGATATCATGATGCCTGAAATCGACGGGTTTGAGTTCGCGCGTTCTGTCAGGCAGGTGAATAAAACCATCCCGATTCTGTTCATGTCTGCGAAGGATGATCTGCCCTCCAAGCAGAAAGGATTTCAGCTGGGAATCGACGATTATATGGTAAAGCCCATAGAGCTGGGAGAGCTTCTGCTGCGCGTCCGTGCGCTGCTGCGCAGGGCGAACATTGAAATGGAACGGAAAATTACCGTAGGGAATCTGGTGCTGGATGCGGATGCGATGAGCGCGGAGGTGGATGGAGAGGAAATCAGCCTCACGACGAGAGAGTTCAACATCATCTATAAGCTTCTTTCCTATCCGAAGAAAACCTTTTCCAGGGCACAGCTCATGGATGAGTTCTGGGGAGTGGACAGTGAAACCAGCCTGCGGGCGGTGGATGTATATGTGACCAGGCTGCGGGATAAGCTGTCGGCCTGCGACGGCTTTAAGATCGTGACGGTGAGAGGCCTGGGATATAAGGCGGTACTGGTTTAAGGAGAATATGATGAAAAATGAAAAATATCCCCGCGGGGTTCGGGAAAGCCTTTTCCCGGCCTCCCTTTTTGCAATCTATTTCGGAGTGCTTCTTCTGATGTCCGGCATTCATTCCGGCCTGATCGTATTTATAAATACGGCTGCTCTGAACGGGCTGATTCAGACTCTCGTTCCCATAGCCTATTGGTGCCTGGTGGCCGTTGGTCTTACTTTGTTTACGAGAAATGAAATCAAAAAGACCTATGAAGGGCCACTGCACAAGATGGCGGAAGCTACCAGCCGGGTGGCGGGCGGTGATTTTTCCGTCTATGTACCCACCATCCACACGCAGGACAGGTGGGATTATCTGGATGTGATGATTGTGGACTTCAACAAGATGGTGGAGGAGCTTGGAAGCATCGAGACGCTGAAAACCGATTTTATCTCCAACGTTTCCCATGAAATGAAGACGCCCATCGCCATCATCAAAAACTATGCAGAGCTTCTGCGGATGGAGAGCCTGACGGAGGAGCAGAAAGAAGAATACGCCCGGAACATCGAGGCTGCGGCGGTCAGGCTGTCCAATCTGATCAGCAACATTCTGAAGCTGAACAAGCTGGAAAATCAGAGAATTACCCCGGAAGTGGAGGCTTATGATGTGTGCAGGCAGGTTTGCGACTGCATCATTCAGTATGAGAACGCCTGGGAGGAAAAGGAGATCGGGCTGGAAACGGATATGGAGGACAGCGCTTTGGTGGAGGCGGATGAAAGCCTTCTGGAGCTGGTGTGGAATAACCTGATTTCCAACGCAGTCAAGTTTACGCCGCCGGGCGGGACGATTACGGTGAAGCAGTTCTCACAGGAAGACACCGTGACCGTGTCCGTTTCGGATACGGGCTGCGGCATGGATGCAGAGAGCATGAAGCATATTTTCGATAAATTTTACCAGGCGGATACCTCTCATTCGAGGGAAGGAAACGGCCTCGGGCTTGCGCTGGTCAAAAGGGTGCTGGAGCTTCTGGACGGCGACATCAGGGTGGAGAGCGAGCCGGGTAAGGGAAGCACATTCTCCGTGACGCTGCCGGCTGCCGGCACTGTAAAGCAGGAGGAAGACTGATGTGAAGCTCTGCTGCGGTTATGCTTCGGAATATGGATCAATTTGGATGAGCAGGCCAGGAAAGGATCATGAAGGAAATGGAAACCGGAAGAAAAGAATTTATCAGTTATGATTATAAGACGGTCACGGCAGATGCGGAAAGAGCCTCCTTTCTGCTGGATGGATATGAGAATTTCGGCTGGGAGGCGGATGAAAACATGTTTCAGAATGCCGGAGAGGCCGTAACGCCCGGAAGGCAGAAGAAGGTGACGCTCCGTCTGAAGCGGAACAGGAAGATCATAAATAAAATGGAGCTCACCCGCCTGCAGCGGAATTTTGAAGCCTGCGTGGGAGAAATTGACACACTGGAGAGGGCGAAGACCTCCGTGCCTACGGAATGGGCGCTGATTATCGGTATCCTGGGAACGGCGTTCATGGCCGGTTCCACCTTTGCAGTGACGGCACAGCCGCCGATGATCCTCCTGTGTATTGTGCTTGCCATCCCCGGCTTTCTTGGCTGGATCCTGCCCTGGTTCGTTTATAAAAAGCTTCTTGCCAGGCAGACGGAGAAGATGACTCCTCTTATCGAAGAAAAATACGATGAAATCGACGCCATCTGCGAGAAGGGAAGCAAGCTGCTGTACTGAATGCAAATGAAAGAAAAGGCTGTGGAGATTTACAACAAAAAGGCGGATGGAGAAAATCACTCCATCCGTTTCTTGTATTCCTTTCCCCATTTTTCCATGGCGTCCAGAATGGGACGCATGGTTTCTCCCAGCGGAGAAAGCGCGTATTCCACCCGGGGCGGAACCTCGGGATAAACCGTTCTGGTGATGATTCCATCCTCCTCCATGGCGCGCAGGCTGTCAGTCAGCACCTTCTGGCTGATGCCCTCCAGATCCCTGCGCAGTTCGTTGAAGCGCCAGGGACGCATGAGCAGGTTTCTCAGAATCAAAAGCTTCCATTTGCTGCCGATGAGCTGGACGGTGGTTGCCACCGGGCAGGCGGGCATTTCTTCTTTGGTCAGCATGGAGAACCTCCCTTTCCTTATGCTGTCAGGGCGGCGGAAGCCTGTCTGCCTGACAGGGACCGTTTCAATATTTGCTCACAATAGTTCAAAATCGCATGTTACACTCTGATTATAGTGCAGCATGCGATTTGGATCAAGGAGATTCTCCCAAAGTATATTTATGACATAAGATCCGTTTCCCGGTTTATGCGGGCGTACCTGAGCTGGAATAACCGGGCATCCGGATCACCACGTTCAGGGCATGATCCGAATCTGAAGCGGTTTCCAGTGCCTCCCCGATGCGGTCCAGGGGAAATTCGTGGGTGATCAGGGATTCGATGTCCCATCTTCCGCTTTTCATGATGTCCATGACGTCCCCCACATCCTCCGGCAGATATCCTCCGGAGCCGATGATGCTTTTGGAGGAATAGGTCAGATGGAGCATATCCAGGTCACGGTGGTTTTTATTCACCGCCACATTCACAAGCCTGCTTCCGATTTTTCCGGACTGCATGAACCGATCGAGGATCTGCTCTGAGCCTGCGGCGTCCAGGAAACAGTCGATGTCCGGCACAGGCCCGTTCAGGGAATGGGCCTCTCCGAAATACTGCCCGGCTGTGCTGTCAAAATCATCGGAGGACAGGCAGCAGACCGCAAAGCCCAGCTTCTTCGCAATGGAGAGCCGAAAGGCGGACAGATCGCAGAGCATGACCTTTTCCATTCCGAAATAACGCATCGCGATGGCCGCTGCGATGCCGATGGTGCCGCAGCCGAAAATGACGGCTGTTTCTCCGGGGGCAGGCTGCCCGCGTTTGGCCGCCCGGCAGCCCACCGTAAATGGCTCGATCAGGCAGGCGGCCCGGTCTGAAATGCGCTCGTCCACAGAATACAGGGAATGATTCCGTTTCGCGTCCGGAACAAGGATGTACTCGGAGAAGCCGCCGATGGTTCCGGCCCGCCGGGTGTCTCCCGTGGCGAACAGCGGATAGGGATACACCCTTTCTCCAATCTCAAAATCCGTCACATTCTCTCCCTTGGCCACGATCCGGGAAACCGTCTCATGTCCGAATTCCCCGTTTTCAAAGATCCGGTGCCCCGTGGCCGCGCCGTACCGGTAAACCGCGACGTCCGTGCCGCAGATGCTGGAGTACAGGTTCTGAATCAGCACGTCATTATCCTTCAGCTCCGGTAACGGAAGCTCGCGGATCTCCACATCGTGCTGCCCCTTGTAAATCGCTGCTTTCATGCCATACCTCCATATCATAATTGCTTTTTTCTTGCAAGCCTTATTATCCTGCTGTACAATAAGAGAATCAATCATCAATATCCCGATTTATGTTGGAATAATAAAAGAAGGAGGTGGGAAATGAATACGAAGAATAATCAGCGCTTTCAGGAGACGGAGGTACGGATGGAAGTGGCCATGCTGGATATCATGAAGCACATGGACTTTGAAAGGATAACGGTGAAAAGAATCTGCGAGAAAGCGGAGGTCAACCGCTCCACCTTCTACGCACATTTTGTGGATATTTATGATATGCTGGATAAAATGAAGGATTATCTGGGAAGGGAGCTTCTGAAGAATTATGCTTCCGTTCCTATGGATGAAAAATACATGTTTTCAGAACAGTCCTTTCTTCCGTTCCTGCGGCATATCAGGAAGCACAGCTATTTTTACAGGATCAATCTTCAGAACCGGAAGGCTTATCCCATAAAGCAGGGATATGAACCGTTATGGAGGATCATCCGGCAGCGATGCGAAAGAGCCGGGATTGGTTCCGAGGAGGACATGATGTACTATTTTATCAGCTTCCAGGCGGGCTTTACCATGATTCTAAAGCATTGGGTGGATACCGGCTGCAAAAAGGCGGAGACGGATGTCGCCGCAATCATAGAAAACTGCATACCTGCAGTGCTTGGAGAAGGAGGTAAACATGCGTATTGATTTCGGAAAAATGGAAGAACACAGAGTGCCGGGAATGAACGGCGGAACAGGGGAAATGTCTGCGAGGATGTATATGGGAAAAACGGGAAAATCATCCCCTCCAGAATTCGTCCGGGCGGATCCATCGGCAGGCACAGGCACGATACCAGCGATGACATCAATTTCATCCTTTCCGGCGAAGGAACGGCAGTCTGCGATGGGCAGGAAGAAAAGCTGGAGGCGGGCGTCTGCCATATCTGTCTGAAGGGCTCAGAGCACAGCATTGCCAATACCGGCACAGAGGATCTTGTCATGCTGACGGTGGTTGTGGAACGGTAGACGTCGCGTCGCCGAAGATGGAGGGCAGCTCAGCCGGAAACCACGGACCATTCCGCCTGTGAGAGCAGCTCCAGGGCTTTTTCATAATTCTCTTTTTTCACCAGGATATAATCCGTATTGTAGGTGGATACCGCGAAGATGCTGATGCCGTTTTCCGCGAGCAGGGACGCGATCCGTGCCAGAATCCCGATCAGGGAAAAGTCCAGCACGCCCCGGATGCGGAAGGCCTTCCAGCCATCATCCCGCGCGAGCGTGTGCTCCGGCACAAGCTCCGTGGGACAGACCAGGGAGTTTTCCTCATCTGTTCTGCCGGTAAAGCAGAACTTTGCATCTGGGGAGAGACGGAATTCATCCGTTACCCGGCATACGGAGAAGTCGTGATCTATTTTCTGGATTTCCATAAAAGTTTCCTCGTTCTGTTATTTTTCTTAATGAGATTGAGAAATGGTCTAAAATGTACGGCTGCCTTCTCGAACAACTTACCGGGAAACCAGTCCCGGCCATTGCTTCACTTCATTTTCCGGCATGTTCATGGCATCGGCGATATCTGACACGGACGTTCCCTTCTGATAAAGCTTTTTGCCGTTTCTTTCAGGGCTTTTTGGGCTGCCTGTTTCGCCGCTTCTCTCGCCTTTCGCTCTGCTTCCGCTAAAATATTCCTGTCTCTGCAGATCCGGATGGTTTCCAGAACGGCCTTGCAGGTTCGTCCATACAGTTTTACCCGTTAACGCGCAAGCACCCCGGAATATTCCGCCGTATATCCCTCCCCAAGATAGATATCATAGTCTGCATAGGCGCTGATCTGATCCACGTTAAACCAGGGCTGCCGGCGCAGGCGGCTGTACAAGGACGGGGGAGGATTTCCATTCCGGTAGGTGATATATACGTCAATACAGTCCGCTTCCCGTTCAGGAAGAATGTCGCGCAGGATCTCATCCAGAACCTGCTCTCCGGCCATATAGCAGGACAGATCCATCAGCTCCAGAGTGAGGGCCTGTCTGGCGGAGTAGCGGTTTGGGCTGAGAAGCCAGTATTTGTCCTGATTAATCCGCATGGTGTGATCGGAGATGGTCCAGATTTCCGTTTCTCCGCTGCGGTTGGTGAAGGCGATGTCCCACTCATGGAAACTGCCGGGACGATCTCCGGAGAGAGCGGAATTGGCAGAACGGCGCATGGGAAAATTCCTTTCATTTTTGTGAGGGCAGGCGAATGGCAGATAAACTGATCTGCTGCAACCAGTATAACCTGCGCCGGGGCCATTTACAAGTTCATCTGTCCGAAAGTCCCGTTGGGAGGCTTTCATATAGTTGCAGTTCACTCCGCGCCATTTGCAAAGCCGCGCTTCGCGCTTTCCGCTGCTTCGCAGCTGCCTTTGCTCATAAAGTGGCGCTCCGGGACGATCGTTTCACATTGTATTTTGACCGCGGATCGGCTATACTGAGGGGGAAAGCTGGAGGCGGTCGGAGATGAAATATAATCTTTCAGACAGAGTGGTCAGAGAAATCTCTTTTTATGCGAAAAAGTATGGAATCGAGAAGGTCGTTCTGTTTGGTTCCCGCGCGAGAGGGACGAATACCGAAAGAAGCGATATCGATATTGCCGTATATGGAGGGGATTTTGATTCTTTTTACTGGGATATCAAAGAAAAAGTACATTCTCTGTTAATGTTTGACATCATAGAAGCGGATCAAAAGGTATCGGAAGATCTGAAACAAGAGATCGAGAGGGAGGGCATAGTTATATATGAAAAAACTCGATAACTTTTCAAACTGCCTGAATATTCTGAAAAATGCAGATTTTGCATTTGCCGAAAGTAATGATATCTATCGGACCGGAATTGTGGGGCAGTTTAATCGGACCTTCGAACTGGCGTGGAAAGCGCTTCAGGAGGTGATGAGGCTGCATGGCGCGGCAGAGGCAGGAACGGGTTCGCCGAGAGAAATCCTGCAGTTGGGCTATAAACTTGGGTTCCTGGAGGATGCCGCGGTATGGCTGCTGATGCTGAAGAAGCGTAACGCTTCTGTTCATATGTACAATGAAGATGATATTGATGAAATGATTCTGCTCATCCGCGACAGCTTTGTACCCGCGTTTACAGCGTTGGAAAAGACCCTGAGAGAAAAGCTGGACGAAGCCGGGGGCGATTGGGAAGGTTCAGCCTCCGGTACCGTATAATCATGGAATAATCCCTGCTGGCGCTGAGTGCCGAATGAAAAATACGGAATCCGTATTCTTGAAAAAATGAATGCCATTCGTTTATAATAATTGAAAGGCATTCTTTTTATGCGCAGTTTACCGCGCATGTGCGCCTGGCGGCGCACGTTTCTTAAGGGAGATACGGATGAAAAAATATAAGGAACACATCAAAAAACACTGGTACTGCTTCCTGCTCGCCCCCATTTTCATGACGCTGGAGGCGGCTGGGGAGTTCATCCTGCCGTTCATTAACGCAAATATCATCGATAAAGGAGCGGCAAACGGGGACATTCCCTACATTCTGGAAAACGGTTTTTATATGCTGCTGATCGCGGCAGCCATGCTGGCTTTTGGTGTGCTCGGGGCATTTTTCGCCGTGCGGGGATCTGCCCGGGTAGCGGCGGGCGTGCGAAGGGACGCCTTTGCCCGGATCCAGACCTTCTCTTTTTCAGACATTGACCGGTTCTCCACCGGTTCTCTGATCACCCGTGTTACCAATGATATCACCCAGGTGCAGACTTTTCTCCAGACGCTGATGCGCGGTTTTTTCCGAAGCCCGGTCATGCTGGTGGGCGCGCTGGTCATGTCTTTTCAGCTGAATGCGGAAATCGCCATGGTGATTCTGATCGTTCTGCCATTTCTGGCAATTGCCACCTTTCTCATCATCAAAACCGCATCCCCGCGTTATACCGTCATGCAGGAGCAGATCGACACGCTGAATACCGGAATCGGCGAGACGATCACCAATGAAAAGGTGATCAAGTCTTTTGTCCGCGAGGAGTATGAAAAGGAAAAATTCCGGAAAATCAACACCGCTCTGATGGATAAGAGCATATCCGCTCTGAAAATGATGATCCTGATGCAGCCGGTTTCTGCGCTTGCCATCAACGTCACCACGCTGGTGGTGGTATGGGTGGCAGGACGGCAGATTATGATCGGAGGCATGGAAATCGGCTCTCTTACCGCCTTTATCACCTATCTTTCCCAGGTTTTGACCGCACTGAATTTTCTGGCGAACATCTTCCTGCAGGGAACGAGGGCGGCCGCTTCCAACCGCAGGCTCAGCGAGGTGATGAACACCAGGCCGGATATCAGCGATGATGGAGCCTCCCGGCGGGAGTACCGCGTGGAGAAAGGCAGCATCGAATTCCGGAACGTGTCCTTCCGTTACTTTAAGAATGTTGGCGCGCCGGTGCTGGATGATGTCAGCGTGAAAATAGAGCCGGGAGAATTTGTCGGAATCATCGGTTCCACCGGCTCAGGGAAAAGTACGTTTGTGTCACTGATTCCCCGCCTGTATGATCCGGATGCGGGGGAGGTGCTGGTGGACGGTATCAATGTGAAGGAGCTTTCTCTGTATGAACTGCGGGAGAGCGTGGCCGTGGTGCTTCAGAAAAATACGCTTTTTTCGGGAACCGTGGCAGAAAATCTGCGCTGGGGAAATGAAGAGGCGGCTGATGAGGAGCTGGAGGAGGTCTGCCGGATCGCTCAGGCGGACAGCTTCATCCGTTCCTTTCCGGACGGTTATGAAACCCAGATCGGACAGGGAGGCGGCAACCTTTCGGGCGGTCAGAAGCAGCGGCTCTGTATTGCCCGCGCCCTTCTGAAGAAGCCAAAGATCATGATTCTGGACGATTCCACCAGCGCTGTGGACACCGCCACGGATGCCGCCATCCGTCGGGCCTTCCGGACGCAGCTGTCCCATGTGACCAAGCTCGTCATCGCACAGCGCATTTCCTCGGTGATGGACGCGGATAAGATTCTCGTCCTGGACGAGGGGCGTCTCGCAGCCTGCGGAACCCATGAGGAGCTGATCCAAAGCTGTGAGGCTTATCAGGAAATCTATTATTCGCAGAAGGAGGAAGGCCATGAATGAAGCGACTGTCCGTAAGGAGGAACGAAATGCGCGCCTGGAGGCGAAATATGGCGGCCTGACGGGCAGCATGGGAAACGGGGAAAAAAGACAGATGAACGTGGGGAGAAACGCCGGCCGCGACCGCGCCATGGCAGCATCCGGCCGCCCGAAGGACCTGAAGGCGTCCGTGGGAAGGCTGATCCGCTATATCGCCGGAGAAAAGGTGCTGATCATGACGGCAGTTTTCTGCTCCCTGCTCTATACCGTTTCTTCTCTTGCGGCCTCCTACCTGCTTCGTCCGATTATTAACCGGTTCATCTATTATGATGCGGATTCCGCCGATCTCGCGGCCAGGATTTCCGGGCTTGCGGGATGGCTCTGTCTGCTGGCCGTCATTTATGCCGTTTCCGTGATCACCCAGTGGCTGCAGCAGAGGCTGATGCTGCAGGCTTCCCAGCGCACGCTGGTGCATATGCGTTCGGAGCTTTTTGACCGGCTGCAGAGCCTTCCGGTGCGCTATTTCGACACCCATGCGGCGGGAGATATCATGTCCCGTTTTACCAACGATATCGATACTATCGGAGAAATGCTGAACACCACGCTGATTCAGATCATCTCCGGCGCCATCACCATCCTTGGAACCATCGTGCTGATGCTCTACACGAGTCCGGTGCTCGGGGCCATCACCATCGTTGCCACGCCGCTTCTGACCTGGATGAGCAAGGTGATCATGCAGAAGGGCCAGAAGGCCTATTCCCGGCAGCAGAGGGGGCTTGGCATGCTGAACGGCTTTACGGAGGAGATCATTTCCGGTCAGAAGGTGGTCAAGGTGTTCAACCATGAGGACGTGGCACTGGATGAATTTTCCTACCTGAACGATAACCTGTGCGCCGCCCAGGAGCAGGCCCAGTTTCGTTCCGGCATCCTCGGCCCTGTGACGCATCAGCTCTGCAACATGGTATATGCCATTTCCGCCTGTGTGGGAGGCATTCTGGTGGCCGTGGGGCGCTTCGATGTAGGAGGCCTTACTGTATCTCTGAACTACACCCGGCAGTTTAACAGGCCCATCAATGAGGTCTCCATGCAGATGAACACCGTTTTTTCCGCCCTCGCCGGTGCCGAGCGGGTCTTTGAAGTGCTGGATACTCCGCCGGAGGCGCCGGACAGGGATACTGTTCCCCTTAAGAAAATCGACGGCTATGTGGTTCTCGATCATGTGAACTTCGGTTATGTGCCTGAAGTGACCGTGCTGCATGACCTGTCGCTTTACGCAAAGCCCGGCCAGAAAATCGCCTTCGTGGGTTCCACGGGAGCGGGAAAAACCACAGTCACCAACCTGCTGTCCCGTTTTTACGATGTACAGGAGGGAACGATCACCATTGACGGCGTTCCCATTGAGAGGATTGACCGTTCCTTCCTGCGAAAGAACATCGCCATGGTGCTTCAGGACACTCATCTTTTTACCGGAACGGTCCGGGAAAACATCCGCTATGGCCGCCTGGACGCCACCGATGAGGAGGTGGTGGAGGCGGCAAAGGTTGCGTCCGCCCATTCCTTCATCGAGCAGCTGGAGAACGGATATGATACGGTTCTGGAAAACGACGGCGCCAATCTGAGTCAGGGGCAGCGCCAGCTTCTGAACATCGCACGGGCTTCCATTTCCCGCGCGCCCATTCTGATCCTGGATGAGGCAACATCCTCCGTGGATACCAGGACAGAGCGTCACATTGAGGAGGGCATGGACGCGCTGATGGAAAACCGGACCACCTTCGTGATCGCTCACAGGCTTTCTACCGTCCGCAAATCCAACGCCATCATGGTGCTGGAAAAGGGGCGCATCATCGAGCGGGGCACTCATGAGGAGCTCCTCGCCGCGGGCGGAAGGTATGCGGATCTGTATCATGAGATTATTGAGCTGGAATGATTGCTGTATTCACAGACTGTTCCGCATTTGGGGATTTTTTCACAAATTTTTCGGGAACCTGTGGATAAAAGAGGCTTAATTTATACTGGAAGGGAGAATTATATGTTTTCAGATAATTTTACGCATTATGCGCAAACCGCTTTTACAAACCGCCTTCCTCTGCTGGGGAAAACAGGAGAAGCGGTCTCAGAGCAGCTTTCAGCCTGTCCTGAAGGAATACGGGAGTTATTGCAGTTTTATTATGGCTTCATGCCCCTGTCGGATGCCTTTACCTATGATTTTGATCTGTTTTACCGTTACGCTGCCCATGCCGCTTCCCTGCGGAGGACGGAAGCGCGCTGCGCTGCCCTTCCGGAGGAAATTTTTCTGCATGACGTGGCCTGGTACCGGATCAATTCAGAGAAAATCGTGGACTGCCGTTCTTTTTTTCAGGAGCAGGTATCCCCGCTGATTCAGGGGCTGGATGAAACGCAGGCGGTGCTCGCCGTCAATTACTGGTGCGCTTCCCAGGCTTCCTATGAGGCCAGCGACGAGCGCACCCAGTCGCCGCTTTCCGTCTATCGTTCCGGAAGCGGACGCTGCGGGGAGGAATCCACCTTCCTGGTATCCGTGCTGAGAAGCGTGGGAATTCCGGCCCGACAGGTGTATGTGCCCCGCTGGGCGCACTGTGATGATAATCATGCCTGGGTGGAGGTTTATGTGGAGGGAACCTGGCATTTCCTGGGAGCATGCGAGCCGGAAGAGGTGCTGGACAGGGGCTGGTTTACCAACGCGTCCACAAGGGCGGTTCTGGTATATGCCCGTACCTTCACGGATTATGGTGTGGAAAATCAGATCGCGGGCAGAGACGGCTGTGTGCGTTTCCTGAATGTGACGGAGCATTATGCGGAAACCAAAAATCTCCGCATCCGGGTGACGGATGGAGAAGATCGTCCCATATCGGGCGCTTCCGTGAGCGTCGAGATCCTGAACATGGCGGAATTTTGCAGCGTGCTCACGCTGACCACGGGAGCGGACGGAACAGCAGGTCTCACCATGGGGCTGGGAGATGTTCTGGTGCGCGCCTGGAAGGATGGCCTGTGTGCGGAGACGCCTGTCGGGGCGGAAGATAGGGAAATCCGTCTGAAACTGACGGAAGCGCCGGAGAATATGCCGTCCGGCAGGACCGAGCTGGAGATTCGTGCGCCGAAGGACGGCGTGACGCCATGGCCCGTGCCGGAGGCCGCGCAGAAGGCTGTCGGACGAGCGCGGCTGAAGGAGGCGGATACTGCGCGGGAACGGAAGCTTTCGGCCTTTCGTGAGGAAGCGGCCCGTGCGGCTGAGAGTTATCCTGACGAAGCGGATATTTTCCTTCGCGCAAGAGGAAATGTTGCCGGTTTGAAGAAGTTTCTGGACGGAGAAGACTGGAAACAGGAGCGGAAGGAGCTGCTTCATTCCCTTTCGGACAAGGATTTCCGGGATCTGGATCCGGAGATTCTGCAGGAACAGCTTCGGCAGCTCGCACCCCTTTCTCCGGACGTTCAGCAAAGGATGGCATCCGGAGCACAGACAGATTCCGCTTCCAGCCGGGAGGTTTTTGTGCGCTGCTGTCTCTGCCCCCGTATCGGCATGGAGGAGCTGACCGCCTTTGCACCGGCGGTAAAGGAATTTTTCCCCGGGCAGGAGCGGGCGGCCTTCCGGAAGCGGCCGGAGTGCATCTGGGAATGGGAACAGGCTCATTTAAAGTATCTGCCGAGTGAGGATTATGACACGCTGAAGATTACCCCTCCGGCAGCACTGCGCGGTCTCTGGGCGGATGAAACGGGAAAGCGCACGCTGTTTGTGGCCATCTGCAGAACCCTCGGCATCCCTGCCCGCCTGAATCCCGTTACAGGGCAGGCGGAATATCTGACCGGCAATGAGTGGAGAGAGGTTTCCGGGGAGGCGGGAGCGGCCGGGGACGGACCCGAAGAGGCCGTTACAGACCGGAGCCACAGTGACAGCGCTTCTGCCCGTCTGCTCCTTCTGACATCGCCGGAGGACCCCTGGAGCTACGCTCAGACCTGGTCAATCGGAAGGCTTTCCGGGATGGGATATGAAACTTTAAATTATGAAGGAATTCATCCGGAAAACGGCCGGATGGAGCTGCGCCTGAAAAGCGGGATCTATCGCCTGATCACCACGAACCGGATGCCAGGCGGCAGCCAGTACGCATCCATCATCTGCTTCCATCTGAAGGAGGGAGAGGAAAGAACGCTGGAAATGAAGCTGCACAGGCCTGAGCTGAAGGATCTGCTGGTGAAAAATCCTCTGCCTGCCTTTACCCTGCAGGATGGCGGAGGTAATACGGTGGACTCCGCATCCCTTCTGAACGGCGCGAAGAGTCTGCTGATTTTCGTGGAAGAGGGAAAGGAGCCCACAGAGCATGTGCTGAACGAACTGCCCGCCGAAAAAGAGCGGATGGAACGCCTTTCCTGCCGTCTCATTCTCGTAGCGGATTCTACGGCTTCCCTGGAAAATCCGCTTCTGAATCGCACGGCCGATGTTTTTGAAACAGCGGAGGTCTATTTTGATGAAGGTCTGGAAAATGCAGAGCCCGTTGCCAGAAGAATGTACGTTGCTCCTGACCTGCTGCCCCTTCTCGTGGCGGTGGATGAGCAGGGCTGCGGGATCTATGCCTGCAGCGGCTATCATGTGGGGAGCGTGGGGCTGGCGCTGAAACTGCTGGAGATGGGGGAGTAAAACTCCCCATAAAAAGGGAGGATGCCAGGTAAGTTACCTTACCTGGCATTATTATGAAAAAGCTATTTAAAAGTTTTGGTGTATCTCCACACTCGGCATACACATAAGAAGAAATGCCCTTCGGCTGACTCGCGGCAGTCCGTGCTTTCAACTTATGAATACAGTATAACCGGGAGAAGTAACAAAAGCTTGTTAGGTGGATGAAATTTTTTTAAAGGATATATGAACAATATATGAACGTCATCCGCATTCCGTTTTACATCTTCTCCGGTTCCGGATAATCAACCCCGAATGTCTCCACCGTCATGGTTTTGATCTTCTGCTCTTCCAGCGGTCGGTCGGAATAATCGGTTCTGGTTTCCGCGATTTTATTCACATTTTCCATTCCCTCGATGACCTTTCCGAAGGCCGCGTAAGCGCCGTCCAGATGGGGAGAGGTCTTGTGCATGATAAAGAACTGGCTTCCGGCGGAGTTGGGGGCCATGGTGCGGGCCATGGAAAGTACGCCTTCCGTGTGCTTCAGATCATTCTTTACGCCGTTCTGGGCAAATTCTCCCTTGATGGAATATCCGGGTCCGCCGATTCCGGTTCCCTCCGGATCGCCGCCCTGGATCATGAAGCCGTTGATGACTCTGTGAAAAATCAGGCCGTCATAAAAATGACGGTTGATCAGGTTGATGAAATTATTGACAGTGATGGGAGCGATTTCGGGATAAAGCTCCGCCCTGATCACGTCGCCGTTTTCCATGGTAATAGTAACAATGGGATTCTGTGCCATAATATAGAACTTCCTTTCTTTGTACATATTTTTGCGGCCTGCGCACGTTCTACCGTGCCGCCCCGCTTCGCGGGGATTATACCGGGAATCCACGGCTTGTGAAGAAAATGCCGCCTGCGGCGTCGCTTTCTTCCCTGCGCGCGTGGTATAATGATTGCGCGCATGGTCTTATCAGTCATTTATTGTATCGGAAAGAAAGGAAAACGTAAAGAGAAGTTGAAGAAAATGCTGGAAAAAGTCCATATTCTGATTGTGGAAGAGAGCCAGGAAACGACGGAGCAGGCAAAGCTGCTGACAGAGCGGCTCCGGGCGGAAGGAATAGAGGCGGAAGAGATACGGGCGTCGGGAGAAAAGGCGAAAGAGGCAGGAGTGGGAAAAACAGGGACGGCAGAAGGGGAGATGTGGATCACGGACTGCCCGGAGGCGGTGCGGCGGCTGGCTGGCGATGGCTGCCGGATTCTTCTGTATCTGACGGAGAAGAGCAGAGCGCTTCCCCTGGGGGAATATCCCTATGCCGTGGAGAGTCTGGAGGGGATCGGCGCGGAGGAACTGGAGGGTATCTGCCGACGCCTGTCGGGAAAGCCCTGGGAGATTCTGCGCACAGAGCGGCTGATTGTGCGGGAACAGAAGGAAGAGGATCTGGACAGTCTGTATGAGATCTATGCCCATCCGGACATGACCGCTTTTATGGAAGGGCTTTCTGCGGACAGAGAGGAGGAGCGGGAGCGGCTGATAAGCTATATCCGTACCGTATATCCTCTGTACGGCTTTGGCCTGTGGATGCTGGAAAAAAGAGAACCGGAGAGAAGGGAAAAAGGAGGCTGCACGAAACAGTACGGAGAAGAGGCTTTGGGCGGCCGTCCGGAGCGGGCCGGAGACTGTATAGGCAGAGCCGGATTTTTCTGGCGGGAGGACGCTGTGGCGCCGGAACTGGGCTTTGCAATTCGGAAAACGGAGCAGAAAAAGGGCTATTGCCTGGAGGCGTGCCGTGCCATTCTGAAATATGGCTTTGAGGAACTGGACTTTTCAGAGGTACAGGCGCTGACACGGCCGGGAAACCGGGCGGCGGAGGCGGTGCTTGCGCGGCTGGGCTTCCAGAAGAAAGAAATTACGGAAGCGGACGGGGCTCTGGCGGTGCGCTGGCTGCTTCGGAGGACTCGATGAACATGAGAGTGAAGCTGATCAGAAGCAGGGCGCAGGAGAGCCAGATGGTACGGCTTCCCAGAAGAGGAAGGCACAGGCCGCTCAGCGCCGCACCCGCCGCGAAGCAGAGGATGATGCCGAAGTAATGCGCGGCTTTTCCAAACGTCTGTCCGTTCTTTTCATGAAAACAGAGGAAGAGGGCCTCCACGCCGCTTCGCAGGTTGCCGATACACATGGTGCTGGCAAAGGCGTATCCGTCCACCTTGCGGAAGGCCTGCACCTGCATGGCGCAGGAAAAGGAAACCAGGGCATTGGCGAACATATTCCATTCCTCCGGGAAAAAGCCTACCAGAAACAGGAGAAGGATCTCGATCAGCAGAACGGACTGCCGCCAGTGCATGCGGCGGGATGCCTGCCGGCAGCGTCGGCGGATATACTCGGCAAAAGCGACTCCGAACGCGAAGAACAGCAGGGGTACCAGGTAGCGGAGGGCCGCGGCTCCGTTCCCCTCACACAGGTTCGTGCTGAGAAGGACAATGTTTCCGGTCTGGGCGTTGGCAAAGACCCGGCCGCGGAAAAGATAGGTATAGGCATCCTGCAGGCCGCCGGACAGGGACAGAAAGGCGGCGGTCAGAAAGGCCTCCGACATCTGTCCCCTGGGCCTTCGGCCGGTTTTTATGTACAGAAGCTTCTGCAGAGAGGTTTTCATGGGTTTTCTCCTTAAGGGCTGTCTTGTTTTTTGCGCCGGAACCTATTATACTTGGCATGTTGCGGGATGTAAAAACGTTTATCGGCATGACTGCGATAGCAAATTGATATGATCAAAAGAAAAGAAAGCATCGAAAAAGGAGACGGAAAAAAGGCTGCCTTCCGGATGCGGAAACGGAGAAAACGAATGAACAGAGATCTGACAGTGGGAGAACCGCAGAGCGTATTGTGGAGATTTTCCATCCCCATGTTTGTGAGCGTGATCTTTCAGCAGCTCTACAATATGGCGGACAGCGTGATAGCGGGAAAGTTTGCGGGAGAGGATGCGCTGGCTGCGGTCGGAGCCTCCTATCCGATCACCATGATTTTCATGGCGATTGCGGTGGGAAGCAACATCGGCTGCTCGGTCATCATCTCCCAGTATTTTGGGGCAAAATGGTTTGAAAAAATGAAAACGGCAGTCTACACCACGCTGCTTTCTTCCACGGTGTTGTCTGTGCTGCTGACGTTTGCGGGACTGCTGGGGAGCCGTTGGATGATGACCGCCATCAATACGCCGGAGAATATTTTTGCAGACGGCGATCTGTATCTACGGATCTATATCGGAGGCTTCGTTTTTCTTTTCCTGTATAATGTAGCCACGGGAATTTTTAATTCCATGGGAGATTCCAGGACACCTCTGTACTTCCTGATCGGTTCCTCCCTGGGAAACATTGTGCTGGATCTGATCTTCGTGGCGGTTTTTCACTGGGATGTGGCGGGCGTGGCCTGGGCCACCTTTATCGCTCAGGGAATCGCCTGCGTGCTGGCGCTTCTGGCGCTGCGGAAGCGGCTGGCCTCCATCCGGACGGAAGGGCGGGTGGAACTGTTTTCCTGGAACATGCTGGGGCGGATCAGCCGGATCGCCGTCCCCAGTATTCTGCAGCAGAGCTTCATTTCCGTGGGAAATATTTTCATCCAGGGCCTGATCAATTCCTACGGGTCCTCGGTCATAGCCGGCTATTCCGCAGCGATCAAGCTGAATACCTTCTGCATCACCAGCGTCACCACCCTGGGAAACGGAACCAGCAGCTTTTCTGCCCAGAACCTGGGCGCGGGGCGGCAGGACCGGGTGCGGGCAGGACTGCGCGCTTCCATCAGGCTGGCGCTGATTCTGGCGGTTCCCTTTTTCGCCGCCTTTTTCTTCGGAGGACGGCTCATGCTTTCCCTGTTCATGAATGAGGAAAGTACGGTGGCCATGGAGACGGGACTTCTGTTTCTGCGGATTGTGTCTCCCTTTTACTTCGTGATCTCCATCAAGCTGATGGTGGACGGCGTTCTGCGCGGAGCAGGCGCAATGGGGGCTTTCATGACAGCCACCTTTACGGATCTGGTTCTTCGCGTGGTGCTGGCTTACCTGTTTTCCCCCTTCCTCGGAACGACTGGAATCTGGCTGTCCTGGCCCGTGGGCTGGATCGCTGCGGCTGTGCTTTCCGTTTTATTCTATAAAAAGGATGTCTGGACAGGGCGCTCTGTGACCGTAGAGGACAGATAAGGGCACCGGCGGGAAAAGCGGATGGAGAAGATTGAAAAAATCTCCTTTTTTCTCGCGGAATCGTCCGTTTTTGCGCTTTTTCTTTTCTTGACAGAAGAAAGGTCATTCATTATAATGTAAAGGACACTTGTTTTACAGACTGTTCTGCACGAGGAGCGCGAAAAGGGCGCGGGAAGCAGACAGCATTCAGAGAGGAAAGGTTTTCATGAGCGACGCGGACCCTGACGGGGAAACGAACCATCATAATATGAGATACAGCACAGATAAAGGCATGGTCTGCCTGTCCTGACGGACAGCAGGCTATGCCTTTTTGCGCCTGAAAACCGGAACGAAAAAGAGAAAAGGAGAGAAATTTCAGTGGGTTCTATTGTTGGTAAACTATTGCTGCAGGTTGTCCTGATCGGACTGAACGCGTTCTTCGCGGCGACGGAGATCGCGGTTGTGTCCCTGAATGCGACAAAGCTGAAGAAGATGGAAGAGGAAGGCGACAAGCGGGCGAAGCGGCTTCTGAAGATGGTGGAGACACCGTCGGCATTCCTGTCCACCATTCAGATCGCCATCACCCTGTCCGGCTTCCTGGGCAGTGCGTTCGCGGCGGACAGCTTTGCCGGATATATTGTGGACGGCGTCTACGGCCTGGGACTGACGATGATTCCGGAAGGGGTCATGAACAGTATCGCCACGGTTCTGACGACGGTCATCCTGTCTTACTTCTCACTGGTATTCGGCGAGCTGGTTCCCAAGCGAATCGCCATGCAGAAGTCCTTCCAGGTGGCCTGCTTTACCAGCGGCGTGGTAAACGCCGTCGCAACGGTAATGCGTCCGGTGATCTGGCTGCTTTCCGTATCCACCAACGGCATGCTGAAGCTGCTTCGCCTGAAGGTGGAAGCGGAGGAGGAGACCGTGACGGAGGAAGAAATCCGCATGATGATCGATCTGGGCGGCCAGAAGGGCACCATCGATCAGGAGGAGCAGGAGTGGATCGAGAACGTGTTCCGCTTCGACGATATTTCCGTAAGAGAGGCAATGACCAGAACCGCGGATGTGGAAGCCTTCTCGCTGGATGCGACGGATGAGGAGATCATACATACCATCCGTGAGACAGGACTTTCCCGCTATCCTGTTTATGATGAAGACATTAATGATATTGTAGGTACCCTCAATGCCAGAGATTTCCTGCTGGAGAGAGGGGCAGAGCATCCGCGCAGTCTGAAGGAGCTGTTAAGAAGCCCTTACTTTGTGCCGGAAAGCATCCATGCGGACGATCTGTTCCGTGATATGCAGACCAAGAAGATCCATATCGCAATCGTCATCGATGAGTATGGTCAGACGGCAGGTATCATCACCATTGAGGATCTGCTGGAGGAAATCGTCGGAAATATTTATGACGAGTTTGATCCTGCGGAAGCTCCTGAGATGGAGAAGCTCGGGGATAATCTCTGGCGTGTCAACGGCGGCGTGTTTATCGACGAGCTGGCAGAAGAACTGGATATGGAAATCCCGGAGGATGAGGATTATGATACCGTGGGCGGCATGATTTTCAGCTGCCTGCATACGATTCCCGCGGACGGAACCCAGTTCGACGTACAGGTGAACGGGCTGGATATCCATGTGGAGAAGATCGAGGACAGAAGAATCGAAGAGGCGCTGATCAGAAAGCTGCCCTCGGCAGAGCCGGAAGAAGAGGGCGAAGGCGGCGAGCAGGATAAGAAGGATCAGAACAAAAAGGAAAAGTCGGCATAATGCATACAGAAAGGATCAGTCAGCATGATACGGATGATATGCCTGGATTACGACAACACGATTTATGACCACAAGCAGGGAAAAATTCCGGACAGCGCCAGAAAGGCTCTTGAAGCTGCCCGCGGAAAATGCCGCATCGTGCTTGCCAGCGGACGTTTTTTCAAGGATGTCTGGAACGCCCCCATGCTGGAGGAAATCCATCCGGACGGCGTGATCCATGCCAACGGCGCGCTGATCGAAGCGGACGGAGAAGAGCTGGAGGAGACCTGGATCGATCCGGACGTCCAGCGGCAGGTGATCGAGTTCGCCTATGAGAACGATCTGTGCCTGGGCGGCCTGTATCAGGGCAGATGGTATACCACCAATAAGGTGAAGCAGACGGAGCGCTGGGGAGGAAACGAGGCGCTCCATGCCAGAGGCCTGGAGGACGCCAGGGAGCTGATCGGCGTCCCCATGCACGGCCTGTTCCTGGACGATTCCGTGGAGGCCGCGAAGCTGATTGCGGAGCGTTTCCCTCAGCTTAGAACCCCGATCATGAGTGAAGAACGGGGCGGAGCGGACGTGCTCCCGGTGTTCCTGTCCAAGGCCTATGGGCTTAGAAAGCTTGCGGAGCACTGGGGCATCCCCATGGAAGAAACCGCGGCGGTGGGCGACAGCATGAACGACTACGAGATGGTGCTCGAGGCCGGCGTCGGCATCGCCATGGGAAACGCGGTGTCGAAGCTGAAGGAAGCCGCGGACTATGTGACCGCGGATATCGGAGAGGATGGACTGGAGAAGGCGTTTGCATATCTGGGGCTGCTGTGAGTCGGCGGTGAAGCGGATTGATGCGGCAGATTGATGGAAAAACAAAATACAGACGGAATATTCCGGCCCGGACAAAATGTTCCGGGCTCTTTTTATACTTTTTTTAGAAAGTTTAGATTATATAAATTGTAATCCTTTGGCTGAAGGATTATAATCAGTATCCGAACATAAGTTAACAATGTTAATTGTTGACAATGAAATTATATGAGGAGAGCTATGACGCCGGATGAAATCAAAAATGAACTGTTAAAAACAACTTTTCGCTATTGGAGAGCGCATCTGAATGTGCCGGTGGGAGAGATTTCCCATGGAGAATTCGCGGTGATGCAGGTGATCCATCATTTTCCGAAGGAGCGGCCGGAGGAAAAGGGCATCGGCACGGCCCGGCTCGCTGCAGAGGTGCACAGCTCGCCGCCTGCAGTCTCCAGAATCCTGAACACGCTGGAGGAAAAGGGCTGCATCGTGCGTGAAACGGATCCGGATAACCGGAGAAGGACCCGGATTATCCTGACGGAGAAAGGAGAAAAGATCCGGCAGAGGGGTTGTGAGCTGTCCGGAGACTATTTCGACCGGGTTTTTGACAGGATGGGAAAAGACAGAATGCTTCAGTTCCTTTCCATGTGGAAGGAGCTTGTGGAAATTATGGAAAACAACGAAGCGTAAAACGCTTCGGCATGGAGGTAAACATGGGAAAGCTGTTTCGAGATTTATGGAAACATAGGGCCGCGGTTCTGCTCATCGTCCTGCTCTTAATCGGGCAGGCGTACTGCGACCTGTCTCTGCCGTCTTACACCTCGGATATCGTGGATGTGGGAATCCAGCAGGGAGGTATTGAAAATGCCGTTCCGGAACGGATGCGGGAAGAGACCTTTAATAACATCGCGCTGTTTCTGACGGAAGATGAACGGGCGCTGGCGGAGGAATCCTACACGCTGGCAGAGGGCGTCCGTGAGCTGAATACCCGGGATCGACAGACCATAGAGCAGCTGGACGAGGCCTTCGGCCTTCCGATGGTGATTTTAAGCTCGCTGGAGGAGTCAGGGATGGATCTTTCCGGACTCTCCCAGGCAATGCTGAACAGCGGACTGACGGATGAAGCCATTGAAGGAATCCGGAAGCAGGCGCTTGAGAGCATGGGAGACATGAGCGATTCCATCATCAGCCAGCGGGCCGTTCTGTTCGTCCAGTCGGAATATGAAGCCATGGGCATGGATCTGGGGCAGGTACAGATGAGCTACCTGCTCACCACCGGAGCGAAGATGCTGGGCCTCACCCTCCTGATGGTTGCCACAGCGGTGCTGTCCGGTCTGCTTTCTTCCCGGACGGCTGCGAAGATCGGTATGGAGCTGAGGGGACAGGTATTTACGAAGGTGCTGTCCTTTTCCAACAATGAGCTGAACAAATTCTCCATCGCGTCGCTGATCACCAGAAGCACCAACGATATCCAGCAGGTGCAGATGGTGGAGGTCATGCTGCTGCGTATGGTGCTCTACGCTCCGATCATCGGTATTGGCGGCATCATCAGGGTGGCGGGAACCCGCACCGGACTCAGCTGGATCATCGTAGTTGCCGTGGTGGCGATTTTTATATTGGTGATGGCGCTTCTGTTCGTGGCGATGCCGAAGTTCAGAAAGATGCAGACTCTGGTGGACCGCCTGAATCTGGTGGCGAGAGAGATCCTGACCGGCCTTTCCGTCATCCGTGCCTTCGATCGGGAAAAATATGAAGAGGAACGGTTCGATACGGCCAATAAAAATCTGATGAAAACCCAGCTGTTCACCAACCGGGTCATGAATATCATGATGCCCGCCATGATGCTGATCATGAACGGCGTGACCGTCATGATCATCTGGTTTGGCGGACACGGGATCGACGCCGGAACCATGCAGGTGGGCGACATGATCGCGTTCATTACCTATACCATGCAGATCGTCATGGCCTTCCTGATGATCACCATGATCTCCGTTATGCTGCCCCGTGCAGGCGTGGCTGCGGACCGGATTCAGGAGGTGCTGGATACACCGCTTTCCATCCATGACGCGCCGGTCGTGCGGGACGGAGAGCTGGAGAATGCGAAGGGTGAGCTTCGCTTTGAGGACGTTTCATTCCGGTATGATGGAGCGGATGAGGATGCGCTGGAGCACATCAGCTTCACCGCAAAGCCTGGAGAAACGACAGCGATCATCGGCAGCACCGGCTGTGGAAAATCCACGCTGATCCATCTGATTCCCAGGTTCTATGACGTGACGCAGGGCCGGATTACCATAGACGGCATTGATATCCGGGAGATTTCACAGGAGAAGCTGCACAGCCTGCTCGGTTTTGTGCCGCAGAAGGGAAATCTGTTCTCCGGCACCATCGCCTCCAACATCAAATACGGCGGGGACTGGATTACCGATGAAAAAATGAAGGAGGCGGCTCAGATCGCCCAGGCCACGGAGTTCATCGAGACCAGGCCGGACGGCTATGACAGTCCTGTCGCTCAGGGCGGAAGCAACGTGTCCGGCGGACAGAAGCAGCGGCTTTCCATTGCCAGGGCCATTGCCAAATCTCCGAAGATATTCCTGTTCGACGACAGCTTTTCCGCATTGGATTACAAGACGGACGCCCAGTTAAGAAAGGCGCTCCATGAAAAAACAGGGGATGCGGCCGTACTTATCGTGGCACAGCGGATCAGCACGATTCTGCATGCCAACCGGATTCTGGTGCTGGAGGATGGAAAAATCGTGGGAGACGGCACCCATGAACAGCTTCTGGAAAGCTGTGCGGCTTATCAGGAGATCGCCCGTTCCCAGCTTTCCGAGTCGGAATTAAAAGGAAAAGGAGGCGGCACAAACCGTAAGGTCGTGCCGGAAAACGGCTCACGCCGTTTCTCTCCGGAGGCAGATGCCGCCTGCAGCGGCAGAAAGGAGGCGGCACGGCATGAGTGAGAACAGAAACAGCAGCATGCAGTCTCAGAGAGCCGCGCATGGAACGGCCGGAGGGCCGATGAGAGGACACGGCCGCGGAATGGGCAGCATGAGGGGAGAAAAAGCAAAGGATTTTAAGGGGACGCTGAAAAAGCTGATCATATACATTGGAAGCTACTGGCCCGCCTTTGTGGCTGTGCTGTGCTTCGCTGTGGGAAGCACCATTTTCAATATTGTCGGTCCGAAGATATCCGGTCAGGCCACTACGGAGCTGTTCAACGGCCTGGTGGCAAAGGTATCCGGTACGGGAGGCATCAATTTTGAACGGATCGGACGGATTCTTCTGCTGCTTCTCGGCATGTATGTATTAAGCGCCCTGCTTTCCTTCATTCAGGGACTGATCATGACGCAGATTTCCCAGAATCTGTCCTATCGATTCCGTCAGGAGATCATTGCGAAGATCAACCGGATGCCCATGAAATATTTTGAAAGCAGGACTGTGGGTGAGGTGCTTTCCCGCATCACCAACGATGTGGATACTCTGGGACAGAGCCTGAATCAGAGCATTACGCAGCTGATCACCTCCATTACCACCATGATCGGCGTTCTCATCATGATGCTGAGCATCAGCCCTCTGATGACCCTGATCGCCATTATCATCCTGCCGGTTTCTGCGGGGCTCACCGGACTGCTGGTGAAGAAATCCCAGCGCTTCTTCGTGGCGCAGCAGAAATATCTGGGTGAAATCAACGGTCAGGTGGAGGAAATCTACAGCGGCCACAATATTGTAAAGGCATTCAACAAGGAGAAGGATGTGGAGGAAACCTTCCACTCCACCAATGAGATTCTGTTCCAGTCCGCCTGGAAATCCCAGTTTCTGTCGGGACTGATGCAGCCCATCATGACCTTCGTAGGTAACCTGGGCTACGTAGCGGTCGCCGTTCTGGGCAGTGTGCTGGCGGTGCGCGGAACCATCAATGTGGGAGACATCCAGGCCTTTATCCAGTACGTGAGAAACTTTACCCAGCCCATCACCCAGCTGGCCCAGGTTTCCAATATGCTTCAGTCCACGGCCGCGGCTGCGGAGAGAGTCTTTGAGTTCCTGGAGGAAGAGGAAGAAGAGCAGACCGTGGAAAATCCGGTGCATCTTTCCAATCCCCAGGGCGCGGTGGAGTTTTCCCACGTGGCCTTCGGATATAACCCGGATAAGATCATCATTCATGACTTCAACTGCACTGTGAAGCCCGGCCAGACGGTTGCTATCGTAGGTCCCACCGGCGCGGGCAAGACCACCATGGTCAAGCTGCTCATGCGCTTCTATGATGTGAACAGCGGCCGGATTCTGGTGGACGGAACGGATATCCGGCGGATCAACAGAAGCGAGCTGCGGGAGCTGTTCGGTATGGTGCTTCAGGATACCTGGCTGTTTAAGGGGACCATTATGGAAAACATCCGTTACGGCAGGCTGGACGCTACGGACGAAGAGGTGATTGCGGCGGCAAAGGCCGCTCATGCCCACCGCTTCATCCAGACGCTTCCCGGCGGCTATCAGATGGAGCTGAACGAGGATGCCAGCAACGTATCCCAGGGCCAGAAGCAGCTGCTCACCATCGCCAGAGCCATCCTTGCGGACAATAAAATCATGATCCTGGATGAGGCCACATCCTCTGTGGATACCAGGACGGAGCAGCAGATTCAGGACGCCATGAACCGCCTGATGGAAGGCAGGACCAGCTTTGTCATTGCCCACAGGCTTTCCACCATCCGGGATGCGGATATGATTCTGGTCATGAAGGACGGAGACATCATTGAGCAGGGTACTCACGAGGAGCTCCTTGCGAAAAACGGCTTCTATGCGGAGCTGTACAACTCTCAGTTTGCGGACGCGGCGGCCTCTTAAGCCGCCGCGGACTTCATGCGGTTTCGGAATGGAAGAGAAAGGTTGGAATCGAAGATGAAAAAGCGGATCATAGCGATAGAAAGACAATATGCAAGCGGAGGCCGTGAGATCGGAAAAAGACTTTCGGAACAGCTCGAAATACCGTATTATGACGGACAGCTGCTGCTTCTTGCTGCGGAAAAATTCGGGCTGAATCCAGGAGAGGTGAGAGACAACGATGAGAAGGTCAACCGAAGCTTTCTTTATTCCGTCGCGGAGGCTGTGGAAAACTTCCGCGGCAGCGAGCGGGGGATGCTCCCCTACCGGATTTATCAGGCGCAGTCCGAAACCATCCGCCGTCTTGCCATGGAGGGCCCCTGCATTTTCATCGGCCGCTGCGCGGGAGAGATTCTGAGAGGAAGCGGAAAATGCCTGAATGTGTTCATCTATGCTTCCGATATGGATGACAGGCGGGAACGGGCAAACCGGGTGGACCAGGTCTCCCTGGCGGAGGCGGACCGTTATATCCGCATGAAGGATAAGCAGCGCCGCGACTATTGCAGGCAGTATGTGAATAAGGAATGGGGAGACCCGATGAACTATGATCTGTGCCTGAACAGTTCCCAGCTCGGGTACGATACCTGCGTGGAGCTGATTAAAAGAGCCCTGTAAACGGATACGCTGTCTGAAAAGAACAGAAGACCGTTTCCCCTGACTAAAAAGGAAAAGACTGGAAATACTTTTTACCAGAAGACACAGCGTCAGCTGTGGAACAGAAAGGGGAAACTATGGAACCTGTCAAATCGGTAAAAATTTATCTCAACAATGCGGACGAGGTATGGAAATTCGTGAACATCATCCGGAAATTCAGCGGGGACTATGATCTGGCGGCAGGAAGCTATACGGTGGACGCCAAATCCATTCTGGGCGTCTGCGCCCTGGGAACCAAAAAGCCGCTGGAGCTGAAGCTGGTGGACCCGAAGGGAGAGGAAAGCAGCCTTCTGACCGCGCTGGGACAGTATTTGATCCGGGAATGAACGTCCGGCAGATCCGGCGCCGGAAAAGAGCGGAGTGCAGAGAAAGCACTCCGTTTTTTTCTGTTATGAAGTGTTCATTTTTTGGATTGTTGGGCGGAACGCTTTATGGTATGCTGAGAAAGAGAAAGACGAAAACCATGAAAGGATGGGGCGCGTTCCTTTGCTTCGCGCCGGAATGCCGCCCCGGCGGCAGAAAGGAAAACGAAAATGGGAATCTTTTTTGAGGAAAACGGCAGGGTTTTCACTCTGCAGACCAGACACAGCACCTATCAGATGAAGGCGGACGAACAGGGGGTTCTGCTTCACACGTATTACGGAGAAAAGACAGACAATACGGATCTGTCCTGCCTGATTACAAGAGGAGACAGGGGATTTTCCGGAAATCCCTTCTCCATGGGCGGCACGGACCGGACCTATTCGCTGGATACCTTCCCGCAGGAATATTCCTGCTTCGGAACGGGGGACTATCGGATCAGCGCGCTGAAGGTGGAAAACGCGGACGGAAGCAGGGTGGTCTCCCTGCGTTATGCGGGACACAGCATCGAAAAGGGAAAATATGACCTGCCCGGCCTTCCTGCGGCATACGGAACGCCGGAGGAGGCGGAAACGCTGACGGTGGAACTGAAGGATGAAGAGAGCGGCGTGGCGGTACGCCTGTATTACGGCGTATTTGAAGAGCTGGATGTGATCACCCGGGCGGCGCAGATCATCAATGACGGAAAGCAGGGCGTGACCCTTCTGAAAGCTTCCAGCCTCTGCCTGGACTGGCAGGCGGGAGAATATGACTGGCTCACCTTTCACGGCAGACATGCGATGGAGAGAAATCTTCAGAGAACCGGGATCGCTCACGGCGTGCAGTCCATCGGAAGCGTGCGCGGCGCATCCAGCCATCATTACAATCCTTTTGTGATGGTCTGTGGAAAGAATACGGATGAGGAGATGGGGGACTGCTACGGCTTTTCCTTTGTTTACAGCGGAGAATTTCTGATGGAGGCGGAAAAGGATCAGATGGACCAGACCAGGCTGATCTGCGGCATTCATCCGGATGATTTTGCCTGGAAGCTGGAGCCCGGTGAGAGTTTCACCGCGCCGGAGGTGTTGATGGCCTACAGCGGACAGGGACAGGGCGGCGTCAGCCGGATCTTCCACAGGCTGATCCGCGATCATATCTGCCGCGGTCAGTGGAAGCACAGCCGCAGACCCGTGCTGATCAATAACTGGGAGGGGACCTATTTTGACTTCACCGGGGACAAGCTGGTGGACATCGCGAAGGACGCGGCGGCGCTGGGAATCGAGCTCTTCGTCATGGACGACGGCTGGTTTGGAAAGCGTGACGGCGACAATTCCGGCCTGGGAGACTGGTATCCCAATGAGAAAAAGCTGGGCTGCACCCTGAAGGAGCTGGGAGAGCGCATCACGGCGCTGGGCCTTCGGTTCGGCATCTGGTTCGAGCCGGAATGCATTTCCATTGACAGCGACCTGTACCGGGCCCATCCCGAATGGGCGGTGGCGGCGCCCGGAAGGAACCCGGTGCTCAGCCGCAACCAGCTCATCCTTGATTTTTCCAGAGAAGATGTGCAGGATTATCTGATCGGGCGTATTTCCGACGTGCTGCAGAGCGCGCCCATCACCTATGTGAAATGGGACTTCAACCGGAGCATCTGTGATAAATACAGCCATGCCCTGCCGGCGGACAGACAGGGAGAGATGGCGCACCGCTTCATTCTGGGCCTGTACCGGGTTCTGGAGACGCTGACCAGGGACTTCCCGCAGGTTCTCTTCGAGGGCTGCAGCGGCGGAGGCGGACGTTTTGACGCGGGCATGCTTTACTATACGCCGCAGATCTGGTGCAGCGATGATACGGACGCCATCGAGCGCCTGCAGATTCAGTACGGCACCTCCTTCGGCTATCCGGTCAGCGCCATGGGCGCTCATGTGTCTGCGGTGCCCAACCATCAGACCGGGCGGGTGACGCCCCTTTCCACCAGAGGCTGCGTGGCTATGTCCGGCACCTTCGGCTATGAGCTTGACCTGAATAAGCTGACGGATGAGGAAAAGAAAGAGATCAGCGGACAGATCCGGACCTTTAAGGAGTTCTATGACTGCATCCAGTACGGCGACTATTACCGTCTGACCAGCCCCCTTTCCGGAAGTTGCACGGTATGGGAGACGGCGGCGCCCGATGCTTCCGAGGCGCTGGTGAGCGCGGTATACCACCACGTGCAGGCGAATCCCGTGCCCGTCTATGTGAAGCTTCGCGGTCTGGAAGAAGAGGCCTCCTACCGCCTCAGCCTGGTGGGCCAAAAAGAGGAAATGGTCTTAAGCGGCGCGGCTCTGATGCATGCGGGCCTGCCCATTCCACCTGCAAAGGGAGATTACTGCGCATGGCAGATTCATCTGGTCAGAATATAAAGAGCCGTCAGGATAACTCAAACTAAAGGCTGTCGGGATGAATTAAATAGATAATGATAATTATTATTGATTAAGAAAAAACGGAAGAAAACCCGGAAAAACACAAGAAAAGGAGAATAATACTGTGTTATTCCGGGTTTTTTCTGCTTGCCAATTCCCAGTAATATGGTAGGATATAGAAAACGAGAAGCTGATACAGGCATAAGGATAAAAGAAAATAGAAGAAAAAACGGCTTTGCCGCAGGTGCGGCGGGAAGGAGACGATATGAAACAGGTGATTAATAACAGAAAGGCGGCCATCATCGGCTGCGGCTTTGTGGGATCTGCATCGGCTTTCAGCCTGATGCAGAGCGGCCTTTTTTCCGAGCTGGTTCTGATCGATGCGAACCGGGAGAAGGCGGAAGGGGAAGCGCTGGACATTGCCCACGGCATTCCCTTCGCCCGGCAGATGAAGATTTATGCGGGAAGCTATGATGATATTACGGATTCCGCCGTGATCATTGTGACTGCGGGAGCCAGTCAGAAGCCGAAGGAAACCCGGCTGGATCTGGTGCATAAGAATGTGAGCATTTTTAAAAGCATCATTCCTGAGATCGCAAAAAGGGACTATCAGGGAATTCTTCTGATCGTGGCGAATCCGGTGGATATCCTGACATATACAGCACTGAAGCTGAGCGGTATGCCGGAAAACCGGGTAATCGGTTCCGGAACCGTTCTGGACACAGCCAGACTGAAATACCGCCTGGGAGAGCATCTCTCTGTGGACAGCAGAAGCGTGCACGCCTTCATCATCGGAGAGCATGGGGACAGTGAGATCGCCGTGTTCAGCAGCGCGAACGTATCCGGAATTCCGCTTAACCGCTTCTGCGAGATGCGGGGACATTTTGAGCATGAGGCGGCCACCCGCAGGATTGCTGAAGAGGTGAAGAACAGCGCCTATGAAATCATTGCGAAGAAGCATGCTACCTATTACGGCATCGCCATGTCCGTGAAGCGGATCTGCGAAGCCATCGTGCGGGATGAGAAATCCATTCTTCCCATTTCCTCCATGATGCACGGGGAATATGGAATCAGCGACGTGGCTCTGAGCATGCCCGCCATCGTGGGAAAGGACGGCGTTGAGACACGGGTGCCCATTTCCCTGAATGGAGAGGAAGAGGCGAAGCTGAAGGACTCCGCGAATACGCTGAAAAAAGTCATCGAAGGGCTGGAGCTTTGAACGGCAAAATCGGATAGGGGAAAGCACTTCCCCTATCCGATTAAAAATACTTCTTATGCGTTTTACTGCTTTATACGACCTGATACTTCGCCACATAGACCGGAAGGCTGTCGGTTCCGCGCAGCTCTTTTCCTGCGGTAATGGTGACATCCTTGTCGGTAACGATGTATTCCAGATTGGCACCGTCTTCCACCACGGTATCCTGCATCAGAACACAGTTCTTCACCCTGGCGCCCTTGCCGATCTTCACACCTCTGAAGAGAACGCTGTTTTCCACCTCTCCTTCGATGACGCAGCCATCAGCGGCCATGATATTCTCCGCACTGGAACCGTTGATGTAACGGGTCGGGTTATCGTCACGGATCTTGGTGTAAACGGGATTGGCCGAGAACAGAGCGTTCAGGTTGTTCTCATCCAGAAGCTTCATATTCTCGTCAAAATAGCTCTTCATGTCGCAGATGCGCGCGATATATCCGTCAAACTTAAATCCTCTTATATTCAGTCTGTCCAGAGAACGGGCAAGGATATCACGCTCAAAATAGATGTCCCCGCGCATAAACGCCTTTTCAATCCAGCTGATCAGGAGCTCCCGTTCCATGATGTAGATATTCATGCAGAAATTCTGATTGCCTTCCTTTTGAGGATTGATGAGGATCTGATTCACCTTTCCGTCCTCGTCCATCTCCAGCGTATAATACATCTCCTTGCGAAGAGCGGAGGAATTCATGGCGACGTCCGGTATGGGTTCACTGGAATAGGCCACCGTGACATCTGCGCCGCTCCTGATATGAGAGTCAATCAGTGCGTTAAAATCAAAATTGACGGCAATATTTGCATCCGCCATTACCACATATTTTTCCTTCTGATCTCTGAGGAAACCGACTACGCTTGCCAGCGCCTCCACACGGCCGCTGTAGATCTTAACGGTCTTGTCCGAATAGGGCGGAAAAATATGCAGACCGCCGTTTTTGCGGGTCAGATCCCATTCACGGCCGGAGCCGAGATGGTCCATCAGGGAATGATAGTTTCTGCGGACGATGATGGAAACGTTTCCAATGCCGCAGTTTACCATGCTGGACAGAATGAAATCCACCATGCGGTATCGGCTGGCAAACGGAATCGAGGCCATCAGCCGTTCCGTGACCAGCTCGGGTACCAGAGAATCATAGCTGTTCGGGAAAATGATGCCCAGTGCATCTGCGTTGGAATTTACCATTGTTCTTCACCGCCTTTTACATTATTATTCACCATGGCATGAGGGCCGATTTTGGCGCCGTCTCCGATATAAACGCCGGATCCCACCGTAGCTACGCCGTTTTCATTTTCTGAAGGCATGGCGCCGACCACAGCGTTCTCTCCGATCACCACATTCTCGGCAACGATGCAGTGCTCCACCACGGCACCGGCCTTTATGACCGTACCGCCCATGACCACAGCGTCCTCCACCTTTGCACCCTTTTCCACACGAACGCCCGCAAACAGGATGGAATGCTTTACGCTTCCTTCCACATGGCAGCCGTCCGTAATCATGGAATTTTCCACCACGGCGCCGCGGCAGATCTTGTGGCCGGTCATACCGCTGTTGCGGCTGTAGATTTTCCAGTCGCTGTCAAACAGATTGATGCCGCTGTGCTCCGGATCAAGAACCTCCATGTTTGCCTCCCAGAGGGAAGCGATGGTTCCCACATCCTTCCAGTAGCCATTGAAGCGGTAGGCGTACATGCTGCGGCCGTCACGAAGAAGATTGGGGATAATATTATTGCCGAAGTCATTTTCTGATTCCGGATCGGCCTCGTCCTCAATCAGATATCTCTTCAGGATATCCCAGTTGAAAATATAGATTCCCATGGAAGCCAGATTGGATTTGGGCTCCTTCGGCTTCTCCTGGAATTCAGTGATCCGGTCGTTTTCATCCGCAACCATGAGGCCGAAGCGGGAAGCCTCTTCCCACGGCACCTCCATGACGGCAACGCTGAACTCCGCGTTTTTCTCCTTATGGAATCGGAGAAAATCGCTGTAATCCTGTTTGCAGATCTGATCTCCGGAAAGGATGATCACGTACTGCGGATTGTACCGTTCGATAAAAGGAATGTTCTGATAAATCGCGTTTGCCGTGCCCTTGTACCAGTCGGAGCCGGATGCCTGCTGATAGGGCTGCAGGATATGGACGCCTCCATGCAGGCGGTCCAGATCCCAGGGTTGTCCGTTTCCGATGTATTCATTGAGCACCAGCGGCTGATACTGAGTCAGTACGCCGACCGTATCAATACCGGAGTTAACGCAGTTGGACAGAGGAAAGTCGATAATCCGATACTTTCCGCCGAAGGGAACTGCGGGTTTTGCCAGCTTCTGGGTCAGGGCATAGAGACGTGATCCCTGGCCGCCGGCAAGAAGCATTGCTATCATTTCTTTGGCCATAATGATATCCCCCTGGTTCATAATAAATGGTGATGTTGAAATTGTACCACAAAAACGATAAAAAGGACAGCCTTTTGTGCAAAAGAGAGAAATATTTTTCTGAGATTTTACAATAATAATGCTGATATTGTTATTTTTCTGACAGACAGAGGGAATGAAAGCCATGCAATTCCCATGAACAGGTGGACGGAACCGGAAATATGAATTATAATCAGAACAGAATTTCGAATACATGAAGGTATGAAAGGAAAAACGGAAAATGAGACATTATCAGCCCACTGAGCCTGAAATACATATTCTGGGAAGGACCCGGACGGGAAATCCTCTTCCGCTGTTCTGGACGGCCAGCGGTCTGGAGTTCCTGACGGATGGAGGCGAGCTGTGGTTTGAGCTGGAATCCGATTATGAATCCATGGAGGAATGGGTGCGCATAGAGGTGGACGGTTTCTGTCTGCAGCGCCTGATCGTTCCGAAGGGAAGAAGCCGTCTGTGTGCCTTCCGGGGATTTCCGGCAGGTACGATGCGCAGGGTAAGGCTGCTGAAGGAGGTACAGCCCATGCGGGAGGATGAAAAGCGCTGCCTCCTGGTGCACGGTCTGGACTGTGATGGAAAGCTGTATCCTATTCCGGACGGAGCCTGCCGGATCGAGTTCGTGGGGGACAGCCTGAGCGCCGGAGTAGGACTGGCGGGCGCGCCTTGCCTTGTAGGGGCGGGGCCTGCGGTCTACGGCCTGGACGGCAATTATGCCCTGCTTACAGCGGAGCATTTTAAGGCGGATTTCCGCATTCTGGCTCAGTGCGGCTGGGGCGCGCACTGCTCCTGTTACAATGATTTCATCCAGATCATGCCCAGATACTATGAGCAGATCTGCGGTGTTCTGACCGGAGATCATAACCGGGAGCTGGGCGCCTTTGAGCGGAATGATTTTTCGGCCTGGCAGCCTGATCTGGTGGTGGTCAACCTGGGAAGCAACGACGGCTTCGCCGTTGACCGTCCGGCCTGGGTGGATCCGCAGGACGGGAGTTCACACCGGATGGTTTCCCGCCCCTGCGGAGGTCTGGAGGAGCAGTCCGCCCTCCGCTTTGAGGCATCGGTAAAGGATTTCCTGAGAAAGCTTCGGCGGCTGAATCCGGACGCTTATCTCCTCTGGGTGTACGGTATGTGTGAGCACAGGATGGCGCCCTATCTGGAAACAGCGGTCCGGGAATACCGGGAGGAAAGCGGGGATGAGAAAGCGGATTTCCTGCTTCTTCCCGCCACCAATCCGCTTTGGGTGGGATCGGAGAACCATCCCGGAAAGAAGGAGCATGCGCTGGCGGCAGAGGTACTCATTGACCGGGCGGAGGGGATATTGAAGCGGAAAATGGGAAAAGGCTGATGGACGCCAGGATATGGCAGTAATAATATAAAAAGCAGGGGGAAAACAGATGAAATACGACGGGAAAAGACTGTATCAGATTTCCTTCCCGCTGGGAGGAATCGGGACTGGCTGTATAGGGCTTGCGGGAAACGGAAGGCTGCGGGATTTTGAAATCTATAACCGGCCGAATAAGAGAAGCCTGAACGGATTTACCGGCTTTGTCGTAAAAGCGGAGCGGGAGGGAAAGCTGCTGGATGCCCGGTCGTTGACGGGGGAGGCGGAGATTCCGCTTATGGGAGAGAGGCCGCAGGGAGTGGAAGGAGGAAACATCGGATTTGGCTGCGGACCGCTCGATAAGACACTGGCGGGCTGGCCGCATTTCCGGTCTGTCATTTTTGACGGGGAGTTCCCGATGGCAAGGCTGAAATTTCAGGATGAACGGTTTCCGGGGAACGTGGAAATGACCGCGTTCAATCCGTTCATCCCGATGAATTCGGAGGATTCTTCTCTTCCAGCCGCATTTTTTTCCTTTGTAATTGAAAACAACACGGAGAAGGAGACGGATTATACGGTATGCTGCTTCTGGGGGAGCCCCTTCAGCATGGGAAGATCCAGGCATGAGCATCGGGGCGGTGTGTTTAACAGGATCGTGATTTCGGGAGAGAATGACAGAGACGAACTGAAGCGTGGGAATGTGACGATTGCTGCCGCCGGCGGGGAGTGCAGCTGGCAGGAATACTGGTATCGCGGCGGCTGGCAGGACGGCGTGGAGATGTTCTGGGAGGACTTTAAAAGGCCGGGCGGTTTTGTGAACCGGCATTACGGGGAGGGACCCGACCCGGTACAGAGTACGGAGGACACGGCTGACCTGGCGGAACGGATCACGCTTCAGCCCGGGGAGAGGAAGACACTGCGTTTCCTGGTAAGCTGGAGTTTCCCGGAGATGTATAATTTCTGGAATCCGGAACCGGAGGGAAAGAAGACCTGGTGGAAGAATTACTATGCCACGATTTTCCCGGATTCCGATGCGTCCGCCCGCTATTGTATGGAGCATTGGGACAGGCTGGAAGCGCAGACACGTCTTTTTACGGAGACTCTGCATCAATCCACTCTGCCGGAGGCGGTGATCGATGCGGTTTCCGCCAATCTTTCCGTGCTGAAATCGCCCACAGTGCTCAGACTGACGGACGGTACATTTTATGGCTTTGAGGGCTGCCTGGAAAACGTGGGAAGCTGCGAGGGGAGCTGTACGCATGTCTGGAATTATGCCTATGCGCTGCCGTTTCTTTTCCCTGATCTGGAGAGAAGCATGCGGGAAGCGGATTATAAATACAACCAGCACGCGGACGGGCGGATGAGCTTCCGGCTTCAGCTGCCTCCTGGAAGAGAGCCGTGGAGCT
This sequence comes from Candidatus Eisenbergiella stercoravium, assembly GCA_019113175.1. GTDB lineage: Bacteria > Bacillota > Clostridia > Lachnospirales > Lachnospiraceae > Eisenbergiella > Eisenbergiella stercoravium. The sequence goes on along the minus strand of DXHY01000007.1, from coordinate 65,524 downwards.
TTCTGTCCTGCGTGGACGGACAGATGGGAGGCGTGATAAAGGTTTATCGGGAATGGAAATTTTCTGGAGACGACGCCTGGCTTGTCAGGCTATGGCCCGGTGTGAAGAAGAGCCTGGAGTATGCCTGGTCCGACAAAAATCCGAACCGCTGGGATCCGGAAAAAACCGGTGTGATCCGCGGAAGGCAGCACCACACGCTGGATATGGAGCTGTTCGGTCCCAATTCCTGGCTGACCGGTTTTTATCTGGCGGCTCTGAAAGCCGCGGCAGAAATGGCGGCCCATCTGGGAGAGAATCAGGATGCCGAACAATATATGGAAATGTTTGAAAGAGGGAAGGCGTGGGCGGATCGGCATCTGTTCAACGGAAGCTATTACGGGCAGCGGATTGATCTTACGGATCAGACGCTTCTTTCCGGATACGGGGCTGAGCTGGAGAAGGCCTACTGGAACGAAGAAGCGGGAGAAATCAAATATCAGATCGGCTCAGGCTGCGCGATCGACCAGATGACGGCCTGCTGGCATGCCGCATTATGCGGGCTGGGAGAGATTTACGACGAAGCGCAGGTAAAAACGTCTCTGTCCAGTCTGTACCGGAATAATTTTAAAAGTATGCAGGAGGTGGAAAACCTCTGGCGGAATTTTGCGGTGGACGATGAGAAGGGGCTTCTGATCTGTACCTGGCCGCAGGGCGGAAAGCCGAAGATCCCGCTCACTTACTCTACGGAGTGCATGACCGGATTCGAGTATCAGGCGGCCTGTCACATGCTTCTTGCCGGACTGAAAAAGGAAGGGCTTTCCATCGTAAAGGCAATCCGGGAGCGGTATGACGGATACCGGAGAAATCCCTGGAACGAGATGGAATGCGGAAGCAATTACGCCAGAAGCATGGCCAGCTACAGCCTCCTTCCGGCCATTTCCGGTTTTTCCTGGGATGGTGTCAGAAAGGGAATGGGCTTTGCCCCCATGGATCTGGAGAATATGGATGAACCCGCAGAAGCAGATAAAACGGAGACAGCCCTAAAAGAGGATTCGGGAAATGTGGCAGAAGAGCAGAAAGAATTCCGCAGCTTCTGGAGCTTCCAGAAGGCCTGGGGGCGGGTGAAGGTCACAGAGGAAGAAACAGAGATTACGATTCTTTATGGCGGACTTTCCCTGCGGGAGTTTTACCCTCCGAAGGGAAAGTCGGCGGAGGGAATCCGCCTGAACGGAAAACAGATTCCGGCAAGGCAGAAGGGAGGCACCCTTGTATTTGAGGAGCTTTCACTTCAGAAAGATGATCGGATTACGGTGAGATGGAGGGAAGAGTGACTGTTCCGGCGTGCATGTCCCGGTATAAAATGTTTCGGCATGGAGGTGAAGACGAGATGAAAACCATCCGCAGTTTTGACGATTTTGTACAGGATCTCCGAGAGGCCGGGTTCATCATGGGAGGGGATCGGGACGGCGGCATATTCACGCTGGCCGCCTGCTTCAGGAATACAGGGAACTTCCCGCACATTTGCTGAGACAATATGGCGGATTTGCCGGGAAGGAATACGCGTCCGCTTTTGAACGGGCGCTGGTGCAGCTTCAGGCCGGATTTTATATCTCCATCTGCGGACAGGCCAGAAAGGTCTCCGGAAAAGGGGAGGAATATGGCTGGTTTTCTTCCGTATTCTGCCTGACATAGGATTTCTGGGAAGAAGAAGTGATGAGAGAGGCGGAAAAAACCGATCCTGACGAAGCATACCGGAGACTGGAGGCGCAGATCCGGAAGCTGAATCCACAGGCGAAGCCGCAGCGGATGAGAAAATTTATTCTGGGGTGAGAAGGAAAAACGGATGCAGAAGCCAAAGATGATTCTTTTTGATTACGGCCAGACGCTGGTGGACGAAGGGGAGTTTCAGGGCGTAAGAGGAGCGGAAGCAGTTCTTCAGTACGCAGTGAAGAATCCCTGCCGCCGGACGCGGAGGAGGTGCAAAGGGCGGCGGATCAGCTGAACAGATCACTGGGAAGATTCGGTCCGGCAAGCGGACATATGCATAAGGGAAGAATTGCAGAAATGACATGCGAAAGCTTTCGCATGATTGATCAGGCAAAACTGACAGAGAAAGGAAAAAAACATGTTTAAAAATTACGCTTTCAAGCCTTTTATTTTCACTGAGCTGTAAAGCAGCGTCAGACACAGATTTTTTCTGACGGGGGCCGTCCGGAAAGGACAGCGGGCGACCCTCTGGTTTGATGTTGCCTTTACAGCTTTTTTCGTGTGAAAAAACATCAAATCAGGAGGAAAAATCTATGTTTAAAGGCTTGATCTTTTTTGTGAGACAGGGATGGAAGTATGATAAATGTTATATACTCTGGATGGTTCTCTATCAGTTTGTCAATTCCATGATTCCGGTGATCGCGGCGCTGGCTCCCAAGTATATCATAGATGAGCTGATGGGGGAAGCGAGACCGCAGATGCTGATGCTTTATGTGGGGGTGCTGGCAGGCTATACGCTCATCGCCGGAGGGCTTTCCGTATTTTTCAGCATGGACGGCTTTACCAGACGCTGCCGGGTGGCGGCAGAATTTGAAAGCGAGCTGCACCGGAGGCTTGCCCGGGCGGATCTGGAGCAGCTGGAAAATCCGGATTTTCTGGATATGCAGGAAAAAGCGAAAAAATTTCTGTACTCTGACTGGCACGGCTTCGGTTATCTGCTGGACAGCGCGCTGAATATCGTTGGTCAGGTGTTTACTCTCGCAGGGGTCGCGGCGATTATTGCCACGCTGGACGTGCGGGTTGTTCTGATCTTTTTTGTCCTGACCGGAGTCGGGACGCTCGCGGAAGGGCGCGCAAAGGAGCAGGCGGCAAAGCTGACGGAGCAGATCAGTGCGGATCAGAGGGGCTGGATGTACTATGCCAGGCTGTTTGAGAACTTTGACTATGGGAAGGAAATCCGGCTGAATGCCATGGGAGACTGGCTGCTGAAACGGGAGCGGGCGTTTTTTACCCGCGTAAACGATAACCAGAAACAGCAGAATGATGGTTACATCCGTTCCGGTCTGATTGGATCCGGCTGTACGTTTCTGCAGCAGTGCGTAGCTTACGCCTGGCTTATTCTGCGGACCATGCAGGGAAGAATTTCTGTGGGTTCGTTTACCATGTATGTCAGTGCCGTAACGACATTTGCCTCCGCACTGCGCACCGTTCTGGATAATCTGACGGAGATCCGGGTTTACGACCGGTTTTATGACCGGCTGGATGAGTATCTGTCCGTGCCTGCCAGACTCCGCGGAGATGGCGATGGCCGGAATGAGGATGCTTCTGCCGGGGAAGAGAGAAAGAAAAGAATCCTTCCGAAGGGAGAGCACGTGATCGAATTCAGAAACGTGGGATTCCGCTATTCCGGAAGCGATACCTGGGCACTGCGGGATGTGAGCCTGACATTAAACCTCGGGATGAAGCTGGCTGTTGTGGGGGAAAACGGGGCAGGCAAAACCACCTTCGTAAAGCTCCTCACGAGGCTGTATGATCCTACGGAGGGAGAAATCCGGATGGACGGCATTCCGATACAGGAATACGATTATGACAGCTATATGTCGGCTTTTTCGGCAGTCTTTCAGGATTACCGGCTCTTCTCCCTTTCACTGGAGGAAAATGTGACACTCGCCCGTCCGGCGGATGAAGGAAAGGTAGAAGATGTCCTGCGCCGCGCGGGCTTTGGAGAAAAACTGGACAGTCTGCCCCGAGGAATCCATACGGCAGTATATAAAAATTTTGATGAAACCGGATTTGAGCCATCCGGCGGAGAAGGACAGCGGATTGCGCTGGCACGCGCTCTGTATAAGGACGCTCCCATCGTGGTGCTGGACGAACCGACGGCGGCGCTGGATCCCCGGGCCGAGTTTGAACTGTATCGGCATTTCAATGAGCTGACGGAAGGAAAGACCGCCGTTTATATTTCCCACAGGCTTTCCAGCACCCGGTTCTGCGATGAGATCGCGGTGTTCGCTGGCGGACGGATCGTGGAGCGGGGCACCCATGAGGAGCTGATGAGGAAGAAAGGCGCTTATGCGGAGCTGTTTGAGATGCAGGCGCAGTTTTATACGTGAGAACACTTAACCGTTCGGGCAGGTCTGCGCATTTACTGCGCAGACCTTACCGTAAGGAACGGGAACAACAGACGATATAAGCGGTGGTTAAGCCGCTGTTTTTTATAGTAAAATATTTTTATGTTGACTATACTGTGTATCGCACATTATAATAAATCCAGGAGGTACAACTGACGTGGGTGAAGAAAAAGATCTGCTGAAAATCTCAGACAGGAACTGCGAAGGGGAACGCTGATTCTCAGCGTACTGAGCCAGATGAAGGAGCCAAAGTATGGATATGCACTAGTGCAGAGCCTGGAGGAGAAGGGCGTGGAAATCGAGGCGAACACCCTGTATCCGCTTCTGCGGAGGCTGGAGAAGCAGGGGCTGCTGAAGAGCGAGTGGGATACGCAGGAGGCGAAGCCGAGAAAATACTATCGCCGTACGGTACTTGGAGATTTTATGTATGAAGAAATGAAGAAGCAGTGGTCTGCGGTTTCCGAAACCATGAACGGGCTGCTGCGGGAGGAGTGAGGATATGACGGAAGCGGACAGAGAGCTGATGCAGCGATATATTTACCAGGTGGTAAGGAGGCTTGCGAAGGACCAGCGGGAAGAGACCGCAAGGGAGCTGGAGGAGCTGATTACGGACATGGCGGAGCAGAAGGGAATGGAGGAAGCGCTGAAGGAGCTTGGGGATCCGGCGGTTTTTGCAGGAAAGTACCGGGAGGAGCCGGCCTGGGTGATCGGGCCGGAATATTCTGAGGATTACAGATGGCTATTGAAAATCGTGCTGGCTGCAGTGGCGCTTTCTGTGGTCATCTCCGGAGTGGTGCAGGGTCTGCTTCAGGGGGATGGAATGCGGATCCTGACGGAGGTCGTTTCCAGTGCGGTGATGGGGGCTGTCAGCGCGGTGGGGGCGGTGACGATCCTGTTCATGATTCTGGAAAGAAGGAAAATCCGGATAGATTTCAGGAAGGAATTCGGGACATCGGAAAAATACGGCATGGAACGAAGAAACTGGATTCCTGCGCTGCTTCCGCCGATACCGGATTCCAAAGCGGTGATAAAACGATCGGATGAAGCGGTGAATCTGGTTTTTGAGGCACTGCTTGCGGGACTGATGATTTTTGCACCGTGGCTGTTTGGAGCCTATGTTTTTGAGAACGGCACATTCATCCGCACCATTCCCATTGTTAATCTGGAACGGTGGAACATCATTCTGCCGGTCCTTCTGATCGCTCTTGCGGCGGGATTTGCGGATGATGTGGTGCGGCTGGTCTGCGGGCGTTACTGCCAGACGGTTCTGATCGTCTGTCTGGTCAGCGGGGCGGTTCAGGCGGTATTTGCCTGGATTATGCTGAAGGCGCTTCCTTTTTTCAACCCTTCTTTTGTAGAGGAGCTGAGGCAGGAGTTCGGCTGGCAGGGTACGAAAGGAGATCTGCTGATCCTGTATGGAACCGGCAGGCTGGAAACCATTGTGCTGCTGGTGATCTGGGCCTGTATCTTGATTGAGATGGGAGTGACCGTTTATAAAACGGTGAAATACGCAGAGAAGGGCTGAGACAGAAAACATCGGCCTTTCAGGCTCCGGAAAGGGTGCCCGCTCTTTTTCTGAATTCCCTGGGAGGCATACCATAGGCATTTTTGAAAATCCGGGTCAGATGCGATGTGGAAGAGAAACCGCAGCGGGCGGCTATTTCACTCAGGCTCAGATCGCTCCCGAGAAGAAGCTGGTGCGCTTTTGCCAGACGGACGTTGTACAGGTATTCCAGAAAGGTCGCTCCGGTGGCGCTGTGAAAAATGCGGCAGAAATGATACCGGCTCATGTGAACGCGTTCGGCGGCCTGTTCCAGACTGACGAACTCGCTGTAATGACGGTTGATATAACGGATGGCGGAAACGATTTCCTCCGGAATGCGCTCAGCAGAAAGTCCCTCCGAGATTTCTTCCTGTTTTAACAGCTCGGAGATAAAAACAAGCGTTTGGAGTACGGTGGAGCAGAGCAGCTTTTCTGTGAGAAAGCCCTTTCTGTGTTCATAGTATTCCGCTTTTCGAAAACAGTCCAGAATCTCAGCCGTTTGTTTTTCATCCAGATGCAGAACACAGGAATCCAGCGATCCAAACAGGGCAGCCGCTTCGCTTTCCGTCAGAATCGGAGACAGGCAGGAAGCGGGGATATTCATGAGATAGCGCTCATAATAAGAAGATTCATAGCTTTTTGTATAATGCAGCTCAAACGGCTTCAGAAAATACAGATCGCCGGGGCGGAGCGTATAACGCAGATCGTTCAGCAGAAGGGTACGCTCTCCGGCAGTCTGCAGATACAGCTCATAGGAATCGTGGTAATGCTGCATTTTCATATTCATTTTCTGCGGATTGCGGACATATTCCACACCAAACCCGGCATAGGGGACATATTCTGTATGTTTCATTTTCCCGTTTTCCCTTTCTCTTCTCCGGACTGAAAAATGATGGCCTCTTTTGCAGTGAGTATAACAGAGAAAAATGAAGAGAGCAATATATAAATGATTATCGCATAAAAAAGCAGGATTTTGACTGTTAAATTCATATATTGCATGATACGATGAAAACGAAAACCGGAGAAAACGGAATCAGGGAGCGTTGATTAAAATGCCGCCTGCGGCGGCGGAAAGGAAGAGGAAATGAGATACGTGGGAAATCGGGTGGAGGATGTGAAAATTGCCTATATCGGCGGAGGCTCCAGAGGCTGGGCCTGGGGCCTGATGAGCGATCTGGCGGCGGTGGATGATATGAATGGAACCGTCGCGCTGTACGATATTGACAGGGAGGCGGCGGCAAAGAACGAGGTCATCGGAAACCGGATGAAGGAGCTGCCGGACTGTCGTTCCGCGTGGGATTATAAGGCGGTAGATACTCTGCAGGAAGCGTTGACAGGAGCGGACTTCGTAGTGATCTCCATTCTGCCGGGGACCTTTGACGAGATGGAAAGCGATGTACATGCGCCGGAAAAATACGGCATTTATCAGTCGGTGGGAGATACGGCAGGCCCCGGCGGCCTGATCCGTGCGCTGCGCACCATCCCCATGTTTGAAGAGATTGCAGCGGCGATCCGGGATTTCTGTCCGAAAGCCTGGGTCATTAACTACACAAACCCGATGACGGTCTGTGTCCGGACCCTGTACCGGGTTTTCCCGAAGATCAGGGCCTTCGGCTGCTGCCATGAGGTATTCGGTACCCAGAAGCTGCTGGCGCTGGTGTTAAAGGACATGCTGGGAATCGAAGACGCCGGGCGGGAGGAAATCCGCGTAAACGTGGTGGGTGTAAATCACTTCACCTGGCTCACCGAGGCAAAATACAGGAATATCGATCTGTTCCCGCTTTATGCGAAGTTCTGTGAAAAATATGCAGAGACGGGATTTTCAGAGAAGGCGGACGATAACTGGATGAACAACTCCTTTTCCAGCAGGGAGCGGGTGAAGATGGACCTGTTCCGTCGCTTCGGCGCAATTGCGGCAGCGGGAGACCGGCATCTGGCAGAGTTTTGTCCGGGAAGCTGGTACCTGAAGGATCCGGAGACCGTGAAAAGCTGGTGCTTCGGCCTGACTACCGTAGCCTGGAGAAAAGAGGATCTGAAGAAGCGGCTCGCCAGAAGCGAGCGTCTCTATACCGGTGAGGAAGCGCCAGTTATCAACCAGACGGGAGAGGAAGGCGTGCAGCAAATGCGGGCGATTCTCGGACTCCGCGATCTGGTGACGAATGTGAATGTTCCCAACCTGGGACAGATTCCGAACCTTCCTCTCGGAGCCGTGGTGGAGACCAATGCACATTTTTCTGCGGACAGCGTGCGCCCCGTTTTTGCGGGCTCTCTGCCGGATTCCATTTATCCTCTCGTTTCCCGTGTGAGCGGCATCCAGGAGCTGATTGTTCAGGCGGCCCTTGACCGGGATCTGGAGCAGGCGTTCCGTGCTTTCCAGATGGATCCCAACATGAATCTTTCCATGCCCGACGCCAGAAAGCTGTTTGATGAGATGGTGGAGAATACGAAGAAGTATCTGGGGATGTATTTTAACTGAGTATATAATATATATAAAATGCGAAAAGGGGCTGTCGCACTAAATTGATGCGACAGCCCCTTTTCGCAGGCTTATCAGGTTTTTATAAAACCGACGCATCCGGTTTCTGACATTTTCCGGAAGCACCAGCAGATCCTGTATGAAAATAACGGTGTGGCCATCTCCTACAGCCCGAATGATACCGATAAGCCGTTCTCCTTCGTACGCAGCCAGTGTCAGCAGCGAATTTTCAAATCCTTTGCGTAATACTTCGGGGGATCTGGTATAAGCTGTCCACCCAACGCTTGCGTAAAGGTTCAGAATGTCCGTTTCTCCGTATGTTCTATATTCTCTGATTTCCATAATTATGCATTTCCCTTTCTCAGCAAGTGCCTTCACAAATTTTGCAATCCGACCGGACTTAAAAATCCCTGTTCTGATGATTATTGTGACATAAAATTCCGGCTTTTTCCAGTATACAGCCTGAATGATCCGAACAGGGGAAACCTAAAGGAAAAAGTTTTCTCATCAAACGGCAGTCGGCAGGAAATAGGGATTGGCTTCCTGTCGGTTTTGTTATATACTGGAACACGAAAAATGAAACCGCTTGGAGCTGCAGAAAACGGCGCTGAATGAGGGCAGCTTCATACAAGGCGGCTGGCACGAACCGTGTCCGGGCCAAAAGAAGGCAGGCGCGAACCAGAGGTCCGTGCTAAAGAACGGCTGCCGCCGTTCTTTCATAATTTGATTGCCGTCTGTGGCGGCAGAACAGGAGGAAATTCAGAATGAGCGAACAGATCAGAATCGGTATTCTGGGCTACGGAAACCTTGGAAAGGGCGTGGAATGCGCCATTAAGCAGAATCCGGACATGAAACTTGCAGCAGTGTTCACGAGACGCGATCCCGCGACGGTTTCCATTTTGACGGAAGGCGTGAAGGTCTGCCGTGTGGAAGAAGCGGCGGGAATGAAGGATGAAATCGACGTGATGATTCTCTGTGGCGGAAGCGCTACGGATCTTCCGGTGCAGACTCCGGAATTTGTTCAGTATTTCAATGTGATCGACAGCTTTGATACCCATGCGAAGATTCCGGAGCATTTCGCGGCGGTGGATGAAGCGGCGAAAAAGAACGGTAAGGTGGGAATCATTTCCTGCGGCTGGGATCCCGGCATGTTTTCCTTAAACCGTCTGTATGCCAACGCGATCCTTCCCTGCGGTAAGGACTATACCTTCTGGGGCAAGGGCGTCAGCCAGGGACATTCCGATGCCGTCAGAAGAATCAAGGGCGTTGCAGATGCCAGACAGTACACCATCCCTGTGGAAGATGCGCTTAGAAAAGTGCGCGCGGGAGAGAACCCGGAGCTGACCACCAGAGAAAAGCATACAAGAGAGTGCTTTGTGGTGGCCGAGGAGGGCGCGGATCTTGCCAGAATCGAGGAAGAGATCAAGACCATGCCCAACTATTTTGACGAGTATGATACCACGGTGCACTTCATCAGCGCTGAGGAAATGAAGCGCGATCACAGCGGCATCCCGCACGGAGGATTTGTGATCCGCACCGGAAAGACAGGCTGGAATGAGGAGTACGGAAACGTGATCGAATACAGCCTGAAGCTGGATTCCAACCCGGCTTTCACCTCTTCTGTTCTCGTCGCGTTTGCCCGCGCCGCGTACCGTCTGGCAAAGGAAGGCCAGTGCGGCTGTAAGACCGTATTTGATATCGCGCCCGCTTATCTGAGTGCGATGGACGGCGAGACTCTGCGCAGGACGATGCTGTAAAAGGAGATCAATTAAAAAGTGGGGTAAAACGGCGGCGGAAAAGACTGACGCCGCCGCAAGAAGGGATATCAGGTAAAAGGAGGGTAAAAGAAATGAGAGAACGCTGGACTGAGGAACAGGCATGGGAATGGTACAAAAAGCGTCCCTGGGTGATGGGCATTAACTATGTCCCGTCCATAACTCTGCATGGGATTGAGCTTTGGCAGGAGGACACATATCCGGAAGTGATCGAAAGTGTGCGCAGGGAATTTGAGCTGATGGAGGGGATCGGGTTGAATGGAGTGCGCATGTTTCTTCCTTTTTCCGTCTGGTATTACGACCGGGAGAAGTTCCTGGACCGAATGGAGGGATTTCTGGAGGAGCTTGCGGAAAGAGGCATTACAATGATGCCGGTTATTTTTAACGATTGTGTGGAATTTGGACGTCCCGCAGAGATTACTCCTCAGAAATCTCATGGATGGCAGAAGTATGATATCGGCCATCATGGAGGACATAAGGATAATCCTTTTACCGGCGAACAGAAGAAGGTGGGCTGGTGCCTTTGGGATGAACCGGAATGGAGAAGTGTTCAGGAGGAATATCTGACAGCTCTTCTGAAACGCTTCGGAAAGGATGAGAGGATCTACGCATGGGATCTGTGGAATGAACCCGGCAACAGCAACCGGCATGATATGAGTATTCCTTATCTCAAACGGGTCTTTTCCCTTGCCAGAGATCTGGATCCGATTCAGCCGCTTACGGCCGGAGTATGGAGCTATCCGGAGGATTATGGAATCAGTGAAAAAGCGGATGTGGAACCCATTCAGCGCCTTGCGCTGGATGAGTCGGACATCATAACCTTCCATCAATATGAAAAGTTTGAACGGGTAAAACGGACCGTGGCGCAGCTGAAAAAGGAAGGAAGGCCAATGATGAATACAGAATGGCTGAACCGGGTGCAGGATAATTTTATTCAGGATAATCTTCCTTTTTACTATGAAGAAGGGATCGGAAGCTACAGCTGGGGACTTGTAGCAGGAAAATCTCAGCATTTTCTTCCCTGGGATGAGCTGTGGAATCACAGAGAACTGCCGCTGAACCGCTGGCAGCATGACCTGTTCGATACTTTTTATACTCCGTATGATGAGGAAGAACTGAAATTGATGAGAAAATTCGGAGGAAAAAATGAAAAGATTCCGGAATAACGCGACGGAACCTGTTTTTTTCGTCCCTGTTTTATGGTATCTTTAATATAGAATATAGAAAGCCCGTTCGACAGAGAAACCGGAAAGCAGCGTTGCTGCTGGCAGAACCGGCCCGGCAGCGAGTCGCCGTCGGGAGAGAATATCAGGAGGCGGCAGGCATGCCTGCACCGCAGCCTGCTTCGAGGTACATCTCACAACCCGCTTCGCGGATTGTGTCTCCGCCTTCGGCTGTACCCCTGCGCATTCTGCAGAATCAGAGTATTGTGTCGGACGGGCTTTTTGTTTTTTTTTGAATGGGACTGGAGAGAAAAATGAGTGGAGAACTCTGGAAATATTGCGGAAAAGAACAGGAGAAGGCATTCATCCTGTCCCTGAATCTGCTTCCGGCCTCCATGCGGGAGCGCATGAGCGGGGAGGCACAGCTCGCCCTGCTGTATGTCATGAGCAACCATGTGGAACAGCATTATCGGGAAACGAGGATTCCGAAGAAAGGCGGCGGAAGCCGCAGGCTCCTGGTCCCGGACGGGATGTTAAAGGGTGTGCAGAGAAATATTCTGCACCACTGCCTGGACGGACGCAGTGTTTCCCGGCATGCCTGTGCATACAGGCGGGGACTGTCTCCCGTTGATAATGCCGCGCCGCATGCGGGAGGGGAAAGGGATAAGATTCTGTTAAAGCTGGATATCCGGAATTTTTTTGACAGCATTCTCTTTCCCGGAGTGTATGGAGCGGCGTTCCCGGAGAGCCTGTTTCCGCCTGCGGCTGCGGGACTTCTGACCCACCTGTGCTGCTGTCATGACCGGCTCCCGCAGGGGGCGCCCACCTCTCCGGCCATTTCCAATCTGGTGATGAAGCCCTTTGATGATTATATTGGAAAATGGTGTGAAGAGCGTAAAGTTATCTATACCCGCTACTGTGATGATCTGGCTTTTTCCGGCAGGTTTGACGCAAAGGAGGTTTACAGGAAGGTCAGAGGTTTTCTTGCGGCTATGGGCTTTGAACTGAATGAGGGAAAAACGGTCATTGCCGGACGGGGAAGGAAGCAGACTGTCACCGGGCTGGTGGTGAATGAACGGCCGCGGACGAGCGCACAGTACCGTAGAAAGATCCGTCAGGAAATGTATTATTGCCGGAAATTCGGCGTAGAAGAGCATCTGCGGATGGCCGGGCTTTTGAATGGAAGAGAAGACGCCGGCGAGACGTCGGAGAAGGCAGATGCCTTTCTTCAGTCTCTTTCCGGGCGGATTGGTTATGTGCTGCAGATGGAGCCGGAGAACCGGGAGTTTCTGGAATATCAGGAGATTTGCAGGAAAATGATGGACAGCCATTGATTTCCGGGCAGAAATTCAGGCTGCGGATCTTGGGTTTATCAGGTGCGCAGGTTGCGGCAGGGAGGTAAAAATGACGAATGGTCAGGCGGGCTTTTTTATTCTGATGACAGGCATTCTGATGTGTCTGGCTGCCCTCATGATTCTGATCTGGGATAAGACGAGAAAATACAGATATACGGGGAGTGTTATGGGGACGGTGGTGTCACATAAGTGGCGCCGAATGGATTCCGGCAGGGGGCTGGTCACCTATCCCTGCGCTGTTGTGGAGTATGTGGCGGAGGGAAAACGCTGTCAATGTCTGCAAAGATTTACGGCGGTCTGCTATAACAGCGTAAAGCACGCGGATTATGACTGGGTGTTGGATGAAAAATACCGCCTGCACTGCTACGTTACCCGCTATTGCATGAATCATGTTGATCCGGTCAGGGACCTGTTTCCTGTGGGAAGCTCCATGGAGGTATATTATGTTCCGGGAAAACCGGAGAAGGCTTTTTGCGGTTCCCTGCAGAGCCTGAGCCTCGTGTGGGTGATTCTGGGCGCTTTCGGACTTGGAACCGGGCTTTTTGGCGTACTTTTGATGACGGTACTGGCATAACCCGGTATTCCCTTTTTCTGATGCAGATTTGAAATTGATCTTTTTTTAGCCTCAGGCCTGTTCCGGCCTGGGGCTTTTTGTGTGATACGCCCGGAGGCCGGCAATGCTGCGAGCTTTTAACAGCGGGAAATGGAAGGTCACCTTTTCGTAACTATGGCACAATAAAGTGCGTACTTTTTTTCTCCCTTTTTCTGCCCTACAATGAAGCTGCAAACAGGAAAAGCCATTTGAATCAGAAAAGGAGTCCGGTATGAAGCCCCGGACTCACGCTGAAAGGAGGAAATTACTATGGCACTCTCAAATCTTTTTGGATGGAGCAGAAAAATGGAAGCATCTCCGGCAGCTGCGTGCGGAACGGCCTGCGGAGCGGGAGACAAGTCCGCTGAGAAACCCGCGGCCTGCGGAACGGCCTGCGGGGCAGGAGACAAGCCCGCCGAGAAGCCTGCCGCGTGCGGAACGGCCTGTGGAGCCGGGGATAAATAAGCGTTGCTTCCTGTCGGCTCCCGGCCGCTCAGCGAGTTCGCGGCCGGAATGTAACATGTAACAAATAAGATTCCACAAAAATCATGAAAACAGGTCTGCGCAGGAGATGCGCAGACCGCAGAAAAAAGAACCGGCAGGGGATGCCCGTCGGCTGCACAGGGAGATCAGGGATGATGAAACAGTATTTTTCCTTTCAATGGCATATTACGGACGAATGCGATCAGCGCTGCAAGCACTGTTATATTTTTTCAGAAAATAACTGCAAAAAGCTGGATTCCATGAACTGGGAACAGATGCAGGATACCTTTTATAATTGTCTGGACTTCTGCAGGGTGTACGAGCGTCTGCCCTATTTCTACATCACCGGGGGAGACCCGATCCTGCATCCGGATTTCTGGAAGCTTCTGGGGCTTCTGAAGGAGAATGAGATTCCATTTACCATTCTGGGAAATCCCTTCCATCTCAATGATGAGGTCTGCCGGAGGCTGAAGGAATATGGCTGTCAGAAGTACCAGCTGTCGCTGGACGGCATGCGGGAAACCCACGACTGGTTCCGCAAGCCCGGTTCCTTTGACATTACGCTGGAAAAAATCGGGTGCATCAACCGTGCGGGAATCCGCAGCGTAATCATGACCACCGTTTCCGGAACGAACATCGATCAGATACCTGAGATCATCGATACGGTGGTGAAGGCCGGGGCGAATGTATTCGCTTTTGCAAGATACTGTCCCACCAGCGAAGAAAAGGATGTGGGAATCGAGCCGATGCGCTACCGAAAGCTGCTGGAGGACTGCGACAGAAAATTTAAGGAATATGAGGCGGCAGGGTGTAAGACCTACTTTAATAAAAAGGATCATCTCTGGACGCTGTATGAATATGAAAACGGAACCTTTAAAATCCCGGAGACCGCGGAGGAGGGCATGATCTACGGCGGCTGCAACTGCGGCAACTGCCATCTCACCATCATTCCCACCGGAGATGTGTTCGCCTGCAGGCGGGTGCAGAACAGCCGGGTGGGAAACGTGTTTACGGACCGACTCGCGGATATCTGGGTCTGCCGGATGGAGCAGTACCGGGATTATCAGAAATTTGAAAAATGCTCAAAATGCGAGCTCCTGGCCTGGTGCCGGGGATGCCCGGCGGTTGCGAGCGGCAGGAACGGGAACTTCTATGCCGCAGACCCGCAGTGCTGGAAAGAGGTATGAGAGACCGGCACGAACAGAGTTCGGGCCAAAGAGCGGCTGACTCCGTTCTCTCATGAAGCCATGCCACCAGGGGCGGCGGAAAGCGAGGTATTATGATTCCGGAAAAGATGAAAGCGGTGGTTCTGACAGAACCGACGAAGGCGGAAGAGGTGAGGCTGACGGACTGTCCGGTGCCGCAGGTGCGGCCGGGGTGGGTGCTGGTGAAGGTCCGGGCCTTTGGAATGAACCATTCGGAACAGATTCTGCGGCGGAATGAAATTCTTGCGGATTATATTCAGAAGCCGCTGATTCCCGGAATCGAGTGCGTGGGGGAGATCGCGGATCCTTCTGACAGCTCTTTTCAGAAAGGGCAGAGGGTTGCGGCTCTCATGGGCGGCATGGGGAGAAGCTTCAACGGAAGTTATGCGGAATATGCCCTGCTTCCTGCCCATCATGTGTTCGCGGTTTCCTCAGACCTTCCCTGGGAGAAGCTTGCGGCGGTGCCGGAAACTTATTTTACCGCATGGGGATCTCTGTTTGAGGGGCTGCGGCTGCAGCCTGAGGACACACTGCTGGTACGGGGCGCCACCTGCGCTTTGGGCTATGCGGCCATCCAGCTGGCAAAGGCGCTGGGATGCCGGGTAATCGCCACCACTCATAGGGAAAGCAGGCTTCCCCTCCTTGCAGAAGCGGACGAGGCGGTACTGGATACGGGCAGACTGGCGGAAACCCTTTCGGGAAAGGATATTTCCAGCGCAGTCCGATCCGGCACCATCCGTTCCGGGATCACAAAGGCGCTGGAGCTGGTGGGGCCGAAAACCCTTTCCGACACCCTGCGTTGTGTGAAAAAGGGAGGAGTCGTCTGCAATACGGGAATTCTGGGAGGGATGTATACCCTGAACGACTTTGATCCCATCAAAGGTATTCCGAACGGTGTGTATCTGACCGGATTTTACAGCAACGGGCCGACGCAGGAGATCATGGACGAAATTTTTACGTTTCTGACGGCGTACCACCAGCAGCCCTGCGTGGGAAAATGCTTTGATTTTTCAGAAATCAGGGAAGCCTGTCTGGCACAGGACAGGGGAGCGGTGAATGGAAAAATCGTGGTGCGCGTAACGGACCACGGGTGATTTTCGTGGAACGGGCGGACGCTGCGAAGACAATCTGAAGGAACGTGTGAAAAGATTCGGAATGGAGGATAAAAATGGATGCAAAAATCTGCTTACAGAAATTACAGTATGTGGGCGTTCTGGCATTCGCAACCACGGATGAGCAGGGCGGCCCACAGGTGCGGAACATCAGCGCCATTCATTATGAGCCGGACGCCGTTTATTTTTTCACGGCAAGGGGCAAGGACTTCTGCAGGGAGCTTCTGGCGGATGGCCGGGTGCAGATCCTGGGATATACCCGGTATAAGGAGATGATCCGCCTGTCGGCAAGGGCGGTTCCCGTCCCACAGGAGGAACAGAAGCATTGGATGGATGTGATTTTTGATGAGCAGCCCTATCTTTCCAACGTATATCCGGGGAACACGCGGGAAATCGGCATCGTGTTTGTGATCCGGAATGCGCAGATCGAATATTTTAACCTGGGAGTCCGGCCGATCTTCCGGGAAAGCTATGCCATCGGACAGGGAACGGTTACGTCCAAAGGATATGTGATCAGCGATTCCTGCATCGGCTGCGGAACCTGCAAACGGAACTGTCCGCAGGGCTGTATCGTGCCGGGACAGCCGTTTCAGATTCAGCAGGAGCACTGTCTGCACTGCGGAAACTGTTATGAGAAATGTCCGGTGAGCGCTGTTCAGAAACGCGGCGCCTGACGCGGCTGCTGCGCGATGATCCCGACAAGCAGCCGTCATGCCTGCATGAACGGCCATTTGCCGGAGTGTCATAAACCGTCCTGGATGACAGGCCTGATTGCCGCAAAGAGAAGCTTTGTTATGCTTCGGAAGGGAGATTCTTATGTTTTCAGGAGTGCGTAAATGCGGGAAGGCGGAACCCGCACAACCTGTACAGGAAAAGACAGAACGTCTGAAGGAGCTGCTTTGGCAGGCCGACGCTGTGCTGGCAGGCGCGGGAGCGGGATTGTCCACTTCCGCGGGCTTCACCTACAGCGGGGAACGCTTCCGGATGTATTTTTCGGATTTTGAGAAAAAATACGGCTTCCATGATATGTATTCCGGCGGCTTTTATCCATATGCTTCGCTGGAGGAATACTGGGCGTACTGGAGCCGTTATATCTATGTCAACCGCTATATGGACGCGCCGAAGCCCGTATATGAAACGCTGCTTGAGCTGATTAAGGAAAAGGATTATTTTGTCCTGACCACCAACGTGGACCACTGCTTTCAGAAGGCGGGATTTGAGAAAAAGAGGCTGTTCTATACCCAGGGGGACTACGGCCTGTTCCAGTGCTCCGAACCCTGCTGTCAGGAAACCTGGGAGAATGAGGAGATCATTGACCGCATGGTCCGGGAGCAGTCCGACATGCGGGTGCCCGCCGGGCTGGTTCCTCACTGCCCGCACTGTGGAAGGCCGATGACCATGAACCTGCGGGCAGACGACAGCTTTGTGCAGGACGAGGGCTGGTACAGGGCCGCAGAACGGTATCAGGATTTTCTGCGGCGGCATGCACATGGACGGATTCTTTATCTGGAGCTGGGCGTGGGCTATAACACCCCGGGCATCATCAAGTATCCCTTCTGGCAGGAGACGTACCGGAATCCGGAGGCGTTCTATGTCTGTCTGAACCTTGGGGATGCGGCCGCACCGGGAGAGATTACGGAACGATCGTTGTGCATTGACGGGGATATTGGGGAGATATTAGAAGAATTAAAGTAAAACGGAAGTGGATATTGATGAGTTTATTTTAATCTCTTGATACATCATCAAGTATCATTGAAAATCCGGTCAGCTATGATCTGCCTTCCTCAGTTTAAATGTTTCGGCATGGAGGAAAAGATAACAAGAACCCCAAAATGATCCGTAGAATTAGCGGAAAAGGCGCTGAGCCTGCGCACTCAGGGAACATGTTACAGTTCATTCCGCGCCATTCGCAAAGCCGCGCTGCACGCTCTCCGTTGCTTCGCAGCTATCTTTGCTCACAGAGAGACGGACAAAGATAAAAGGGATGGAAAAATACATTCTGCAGGAGTATGATAAAAAAGGATATGCTGAATCATAAAAAGAAAGGAAGAAACGAAAGCCGTATCATTGGAGCAGTGGCTGTTTCGTTCCAGCATGATTCTGTTTGTGGCGTTTGGGAGGAATAAAAATGTGGCTTTTATTTGCGATTGGTTCTGCGTTCTTCGCGGGCGTAACATCAATTCTTGCAAAGTGCGGAATCCGGAAAACGGATTCCACGGTGGCGACTGCGGTGCGTACCGTGGTGGTGCTGATTTTTTCCTGGATCATGGTATTTGCCGCAGGATCCTTTGACCAGATCGGCTCCATCAGCGGGACGACCCTGCTGTTTCTGATCCTTTCCGGAGCGGCTACCGGGGCGTCCTGGCTGTGCTACTTCCGGGCGCTGCAGATCGGGGACATCAACAAGGTGGTTCCCATCGATAAATCCAGCACGGTTCTGACGATCCTGCTTGCGCTGATTTTTCTGGGAGAGGGGATTTCCCTGCCGAAGGCGGCCGCAGTGGTGGTGATTGCCGCGGGAATTTTCCTGATGATTGAGAAAAAGGACGTATCGGAAACAAAGAATGTCGGAAAGGGAAGCTGGTTTCTGTTCGCGGCGGGTTCCGCCTTTTTCGCCAGTCTTACGGCTATTCTGGGAAAAATCGGAATCTCCGGGGTGGAATCCAATCTGGGAACGGCGATCCGAACCTGCGTGGTGCTGGTCATGGCCTGGCTGATGGTTTTTGTGCAGGGAAAGCAGAAGGAGGTGCGCGCCATTTCCGGAAGAGAGCTGGTGTTCATCTGCCTTTCCGGAGTGGCCACCGGAGCTTCCTGGCTGTGCTACTACCGCGCTCTGCAGGACGGCCCGGCAAGCATCGTGGCTCCAGTGGATAAGCTGAGCGTTCTGGTCACGGTGGCCTTTTCCTACTTTGTATTTGGAGAAAAGCTGAGCAGGAAAGCCGCTGCCGGGCTTGCGCTTCTGACGGCAGGAACGGTGGCGATGGCGCTGCTTTAAGAGAAAAATTATAAGGATTCGGACGAATAAAAGATATCATGTCTTTCATGCGGGAACCGGCGTCTTCTCTCACAGGCGCCGGTTCCCGCCATTTTTTGCCATTTCATCTCCTGATATATATGAAATCAGCAACCTTTTCTGCCCACCTTCCGCAGTATTGGGAAATATTCATGCAAAAATCCCCGATTTAATAAAACGGAAACAGTTCAATAACAAAAGTCAAAAAATCGGCTGATAAAGTAGCGCCATAATCAAACGAAAGAGAAAACCCGGACAAATTGCAAAGGAGAAAGCGGAAAGGAGGAAGTGCACATGAAAACATTTTTGAAAGCTGCCGCAGGAGTTTCCATTGTGGGACTGGTACTGTTCGGATTAAAAATACTTTGGGACAGATATCAGGAAGGGACAGGCGTCTGACTGCGGACGCCGCCCTTTGAAATAAGTATTAATATTTTGCAAACAAAACGGAAATATTCCGCCAATAAAACAGCAGTATTCTTATTCCATCAAAAGCGGAAAAACCGCATGAAAAGAGGAAGAAAGGAAGAAAAATCATCATGAAAAAGAGCAGTTTTGTGGCAATGATTCTGGGAACCATCGGAGGAATTCTGTTTGCGCTGGGCATGTGCATGACCCTGATCGCGGAATGGAATGCGCGTCAGCCTGGAATCGTACTGGGTGTACTGGGAGTGGTGGTGCTCCTGATCATGCTTCTGGTATGGAGGAAGATGGAGAATAAGGAGCCCATCCATCTGTCCGGAAAAACCATCGGAACCGTACTGCTGGGCATTCTGGGAGTTCTGGTTCTGGGAGTTGGAATGTGCCTGACCATGGTGTGGGGCCAGATGATCGTGGGAATCCTGATCGGAATCGTTGGAATCGTTCTGCTTCTTTGCCTGATTCCTATGGTGAAGGGGATAAAATAAAAAGACTTTTTCCGGCAGAAAAAGGTCTTCTGCGAAATTTTCTTTTCTCCGTCATTTTTTGAAATCTCATTACGGGGCTGGAGGTTAATTTTGATTTTTTAACCTCCGGCCCCCTGTTGTGCTGAGAGGGAATGGAATCAGATTTCCGTTTCTTTATAAATGTCTATGATTTTTCTGTACCCCAGCTGTTCCAGAGAATTTTTCTGCTTTCCCGCATTTTTTCTTCTGGGTGACACCAGAACAGACATCCCTTCTGCTCGCAGTGCGGCAGCCTTTTTCAACACCAGTTCGATTTTGTTTTCATCGACATCCCTGTCGATCAGGAAGGCAAGCCTGTTGCTTTCACCCATATCCGTGGCCATCTGGCCGCGCATGAGGGAGATGATCCGTTCAAATCCACACCAGATGGGAATCCGGGACATGATCGAAGAACGCGGCAATTCAGAATTCATAAAACAACAACATTCCTCAAACAGAAGGCTAACATTCAGAAACTATACTTCGGATATAACGAATGTATGCATGACAAATGTATATATGCCTGATGAAAACAGCAGGAAAGGAAATGTGTCGGATGCTTCACGAGGCGAGCGGCTGCAGAACTCCGTATTTCCATGTGCCGGTCAGGCTGGTCTACAGGCTTGCCGCACATATGGAGAAGAAAGCGAAAAAGACGGGTGAAAAGCCGATGATGACCAGCTTTGCCGTTTACAATCTGGATCGGAACAATACCTTCGACTACTCGAAGGCGGAACGGGAGCTGGGTTACCGCACAAGGCCCTGTGAGGAGACCCTGAGAGACGAAGCGCAGTGGCTGGCCGCGGAAGGCTTCCCTGATAACGGGAAC
Source organism: Candidatus Eisenbergiella stercoravium (assembly GCA_019113175.1). GTDB lineage: Bacteria > Bacillota > Clostridia > Lachnospirales > Lachnospiraceae > Eisenbergiella > Eisenbergiella stercoravium. The sequence continues at coordinate 44,955 of DXHY01000007.1, read as the reverse complement.
AGAGAAAGTCAGGCACGGATGCGGGAAAGAACGTATAACCGAGGAGACAGGGAGTATGGAAAATATTATAAGTCTGAAAACAATAGGAATAAAAACAGAAACGACAGAAAAATAAACATATACAACATTATTTTACAGATTATTCTGGATTTATGTGATCGGCGGAGTAGCAGGATACTGCATCGAAACAATATGGTGCTGGATCGATTTTCAGGAGTTTTCCAGCAGGACGGAGTGACGGGTGGTTCGTGGTTTAAAATTCGGACCGCATTACGTGAAAAAAATAATGTAAAACAGTTATTTGCAAAAATTTACGCCGCAGTCAGGCGGCGGGAAAAGAGGAAGATATGAAGAATTACAAACAGATCATGCTGGCAGGTTTATTGTTTTCGGTGGCGCTGATGGGCTGTTCAGCATCGGCCGTGCAGAATCAGACGGCGGTGGACGAAGCCGGGAAGGATCAGACGGCGTCGGCCGTGTTGTTTTGGCGGGAGGTTGAGCTGCCGGTTAGCTATTTTATTTCCTATGAGGTGAGCGATTCCTCCGGAGTGGTGAGAACCATATCCAGAGCCAGGGATGTGGAAGGAAATATTTATTATCAGACGGAGAATATGGAGCTTCTGTTTCTGATGGAGAATGGCAATTATGTTCGATACAATAAAGTGGATGGGGAATTTGTACGGCAGGACGGCGAGAAATACCGGCTGTCCTATGTGGAAGAGCTGACGAAGGATTTTGACGAGTATCTGGATAAGGCGGCTCTGACGGCGGACGGGGTTTCCACCCTGGCGGGAGAGGAGAAAATTGCGGGCCGGACATGCGACGTTTATTCCGTTACCGTTCAATTTGTGAACTTTGAGCAGACCTTCCGCTATTCCATTGATCAGGAAACGGGCGTCTGTCTGAGACTGGAAAGTGAGAAAAACATTTCGGGAGTCGAAATAGATGGAGAGGAAGGCTTTTCCTGCGTGAGATTTGACACGGAGGAGATCGATCTGAGAAAAGAATTCACTACAAATATATAGAAAGAAAAACTCTGCCGTTCAGAAGGGAGCATCTTCCTGCCCGGCCTGACTGTTACATACAAATTAAGAATTCAGAAACAAAACGGAAACATTATTTCAAAAATGGAGGATTATCCTGACATCATCAAAAGAAAACAGAACGCATAAAAAAGCAGGAGTTTTCAGAAAGGAGATCAAAAATGCAGGAGTACGAAAGCACAGAAAAGGAAATGAAAGAAACAGCGCAGGAGCCGAAAAAGGCCGTGGACGGTTTTCAGAAAATCGAAGATACGGTGACGGGCGGCTATCAGAAGATTGAGGACGCGGTGAGAGGAAGCTATAAGAAAATGGAAAAAACCGTTGTGGATGGATTCCTGAAAATGGAAGACGGCATTGTTTCCGGTTTTAACCGGGTTTCCGACAAGTGTGTGGAGAAGATGTTTTCCAGAGAAGGGGAGACGGTTGAAGAGACAAAAGAGAGATTGAAAAATGCAGGGAAGAAGCAGGAAGGAGAAAATTAGGAAATGAAAAAGAGCAGTTTTGTGGCACTGGTACTGGGAACGATCGGTGGAGTATTCTTTGCGCTGGGTATGTGTATGGCGCTGCTTCCGGAATGGGGCATGAGAAATCAGGGCGTGATTGCCGGTATTATAGGCATCGTGATTCTGCTTGCGGATGTGCTGATCTGGAGAAAAATGGAAAACAAAGCGCCCATCAGGATCAGCGGCAAAACGGTGGGAGCGGTTCTGGCCGGCGTGATCGGGGCTCTGCTGCTCGGCGTGGGAATGTGCCTGAGCATGATTTTTGCACAGATGCTTCTCGGAATCGTGATCGGCATTGTCGGAATCGTGGTGCTTCTGATGCTGATTCCTTTAACCAGAGGGCTGAAATAAAAAGGAAGAGAACTGCGATTCCTTATCAAAGACGGCGGGCATACAGGATAGATTGATGTTCCGGGGAAACAATGATAGACTGAAGTGCAGAAGCTGAAGCCGGACCTTCTTATTTCCAGCGGCGGCGCGCTGGCCAGGTATAAGGAAACATATATCTGCCGGGAAGATTTTTCGGAAGAGGAGACGGCCCGGATGATCTCTGCGGCGCGGAGTGTGTGCGGCGAGGAATGTGAAATCACGGTGGATACTCCCGAAGGGCATTTCTGGAATTATAAACAGAATACGCTGAAGACAGATCCCAGCTGGGGCGGCAGCATTTATACCGATTTTCGGGATTTTTCGCATCGCTCGCTCAAGATGTGATGTGTGTGGAAATTCTGGATCCGGAGCAGGTGGAGCAGCTGAAAAATCTGCTGCCTGACTGTGACTGCGCCCGCTTTTCTGATGGCGAATGGTATAAATTTACGAAGAAAACCGCCACCAAGGAACAGGCGATTCTGACGTTTTGCAAGGCGTCAGGAATATCCGCAGAAGAAATCACAGCCTTTGGCGACGATTATGTGGATATCGGGATGCTGAAGTTGTGCGGGCTGGGGATAGCGATGGGAAATGCCATAGAAGAGGTAAAGGAAGCGGCGGACCGGGTGATCGCAGATAATGAAGAGGACGGTATCGCGGAGTTCCTGGAAGAAAATTTTCCGGGATAGAGATTGGCGCGGATTAAAGCAAAAGCTTCCTTTCATCCGGAAGCGGCGGCCGGAAACTTATGCAGGGATATACACGGAAAGAATAAAATATGATAAAATTTATTCACAGGTGACGGGATTAACCTGTGTAAAAAATTACCGTTTTTGTCTTTTGGGCAGGGCTTTGACGGCTTTTGCATTACCCGTGGCTGCGAAGGAGGAAAAAGATAATGAAAGCCGGAATGATTGTGACCGATCTGGATGGAACGCTGTTAAGGGATGATAAGACTGTTTCCGACTTCACGATTGACGTCATAAAAAAATATCAAAGCGAAGGCGGCATTTTCGTGGCTGCAACTGCAAGGCCTGTCAGGGCGGCCAGCGAATATATGAAAATGCTGAACCTGGATTCAGGTATCTTTCATAATGGGGCAGTGATACAGGAAAAGGGCAGAACAACAGGCGGATATGGTGTAAAAAACGCAGGTGAGCTGGTGCTGGCAATATTGAAAAAGTATCCGTTTTCCAATATTGCGGTCGAAGCGGAGGATGTATTATATGCCAATTTTGATGCCGACCGCCTGTGGCCCGGAGCGGAATACATATCCTGTGAAACCTTCGCGCAGTTAAGAGGAAAAACGGCTGATAAAATCATCGTAGAGGTTACTTCCCTGGGCGAAATGGAAAAATATAAGGCATTGCTGCCGGACGAACTGTATATTCAACTGTCAGAGAATAAAATCGGAATGATCATGAATCGATTGGCCACGAAATATCATGCGATTTCATTTTTGGCGGAACGATATCAGATCAGGATGGACGACGTCATCGCCTTCGGAGACGATTATAATGATCTGGAAATGATAGAAAGGTGCGGAAAGGGAATCGCAGTCAGCAATGCACTGGAAATTGTAAAAAGTGCTGCCAGAGAGGTGTGCGAATCCAATCAGAAGGATGGAGTCGCGCGCTGGATAAAAGGAAATCTGTTGTAAGCTGATGCACAGGGAATCATTCCCTGAGATGAAGGAGGAAAGATTTGCGCCGGAGCGTCGCAAATCCGGTGATCGCGGCGCCGAACTGGAGGTTCGGCGCGCGTACCTCAGCAACACTTCGACATGGAGGAAAAGATGGCAGCAGAAGATAAAAAATCACGCACCCTGGACATGACGCAGGGAAGTCCGGGCAGGCTGATTCTCAGCTTTGCCCTTCCCCTCATGCTGGGAAACGTATTTCAGCAGCTGTATACCTTTGTGGATACGCTGGTGGTGGGACAGGCGCTTGGAGTGAATGCGCTGGCGGCATTGGGAGCGTCGGAATGGCTGACCTTCCTGATGTTCGGCTCCGTGCAGGGACTGACACAGGGCTTTTCCGTAATCCTTTCTCAGAAATTCGGAGCGGGGCAGGAAGGGGAACTTCGCAGAGCGGTGTTTCAGTCCGCCCTCCTTTCCTGTGTGGCAGCAGTCTTCTTCACCGGACTGGGACAGGCGGCGCTTCCGGTTATACTGACCTGGCTGGGAACCCCGGAGGAGATCCGTGGGCTGACTCTTCTGTATCTGCGTTTTATTTATGCGGGGATTCCAGCCGCCATTCTCTACAATACAGCGGCGGCCATTCTGCGGGCGATGGGGGACAGCAGGACGCCGCTTCGGGCAATGACGGCTTCCTCACTCTGCAATATCGTGCTGGATGTGCTGTTTGTTTGGGGCCTGGGCTGGGGAATTCCGGGAGCTGCAGGCGCTACGGTGATTGCCCAGCTTCTTTCCGGCGCCTATTGTCTGGCCGGCATCAGGAGAATTCCCGGTCTGCGGCTGAGGTGGGAGGACTGCAGGGCGGACAGGGAGCTGATCATACAGGAACTCCGTCTTGGCCTTCCTCTGTGCCTGCAGAATATGATCACTTCTTTTGGCGGGCTGGTGGTACAGTCCGTGATCAATGGCTTCGGCGTCCTGTTTATCGCCGGATATACGGCGGCAAACAAGCTTTACGGACTGCTGGAAATAGCAGCTTCTTCCTACGGTTATGCCATGTCCTCCTATTCGGGACAGAATATGGGCGCAGGGAAAAGAGAACGGATTGGAGCCGGACTTCGCGCGGCCAATCTGATCGGCACGGCGACGGCATATCTGATGTCAGCCGTTATGATCCTCTTTGGGAAACAGATTCTTTCCTGCTTTTTGAGCGGAGATGCGGCCACAGTGGAGGCCGCCCTCGCCATCGGCTTTCGTTTCCTGTGCGTTCTGGCCATCTTTTTTCCGCTGCTTTATATTCTTTATATCACGAGGGCCTGCGTTCAGGGAATGGGGGACGGTGTATTTCCCATGCTCTCCAGCGCGGCTCAGCTTATAATGCGTGTTGGCTGCGCGCTGCTTCTGACCCGCCTGATCGGTGAAAGCGGCGTCTTTTTCGGGGAGGTAATGGCCTGGGCGGGGGCGGATCTGCTGTTGGCCGGGAGGTATTTTTATCTGGAAAGGAAGGCCGCAGGAGCAGCATAAACAGTGCAGGAGTAAAAAACGGAGATGGGAACGCATTCACCGGATTTCGAATGAGCATTTCACAGGGATGCCTTCAGAAAAAACGGGCTGAACTGCAAAGCAGCCACACGGCGGAATAATAGAAAATGAGAACAAAGGCGGAAAAGGTATTGGAGCGTCCGGGCTTATAAAGCCGCAGGCAGATCATATTGTCGGAAAGGTAAAAGAGCAGGGCTCCCGCCGCGGCCATGTGAGAGATGCGCAGAGCGGCCAGAGCCGCAGCAGTCATGGCGGAAAGCAGGGCGCCGTAGAGGACGATGGGAAGGGCCAGCTTTCCTGTTTTGGACAGCTGCCTTCCATGGAACAGAAGGCTTGCGGCGAACAGCAGCAGAAAGAAGAGAAAATGCCGGGGAGAAAGCGGCACGGCATGAAGCAGGGCGGCAAGAAAGCAGACATGCCCCAGGGCAAAAACCGTCATGCCGGCTAAGAAATGAAGCTCAAGGAGCACATCTGCGGCCGTGCAGAAAAGAGCTGCTGTCATGATGGCCAGACGGACCGGGCTCTGGAAACCGTCCGAAAGGCAATAGAAAAAAGCCTCCCCAAAAGGCATGCAGGTGGCTGCAGCCTTGAAAAAAAGAGGCCATTTTTTCTTTCTTTTCCGGTTCCAAAAATATATGGTTCCCCAGAACGCCGCAAAAAGAGCGCTGAGGATGGGAAGCGCTGTGCTTCCCATATCAGTCCAGATACTTCCTGTACTTTTCTTCCGAAGCGTCCAGGAAGCAGATGGCGGCAATGCCGCGGCCTGTGTGTGCGCCGATGGCGCATCCCACGATAGAGATCATGATATCAGCGGGATGGAGTCTTTCTTTTACCATGTCCGTCAGCAGGCGGATGGCTTCTTCATCCTCGCCGTGACAGAGAGAGAAAAGCTGTTTTTCCGGCTCCACGCTGTATTCGGCAGCATAATCCACGAGGGTTTTCAGGGATTTTTTGCGGCCCCTCACAGTCTTTAAAACCTGCAGAGAACCATTTGTGTCAACGATCAGGATAGGCTTCATGTCAAGGGCTTCAGCAATATTTCCTTTGAATTTGGAAAGCCGTCCGCCTTTGATCAGATAGGCCAGCGTATTGACCGTGAACACATGGCGGATATGAGCGCGGTAAAATTCGGCGGCCTCAAGGAGCAGTTCCTTCGACGCTCCGTGCTCCTGCATGATTAAAAGCTTGCGCACCAGAAGGCCGAAACCTGCGGAGGCGCATTTGGTATCGAAGATGGTCAGGTCGAAGTCGGGGTAGTCTTCCAGAAGGTTTGTCCGTGCGATATTGGCGGCATTGAAGGTCCCGGCGATTCCCGTGGAGAAGCACAGATAGATCACACTGTCTCCCCGTTCCGCATAGGGACGGAAGGCGTCCTCAAACATGGCCGGATTGATGTGAAAGGTGCGCACATTCCGGCTGGTGTCATCAAGAATCTTGTAAAATTCCTTCGTTTTTATGGTTTTTCCGTCCAGATAATCCACGTCATCGATGACCACAGGGGTGGGGATGACGTGAAGCCCATAACGGTTAATGATCTCCTCGGGCAGATCGGAAGCGGAATCGGTAACAATTTTAAGCATAAGGTTCCTCCCTGTTTGTGTTAGTTAGATGAGAGCGGCTCACACGGCTGCGAAAACACCGGCAGTCAGGATTTGTTCAGACCTGTCCCATCTGATCCAGCAGCTTCAGCTTGGTATCATACAGTTTTTGGGAAAGATCCACATAAACCTGATGTGGGTTGACGAGACGTCTGGTCTCATCCCACAGGGTACCCAGTTCCTTCTGACAATAATCCCGGATTTCCATAACGCTGGGAGAGGTGTATACACATTTTCCGTCCAGAAAAACAGGAACCATCAGCTCGCGGAGAGTAAAGCTTCCGGCGGGCAGGAGGGTTTTCTTCCAGGGCTCCAGCGGATCGAACAGCAGGATCGGTTCATCCTCCCGGAAGGTTTCGTCCGCGAGGGCGATCAGATCCGCCTTAATCTTTCCGGTTTCCTTTTCATATATCCTGTGGATGACCTTGTTTCCGGGATTGGTGATCTTTTCGCTGTTCTCGGAGAGCTTGATCTTGGGAACGAAATTCCCGTTTTCGTCCATGATGGCGGCCAGCTTGTACACGCCGCCGAAGGAAGGCCAGTTTTTCGAGGTGATCATGTGGGTTCCCACACCCCAGGAGGTCACCGTACAGCCCTGGGCTTTCAGGCTGTCGATCAGATATTCATCCAGGTCGTTGGAGGCGGAAATGACCGCATCCGTAAATCCTGCTTCATCCAGCATCTTTCTGGCCTTTTTGGAGAGATAGGCCAGGTCGCCGCTGTCCAGACGGATGCCGTAGAAGGTCAGCGGAATGCCGGCCTCCCGCATCTCGGTGAAAACGCGGATGGCATTGGGAACGCCGGATTTTAAGGTATCATAGGTATCCACCAGCAGGATACAGGCGGAGGGGTACATGTCCGCGTAGGTTTTAAACGCGGTGTATTCGTCCGGAAAGCTCATGATCCAGCTGTGGGCGTGCGTTCCCTTTACGGGGACATCAAACATCTGTCCGGCCAGAACATTGCTGGTTCCGATGCAGCCGCCAATCATGGCCGCCCTTGCACCATAGATGCCGGCATCCGGACCCTGCGCCCGGCGCAGTCCGAATTCCATGATTCCGTCTCCTCTTGCAGCATAGCAGACCCGGGAGGTCTTGGTAGCAATCAGGCTCTGATGATTGACGATGTTCAGAATGGCGGTTTCCACGAGCTGGGCCTCCATGATCGGGGCAATCACCTTGATCATGGGTTCCCGGGGAAACATGACGCTTCCTTCCGGAATGGCGTAGACGCTTCCGGAGAAACGGAAGGTTTTCAGATAGTCCAGAAAATCCTCATCGAAGATACCGAGGCTCCTCAGATAGGAAAGCTCTTCTTCCCCGAAATGCAGGTTTTCAATATATTCAATGACCTGCTGAAGCCCGGCGCAGATGGCATAACCGGATTCCATAGGGTTATTCCGGTAAAAGGCGTCGAAAATAACCGTTTCGTTCCGGTCCATATTCCGGAAATATCCCTGCATCATCGTCAGTTCATACAGATCGGTCATGAGGGTGAGATTGCGTGTTTGCATGAGGCCTTCCCCTTTCTGTGCATTAGTTATCCATATCATAACCGCAATTTTTATGGAACGCAAGCATTTCAGGGGGAAGATGAGAATTTTTCCATCACCAGTTACTATTCACAGTCGATTCAGAATGGACAACACGCGTCGTGCCTGTACGTAAGCACGTGTTATCCATTCTGAATCAGGACTGCGAAGCAGTCACTGTCATCAGGAAAACCAGCTGCTGGTCGGGCGGTCCACAAAGCGGTTCTCAAACTTGGAATAGGTGATCCGCTGGGTGTGGTAGAGACTGAAATAGCCGGAGAGCATGTAGCTGGTGGCAATGGCAATGAGGAAATAATAGGCATCGCTGAAACCGAACAGCTCAAAGGAAATGAGCAGGGAGGCCACCGGGCAGTTGGTGACGCCGCAGAACAGAGAAACCATGCCGACGGCCGCGCCCAGGGAAGCCGGAAGGCCGATGAGGGGGCCGAGGAAGCAGCCGAAGGTGGCGCCGATGAAAAGGGAGGGCACGATCTCTCCGCCCTTATACCCTGCGGCGATGGTGATGGCTGTGAACAGGATTTTCAGCGCAAAGGCCCAGGGAAGAGTGTTTCCGGCAAGGGCCTGCTCAATGATATCCATTCCGGTTCCCAGATAGTCCTGGCTTCTGACAAGGAGGGTGAGCAGGATGATGAGAAAGCCTCCGGCAACGATGCGCAGATACAGATTCTTGAAAAAGCGGGCCATGAGCATGTGCATGAGCTGAAGCATGAGACAGAACAGGATACTTACAGCAGCGCAGCAGGCGGCGAGAAAAATCACCTTCAGCCCGGAGGGCAGAGAAAGCTCCAGGGAGTTGGGCGCGCGGAACACATCCGTCTGAACGCCCAGAAACAGGGCGGTCTGCCTGGCAATCAGAGCCGCGCAGATGCAGGGAACCAGAGCGGCATAGTACATGATGCCCACACTGGAAACCTCCATGGCGAAAAAGGAAGCGGTCATGGGCGTGCCGAACAGAGCGGAGAAGGCTGCAGCCATACCGCTCATCAGAATGGTCTTTTTATCCTTTTCACTGAGGTGAAACAGATTCCCGACGGAAGTTCCCAGAGACGCCCCCATCTGCAGCGCCGCGCTTTCCCGGCCCACAGAACCGCCGAAAAAGATGGTGATGACGGTGGAGACGAAGATCAGAAAGGCCATTTTCAACGGGATGGCAACCTTCGTGTGGATGCTTTCAATGATGGAATCCGTCCCGTGATTATTTTCATAATGAAGCGCTTTATACAGAAACACGATCGCCAGGCCTCCTGCGGGAAGCAGGAGAAACAGATAACGGTGAGAGGTCCGGAAAGCCGTCGCCAGCGTCAGACAATGAGAGAAGGCCGCCGCGATGAGTCCTACCACCAGACCGGTTACGGCCCCCAGAAAAAGCCAGCGCAGATACTGGCTGACATTATAAACAACGGTTTTCCCGTAATGCCTGATTGATTCCATAACTGATATCATTCCTCCGCCTCATATTGTCCTTTGCGTTTGTGACTACCTTATGAAACAGTTCACTCCGCGCCATTCGCAAAGCCGCGCTCCGCGCTCTCCGCTGCTTCGCAGCTATGCTCATAAACTGGCGCGGCACGATGGAGCGAGTGCCCTTCGTCCATCCGCAGCCAGTCATTTGTTCGTGCAAGCACGACAGCTGCCTGGCTGCGGCGGACGAGTGAACTGTAATGCCCTCATCTTATCATAAGCAGATTTTTCTCGCAATCCCTTGACAATGCGGCTTTGCGGGCTTTATAATACCCGCAGACACTGATAAAAGCTGGGAAGAAGACAGTATCCATTTCGGAAAGGTCACAGCGAGCCGGCGCGGGTGGAAGTCCGGTGCGAGTAGGAAATGGAGAAGATCACTTCGGAGCTGCGGGCTGAAAGGGGAAACTCAAGTAGGCGGAGCCGGAATTCCTCCGTTACGGGAAGCCATATAATCCGAAATTTCCGGAAGGCGTCTGCCTGACGGTACGGACGTATGATGTAACGGGTGGTACAGCGAGCGGAGCCTCGTCCTTTTACAGGACGGGGCTTTTTTATACGATGGAGAAGTTCCTTCCCTATCGTATAAAAAAGCTGATGGATCGCACTGCGGGAGTACCGAAGGTACGGAGCAATCGGCTTGCATATGCAGCAGATATCGATCATGCAGAAAGGAAGGAAGAAGATGCCGCTTTATGAAAAAGTGAACACCGACCTGAATTTTGTGGGCCGGGAAAAGGAAATCGAGAAATTCTGGGAAGAGAACAAGATTTTTGAGAAGAGCCTGAAGATCAGAGAAGGCTGTCCGACCTATACCTTTTATGACGGACCGCCGACCGCAAACGGCAAGCCCCATATCGGCCATGTGGAGACCCGCGCAATCAAGGACATGATCCCCAGATACCGCACCATGAAGGGCTATATGGTTCCCAGAAAAGCGGGCTGGGACACCCACGGACTTCCGGTGGAGCTGGAGGTGGAAAAGGCGCTTGGTCTGGACGGCAAGGAGCAGATCGAGGAATACGGCATCGCTCCCTTCATCGAGAAGTGTAAGGAGAGCGTATGGAAATACAAGGGCATGTGGGAGGATTTCTCCCGTAAGGTTGGCTTCTGGGCCGACATGGATAATCCCTACGTGACCTATCATGATGACTATATCGAATCCGAGTGGTGGGCGTTAAAGAAAATCTGGGATAAGGGCCTCCTTTACAAGGGCTTCAAGATCGTGCCCTACTGCCCTCGCTGCGGTACCCCTCTTTCCTCCCATGAGGTGGCGCAGGGGTATAAGGATGTGAAGGAACGTTCCGCCGTTGCCCGCTTTAAGGTGAAGGATGAGGACGCCTATATTCTGGCATGGACTACCACGCCCTGGACGCTTCCGTCCAATGTGGCGCTGTGCGTGAATCCGAATGAGACCTACGCAAAGGTGAAGGCGGCGGACGGCTTTACCTATTATATGGCGGAAGCCCTGCTGGATACGGTGCTGGGAGAGCTGGCCGATAAGGAAGCCGGAACGCCCGCTTATGAGGTTCTGGAGAGATATCAGGGAAAGGACCTGGAATACAAGGAGTATGTGCCGCTGTTTGACTGCGCGGTGGAAACCTGTGAAAGACAGCACAAGAAAGCGTTCTATGTGACCTGCGATACCTATGTTACGCTGACAGACGGCACGGGCGTGGTTCACATCGCTCCTGCCTTCGGTGAGGACGACGCGAACGTGGGCCGCAAATACGACCTGCCCTTCGTACAGCTGGTGGACGCAAAGGGCGACATGACGAAGGAAACGCCCTGGGCGGGCATGTTCGTTAAGGATGCGGATCCGGAGGTGCTGAAGGCCCTGGCGGAGAAGAACCTGCTGTTTTCCGCGCCCAAATTTGAGCACAGCTATCCCTTCTGCTGGCGCTGCGATACGCCCCTGATTTACTATGCGAGAGAATCCTGGTTCATCAAGATGACCGCTGTGAAGGAGCATCTGATCGCCAACAACAATACCATCAACTGGATCCCGGAATCCATCGGCAAGGGCCGTTTCGGAGACTGGCTGGAGAACGTACAGGACTGGGGACTTTCCAGAAACCGTTACTGGGGCACGCCCTTAAACATCTGGCAGTGTGAATGCGGCGAGATGCTTTCCGTGGGAAGCAGACAGGAGCTGGAGGAATTAAGCGGCAATCCGGAGGCAAAGACCGTGGAGCTGCACCGTCCGTATATCGACGCCATCACCATCCCCTGCCCGAAGTGCGGCAAGCCGATGAAGAGGGTGCCTGAGGTGATCGACTGCTGGTTCGACTCCGGCGCAATGCCCTTCGCCCAGCATCATTATCCGTTTGAAAATAAGGAAACCTTTGAAAAGCAGTTCCCGGCTCAGTTCATTTCCGAGGCGGTGGATCAGACCAGAGGCTGGTTCTATTCCCTGCTGGCGGAATCCACTCTGCTGTTCGATAAAAGCTCCTTTGAGAACGTGATCGTTCTGGGACTGGTGCAGGATGAGAACGGCCAGAAGATGAGCAAATCCAAGGGCAATGCCATCGATCCCTTCGACGCTCTGGAGGAATACGGCGCGGATGCCATCCGCTGGTATTTCTATTCCAGCAGCGCGCCCTGGCTGCCCAGCCGCTTCCATGGCAAGGCGGTGATCGAGGGACAGAGGAAGTTCATGGGAACGCTGTGGAACACCTATGCCTTCTTCGTGCTGTATGCGAATATCGATGAGTTTGACGCCACAAAATATAAGCTGGAATACGATAAGCTGTCCGTGATGGATAAGTGGCTGTTAAGCCGCCTGAACACCCTGATCACTGAGGTGGACACCAGACTGGATAACTACCAGATTCCCGAGGCCGCAAGAGCCCTGCAGGATTTCGTGGATGAGTGCAGCAACTGGTACGTGAGAAGAAGCCGTGAGCGCTTCTGGGCAAAGGGCATGGAACAGGATAAGATCAACGCCTACATGACTCTGTACACCGCGCTGGTCACCCTGGCAAAGCTTTCCGCGCCCATGATCCCCTTCATGGCGGAGGAAATCTACCTGAATCTGGTCAGAGGGCTGGATAAAAACGCGCCGGAAAGCGTACATCTGTGCGACTATCCTAAGGCGGATGCCGCATTTGTGGATAAGAAGCTGGAAGAGGACATGGAAGAGGTTCTGGACATCGTCGTGATGGGACGTGCCTGCAGAAATACGGCCAACATCAAGAACCGCCAGCCCATCGGAACCATGTTCGTGAAGGCGGATCACGCCCTGGACGATTTCTACAGAGAGATCATCGAGGACGAGCTGAATGTGAAAAAAGTGGTGTTCACGGACGATGTGAGAGACTTTACCACCTATACCTTCAAACCGCAGCTTCGCACGGTTGGCCCGAAATACGGCAAGCAGCTGGGCGGCATCCAGAAAAAACTGGCATCTCTGGACGGCAATGCGGCCATGGATGAGCTGAATGAAAAGGGAGCTCTCATCTTTGATGTGAACGGCGTGCAGGTGAGCCTGACGAAGGACGACCTTCTTATTGAAATGACCCAGAAGGAGGGCTACGTGTCCGAGGCGGATGCCAATATGACGGTGGTTCTGGATTCCAATCTGTCTGAGGAGCTGATCGAGGAAGGCAACGTGAATGAGATCATCAGCAAGATTCAGACCATGAGAAAGGAAGCCGGCTTCGAGGTGATGGACCACATCCGCATCTCCTTCTCCGGAAACGAGAAGATCGCTCAGATCGCTCAGGATAACCGTGATGCCATCGCAGGCAAGGTGCTTGCGGATTCCATCACGTCCGGGGAAACCTTCGGCGTTTCAAAGGAATGGAACGTGAATGGAGAGAAGGTAACCATCTGCGTGGAAAAGACGGCGGAATAATGCCGTTTTAAAAATAAGCACGGCCGGACAGGCCGCGGAGAACCGGATAACAGTTTGATCAGGCCGCCGCAGGGACTCTGCAGAAACATTTCTGAAGAAGAAGCAGATCCCTGCGGCGGCCTTTCTGCGTCGATGCGGAACGTAAAAGAGCCGTTCTGCCCGCATGGAGAGCGAGATTTATACTGATTTTTACAAAATAATTGTTTTCATATCTGTCAATCTGGTGTACACTATACCTGATATGCCGAATAGAGGATATACTGAAAGGATGATTGTTGAATGCATCCGTTCTATTCATTGAAAACATATACCAGAGAAAAGGAGACGAGGAGGAAATCCATGTTAAAGAAACCGGCAATTCAGAATTTTGACAAGGAGCTTTTCAAAAGAAGCGTGCTTTACAATATCAAGACGCTTTACCGCAAGACCCTTGAAGAAGCGACGGACCAGCAGATCTTTCAGGCGGTCGCCTACGCCGTCAAGGACGTAATCGTCGACAACTGGATGGCAACCCAGAAGGAATATGAGAAAGAGGATCCCAAGATGGTGTATTATCTGTCCATGGAATTCCTGATGGGACGCGCTCTGGGCAATGATCTGATCAACCTGCAGGCCTATGACGAGGTGGCCGAGGCTCTGGAAGAGCTTGGCGTGGATATCAATGTGATCGAGGATCAGGAACCGGATGCAGCGCTGGGAAACGGAGGCCTTGGAAGGCTGGCAGCCTGCTTCCTGGATTCCCTGGCCACCCTGGGGTATGCCGCTTATGGCTGCGGCATCCGTTACCGCTATGGTATGTTCAAGCAGCAGATCCGCGACGGTTATCAGGTGGAGGTGCCGGATAACTGGCTGGCAGACGGCAATCCCTTTGAGCTGCGCCGCCCGGAATATGCCAAGGAAGTGAAGTTCGGCGGTTATGTGAACGTGTATGTGGATGAAAACGGCCGCAACTGCTTTAAGCAGGAGGGATATCAGTCCGTAAAGGCGATTCCCTATGATCTTCCGATCGTCGGTTATGGGAACGGCATCGTGAATACCCTGCGCATCTGGGATGCGGAGCCTGTGGAGTGCTTCAAGCTGGATTCCTTTGATAAGGGAGATTACCAGAAGGCGGTGGAACAGGAGAATCTGGCGAGAAACATCGTCGAGGTTCTTTATCCTAATGACAACCACTATGCGGGCAAGGAGCTTCGACTGAAGCAGCAGTATTTCTTCATCTCCGCTTCCGTTCAGGCCGCTGTTGCCAAATATATGAAGAAGCATGATGACATCCGTAAGTTCCATGAGAAGGTGACCTTCCAGCTCAACGACACCCATCCCACGGTTGCCATTGCAGAGCTCATGCGTATCCTGATGGATGACTATTATCTGTCCTGGGAGGAAGCCTGGGAGGTGACCACCAAGACCTGTGCCTACACCAACCATACCATCATGGCCGAGGCTCTGGAAAAGTGGCCCATTGAGCTGTTCTCCAGACTGCTTCCCAGAATTTATCAGATCGTGGAAGAGATCAACAGGAGATTCCTGGAGCAGGTAGCCAGACAGTATCCCGGCAACCAGCAGAAAATCGCGAAGATGGCCATCATTTACGACGGACAGGTGAAAATGGCGCATCTCGCCATCGTGGCCGGTTACTCCGTAAACGGTGTTGCGAAGCTTCATACGGAAATTCTGAAGCACCAGGAGCTGAAGGATTTCTATGAGATGATGCCTGAAAAATTCAATAACAAGACCAACGGCATTACGCAGAGAAGATTCCTGCTGCACGGCAATCCGCTTCTTGCCTCCTGGGTCAGCAACCATGTGGGCAACGACTGGATCACGGATCTGTCCAAAATCAGCGGCCTGAAGATCTATGCGGACGACGAGAAGGCGCAGCGCGAGTTCATGAACATCAAGTACCAGAACAAGGTGCGTCTTGCAAAATATATTCTGGAGCATAACGGCATCCAGGTGGATCCCCGCTCCATTTTCGACGTGCAGGTGAAGCGTCTCCATGAGTACAAGAGACAGCTTCTCAACATCCTTCACATTATGTATCTGTACAATGAGCTGAAGGATCACCCGGAGACCGACTTCTATCCGAGAACCTTTATCTTCGGAGCCAAGGCGGCGGCCGGATATGTGAACGCGAAGCTGACCATCAAGCTGATCAACGCCGTAGCGGATGTGGTAAACAACGATCCTGCCATCGGCGGAAGAATCAAGGTGGTGTTTATCGAGGACTATAAGGTTTCCAATGCGGAATGGATCTTTGCCGCTGCGGATGTATCCGAGCAGATTTCCACGGCCAGCAAGGAAGCGTCCGGTACCGGAAACATGAAGTTCATGCTGAACGGCGCGATCACCCTGGGCACCATGGACGGCGCCAACGTGGAGATCGTGGAAGAGGTCGGCGCGGAGAATGCCGTGATCTTCGGCCTCTCCTCCGACGAGGTCATTCATTATGAAAACTTCGGCGGCTATAATCCGATGGATATCTTCAACAACGATCCGGATATCCGCAGAGTGCTGATGCAGCTCATCAACGGAACCTTCGCTCCCTATGATACGGAGCTGTTCCGCCCGCTGTACAATTCCCTGCTGAATACTCAGAACACCGCAAGGGCGGATATGTATTTCATTCTGAAGGATTTCAAGCCTTACGCGGAAGCGCAGAGAAGAATCGAGGCTTTCTACCGCGATGAAAAGGCCTGGGCGAGAAGCGCGATCCTGAACGTTGCCTGCAGCGGCAAGTTCAGCTCTGACAGAACCATTCAGGAGTATGTGGATGATATCTGGCATCTGGACAAGGTGGTGCTGCCGAAGGCGAAGGATAAGGTGAAGCTGTTTTAAAATAAAGATGTACGGAAATGGGGAAAACAGGAGAACGGGCACGGTAATGCGGTGTCCGTTCCATTCCGTCGTCTGCCGCCTTTTCGGCGGCTTTTTTTTATGATATGATAGAGCCGAAGTCAGAAACCTGTTTTAATGCCACCTGTCGGCGGCGGAAGGAGAAAACACCCATGCTTCTGATTCAGAACGCACATCTGATCGACCCGGCGTCCCGGACGGACGGAATCCGGGATATCCTGATCGAAGGAGAAAAAATCATAAAAATTGCGGAGCACATTGCACCGGAGGAGGCGGCAGGCTGTAGCCCGGGGACAGCCGGAGAGGCAGCAGACACGGATGAGAAAGCAAAAGACGCGTCCGGGAAAACACAGGATGCGTCCGCTCTCACTATTCTGAACGCCGAAGGCCTGACCGCCATTCCAGGCCTGGTGGACGCCCACGTACATTTCAGGGATCCGGGCTTTACATGGAAGGAAGACATTGACAGCGGCGCGCGCGCGGCGGCGGCGGGTGGCGTGACCACAGTGGTGCTGATGGCAAATACGAAGCCCTGCGTGGACAACGTGGACACCCTGCGTTACGTGCTGGAAAAGGGAGAGAAGACGCCCATCCACGTGGAGACCTGTGCCAATGTGACCCTGGGAATGAAGGGGAAGGAGCTGGTGGACATGAAGGCGCTTCACGCCGCGGGAGCGGCGGGCTTTACGGACGACGGAATTCCGCTTCTGTCGGAGGAAACCGCGAGGGCGGCCATGGAGGCGGCAGCAGCGGAAGGCGTCCCCATCAGCTTTCATGAAGAGAATCCGGCCTTCATACAGAACAACGGAATCAATGCGGGAAGGGCAAGCGCCCATTTCGGAATCGGAGGATCGGACCGGCAGGCGGAGATCAACATGGTGGAACGGGATGTGCGGCTGGCGGAAGAAACGGGCGCCTGTGTGGTCATTCAGCACATCAGTGCGAAAGAAGCGGTTAATCTGGTCCGTCAGGCGAGGAAAAGAGGCGCCAACGTGCATGCGGAAGCGACGCCTCACCACTTCACGCTGACGGAGGAAGCTGCCATTCAGTACGGAACGCTGGCGAAGATGAACCCGCCTCTGCGTGAAGAGGCAGACCGGCAGGCCATCATCGAAGGACTTGCGGACGGGACCATCGATATGATTGCAACCGATCATGCGCCCCACAGCGCGGAGGAAAAGGCGAAACCCGTCACGGAGGCGCCCAGCGGCATCATCGGCCTGGAAACCTCCCTGGCTCTGGGGATTTCCGAGCTGGTGGATAAGGGAAAGCTCACCCTGACACAGCTCATCGACCGGATGTCGCTGGCCCCTGCAAGGCTGTACGGGCTGGACGCGGGATATGTGGCGGAGGGCGGACCGGCGGACCTGGTGCTTTTTAATCCGGCGGAAGAATGGACGCCCGAACGGTTTTATTCCCGCTCTCAGAATTCGCCGTTTCTGGGAAAAACCCTGAAAGGAAAAATCCACGCGACCATATGCCGCGGCAGGGTGGTCTATCCCTTCGCCGGCGAAAAAGCGGATTGAGCCAGGCAGGAAAACGGCTATGCCGTTTTCCTGGAAGAATTACTCCGCAATTCTTCACATGAAATGAAATGCAATCGTACGGCTAAAATGGATGAACGATAGAGGAGAAAGGATTATGGCAAAGAAGAGAAAGGAACAGGCACAGGTGCTGGCACAGAGGCAGCTTTCACCGGGCATCTATGACTGCCTGTTAAAAACCACGCTGGCAGAGGAGGCGAAGCCGGGACAGTTTATCGCGCTTTATCCGAAGGATAAAAGCACCCTGCTTCCCCGTCCCATCAGCATCTGTGAGGTGGACGCGGAAAAAAGTACGCTCCGCATCGTGTATCGGGTTGTGGGAGCGGGAACTTCGGAGTTTTCACGGCTGAAGGAAGGCGATGCTGTTGATATTCTCGGCGTGCTGGGAAACGGCTTCCCGCTGGACAAGGTGAAAGAGGATCAGACAGCCTTCCTGATGGGCGGCGGCATCGGCGTTCCTCCCATTCTGGAGCTGGCGAAGCGCTTAAACTGCAGAAAGCAGATCATCGTGGGATACCGGGATGCGGACTGTTTCCTGAGGGAGGACTTTGAGAAGTACGGAGAGGTTTATATCGCAACGGAGGATGGCAGTGTCGGGACGAAGGGCAACGTGATGGACGCCATCCGGGAAAATGCGCTGAAGGCGGATGTGATCTATGCCTGCGGCCCGATGCCCATGCTCCGTGCCATCAAGCGTTATGCCGAAGAAGCGGGGATCGATGCCTATATTTCTCTGGAGGAGCGCATGGCCTGCGGCGTGGGCGCCTGCCTTGGCTGCGTGTGCAAAACCACGAAGAAGGACGCTCATTCCCATGTGAACAACGCCCGTATCTGCACGGACGGTCCTGTCTTTGAAGCGAAGGAGGTGGAGATCTGATGAAAACATCGGTGAATCTTGCGGGAATCGAACTGAAAAATCCGGTTATGACCGCATCCGGCACCTTTGGCTCCGGCATGGAATACAGCGAGTTTGTGGATCTGAACTGCCTGGGAGCCGTGGTGACAAAGGGTGTGGCAAACGTGCCCTGGCCCGGAAATCCCACCCCCAGAGTGGCGGAGGTTTACGGCGGCATGCTCAATGCCATCGGCCTGCAGAATCCGGGTATCGACGTATTTCTGGAGAGGGATCTGCCTTTCCTTGCGCAGTATGACACGAAGGTAATCGTTAATGTCTGCGGTAAAACGGTGGAGGATTATCTGGAGGTAGTGGAGCGCCTTTCAGACGCTCCTGTGGACATGCTGGAGATCAACGTTTCCTGTCCGAACGTGAAGGAGGGGGCCATCGCCTTCGGCCAGAAGGCAGACTGCCTGTATGATATCACCTCCGCCATTAAGAAAAAGGCCGCTCAGCCAGTCATCATGAAGCTGAGCCCCAACGTCACCGACATCACGGAAATGGCACGGGCGGCGGAGGCGGCCGGAGCGGATGCCATTTCTCTGATCAATACTCTGACCGGCATGAAGATCGACATTCACAAAAGGAGCTTCGTTCTTGCCAATAAAACGGGAGGTATGTCCGGTCCTGCAGTGAAGCCCGTGGCTGTCCGCATGGTCTGGCAGTGTGCCCAGGCCGTGAAGATTCCCATCATCGGCATGGGAGGTATCATGAATGCTGAGGACGCTCTGGAATTCATCATGGCTGGAGCGACTGCGGTGGCAGTGGGTTGCGCCAATTTCATCAATCCTTACGCCACGCAGGAAATTGTTGCCGGAATTGAAAAATTTATGGAAAAAGAAGGCGTTTCCGATATTGCGGAACTGATCGGCTGCGTAAGGTAAAATGTGGTTCTAAAATCCCTCCATGCGAATAGACTGTACAAAGCAGCGCATGGAGGGTATTTTTATGGAGCTGATCAGGAAGAATATACATATCGACCGCGTGAAATGCCGGGCGGGAACACAGGTGGCGCTGGAGGATGACATCAACATTACGGACATACGGCCGGACGTTTACCAGCTGGTACAGGAGCAGGGAGAGATCGTCATTGAAGAGCTGCGGGCGGTGCAGGATCACGTCCACGTGAAGGGGAAACTGAATTTCACCGTGCTCTATCTTTCGGATGACGATGTGCGGAAGCCTTCCAGCATGGAAGGAAGCCTTCCTTTTGACGAGCAGATTTACATGGAAGGCGTGACGCCTACAGACGGCGTCATTGTGAAAAAGGAGCTGGAGGATCTGAGTGTGGGAATCATCAATTCCCGGAAGCTGAGTGTCCAGGCTTTGATCAGCCTGAATCTTCATGTGGAGGAGCTGTACGATGAGGAGGCGGCCGTGGAGCTGACCGGAGAGGAACCTGTGGAGCTGAAAAGAAAGGTGATCGATCTCGCCGGGCTTGCCATTCAGAAAAAGGATATTTTCCGAATCCGGGAGGAGATCGAAATCCCTTCGGGGCATCCCAACATTTTTGAAATTTTCTGGATGACCTGCGATCTCTGCGACGTGCAGTTTAAGCTTTCGGACGGCAGGATCGCCATACAGGGGCAGGTGCAGCTGTTCTTCCTCTACGAAGGGGAAGGAGAGGGCAGGCCGGTTTCCTGGTATGAGAGCATGATTCCCTTCAGCGGCATTCTGGACTGTCAGGGGCTGCGGGAACAGATGGTGGATGACATCGTCTGCAGCATTGGGCACAGGGAAATCGAGGTGAAGGCGGACGCGGACGGAGAGGAACGCGTGGTCAGCCTGGAGCTGGTGCTGGATCTGGATATGAAAATCTACGAGGAAGAGCAGACGGAAATCCTTTCCGATGTGTACGGTGTGACAAAGGAAATCGATGTGATCACGGGAACGGCAAAGCTGAAGCAGCTTCTCATGAAAAATAATGGGAGAACCAGGCTGAGCGGTCATTTTAAGGTGGCGGAGGGCATGCCGAAGATGCAGCAGATCTGCCACAGCAGCTGCGGCATTCAGCTTGCTGAGGTCCGTATCGTGGAGGAGGGACTTCGCATCACCGGAGCGGCGGTGGTGGAGAGCCTCTATGAGACCGGGGATACGGAGATTCCGTATGACAGCTGTGAGGGAACGATTCCTTTCAGCTATGTGCTGGAAATTCCCGGTATCCGGGAGACCTGCACCTGGCGGCTGGAAACGGCGCCCTGCGAGCTTTCCGTGACCATGACGGACGGAGAAGAAGCGGATGTGAAGCTGGTAATTGTTTTTTCCGGAATCGTTTTTGATAACTATGAAGAGCCCATGATACGGGACATCCGGGTTTCTGATCCGGATCCGGAAAAGCTGGGAGCTCTGCCTGGCATTGTAGCCTATATCGCCAGAGAGGGCGACAGCCTCTGGGATATCGGAAAGCGTTACTATGTTCCCGTCTCTCAGATCCGTGAGATCAATGAGCTGGCAGACGATGAAATCCAGCCGGGAGAAAAGCTTCTGATCGTAAAGGGAGTATCCTGAGGGCAGCCGCGGGGACTGAGAAAAATTATCGCAGTCAGGAGTCTTTCCCGTCCGAATGCGGGCCAGATGGACGTTGACGGAAGCGGGAGAATTGTTTATAATCAAAAACAATCAGTGTATACAAAAGGGGAAGGAATGGGGAACGAATGGATAGACTGACGCTGAAGGCGATGGCGAAAATCAATCTGGGACTTGATGTGGTAAGGCGCAGAGAGGATGGCTATCATGAGGTGAGGATGGTCATGCAGACCGTGAATCTGTATGACAGACTCACCTTTGAAAAGAAAAAGGAAGACACGCTGCAGATGGAAACCAACATGAAGAAGCTTCCAACAGACGGAAACAATCTCATCATCCGGGCGGCTTCTCTTCTGAGAGAGGAATTCGGCATCCGGGAAGGACTTGCCGTCCGGCTGGAGAAAAGGATTCCCGTAGCGGCCGGAATGGCCGGGGGAAGCACCGATGCGGCGGCGGTATTCGTTGCGATGAACAGAATGTTCGGCCTTGGACTGACGCAGGAGGAGCTCTGTGAGAGAGCGGTGAAAATCGGCGCAGATGTTCCTTACTGCATCCGCGGCGGCACGGCGCTTTCAGAAGGAATCGGAGAGAAACTGACGGCCCTTCCCGTTGCGCCGGACTGTCATGTGATTGTGGCCAAGCCTTCCATTCACGTATCCACAAAGTGGGTTTATCAGAATCTGCATCTGGAAACCGTGAAGGAGCATCCGGACATTGACGGTATGGTGGAAAGCATCCGGAAGGGAGAGCTTTCCGGAGTGGTGAGCAGACTTTCCAACGTGCTGGAAACCGTGACCGTTCCCAGATATCCCGTGATCGCTCAGATTAAGGAATTTTTGATGGAAAACGGCGCCCTGGGCGCTCTGATGAGCGGAAGCGGCCCTACGGTTTTTGCCCTGTACGACGACAGGCAGCGGGCGCAGCAGGCGCTGGAAGCGCTGAGAACGGAAAAGCTTGCCGCTCAGACGTACCTGACCTCGTTCGCGGACCGTACCTGTGTGGAATAAGAATACAGGGCGCCATTTTTTCAATAATTGCTGCCTCTGGCAGCCGGAAAGAAGGATGGATGAAGACAGAAGAAAAAGCAAATGAATATCTGCCTCTGCGGGATGTGGTGTTCAATACGCTCCGTGAAAGCATCCTGACGGGAGAGATGAAGCCGGGAGAACGGCTGATGGAAATCCATCTGGCCAACCGTCTCGGTGTGAGCCGCACGCCGATCCGCGAAGCGATCCGCATGCTGGAGCTGGAAGGGCTGGTCACCATGATTCCCAGAAAGGGAGCGGAGGTGGCGCAGATCACGGAAAAGGGCCTGCGTGATGTGCTGGAGGTGCGGCAGGCGCTGGACGCTCTGGCCATGGAGCTCGCCTGTGAGCGCATCACAGAGGAAGAGATCCGGGAGCTGAGAAGAGCCTGCGATACCTTCGCCCAGATGACCCGCACCCAGGACGCGGTCCGCATCGCCCAGGCGGATGTGGCACTTCATGATATCATTGTCCATGCCAGCGGCAATGACAGGCTGATCCAGATGGTGGGCAACCTGTCTCAGCAGATGTACCGCTACCGGCTGGAATATATCAAGGATGTCAGCCAGCATGGACGGCTGATCGAAGAGCACGAGGAAATCTACCGCTGTATCCGGAGCCGGGACGGTAAAGCCGGTGCAAAAGCGATCCGGATGCACATTTATAATCAGGAACAGTCCATTCTGTCCCAGATACAGCAGAAAAAGAAGGAGCCCGGTTCCCGAAGCGTATAAAACCGTCCGCATCGTCAATACTTTCCGTAAAGACGGAAAGGAGGACGGTATGCAGAAGGAATGGAAATGGGTGCGCTGTCTGCCCCGTTATATCAGACAGAGGTCATGGGGACGGCTCCGGGTGAACCGGAAGGAGCTTGCAGCGGCAGCACTTTTGCTGCTCTGCTTCTGGGGAATTTTTTACCCGGAGTTCATGCTTCCCGCGGATGTCTGCCGCAAGGCGGACGGCAGCGCTCTGGAGGCGGAGGATTATGAGGAAGTCCTGAATCCGCAGAAGGGCGAACTGAAGGTTACCTTCAGCTTTCTGGAACAGAAGCCGGGAAAGCGGACGGAAGACCTGAAAAAAACGGATGCGGAAAAACACAGGGAGGATGATGAGGTTGGAAACACTGGAATACAGGGAAAGGCCCATCGGGGTGTTTGATTCCGGCGTCGGCGGGCTGACCGTGGCGCGGGAGATCATGAGACAGATCCCCAATGAAAAAATCGTATATTTCGGGGATACGGCCCGGGTGCCCTACGGAAGCAAATCCCGGGAGACGATAACCCGCTTCTCCGAACAGATCGTGAGATTTCTGCAGACCCAGCAGGTAAAGGCCATTGTGGTGGCCTGCAACACGGCGAGCGCTTATGCGCTTGACACGCTGGAAAAGGAAATTGATATTCCCATCATCGGCGTGGTGAAGCCGGGAGCGAAGGTGGCCGCTGAGGTGACGAGGAACGGAAAAGTAGGCGTGATCGGTACGGAAGGGACTATCGGAAGCGGAATCTATTCCAGCTACATACATCAGATCAACCCGCAGGTACAGGTGACGGGAAAGGCCTGTCCCCTGTTTGTGCCGCTGGTGGAAGAGGGACTGTGGGAGGATCCTGTGACGGATGAAATCGCGTCCCGCTACCTGACGGAGCTGATCGATATCGGGATAGATACCCTGATTCTGGGATGTACCCATTATCCCCTGATCCGCAAAACGGTCGGGAAAATCATGGGAGACGGTGTAACGCTGGTTAATCCTGCTTATGAGACGGCTGTGGAGCTGAAGGCGCTGCTTGAACAGCATGAGCTGTTAAGCCCCTGTCCTCCGGCTCTGGGGGAGAACCGCTACCGTTTTTATGTGAGCGATGCCGCGGATAAATTCAAGCGCTTCGCCAACTCCATCATCAAGTATGGAATCCTTTCCGCAAAGACCATTCCCATCGAGGAATACTGACGCGGTTTCCAACAGGAAAGCAGGGCAAAAAACGCAATTGAAAAAGCCGCATACGCGGCGGATTGTGAGAGAAAGGCAATGACAAAGGAAGTAATGCTCACCATACGCGGGCTGCAGTTTGACCAGGGCCCGGACAGCGAAGAAATTGAGACTGTCCAGTGGGGGCAGTATTATAAGAAAAACGGAACCCATTATATCATTTATGAAGAAATGATGGAAGGCTTTGAGGAGCCGGTAAGGAACGTCATCAAGTTCAGGGAAAGAGAAATGAACCTGATGAAGCGCGGCATGGTTAATGTTTACATGGCGTTTGAAGAGTGCAAGAAAAATATTACCAATTACCTCACCCCATACGGAAGCCTTCTGATCGGCATGGATACCCGTCGGGTGAAATTTTCAGAAGGAGATGAGGAGATCCGCCTGCAGGTGGAGTACGCTCTGGAGGTAAATTACGAGTATCTCGCAGACTGCCACATCGAGATCCGCATTCAGCCGGCCGGGAAAACAGCGCCGGATGCCAGGCTGAAGCTGTCCAAAAAAGATATTTCAGCTGCAAAGAAGAAGCCTGATGACAGAGGCGAAGCGGATTCGCGGATGAGAATGTAATATAAAAACAAAGGAACAGGGGGAATCATGACATGATTTTTAGACTGAAAAATGTACCGGAGGGGTACGAAAAGGCAGCGGGGGAGCTGCTGAAGGAGAGGGGATACGCGCTGTGCGTGCCCGGAGAGGAGAATAACGCAGGAGAGGGGCCTGCCATTGATCTCAGCATTGTACTGACAGAGGAGAAGAAGGTTTCCGTATTCTGCGCAGACGGCAGCGCTGTTCTGTCCGCCTGTGATAAGGCCTTCGTCTTCCGCGCGCTGATGCGGCTGGTGCGGGAACTGGAAAAGAGAGGAAGCAAAGAAAGCTTTCAGGTGGAGGAACAGGTTTGGCTGGACAGAAACGGCGTCATGCTGGACTGCTCCAGAAACAGCGTCCTCACCGTAGATATGATTAAATGGTACATCCGTTTTGAGGCGTCGCTCGGCATGAATACGATGATGCTGTATACGGAGGATACCTATGAGGTGAAGGAATATCCTTATTTTGGCGCCTACAGGGGCCGTTACAGCAGCGAAGAACTCCACGAGCTTGCTGTATATGCGGACCAGTTCGGCATTGAGATGATTCCCTGCATTCAGGCGCTTGCACATCTGAAGAATACGCTGCGCTGGGAAGCTATGGCGGGTATGCAGGATACGGACGACATTCTGATGGTCGGTGACAGCGAGGTTTACCGCTTTGTGGAGGCCTGTATCCGCCGGGCAACAGAGCCTTTCCTGACGAAGCGGGTGCATCTGGGCATGGACGAGGCCTGGTCACTGGGGCTTGGGAAATACCTGCACAAAAACGGCTATCACCCCAAAGCAGAGATCATGGCTGCCCATCTGGAACGGGTGGCGCAGATCTGCCGGGAGCTCGGACTTGAACCCATGATCTGGAGCGACATGTATCTGCGCATGAGCTCCAAAAACAACGACTACTATGATCTTCCGCTGGATGCAGACCTTTCCGGCGCGGTGAAGCCGCCTGCGGATGTGGCGCTGGTCTACTGGGATTATTATCATACGGATGAAAATTTCTACAGACAGTATCTGCGCATGCACAGCCAACTGTCCGACAAGGTGATCTTTGCCGGAGGCGGCTGGGTATGGAACGGCGTGTCCCCCAATCTGAAAGGCGCAAAGGACACCACGGAGCCGGCGATGCGCGCGGTGAAGGAAGCGGGAATCCGGGAGGCGGTCTGCACCATGTGGCAGGATGACGGCGCGGAGACCCCGATGGGAGCGGGACTTCCCTCCATCGTCCGTTTTGCGGAGCATGGCTTTGCAAAGGAAGTGACGGAAGGAATGCTGAAGGAGCAGTTTGAATTCCTGACCGGAACCTCCTGGGAGGCATATGAGATTCTGGGAGAATTCGATCGGCCTCAGGGCAGCGCATTTTATGACAATCCGTCCAAATATCTGCTCTATCAGGATGCCTTGATCGGTCTGTTTGACGAGCAGATTAAGGACTGGGATGTGCGAAGCTATTATGAAGGGCTTCGGGACAGGCTGCTGAAGGACCTGGAGGAAGGTGTGCAGAAAAACTGCACGCAGAAGGACTGCACGCAGGAGAACAGCATGAAAAAGGACTGCATGCAGATTCTGCAGCATGGCGGCGGATATGCTGAAGAGGTGCTTTCCCTGTATGTCCGCCTGGCGGATGCGCTTTCCGTGAAGGCGCCGCTCGGAAGAAAGCTGTATGAGGCATATGAGAAAAAAGACCGTCAGGCCCTTACGGAACTTGCAGAGAATGAGATCCCTCTCGCCATGGAAAAAATCCGTGCGTACCGCGACTGCAGGGAAGCGCTCTGGAACCGGGAAAGCCGTATCTTCGGCTTTGAGGTGCTGGATATCCGAATCGGAGGCCTTTTTGCCCGTCTGGAGAGCGCGAAGAAGCGCGTGGAGGCATGGTTGAAGGGAGAAATTGACTGCCTGCCGGAGATGGAGGAGCCGAGGCTTCCCTTCCGTCCCGTGAAGGATGGTGAGGAGCATACCCTGTGCGCCTGCAACAGCTGGAAGACGATTGTTTCCGCTTCCCCGATTTAAACAGAGCTTTATATTATTTTCATAAAAAATCCCGCGGCGTTGCTTTCGGACAGACGAAAAGCGCAGCGGGATTTTATTCTGCTTCTGGCAGGCGGTATGTTATAATGGGGACGATACAGCTTCACAGAAAGGAGCTGGAACACATGAAAGAATGGGAAAAAGAGACTCCCTGTCGGGATTGAGAGCTTTGAAAAAATCCGGATATAAGGATTTTACTACGTGGATAAGACGGCGATGGTATGAACTCCGCCTTGACAGCTTCCGCAGATCGGAGTATATTTCTATCATACATTAAGCCTACCAAAACAGTATGAATTGACGGATTATGTTGGATTTTCAGACGGGAAATGGAGGACATGGTGGCAGATATTCGGAACAACATCACGGAACTGATCGGGAAAACGCCTCTGATGGCGCTTGAAAATTACGGAAGAGAGGCCGGCATCGAAGGGGTGACGCTTCTGGCGAAGCTGGAGTACCTGAATCCCACCGGCAGCGTAAAGGACAGGGCGGCGCTTCAGATGATTCTGGATGCGGAGGCAGACGGAAGGCTGAAAAAAGGCGCGACGATCATTGAGCCCACCAGCGGGAATACGGGGATAGGGCTGGCAGCGATCGCGGCAGCGAGAGGATACCGGGTGATTCTGACGCTGCCGGAGACCATGAGCGTGGAGCGCAGAAAGCTGCTTGCGGCCTATGGAGCCGAAATCGTCCTGACGCCCGGAAAAGACGGGATGAAGGGCGCGATTGCGAAAGCGGAGGAGCTGCATATGCAGACCCCGGGCTCCTTTATTCCGGGACAGTTTGACAATCCTTCCAACGCGAAGGCCCATCTGCTGACCACAGGACCGGAGATCTGGGAGGATACGGACGGAAAGGTGGATATTTTTGTCGCGGGAGTGGGCTCCGGCGGAACCATTACCGGCGTCGGAAGCTGGCTGAAGAAAAAGAAGCCGTCGGTACAGGTGGCTGCGGTGGAACCGGCGTCCTCCGCCGTCCTTTCCGGAAAGCCTGCGGGAGCGCACGGACTGCAGGGAATCGGAGCGGGCTTTGTTCCCGGTGTGCTGGATACGGGAATTTACGACGAGGTCATTCCGGTGAAAGAGGAGGATGCGTACGGAGCTGGCCGCAGGCTTGCGGCACAGGAGGGAATCCTGGCGGGCATTTCCTCGGGGGCCGCCCTGTATGCGGCAGAGCTTCTCGCAAAACGGCCGGAAAACAGAGGAAAGATGATTGTGGTTCTGCTTCCGGATTCCGGGGACCGTTACCTGTCAACGCCGCTGTTTGAGGTGCAGGAGAAGTGAGAGACGAAAACAGAAACGACCCTGTTTACAGGGACGGCCGGATTGTGGTATGATTGGTTCAATCTGGAAAAATGCACGCGTAGAACGAACGTATGGGACGGAAAACGTCTTTGATGTACGGACATTTTTGGGCGGCATGCGAATAAACTGACGGAAACGGATGTAACAGGAAATACAGAAGCGAGGGGAGCAGATCGAAATGGAAACGCCTGTCATACAGATTCGGAATGTATCCAAGACCTTCCGGACAAAGGATGGAGAGATAGAGGCCTTAAAGCAGATCAGCCTGGATATCGGAAAAGGGGATATCTACGGCATCATCGGCATGTCGGGAGCAGGAAAGAGCACGCTGGTGCGGTGCCTGAATTTTCTGGAAAAGCCCACGGAAGGAACCGTGTTGATCGACGGTGTGGATCTGTCGGCCTGCAGCGATAAAGAGCTTCGGAAGGTGCGCAACAGCGTGGCGATGATTTTTCAGCATTTCAATCTGCTGATGCAGAGAACGGTGCTGGATAATGTGTGCTTTGCGCTGGAAATCCTCGGGATGAAGAAAAAGGAGGCCAGGAAGAAGGCGGGAGAGCTTCTGAAGATCGTGGAGCTGGAGGAAAAGGCGGACGCCTATCCGGCACAGCTTTCCGGTGGACAGAAGCAGAGGGTGGCAATCGCCCGCGCTCTCGCCATGAATCCCAGAATCCTGCTGTGCGATGAGGCGACCAGCGCACTGGATCCCAGAACTACCCGTTCCATTCTGGAGCTTCTGTCCAGAATTAATAAGGAATATGGAATCACCATCGTGATCATCACCCATGAGATGAGCGTGGTGCAGGAGATCTGCAGCCATGTGGCCATCATTGACAGCGGACAGCTGGTGGAAACCGGAACCGTGGAGGAGGTGTTCACCTCTCCGAAATCGAAGGCGGCGAGAAAGCTGGTATTCCAGGGAGAGAAGAAGACGGCGTTTATGACAAGCAAGCGCTGCGTCCGCATTGTTTTCACGGAAAATTCTTCCTTCGAGCCGGTCATCGCGAACATGGTCCTGGAATGCAGGGCGTCCGTGAACATCCTGCTGGCGGATACTCAGGATGTGGGCGGCATCGCAAGAGGCCAGATGGTCCTGCAGCTTCCGGAGGACGCGCAGACGGCGGAGAAGATGATTCAATATCTGAAGGACAGAAAATTAACGGTGGAGGAGCTGGACGATTATGTGGAATAGTTCGACGGTAATGATGATTGTGGAGGGCACGTTCGCCACCATTTATATGACGCTTCTCTCCACGCTGATGGCATATGTGATCGGGCTTCCCGTGGGCGTCGCCCTGGTGGTGACGGGACGCGAGGGACTGAAGCCCAACGTGGCAGTGAACAAGGTGCTGGACGTGATCGTGAACATCACCAGAAGCATCCCGTTCCTGATCCTTTTAATCCTTGTGATTCCGCTCACAAGAGCGATTGTGGGAAAGAGCTACGGCCCCAGTGCCACGGTGGTTCCACTGACTCTTGCGGCGGCTCCCTTTGTGGCCAGACTGGTGGAATCCTCCCTTCTGGAGGTGGACCGGGGCGTGATCGAAGCGGCTCAGAGCATGGGAGCGGGCATCCCGACGATTGTGACGAAGGTGATGCTTCTGGAGGCGCGTTCCTCCCTGCTTTCCAACCTGGCGATTGCGCTGGGAACGATTCTGGGCTATTCCGCCATGGCCGGAGCGGTGGGTGGCGGCGGACTTGGCGATATCGCCATCCGGTACGGCTATAACCGTTATGAATTTGATATCATGATCGTCACCGTAATTCTTCTGGTGCTTCTGGTCCAGATCATGCAGGTGATCTGTATGAAGCTGGCGAGAAAGCTGGACCGGAGAAGTACGGGGTGACGATTATTGATAGAGGGCGGTTTTCCGCCTTGAAAAAAGTGAAGTTTGGGAGCAAAAGCTCCGACGGGAGGAAATTATGAAAAAGAAAACGGTATCAGTGATTTTGACGGCAGTTCTGACCGCCGGCCTGCTTGCGGCCTGCGGATCGAGCACGGCGCAGACCGGAGCGGAAAGCCAGCCGGCTTCCACGGAGAGTCAGCAGACTTCCGCAGAGAGCGCGGCTGAGACGACGGCTTCCACGGAAAGCGCGGCGGAGAGCACGGAAGCAGCGCCGGAAACTGACGCGGCAGAAACGACTGTGGAGTCCAAAGGAACGATTACGGTTGCGGCGACCAGCGTGCCCCATGCGGAGATTCTGGCAGCGGCGGCTCCTCTTCTTGCAGAGCAGGGATGGACGCTGGAGGTGACGGAATTCACCGATTACATCATGCCCAACGAGGTGGTGGAGAGCGAGGAAATGGATGCCAACTATTTCCAGCATATCACCTATATGGAGAGCTTTAACGAGGAAAGAGGAACCCATCTGGTGAGCGCAGGAAGCATTCACTATGAGCCCCTCGGCATTTATCCCGGAAAGCAGAACGACCTTTCTGCCATCACGGACGGAGCGGAGATTGCCGTGCCCAATGACACCACCAATGAGGCGAGAGCGCTGCTGCTGCTTCAGGAGCAGGGCCTGATTACTCTGAATGCGGACGCGGGCATCAACGCTACCGTAAATGATATCACCGACAACCCGCACAACATCTCCTTTGTGGAGCTTGCGGCGGAGCAGATTCCGAGAAGCCTTCAGGACTTTGATTTTGCGGTAATCAATGGAAACTATGCGCTGCAGGCGGGACTGAACGCCTCCACGGATGCGCTGGCTGTGGAAACCTCCGATTCCGAAGCGGTGCAGAAGTATGTGAACGTGGTAGCCGTAAAAGAGGGTCATGAAAACGACGAAGGAATCCAGGCGCTGGTGCAGGTACTGAAATCCGATGAGATTAAGAAGTTTATCGAAGATACCTATCAGGGTTCCGTGGTTCCCTATGAGGAGTAACAGAGAATAACCGGATGAGTGCCATGAGAATTTCGACCAGAGGCAGATATGCGGTCCGGGTGATGCTGGACCTGGCTCTTTACAGTCAGGAGGAGTATGTCAAGGCAAAACAGATCGCAAAACGCCAGGGAATATCGGAAAAATATCTGGAACAGATCATAGCGGTCCTGAATAAGGCGGGATTCGTCCGGAGCGTCAGAGGCGCTCAGGGCGGATACTGCCTTGCGGGCTCACCGGAGGACTATACGGTGGGGCAGATTCTGCGCCTGACGGAAGGCACGCTGAGTCCTGCCCCCTGCCTGGACGACTGCGCGGACGAGAGCGGCTGTGCGGACGGCGGGGACGCAGGCACATCCGGCGCAGGCCCGGTATTCTGTGCAGGCCCAGTATCCTGCGCCAGGAAGCCCTTCTGCGAGGCCGCCGATGTCTGGAAGCAGGTGGCAGAGGCGGTCAGCAGTGTGGTTGACCACGTGACCATAGCGGATCTGGTGAGAAAGCATCATGAAAATGCGTCCAAAATGGATGAGGGAGAAAGGTGATAACAATAAGCCTGATGGCTTATTGTTATCACGCAATTTGCGCCGGAGCGTCGCAAATTGTCGTGATGGCAGAAGAGAAATCGCATCCGCGATTTCTCTTCGCCCCTGTCGCTACGCTCCGGAATGGAGATTAGAATGAAAAAACTGCTGCATTCTTTGATTGAAAAATGGTACTGGTTCCTGTTCGGAGCCGCCGTTTTGGGAGAGGCGGCGGTTTTTCTTTTTTTCGGGGAAAACAGCTATATCGCCGTACATGATAATCTGGACCTGTTTATGGGACATTTCATGGCGATGAAGCATTCCGGAACCTTTTTCGCCCATAACGCGACCGTTCCCATACTGGGCGGCATCACAAGAGACTATCTGAGCTCGGAATTTTCTCTGTACAATATTCTTTACTATCTGCTTCCGCCGTTCGCCGCGTATATGTGCGGATATTTCCTGAAAATTCTGATCGCGGAGTTTTCCGTATATGTGCTGGCGAAGGATATTTATGACACCGGCGGCGTCCGCCGCATTTCCCATACCGGCGGAACGGGAACGGAAAAGAGCGTGGACGGAGAGGCGGCCGCGGAGGGAGGCTGGAACCGGTATCGCCCCATCGCGGTGGTCTGCGGCCTGATCTACGGCCTGCTTCCGCTTTTTCCCGCCTATGGCATCGCTTTTGCCTCCATTCCGCTGGTCATTTATCTGCTGCGCAGGATTTACCGGGGAGAAGCGCCCTGGGGACGGAGCGGGAAGGTGGCGGAAGACGGCGTCAGGAAGAGCGTGTCGTCTGTGGCTTCAGGAAAAGGGCAGCGGGGATGGATGCTCAGCTGCCTGTTGCTGTTTTTTTATCCCCTTCTTTCCTATTTTTCCTACTTCGGAATCTTTATTCTGGGCTATCTGGTGCTGGCGATTGTGATTCTGTGGGTGAGGGATGCAGTCAGAGGGAAAAAAGCAGAAACGGCTTCCGGAGAGGCCGGGCTGAACGAAGAAAAGAAGGGCGGCCTGTTCCGCTTTTTCAGCTGGCGTCTTCTGGTGGCGCTGGCAGTGCTTTCTGCCGGGTACATCGTCTTTGAATACCGCCTGTTTGGTGAGATGCTTCTTTCCAGTGTGGAAACCATGCGCGGCACCATGGCGGAGGATAATTTTACGGCGGGACAGATCGTAAAGACCATCTGGGAGGTATTCTCACAGGCGATTTTTCATGCCCAGCCTTCCCATACCAGGTTTCTCCTTCCGCTCTGCCTTCTGTTTTTCGCATACCGCATAATCTGCTTTATCCGGCAGGGTCAGCCGAAAAGGATTCTGACGGACAGCTTCTGCCTGGTGCTGTATTTCATTGTGGGAAACTGTCTGGTTTACGGTTTCTATTACTGGGGCGGTCTGCGGGAGCTGTTTGAGACTCTGATCCCCCCGCTGGAAGGCTTTCAGTTTAACCGGACCGTATTTTTCAATCCGTTTCTGTGGTACGCGGCCCTGTTCCTTCTGGTGAAATATCTGTATGACAGAAGGAAGAAGTGGCTGGGCAATCTGCTGCTCGTGATCAGCCTTGCCGTGGTTGTGATCACCCCGGCCGTATACAACGACTTTTACTATACCTGCTATTATCATGCCTACCGCATTGTAAAGGGCGTAGAGGTGGAAAATCTGAATTACCGGGAATTTTTCTCGGAGGATCTCTTCGACGAGATCAAGGAAGACCTCGGTTATAATGGGGAGTACAGTATCGCCTACGGCATGCATCCGGCGGTTCTGTCCTACAATGGCATTTCCACGCTGGACGGTTATCTGGGCTTCTATCCGCAGGCGTATAAGGAGGCGTTCGGCGCGATGATCGCCCCTGCCACCGAGCGGGTGGAGGAATGGGATACCTATTTCTGGGACTGGGGGGCCAGAGCCTACATTTTCTCCGGCTCCGGCGAGAACACCTGGAATCCGGTCCGCACCATGCAGGTATCTGACGATGCGCTCTATATTGATGCCGACGTGTTCCGTGAGCTTGGCGGAAAATATCTGTTTTCCCGGATCGAGATAGGAAACGGGCCGGAGCTCGGATTTACACTGGTCGGGACATACAGCGGGGAAGGTTCTCCCTATACGATCTATGTGTATGAACAGGAAGGGTGATCTGCAAAATGAACTGTAACATCTGGCAGACGGGCTGGCTGCGACAGAATTTTATCGGAATTGACAGAAAGTACCCCCGGTGATATGATGATAACGCGTATTACGGCCATTCTGGCAGAAAGCAAAGGATAGAAGGAGATAGCAAAATGCCGATCAGAGTTCACAACTACGCCGGAAAATTCGGCTGGAACATGAGAAAGTATTTTCCGAAGCTGGCAAGTGAGGGATATCTGACCCTGCAGTTTCTGACGAGAGGAAAATCCCAGAAGGAATATATCAAATATTTTATGGAGAGCGATCCGATTCCCCATCCCAATGTGGTAAATCTGGAGACGATCAACCGCTGCAACAGCACCTGCGAATTCTGTACCGCGAACAAGAACGCGGAAAAGAGACCCTTTGCCAGGATGTCGGACGAGCTGTATTACAGCATCATCGATCAGCTCCGTGACTGGGGCTATAAGGGCCATCTGACCCTGTACGGAAACAATGAGCCCTGGCTGGATACCAGAATCGTGGAGTTTCACAAATATGCGAGGGAACAGCTTCCGGATGTGTTCATTTTCATGTCCACCAACGGCCTGCTTCTGACCGTGGACAAGGTGAAAGCCATTGTCCCCTATGTGAATCAGCTCATCATCAATAATTACTGCCTGGATATGAAATTTCATGACAACATCCAGGAGATCTATGAATATGTGAAAAGCCATCCGGACGAGTTCAAGGATGTGGACATCCTGATCCAGATGCGTTATCTGAAGGAGGTTCTGACCAACCGTGCCGGAAGCGCGCCGAACAAGGCGGCTACGGAGAAGGTCATTAAGGAAACCTGCCTGATGCCCTATACGGATATGTGGATCACGCCGAACGGCAAGCTGGGAATCTGCTGCTGTGACAACTTTGAGGTGACGGATATGGGCGACCTGAATCAGATGTCTCTGAAGGATGCCTGGAACAGCCCGGCCTATCAGAAGCTGAGAGCGGCCGTTAAGGACGGCAGACAGAATTATCCCTTCTGCAGGCACTGCGATTTCATAGACGCAGGGCTGCGGATGGATATTGTGAATGATATTCTGAAGAAGAACAGGAAAAAATAAACGGGAAAAATTGTGACTGCCGCACGGGGAAACCTGTGCGGCAGTTTTTGTGTGAAACAATGGAAGGAATAAAGTGGCTCTTTTTTGATATGGGTTCCACCCTGGTTGATGAGCGCATTCCTTATGAGTACAGGCTAAGGAAGATCGCTGCACTGTCCGGGGTTTCTTATGAGAACGTCTATGAAGGCGCGATGGAGCTTTACAGACAGAATCGGAAGGGAGATCTGGAGATCGCGAAGCAATATGGTGTTCCTGTACCCGCCTGGAATCCGGAAGGAGAGATTTTGTATACTGATGCCGCCAAGTGCCTGGATATTTTGAACGGAAGATATCGTTTGGGTATCATAGCAAATCAGCGCCCCGGAACTGAGGAGAGACTGAAGAAATATGGAGTTCTGAAGTATCTGGATTTGGTGGTAGCTTCTGCAGAGGAAGGGGTATAGAAGCCGGATCAGAGGATTTTTGATATGGCACTGCAAAGAAGCCACTGTAAGCCGCAACAGGCTGTCATGATCGGAGACAGGATCGATAACGATATTGTTCCTGCCAGGCTGCTCGGTATGCATACAATCTGGATAAAACAGGGCTTCGGCCGGTACTGGAGGATAGAAAGAGAAATTGAAAGGCCGGATTATGCTGTGAATCATCTCATGGAAATTTGTGATATTCTGTAATGTTTTGACTTCATTTATTGGGTGAAAATTTTTGTTGCCTAGATTTTGCAGAAGAAGTATAATGAACCTATATTGTGTAAAATATACAAAAAGACGGAGTATAAATGAAGAATTATTGCAATTTCATCTATTCCGCCTGTTCGGAGCCTGTAAGGTTCCGGAATATCCAACACCCTGTGGATTTGGAACCCTTTGGTTTGGAGCGCATTGAAACCGCAGGGGATGGATGGGAAAGGAGATGACGTAAATGGAAATCCAATTGCAGGAGCTCATTGACCAGATTAAAAATGATGGCGTAAAAGCCGCTGAAACGGAAGCCGCTTCCATATTGGAATCAGCAAAGGCTGAGGCTGAAAAAATCATTTCCGATGCGAAGGCAGAAGCTGAGAAGATCATGCTGGAGGCCAGGGCGCAGAATGAGCGCTTTGTACGCGCCGGTGAAGATTCGATCCGCCAGGCCGGAAGGAACCTTTTGATCTCATTCAGGGAAAGCGTTGCGAAAGAGCTGAATGCCATTGCAGGAGATCATGTGAAAGAGGCATTATCTTCCGATGCTCTTGCCCGGTTAATTCTTACGGCTGTGGAAAACTGGACAAAGGATACGGAAGCGGAGGACATCTCCGTTTTGGTCGGAAGCAAAGATCTGGCTTCCATTGAGACGGAATTGCTTGCGGGACTGAAAGAACGGATGTGCAGTGGGGTCACATTGAAACCGGA
This sequence comes from Candidatus Eisenbergiella stercoravium, assembly GCA_019113175.1. Lineage (GTDB taxonomy): Bacteria > Bacillota > Clostridia > Lachnospirales > Lachnospiraceae > Eisenbergiella > Eisenbergiella stercoravium. The sequence continues at coordinate 8,618 of DXHY01000007.1, read as the reverse complement.
CGATAACTTTGAAGGGGGATTCCGGATTTCGGTCCAGGATGGACGGGTTTATTATGACTATTCGGCGGAAGCGGTTACCGAACTGCTGTCTGTATATTTGACTCCAAAACTGATATCATTGATGAAAGAAGCTGAGAATATATGAATCAATACTATCTGATTGCACAGCTGCCCTCTTTGGAGATTGCCGGTGAAACAACAGCTCTGCCCATTACAGAGGAACGGTTTTATGAACTCTGCAGAAGCAATCTGGGGAAAAAGGCCTGGAATGCTTTGAGCGGGCTGACCCTTGTCCCGAAAAGAGAGAATAAAAAATCAGGATATCCGTTTATTGACAAGTGGAACGAGTGGGAAATCAATTTTCGCCTGGCACTTGCCGGAGCACGTGCAGAAAAGATGAAAAAGCCGTTTGAAGGAAAAAGAGGGGAAGTTTCTGCCGCACTGCTTCAGACGGTACACCAGGCGGTGGAGATGGAGGATCCTCTGGAGGCAGAGCGGTATTTAACCCGCATCCGCCTGGATTTTTTGGAAACGCTGCGTCCCGCGGATTCCTTCAGCGAAACAATGTTGTTTTATTATGCGCTGAAGCTGAAGCTTATTTTAAGGCTCCAACGGTTTGATAAAAGCAGGGGACAAAGCGCATATCGGGAAATTTACAGCGCAATTATGCATGGGGGCGATCAGGAGGTTAAGGAATGACCGGAAACAATCAAAGCACAGGGCGGGTTGTAGGCGTGAATGGAAACATGGTATCCGTCCAATTTGAAGGCAACGTTTCAATGAATGAGATTTGCTATGTAAAAGTTGGAAACACCTCTCTCAAAAGCGAAGTGATCCGTATCCGGGGAACGATTGCCCAGATACAGGTTTATGAGATGACAAATGGCATTCAATGCGGTGATGAGGTAACGTTTACCGGGGACATGCTTGCCGCGGAGCTGGGGCCGGGCCTTTTGGGCCAGATTTACGATGGCCTTCAGAATCCGCTGCCTCTTTTGGCAGAGCAGGCGGGATGGTTCCTGGAGCGGGGCATATATACCAACGCGCTGGATACCCAAAAGAAATGGGAATTTACCCCGGCTGCGAAACCGGGCGATGTTGTAAAAGCCGGGGAATATGTGGGAACGGTCCCCGAGAGTACCTTTGTCCATAAAATCTTTGTCCCGTTTTACCTGCAGGGGAATTACACGGTAAAATCCGTGGCGCAGAAGGGAGAATATACGATTCAGGAAACCATTGCGGTCATAGCGGATAACAGGGGCAATGAGATACCGCTTACGATGTCTTTCAAATGGCCGGTGAAACGTGCGGTCACGTGTTATAGTGAACGTCTGGCGCCTGTGGAAACCATGGAAACGAAGGTCCGTCTGATTGATTCCTTTTTTCCTGTGGCAAAGGGCGGGACTTATTGTATTCCCGGGCCTTTCGGCGCAGGTAAGACAGTATTGCAGCACACAACCTCAAAATACGCGGATGTGGATATTGTCATTATAGCGGCCTGCGGAGAACGTGCCGGAGAAGTGGTAGAAACGCTGACGGAGTTTCCTGAACTGATTGATCCAAAGACCGGACGTTCCCTGATGGAACGGACCATTATCATCTGTAATACGTCCTCCATGCCGGTTGCCAGCCGTGAAGCGTCGGTTTATACTTCTGTGACGTTAGCGGAATATTACCGCCAGATGGGGCTGCATGTACTGCTTCTGGCAGATTCTACTTCCCGCTGGGCGCAGGCGCTTCGGGAAATGTCGGGGCGTCTGGAAGAAATCCCGGGAGAAGAGGCTTTCCCGGCATATCTGGAGTCCTATATTTCGGCATTTTACGAGAGGGCCGGTTATGTACGCCTTCCGGATGGCTCCAAAGGCTCTGTAACCATCGGCGGTACGGTTTCTCCGGCAGGAGGTAATTTCGACGAGCCTGTGACGCAGGCGACCCTGAAGGTGGTGGGCGCTTTCCACGGCCTGTCCAGAGAGCGTTCGGATGCGCGTAAGTATCCGGCGATCGACCCGCTCATTTCATGGTCGAAATACCGGGGAGTCGTCGCGCCTGAGAAAACGGCATATTTGCGGAACATTCTGTTTCATGGCAACGACATTGGCTCCATGATGAAGGTGGTCGGAGAGGAAGGGACGAGCCTGCCGGACTATATCGTTTACCTCAAGGGAGAAATGCTGGATGCGGTTTATCTCCAGCAGGATTCCTTTAATCTGACCGACGCAAGCTGCGGCGCAGAGCGTCAGCGCTATGTGATCAATAAACTGATACGGATTCTTGGTTCGGAATATGCATTGAGCGATAAAGACGGGGCGCGCAGCTTCTTTAACCGTATGCGCCAGAAATTTCTTGACTGGAATGATACAGAATTTATGAGCGAGGCTTTCAGGGCAAGGGAAGCTGAAATCGACCGGCAGTATGAAGATGGCGGCGGAACCTGCAGTTACGAGGTGGAAGCACTGTGCAAAGGCGGTGAGTGAGGATGAATAAAGTATATAACCGGATCGAATCCATAACCGGAAACGTGATTACGGTCCGCGCCAAAGGCATTCGGAATAACGAGCTGGCAACAGTCAGCACGCGTTTCGGCAAATCCCTTGCAGAAGTGAATAAAATTGAAGGCGATCTTGTTTCCCTGCAGGTATTTGCGGGCGGCAAGGGTGTGTCTACCGGTGATGAGGTGCGTTTCCTGGGACATGAAATGCAGGTATCGTTCAGCGAGGATCTGCTCGGAAGGGTATTCAATGGCTCCGGTGAACCCATTGATAAGGGAACGGCCCTGACGGAAAATATGAAACCCATCGGCGGTCCTTCCGTCAATCCCACGAAGCGTATTCTGGCCAACCGTATGATGCGTACAAACATTCCAATGATCGATATGTTCAATACCCTGGTTGTTTCCCAGAAGCTTCCTATTTTCTCCATTTCGGGAGAGCCTTACAATGAGCTTCTGGCCCGCATTGCCATGCAGGCGGAGGCAGATGTCATCGTTCTTGGCGGAATGGGATTAAAATATGATGATTATCTTTATTTCAGGGAAACGCTTTCCCAGGGCGGCGCTTTAAGCAGGACGGTCATGTTTATCCATACGGCTGCTGACCCCACCGTAGAATGTATAAAGATTCCGGATATGGCGCTGGCAGTTGCGGAGCAGTTCGCTCTGCAGGATAAAGATGTTCTGGTGCTCCTGACGGATATGACCAATTTTGCCGATGCGATGAAGGAAATTGCCATTACACAGGAACAGGTGCCCTCTAACCGGGGATATCCGGGAGATTTATATTCGCAGCTGGCAGCCCGTTATGAAAAGGCCGTTGACTTTGACAATGCCGGTTCTGTAACGATCCTGGCAGTGACCACCATGCCGGGAGACGACGTTACCCATCCGGTTCCGGACAACACAGGCTATATCACGGAAGGCCAGTATTATTTAAAGGGCGGGCGGATCGAACCCTTCGGTTCTCTGTCCCGTCTGAAACAGAATGTAAACGGAAAGACAAGAAAAGACCACCGTGCGCTTATGGATGCCATGATCCGTTTATATTCTTCCTATAAAGATACGGTTGAGAAGAAAAACATGGGTTTTGTCATGAACCGTTGGGATGAAAAGCTTCTCAAATACGGAAATTTATTTGAAGAGAAGCTCATGAGCCTCTCTGTAAACCTTTCCCTGGAAAATGCGCTGGATCTGGGGTGGCAGATCCTTGCAGCCTGTTTCGAGAAGGATGAAACCGGCATGAAGTCAGAGCTGCTGGAAGAATTCTGGCCTGAGAAATAAGGGGGGAACGGGAACATTGGCAAAAATTAAACTGACCAAAAATGAATTAAAGGTGCAGAAAGATGCGTTAAAAATGTACCAGAGATATTTGCCTACCCTGACTCTCAAGAAACAGCAGCTGCAGTCCGAGATCCGTGCCATTGAAGCAAATGCGAAAGCCGTAAGGCAGCAGAAGGATGCGCTTGAAAAGGAGTTTGAGCAGTGGATCGCTGTCTTCAGTGAAGCGGGTGCGTTTCCGGAAGGGATCATTACCGTTGCCAATATCCGGAAAGGAACCGGCAATATTGCGGGCGTTACGATCCCGACCTATGAAGGGGCGGATTTTTCCAGAGGGGATTACGATCTGTATGAAACGCCTCTGTGGGTCGATCTGGCCGCGGATCACATGGAAAAGGCGATGGAACTCGACCTGAAAGCAGAAGTGCTGGAGGAACAGGTGCGGCTTTTGCAAAAAGAATTACTCACCACATCACAGAGAGTAAACCTGTTTGAAAAGGTGAAAATTCCTGAGACCCTGGAGAATATTAAAAAGATTTCGATTTATATGGCAGATCAGCAGGTCAGCGCAGTCGTCCGCTCTAAAATTTCCAAAAAGAAAATAGCGCAGGCGAATGCGGCTGCCGCCGGAAGGGAGGTGGCGGTTCCATGATCGTGCCTATGAAAAAAGTTTCCCTGATCGTACTTGACGGCGAGAGGAAAAATGCGTTGAAAAAGCTGCGGAAGCTTGGGCTTTTGCATATTGAGATCAAAGAGGGAAAAGGGCCGCGCCTTGTGGAGCTGAAGGAACAGATCGCTTCCCTGGAAAAAGGAATGGCCGCAGCGGCGGATAAACCCGCCAAGGGTATGGTTCAGAAAGAAGCAGACACACAGGAAGCCCTTTCCATAGCAGGAAGGATCGATTTCCTGCAGGAAGAGCAGAAGAAATGTTATGCAGATATTTCCGCATATCAGGCAGAACTGGAACGGACCAGGGCATGGGGCGATATCGATCCCGGGGAGATTGTGTTTCTGGCTGAAAAGGGAATTGTCCTTTCTTTCCATGAAATGAGCCCTTCCGTATATGACAAACTGGGCGATACTGCCAGGACGATCGTGCTGGAACGTACAAAAGATATCGTGCGTTTTCTTCTTATAAACGATGGAACGCTCACTGAGGAAGATAAGATCCAGCTGGAGCGCAGCCGGTTTAAACTTCCGGACGTGTCAACAGGAGAAATCAGAAAGAAACTGGAAGATGCCCGCAGGCAGCTGCAGAGCATAAAGGAAGAACTGGAGGCTTTGGCGGCCTACAGGCCGAGTATGGAACGGGCCGTCGCGGCATTGAAAAAGGAAGTCGAGTTTGAAACCTATGCCAGCGGAATGGAGGAGGAAGATCTTTCGGAAGACTCTTCCGGAAAGGTTTCGGTGGCTTATCTCGTCGGATTCCTTCCGGCAGAAGATTTAAGCAAACTTCAGAGGATGGCGAGGGAAAATGCATGGGGGCTTTTGGCAGAAGATCCTACAGAAGAGGATGATGCGCCGACGAAACTGAGCAATAATAAGTTTGTCAGCCTTGTTTATCCTGTGACGGATTTTCTGGGAAGTATGCCGGGGTATTTTGAACCTGATATTTCCGGCTGGTTCCTGGTATTTATCACGATATTTGTCGGAATTATTTTTGGCGATGGCGGTTACGGCCTGCTGATCTGCGGTATATCGGCTGCAATGATGATTAAGAACCGTAAAGAGAGAAAGGCGATTGCCCCTATAGCATGGCTGCTCCTGCTGTTTGGCGGAATGACCCTGGTATGGGGAACCATTACCTGTTCCTGGTTTGGCCTGGCTGCGGAGGAGCTGCCGGAATGGCTTAAAAGAATGTCCGTGCCGGTGATTTCCAATGTGTATTCGGATAAGATCTGGTACCCATTCTGGACAGGCGGAAAAGCAGGGCTTACCACAAGCCAGAATGTTCAGATCCTTATGTTTACAATCGCGCTTTTGCATCTTCTGATTGCACATGCGAGCGGGGCGGCAAGGAACCGCGGCTCCTTAAAAATGCTTGGGGATATCGGCTCGATCCTGGAGCTTGTGGGAATGTATTATGTGGTTCTTTCCCTGGTGGTAAACGGAGCTGTATTTGGCCTGGATCTTGTCGTGTCAGGGATTCCGGTGGGGACGATTGCCGTTGCCCTTGTCATCATCGGATTTGCGGTGAATTTTATTTTCGGGAATTATGAGGAAAGTATTTTGCAGTCCGTCCTGGACAGCGTAAAGGATATTGTTTCCATGCTGCTGGGAGTTGTCAATGTATTTTCCGACATCGTTTCTTATATCCGTCTGTGGGCGGTAGGATTAGCCGGAGCGGCAATCTCCGCAACGATCAACGATATGGTCAGCCCGCTGCTCGGACATTTTATCTTTATTATTTTTGCCGTCATTATTCTGGTATTCGGCCATGGGCTTAATATGATCTTAAACGTACTGTCTGTGATCGTCCACGGCATCCGGCTGAATACACTGGAATTTTCCACACATATCGGCCTGTCGTGGAGCGGCCACAAATATGAACCATTTGAAGAATGAAACGTAACAGTTCAGGACGGCGGGAAAACAGGGGAAAAAGATAACCCGTCCTGAACGGTTATGAATAAAAAAAGGAGATTTAATTATGGACATCGGATTAATTGGAACAGGATTATGTATGAGCATTGCAGCGATCGGTTCATGTATTGGTGTTGTTATCGCGGGAACCACCTGTATCGGGGCATGGAAGAAATGCTACATGAGCAATAAGGCAGCTCCGTTCATTCTTACTTCATTTGCAGGCGCGCCCCTGACACAGACGATTTACGGTTTCCTCCTGATGCAGACCATGCAGGGCTCCAGCGCGGATCCCCTGCTGAAGCTTTGCATGGGTATCGGTGCCGGCGTGGCGATCGCTTTTTCCGCTGTTATTCAGGGAAAAGCCGGTGCAGCAGGCGCAGATGCCATGGCTGAAACGGGAAAGGGCTTTGCACAGTACATTACCGTTGTCGGTCTTTGCGAAACTATTGCTCTGTTCGTGTTGGTATTCAGTATGGTTGCTCTTGGATAGCATCCGCTGGTCCGGCCGGAGAGTATGAAAAACAGAGGACTTGAAGAAAAGGAAGGGGCCTGTCGGTTAATACCGGCTTTGGCCTCTTCCTTTGATTTGGAAGGAAATTCCCCTGTCTGATTCAGGATTGACGGACGCATTTTCCCCGGAAAACGACGTTTCTTCATTAAAAAAGGGTTAAAATATTAGCCATAACTTGATAAAAACAGCAAAAAAGGTTAAAATATTATCTATGAATAACTTTGATTTTCTGAAATCACCGGATGAAGTGAATAAGGGCATCGCAAAGCGGATGCGGCAGAGAAGGAAGGAAAAGAAGATCACGCAGGCACAGCTTGCAAAATACTCGGACGTGAGTCTCGGATCGATCAAACGCTTCGAGCGTACCGGCGAGATATCCCTGACCTCGCTGGTGAAGATCGCGTTTGCTCTTGGGTGCGAAGATGATTTCGAGAATCTGTTTGCCAGAAAGGGATATGCGTCCATAGAGGAGGTTATCAATGAGGGAAAATAAGTCGCTGGCTGTTTATATGGGGGAACGGAAGGTGGGAACGCTTGCCGTAACGCAGAAGCATCTTGCTGCCTTTGAATATGATACGCAGTGGCTTGAATGCGGGTTTGCGATCAGCCCTTTTTCCCTGCCGCTCCGCAGAGAGGTTTTTGTCCCCAAGGGCTATGATCCGTTTGAAGGGGTGTTCGGTGTTTTCGCCGACAGTCTGCCGGATGGCTGGGGAAGGCTTCTGGTGGATAGAATGCTGCGAAGGGAAGGGATCGACCCGGACAGAGTGGACGCGCTGAACCGGCTTGCCATCGTGGGGACCTCCGGCATGGGAGCATTGACCTATCGTCCGGAGATCAGGCTGGGTGAAAAAGAAGAAGGAGACGCCTCTCTGGATGAACTGGCGAAGGAGTGCGAGCTTGTTATGCGGACGCAGGAATGCGAAAATCTGGACGAGCTGTATCAAATGGGGGGATCATCCGGGGGAGCGCGCCCCAAAGTGAATTACAGGATCAACGGTGAGGAATGGATCGTAAAGTTTGCCTCTTCCTATGACAGAAAAGATATCGGCCGGCAGGAATATGAATACTCCCTCTGTGCAAAAGAATGCGGAATCCGGATGGAAGAGACCAGACTGATGCCGAGCAGACTTTGCGCCGGATATTTTGCGACCAGACGTTTTGACAGAAAAGGCGGAAAGAGAATCCATATGATTTCTGTCAGCGCTTTGTTGGAAACCTCTCATCGGATCCCGAATCTGGATTATCATATTCTGATGCAGCTTACGCTGAAGCTGACGAATGACTACAGTCAGTTGGAGCAGTTGTACCGGCTCATGTGTTTTAATGTCTATGCGCATAACAGAGATGACCACTCCAAAAATTTTTCCTTCCTTTATGACGAAGAGCATAAAAAATGGGAGCTTGCACCCGCATATGATCTAACTTACAGCAGCTCCATTGGAGGGGAGCACGCGACGACGATCGACGGGAATGGAAGAAATCCCGGGAAAAAGGAACTGCTGGCCGTGGCTGCCGCAGTGAAGCTTGACCCTTCCCGATCAGAAGCCGTCAGGGCAGAAATTGAGGAGAAAGTAAAAAGCAGGCTGAAAAAATGGCTGAAATAGAAACCTGTAAAAAATATGGGGCTGTCGGTTAATACCGATTTTTAGCCCCTGATATGCGGGAAAGAGACACTTCCACAAAATTCAGGCTTTTTCAGGTCTGAATTCACTGTGAGGGTGTCTCTTCCTTTTTTCACTGCCCTGTTTTTGG
>DXHY01000067.1 GCA_019113175.1 Candidatus Eisenbergiella stercoravium | reverse complement strand
ATAATATGGATGTTTTCCTTGATATGCTGGTGGAGTATCTGGCAGATTATGGTGTTCAGACTATTGCCAGTTTCCAAGGTGATGCTTTTTCTGCTAAACACCATACATTGGAAAAAACAGGCATTCAGTTTGACCCAAGGAATGCACGTATTTCGCGTAGCCTAAGAAATGGATTTATTTGGGGTGAACAGGTGCTGCAAAAAGAACGGGTAGAAATAGAAGGGAGATAAACATGTTTCTTGGTATTGATTTTGGAACTTCATTTTCTCAAGTTTCGACAATGTATCTTGGGCAACCATTGTTATTGTTGAATCCAGGAGAATATGGCATACCGTCAGAGTTCTATTATGATAGAGACTGCGGAATACTTATTGGACAAGATGCATTGGATGCTGGACAGGGAGAGGCAGCAGCTAACTTGGTTACAGAGGTCAAAATGGCTATCTTGTCCGGAAAGTCTTTCGTTTTAGACGGAAAAACTTTTAGCGCGAAAGATATTATCAAGGAGATATATAAAACCTTGATTTTAAAGGCTGTGCAGGTGGCAAAAAAACGATCTATAAATACTAACATTGAAGGGATTGTTATTTCAGTACCTGCAAAATTCGGTATGCAGGAAAGAGGGCTAATTTCTGAAGCGGCAAGAGAGTGCTTGGGAACTACGAAGGTTCCTATTAGAGCGATTATTAAGGAACCTGTGGCCGCTGCAATTTCTTACTATAATACCGAGTTAGAAGATAACAAGTATATTTTGGTATATGATTTGGGTGGCGGAACATGCGATGTGGCATTGGTGCGCTCCGATTCTAGTTCAGCTGAACACTATACAGTAGTTGACTCAGACATGGTACGTCTCGGCGGAAAAAATTGGGACGAAGAATTAGTGAAGTATATTACCCAAATTATCGAGAACAAATCTGGTATTAGGATTAAAGGAAATGTCGGATACGAGGAAAAAATACGTCGTACAGCCATTACAGTTAAACATGACCTATCGGATCCGTCCAAGAGCAGGTCAATCGCCAGGGTAGAACTTAATGGACGTATTTATACAACTCCAATATCCAAGACCGTATTTGATGAAATTACAGCTCATTTATTGAGACAGACTTTGGATTGCCTGCAGGATGTGTATGATAAGCATTCAGCATCTTGCAAAATTGATGAAATAATCTGTGTTGGTGGAAGTTCCAATATGCTTCAGGTTGAGGAGGGATTACTAAAGCGATTCCCGAAGTGTAAAATAAGGTTATATGAGCCTGAACACGCAGTGGTAAATGGTGCGACAATTTATGCAAATATGCCTCAAATAAATGTATTGAAAGATGTTGCAAGTTTCTCTTACGGAACAGACTCGAACACTCATTACGGTTATCCAGACAATAAGGAAATTGTGTCTAACATTATTATAAAGGGCTCTCGTTTGCCTGTTACTCAAAGTAAAGGCTATTGTCCTACAGTAGCAGGACAGGAAATAGTGGCTTTCCGAATTTACGAATCGGAGTATACAGATGATGAATATGATCGAGTAAGACCTGATAAACGTTTTGTCGGAACTGTAGAACTGAAGTTGCCGCCAAATTCACCGAAGGATCTTAGTTTGCGTTGCCAGCTTAGTTTAAACACGGAAGGGATGTTAGAAGTGACAGCGAGTGAACCCTCTGGTAAAAAAGTAATGTCAACCTTTAAACTTCAAGCACTATAAGATTCTATTGACTATTTAAATCATATGGCATGTATTTTCAGAGAATAGGGGTAGCAAACTGTTTTTTCACAGTTTGGATACCCACAGCCGCAGAAAATGCGTGAGGTTTCCAAAGGAGGACGGCGCTCGCCTTTCGGCTCTGGGTCATCCAATAGGGGTGAGCAGCATCCCTGTTGGCAAGGGTATCCAAAGGGGACAGCATATGAATTTGTTTGAAACTGTAAAATCTGCTGTTACTGTGAAGCAGGCCGCCGAGTACTACGGCTGCAAGGTCAACCGGGGCGACATGATCTGCTGCCCCTTCCACGATGACCGGCATCCCAGCATGAAGCTGAACAGGGATTATTTCTACTGCTTTGGCTGCGGGGCCACCGGCGATGTGATCGACTTTGCGGCGCGGCTGTTCGGTCTGAGCAGCTACATTTTTTTTGCTTTTTTGAAAAAAGTGCTTGCAAATATTACAGGTATGCTATATAATCTATTCTTATATGCGGTAAAACCGCGATATAGATGAAGGGTTATCGCCAAACGGTAAGGCAACGGACTCTGACTCCGTCATTTCAAGGTTCGAATCCTTGTAGCCCTGCTCGATGAACCCCGGCAGAGAGGAACTACCGGGGTATTTTCTGTAGAAATGGCACACGGGTTCCCCGGATGGCGGAAAGGAAAGGCTCTGCGCACCGCGAAAAGTAATGAGCAGTAACTAAAAGCGGAGAGAATCACTTGCCGAGCATGGCAAAAGACCGGGTGATTTGATATAATAAAGAAGTCCGGTCAATCCAGAGGTCAATTTCTTTCACTGCCACCCCTCAAACGGTATAAGCAGAGGAAAAATGAAGCATGACAGTACAGATTCTGGAACCGTCGCTTCAAAGTCAGAATCCTTGCGGCTTTGTTCTTGGCCCCGGGCAATGAAGAATTGCCAGGGGTTTTTGTCTGATAGCCTGTAAATAAATGGTGAATCTTGTAAAGGGGCGGTTGGAATGCTATTCAAGATAAGCAAATCTTTTGTAGGAAAGATGTTTTTGATCATTGCAGTCTTCATCGGCATGATGGCGGTGATGGTTTTTTACTGCAATTTGTATGCCATGTGGGCGATCAGGGAAAGGGCGTCGGATTCGTATTTGTCCATGGGGAAGTATTATACTAAGGATTTGGATACGAAGCTGTATGCGATAACGGAATATATGGCGGGAAGCAGCATGGAAACGGACTTTCATGTGATCGCTTATTCGGACAGGCAGAAAATGGAGGACAAGTATGCTCTGGCGAAGGAGGCGCTGTACCGGAGTCTGTCCCAGGATATCCTGATGTACAGGCCGCTGGAATACTTTTTTATTTATACGCAGGAGGATATGATGCTAGTGCCTTCCGCCACCCAGGCCAGGACGCTGGACAGTATAGATATGACGGAAGGACTGCGCACCCTGCTGAGTGCGGGAAAAGAGGGGAAAAGCAGATATAACCGTCAATGGGAGCTCGGTTATATCAATGGAGAGAGGTATCTTTACCGTTATCTTTGGTTCCAGGATACCTGTTTTGGTGCCTGCGTCAGCGTAAAGCAGCTTTTGGAGATGCTGGGGGAATTCAGTCTCAGCGACTATGAAGTGTTTTTTGAGGCAGGAGAAGAGGGAGAAGAGCGCACTTATGGAAGCGATCTTTTGATCCGGGTTCCGTCGGAATCTGGGAACTTTGATGTTGCGATCCGGGTCCCGTCGGAGCGCCTGTATGAAGAACTGCGAGTCGTTTTGTATCAGAGTCTTTTTATTATTCTGTTTTTGATTATTCTGCTGCCGGTATTTTTCCGTTATCTTCATCGTATTATGGTACGTCCGATCCGTAGCATTGTCGGTACGATGCGCACGGTGGGGGACGGAGCGACTTATATCCGGATGCCTTCCATGCAAAACTTGTCGGAATTCCAGCTGATCGGCGATACTTTCAACGGTATGATGGATCAGATGGAGCAGCTGAAAATCGATATCTATGAGAAAAAAATCGCGGAGCAGGAGCTGTATCTTCAGTGCTCCAGGCTGCAGATAAATCCTCATTTTTTTCTGAATTCCTTAAATACCCTGTATTTGCTGAATAAGCGGAGGGAACATGCGCAGATGAATCAGATCCTCACATATCTGCTGGATTATTTCAGGAACATATTTTCCGGGAAAAGGGATATTGTGAAGCTGGGAGACGAGGTCAATCTGGTTTTGAGCTATGCGGCGGTGCAGAAATTCAGGTATGACGGGAATATTCATATTAAGTACGAAGTGGAAAAGGAGGCGGAGGAGGTTCCGGTTCCGTCCATGGTCATGCTTACCTTTGTGGAAAATTCGATTAAATATTCCACGGATTATTCTGAGGATCTGAATATCCGGCTCTATGCCGCCCTGTGCGGGGATCGGCTTAAGATCCAGATTGAGGACAATGGAAGAGGCTTTCCGGAGGAAATTCTTCAGGCGCTTCGGGAGGGAAAGACGATCTATAGAGAAGGGCGGGAACATATCGGGATCAGCAATATTGTTTCCCGGCTGAATTTGTATTATGGGAAAGAGGCGGCCGTTTCATTTGACAACATGGAGGAAGGCGGCGCGCGCGTAAGGATAGAACTTCCGAGAAGGAGGGATGGCGATGAGGCTGCTGCTGGTTGATGATGAAAGATTAATTCTGGAAGAGCTGATTACGATTACGGATTGGAAAAGGATCGGGATCGATCATATTGAAACAGCGGGCAATGTGGAGCAGGCGAAGGGCATAATACAAAGCCGCAGGCCGGATATTATTCTGTGTGATATTGAAATGCCGCAGTCGAGCGGCCTGGAGCTTCTGGAATGGTGCAGGGATAACGCGCCGGAGACGGAAACGGTCATATTAACGTGCCATGCGCAGTTTTCCTATGCCCAGACCGCGGTGAGGCTGGGAAGCTTGGATTATTTGCTGAAGCCTGTTACGGAGGATACGTTAGTCCGGGTGATCCGGTCTGCCCAGGAGAAGATCCAAAGGAGGCTGTGGAAGGAAGAATTCAGCAAATATGGCGAGATATGGATGCGGCAGCAGGAATATTGGAGGGAAAAATTCTGGGAGGATCTTTTCCTCGGGAAGCTTGGGGAAATGCCGGAGGAATGGAAGAAGGAGGCTGAAAAAAGAAATATTCTTGACGAGCTGGAGCCGGACATGGTGCCGGTGCTGTATCGTATTTATGGCGGTCAGGAAGCAGGAGAGAAGGACGGCTCTGAACGAAGGGCGCTCAGGGAATGGCTGGAACGGGAAGGAAGAAGAGGGAGGGAGATCCTGCTTGCGTCGAAGACGGGCGTTTTGCTGACCGAAGCGCGGGAGGCGGATGGAGGGGAGCTGAGAGAGTATCTGCTTCATGCGCCCTGGGAGAGGGAATATACCGCTTATATCGGAAAGGCGTGCAGCTGGGATCAGCTGCGCGGAGAGGTGGAGCGGCTGTTGGATCTGATGCTGGACAACGTGTCCTGCATCAGAGGGATCGAACTGGCGGAGCGGATGGAAAAACGCCGGCCCATCCCTCCTTTGTCCATGGAAGGCTGGGACAGTCTGATTGAAAGCGGCAAAGAGAGAGGGATACTGCATTCCTGTATGGAATGGCTGCAGGAGGGGAAGAGGAACGGAAGCCTGACAAGGGCTTGTCTGCAGCTGTTCCAGCATGATATCGAACAGGTTCTGTATGCGGCCCTGCAGGATTGCGGGATACAGGCGCATCAGTTCCTGTACAAGGGAAACATGCTGAATGAACGCCTGGAGGCGGTCCATACGGTGTCTGAAATGGAGAATTGGCTCCGGAAGGTATTGTCCGGCACGGCTGCGCTCTTAAAGGAAGCGGGCGAACCGGAGAGCGTAACGGAGCGGGTAAAACAGTATGTGCGGACCTCCGTGGGAAAAGATATTTCCAGAAAAGAAGTGGCCGATAAGATGTACCTGAATCCGGACTATTTGGACAGGATTTTTAAGAAGGAAACAGGAATGTCGGTGAATCGGTTTATCACAGCGGAAAAGGTAAGCATGGCGAAGAAGCTTTTGAATAAAGGGGAGCTTTCCGTCAGCGAGGTCGCGTCCAGGTGCGGCTATACGAATCTATCCGGTTTTTCCGCCATGTTTAAAAAAGAAACGGGTGAGAATCCTACAGAGTACAAGAAACATGACTGAAGAAAGAAAAGGATCCTTCTGGGGGCATAAGTCTTCAGGAGGATTTTTTATTCGATAGGGAATTTCATTTCCTATCGAATAAAAAAAGACGCTCCGCTGAGGATGCGCATGCGCGCTCGCACGAAACAAAAGGTAGAGAATTCATAAATTCAGGTCGAGTTTCAAGTAGAACGCGGAATGGGGGATTCCTATAATAAAATCACAGAAACCTGAGGGAACAATAACAAAGGAAGGAGGCAATTATGAGAAGGAATCGAAAAGGAATGGCGCTGCTGCTGGCGGCAAGCCTGCTGTTAGGCGGCTGCGGCGCGCAGGGAGGAAACGAGCCGTCCCAGGAGACGCAGGGGACACAGGGGACGGCTGCAGAGGTTTTGAGCGAGGAGGCAGAAAATACGCCGGTATCCGAAGAAGGCGGGGAAGAGCCCTATACGATTGTGTACGCTTTCGACGTATGGGTACAGCAGCCGGATTGGGATCTGGTGGAAGAAAATCTGAATACGTTGGTAGAAGAGAAAATCGGAGCCAGGGTGGAACTGCTTCCAATGACGGGAGCGAACTACGACCAGCAGATTAATCTTATGATTTCCAGCGGAGAGAAGCTGGATCTGTATAACGCTTCCGCAAGGACGACGTTTAGCACGGACGTATCCTCCAATAAGATCATGGGGCTCGATGAGGAAATGGTTCAGCAGTACGCCCCGGAGCTGCTGGAGGTAGAGGGGGACTTTATCAAGGCTACGACAATCGGCGGAAAAATCTATGGCTTCCCTACCATACGGGATATGGCGAATGCGTATGGGCTGATCATTCGGGACGACATCGCCCAGAAATACGGGGTTGAGATCAATGACAGCATGGGCAGCATGACCGTAGAGGAAGTGGATGAGTTGTTTGCCAAGATTAAAGAAGGGGAACCGGATATGTACGTTACGCAGCCCCAGGGGCAGACGACAAGCGTGCTGGACAGCTTCTTTAAGCAGCATGACAGCATGGGGGACGATATGGGAGTCCTTCTTGACCACGGACAGGGAGAGCTTCAGCTGGTGAATCTGTTTGAAACCCCTTATTATGAAGACGCCGTAAGAAAGGCGAGAGAGTGGAACGAAAAGGGATATATCCTGCCGGACGCTTCCACGAATCCGGATACCGGGGTTTCCTATTACAAGACAGGGAAGGTGGCGACGACCTTATCCCTCATCCATCCCGGCGTTCCGACGGACAATAGCAATATGACCGGAATCAAGAGCGATGCCGTGACGGTGAATCCCGCATTTACCAATACGCAGCAGGTAGGGGCGATCATCCAGTCGATTCCGACGACTTGTGAAAATCCGGAAAAGGTTCTGGAATTCCTGAATCTTTTGTACACGGATGAAGCGGTTTACAATGCGCTGGTCTGGGGCGTGGAAGGAACCCATTATGTCCATGTCGACGGAAGCGACGAATGGATCACTTATCCGGAGGGAGTTACTGCGGATACGTCGGGCTACACGCTGAGCGCCACCTATGCGTTTGGAAACAGATATTTAAGCTATATCTGGAACACGGATCCGGAAAACCTGAATGAGAAGTTCAGAGAATTTAACGACAGCGCGATTAAGTCGAATGCATTGGGCTTCATATTTGACCCTTCTGAGGTAAAGACAGAAGTGGCCGCCGTACAGGCTGTTTTTGATCAGTACAGGCTTCCGCTGGAGAACGGAGTAATCGATCCGGACGAAAATCTGCCTAAGTTTATCCAGGCCCTGAAGGATGCCGGAATCGATACGGTAATTGCGGAAAAACAGAGACAGCTTGACGAATGGGCTGCGGCCAATTAATCCCAGAACGGCCGGGCATGGACGACATGACCCGGCCGTGGCAAGCTGCGCTGAAAATGGGAGTTGAGGAAGTATGACAAAAATAAAGAAAACGCTGCTGTATATCAGGAGGACTTTTCCGCTGTATCTGATGATGCTGCCGGGGGCCCTGTATCTTTTGATCAATAACTATTTCCCATTAAGCGGCCTTGTGGTAGCCTTTAAGGACTATGACTATGGAAAGGGAATCTGGGGGAGTTCCTGGGCGGGGCTGCAGAACTTTGAGTTCCTGTTTAAAAATTCCACGGCATGGGTGATCACAAGGAATACGATCCTTTATAATCTGCTGTTTATAGCGCTGAACACGGTGATTGGCGTATGCATCGCGGTTCTTCTGAATGAGATCAGAAACAGGACGGCGTTAAAGATCTATCAGACGGTCATTCTGCTGCCCTATCTTTTTTCCATGATTATTATCAGCTATCTGGTATTCGCCTTTCTGAGCTCTGACTCGGGGCTGCTGAACAAGGGGATTCTCCAGGCTATGGGGGCGCCGCCCATTTCCTGGTACAATGAAGCCAAGTATTGGCCCGTCATCCTGCCGATTGTAAATACCTGGAAGGCGTTTGGCTTCCAGAGCATCATCTTTTTTGCAAGCGTGGTGGCGGTGGACGATTCCTACTTCGAGGCGGCGCAGCTGGACGGCGCCGGGAAGCTGCAGCAGATATGGTATATTACGCTTCCTTTTTTGAAACCGGTCGTGGTGATGATGACTCTTTTGGCGGTAGGAAAGATCTTCTACTCTGATTTTGGGCTTTTTTACCAGGTGACGCAGAATTCAGGCGCTATCTTCAGTACGACCAATACGATCGACACCTATGTGTACCGGGCGCTTACCCAGATGGGGGATGTGGGGATGGCTTCGGCGGCCGGCGTATACCAATCTATCGTAGGCTTTATTCTGGTTCTTCTGGTGAATCTGGCGGTGAAAAAGCTGAGCCCTGAAGACGCGTTGTTTTAGGAGGAATGTGCGATGAAAAAAAAGCGCTTTCATGCTTCGGCGGCTGTGGCAAACGTTGTTCTCTGCCTGATGTGCTGCTTCTGTATTCTGCCCATCTTGCTTCTGATCATAGCTTCTTTTACGGATAACGATACCGTATTCAGAAACGGATATTCCTACTTTCCGGAGAAGTGGAGCCTGGGCGCATATGAATATCTGGTAACGCAGTCAGAGACGATTACGCGGGCATATGGAATTTCTATTTTTATCACGCTGGTCGGTACGGTGGCGGGTCTTTTGTTCACGGCGATGTTCGGCTACGCCCTTTCCAGGAAGATACTCCGGGGGCGGAGGGCGATGAACTTTTTCGTCTTTTTTACGCTGCTGTTTAACGGTGGGATGGTGCCTACTTATTTGATGTATGTGAATACCTTTCATATTAAAAATACGCTGTGGGCGCTGTTGATCCCCAGCAATATCCTGATCAACGGATTTAACATCCTGCTGATGAGAACATATTTTGAAGGAAATATCCCGGATGAACTGATCGAATCGGCCAAGATAGACGGAGCGGGGGAATTTCGGATTTTTCTGCAAATTGTATTCCCGATATCCACGCCGATCCTGGCGACGGTAGGCCTGTTGATCGGGGTGGGATTTTGGAACGATTGGTATAACGGGTTATTGTATATCACAGATACGGAACTGTTCAGCCTGCAGAATTATCTGAACCGTATCCTACTGGATATTCAGTTCATGACCCAAAGCATGTCCGGCAATGTGGATGCCGCCAGCGCCCTGGCCAAGATGCCGACGGTAACTGTCAGAATGGCGATAGCGGTAATCGGGATTGTGCCGCTGATCATTATTTTCCCGTTTTTCCAGAAATATTTTGCCAAAGGAATTACGGTGGGCGCGGTTAAGGGATAAGCGGTACGAAAAAGAAGGAGAAAAGCAATGAGATATGTCAGATTGGGAAATACATCGTTAAGGGTATCGGATCTCGCGCTTGGCACGGGAGCGCTTGCCAGCAGGGTGGATGAAAAGACTTCTCTGAAGATCATGGACTGTTATATAGGAGAAGGGGGAACTTTCATCGATACGGCAAACGTATATGGCCGGTGGAATCCGGGGAATCTGCCCCTGTCCGAGAGGATGATCGGAAGATGGCTGTCCTTTCACCATCTGAGGGACAAGGTGATACTGGCTACCAAAGGGGCTGCGGACAATGAGGGGGAAAAGGGGAAGAAGCGCCTTTCTAAACAGGAAATCAGGCAGGATTTGCAGGACAGCCTGAAGAATTTAAGGACGGATTATATTGATCTGTATTATCTGCATCAGGACGACCCTTCAAGAGACGTAGGAGAAATTATGGAAACAGTGAACGAATTGAAGAAGGAAGGGCTGGTGCGCTATTTCGCCTGTTCCAATTGGAGCGCGCAGAGAATGGAGGAAGCAGATCGCTATGCGGCGGAGCATGGGTTGGAGGGTTTTGCCGTCGATGAGATCATGTTTAATCTGGCCAAAGCAAATGAAAAGACCGTCCTGGAGGCGACACAAAGCTGTGTAAACGATGAGATCTTCCGTTACCATAACCGGAAGCAGAGGCCCCTTACCGCCTATACCTCCCAGGCGGCGGGATTCTTCGCCCTGTATCAAGAGGAGGATTTTCTGACAAACGGGAAGTACAGCTTCCCCAGGGACTACTTTTACAATGAAGCGACCCTAGGCAGGGCGCGGCGGGTGGAAGTGCTGAAAGAACTGACAGGGCGTTCCGAACTGGAGATTACGTTAGGCTATTTGTACGCCCAGCCTTTTCAGGTCATCCCGATCGTGGGGCCGTGGAAGGAAGAAGAGTTAAAGAGCAGCATCCGGGCTGCGGAGTGCAGGCTTTCAAAGGAAGAGCGGGATTTCCTTCTGGACGGGGAGGAATTTTAAGATGCATGGTCTTACACAGATTCCGGTGACGGAACAGACGATGGCGGAAAAGGACGAGGCTTTGAAGCCGGCGGACATGGTCATGGGGCCGGCGGGAGGCAAATATGCCGGCAAAAACAGACAATGGCAGGGGATTCCGTCTCTGACCAGAACCGGAAACGGCAGGCTGTATGTCTGCTTCTACAGTGGCGGGGATGAGGAAGGGGCGGAGAACTATGTGCTGCTGAAAAAAAGCGACGATGAAGGCAGAACCTGGTCGGAACCGATTCTGGCGGTGGATCCGGCGGGAAATGTGAGGGCCTTTGATCCCTGCTTATGGACGGCTCCGGACGGAAGGGTCTTCTTATTCTGGGCGCAGAGCTACGGTGGTTTTGACGGAAGGGCGGGATGCTGGTTTTCCGTATGCGAAGCGCCGGATGCGAAGAACCCGGAATGGAGCGGGCCGCTTCGCATCGGGGACGGTGTGATGCTGAATAAGCCGACGGTATTGCAAAATGGGGACTGGCTTCTTCCCATCAGCCTATGGAAGGCGGTCACTTCGGAGTATAATCCCTCCTGTCCCAACCGGCTGGCCAATGTATACCGGTCGTCGGATGGAGGGAAGAGCTTTCACTATCTGTCCGGCGTAGATATGCCGGACAGATACTATGACGAGCATATGCTGGTAGAAAGAACGGACGGAAGCCTGTGGATGCTTCTGCGGCTGCAGACGGGGCTTGGAGAGGCGTTCTCTGCCGATGGGGGAAAGACCTGGCATTCTATCGAAAAAAGCGGGATATGGGGGCCGAACGCCAGATTTTTTATCCGCAGGCTGCGCTCCGGCCGTCTGCTTTTGGTGAACCACGCACGAGAACCCGGGACGGCTGCCTCCGGCACGGATGCATTCGGGGCGATATCCAAAGCGAATATATCCGGTGCGGATATGCCGGCTGGAAAAAGAAACCGCCTGGCGGCGTTTTTATCCGACGATGAGGGAAAGACCTGGTCGACGCCTTTGATCCTGGATGAAAGAGAGGATGTGTCCTATCCCGACGGAGTGGAAAGGGAAGACGGGCTGATCGAGCTGATTTATGATTACAGCCGGTTTGCGCAGAAAGAAATTCTGATGGCAAAGTTCCGGGAAGAGGATATCCTGGCGGGGAGAATGGTTTCAGCGGACGGAAAACTTCGGATCCTGGTGGATAAGGCGGGGGAATAGATACGGGAATGAGGATGAACTTATATTGTACGGTGATCGGGCAGAAAAACAGGGACGGGATCTATCGGTTTCGTTTTGAGGAAAAAAAGGGAACGCTTCTGGAGGCAGGAAAAGAGGAGTCCTTTCCCGCGGCCGCCCTGGCGATCTGGGAAAGGGGGCGGATTCTGTATGCGGTCAGTCAGGAACAGGAAGGCAGCCGGATTTGCTCCTACTCGATTCAGCCGGACGGGAGCCTGACGCGGAGGACAGAGAAGGAATATGGATTTTCTGGCGTCAGTTATGTGAAGGCAAGCGAAGACGGACGGTTTCTGTGGGTTGCAGCCTATGGCTGCGGCGCGGTTGCGGCCGTTTCGCTTCAGGACGGCCGTCCGGGGGAAGTGGCAGCCTGGAAGGCTTTTCCGGGCGGAGGCATCAATCCGAAGAGACAGGAATTTTCCCATCCCCATTTTATCCTGGAGAGGGAAGAAAGCTTATTTGTGCCGGATCTTGGAACGGATCAGATCCATAGGCTGACGCCGGTGTGGCGGCAGGGGAAGCTGACCCTTGTATGCTGTGGGAATACGGAATTGCCGGCAGGAAGTGGGCCTAGGCATATGGCCTATAACCCCGAAAACGGGGAGTATTATCTTGTAACGGAGCTGGGAAACGAAATTTTCAGATACGTTTGGGACGGCCGGAAGAAGGAACTGGTCTGCAGACAGCGGCAGAGTCTGTTGGCCGGATGGGGAAAGGGAGAAAATCTGGCGGCGGATGTCCGTGTTTTTGGGAAGGGAAGCAGGGTGCTTGCGTCCGAAAGAGGGGAGAATACGATTCAGATTTTTGAGGTAGACAAGGAGAGCGGGACGTTGACGCTTATACGCCGCATCCATACGGACGGGTGGCCGCGGAACGTCAGGGCGGACGGAACGGGCGGCTGGATATTCGCGGCCAATGAAGAGTATGGGAACAGTCGGGGAAGTCTGGAGGTTTTCGGGGAGGACGGCAATTGCAGCTGCAGGATACCATTGAAAGGAGCCTATGCGATGGAAACATTCTTTGAGGAAGGGGAAGGGGTATGAAATTATTTCACTGTACGGCTCATTTGATCATGGACGTGAGCAATACCTACGGGTATGCCAGGGAACCGGTTTTGGCGAGAATGGGAGACGGCTCCTTGATCTGCACGTTTTTAAGCGGAGGACATACGGAGCCGGAGGATCAGAATATTACGCTGGCGGTAAGAAGCTATGATGACGGCGTGACGTGGAGCAGCCCGCAGGTTCTGTTTTATCACCGGAGAAGGGCGGCATATACGACAGAAATTTTTACGGGCGCGAAGTGGCCTATGATGGTTGTCCATACTTACGCCGCGGAAAGCAGATACCGTGAGATCAGCGCCTTTCTGTCCTTTTCGGACGACGACGGAAAAACCTGGAGCGAGCCGGTATCGCTTCCGGGAGCGGCCTCGCATGGGAATGTGAGGAAAGGGATCGTCCTTTCAAACGGCAAATGGCTGTTCCCGGTATACTGGCAGGAGGTTCGGGAACGGTGGGATTGGGAACAGATCCCGACGTCCAACGTCATTCATGGATACTGGCCGTCCTGCTGCGGGGTGCTTCATGGGGAAGAGGGGGGCAGATATTTCAGGGAAACCGGGTATCTTACGGCTCCGTATGTGCTGATGGAAAATACCTGCGCAGAGGCAGAGCCGGGACACGTCATTATGCTGATGCGGGCGCAGGGCTGCGAAGAGCTGTATCGGTCGGACAGCTACGATTACGGGGAAACCTGGCAGGAGGCCTATCCTTGCGGGATACCCAGCGCCAGCTCCAAAATTCTCCTGCTTTCCAGGAAGGGGAAAATCCTGCTGATTCATAATGCACGGCCCGAAACGGAAAAAATGGAGGGGCGCAAAAATCTCAGCATTTGGGTCAGCGAAGACGGGATGAACTCCTGGAGCACGAAATATAATCTGATGGCGCAGGATGAAGCGATGTTTTATCCGCATGCGTTCCTGGACGAGGATCGAAAAGCCGTATACATCGCGTGTGAGAATAGCAGACAGTCTTATTGCCTGCGCGTTCCTTTTTGCGAGTTATGGAAGGAATAGGAGGGCAGAAGAGTGGGAAAGGCATATGTGTATGTGGGAACCAATTCGATCAGAGGCTCACAGGGAATCTATACGCTGTCTTTGGATACCGGCAGCGGGAAAATGGATGTGCTCAGCACGACGGAAGCGCAGGATTCAGCCTATCTGTGCGTCAACCGCGACGGCAGCAGGCTGTATGCGGTGATGGAATCACTGGAATATGAGGGGAAAAAGGGAGGAGGGGCCGCTTCTTATGCGATAGAGGATGGCCGCCTTAAGCAGACCGGGAAATGCTACGCGGGAGGGGGATGGCCCTGCCATATCAGTCTGGATCCGAATGAGAAGGAGGTATATGTATCGGTTTTCCGCAATGGAAGCTGGCTGATCTTTCAGACGGACGGGGACGGCCGTCTGGCAGAAGCGAAGGAAAGTTTTTCTTATCAGGATCCGAACGGAAGGCCTTCGCATATCCATGCCGTCGTGTCTGATCCGGCTGGAAAATACCTTGCCGTAGCAGACTGCGGGCTGGACGCCGTTTATTTGTATAACGCCGTCTCCCATGAACAGGTATGGAAGGAAGGCTTCCCGGAGGATACCGGCCCCAGGCAGCTTTCCTTCAGCGAAGATGGGAAATATCTTTATCTGGTTACGGAAACAAGCTGCGAACTGTATGTGATGCGCTATACGCCGGAAGAAAAAGAGAAGCTCCATGTGCTCCAGACTATCAGCACGCAGCGCCGCGACGGGTATGAAGGAAAAAATTATGCGGGCGGGCTGCATTTCCATCCTTCCGGAAAATATCTGCTTGCAACGAACAGGGGCCATAATTCTTTCGCGGTTTTTGGCGTTGACAAAGAAAGCGGGATGGTAAAGCTGCTTGGCCACAAGATGCTGGCCGGGGATCATTGCCGGGAGTTTTCCTTCACTTTGGACGGGAAGATCCTGGTGGCCGGACTGCAGCATACGGATATCGTGCAGAGCTTCTTTTTTGACGAAGAGACGGGAAAGATCACGGATACGGGCTATCAGCTGAATATCCCCTCTCCCTCTGCCGTTGTGGTTTTTGAGAAGAAAACGGAGGAATAGCGATATGGAAACGAGGAAAAATCCGCGGCCCTTTATTGACGAGGCGCTTATAGCCCCTTTTCGGGGAATGAAGGACGTGCTCTCCTTATCTTGTGTGGTTGGGGACGCCATGGAGAGGAACCAGGTGATGGATCATGAAATGAAGCCGCGGGGCGCGGATAAGAAAATCATCGGCCCGGCAGTGACGGTGAAATTGACCGCAGGGGATATTGTGGACTGCCTGGATGTATTTGCCGTGACCAGACCAGGAGACGTGGTTGTAATAGACGCCTTCGGGGAGCTGGAAACCTCCATTTGGGGCGGGCTGATGTCGTCCCTTGCGCTGCAGGCAGGGGTTGCGGGCGCTGTTATTGACGGCAGCTGCCGGGATACGGACGAAGCGAAGCTGCTGGGATTCCCGATCATATCGCGGACATATGGCCCGAGGGCGTCCCATACGGCGTATTCGGGAAGGAAAGAGCCGATGGAGATCAACGTGCCTGTCTGCTGCGGTGGGGTTGTGGTAAATCCCGGAGATTTGATCGTCGGGGATGAGATCGGCGTGGCCGTGGTTCCCTACGGGGATCTGAAAGAGGTATATGAAAAAGCGAAGCAGCAGGCAAGCCGGGAGGAAGCTACCAGGGAAGAAATTTTAAAAGGAGCTTCTGTGAAGGCCCTTTTAAGAAAGTTCGGAAGAATTTAACCCAAATTTCCTGTCTTTGCTAAATTCCGTCTGCTCTTTTTCTATGTCGCATGGCCCTGTTGAAGGTTTTGCAGCCGTCCTTTCTAAAATCGGCTGTTTTTAGGCGCCGCAGCCATGCATGCGGCGCTTTTTTGCTTTATAGGGTGCGCCCAGCAAAGGGTTTGAAATTCGGTGGGTGAAAGTCCCACTGTGTAAGGTACAAGCTATACCGCACAAAGCGAGTCTTGGGTGGATAACAGAGATGTTGACTGCTAAGCGTAGACAGCGAGACTGCAAGGCATAACTGTATATAGCTTCGATATTAAAATGAAATCGGGAAGGCAGAAGTGCTCCTATACACCGAAAGCAATACGGAGGTAATCGATAAGAGCGAGATTACCTCCGCTTCCCCGGAGTTTTGAGGTTGGTCGTGCAGTCAAGGATTTCAAGTCAACTGGGGAGGTCTGTCTGGCTCCAGATGAGTTGCGTACATCTGGTATACGGAACAACCGTAAAAGGAAGAACCGTAAAAGGCCAGCAGAAGTCGGATGGCCGAATAGTACACGGAGGAAATGCTGTGGAAGTCGAGAAAGACCTGTCCTCGCAGGTCGGCCATGTAAAGTCATATCAAAGAGGAAACATAGTCTGTACGCAGAGGCAGGAGAAACTATGGAAACGAAATTGGCGAGAATATCACAGCTGTCAAGCGAAAATCCAGGAATGGTATTTACATCAGTGGGACATCTGATAAACAGGGAATTATTAAAAGAATGTCACCGGGATATGGATGGGGGCAAGGCTGTTGGAATCGACGGGATTACCAAAGAGGAATACGGAGCGGACCTGGAAGAAAACCTGAATGACCTGGTCAGAAGGCTAAAGCAGAAAGCATACAAGCCAAAACCGGCAAGAAGAGTCGAGATACCCAAAGGGGACGGAAAAAGCCGTCCGCTCAGTATTTACTGCTACGAGGATAAACTGGTACAGGAAGCACTGAGAAGGGTGCTGGAAGCAGTGTTTGAGCCACATTTCCATGAAGAAATGATGGGATTCCGTCCGGGAAGGAGCTGCCACATGGCACTCAGGAAACTGAACGGAATGCTGGAAAAGGAAAAGACAAACTGGGTATTGGATGCAGACATCAAAGGATTCTTCGACCATCTGAACCATGAATGGATAGTGAAGTTCATAGAATCACGGATAAAAGATCCGAATATAATCCGGTTAATACGGCGGATGCTGAAAGCAGGGATTATGAAAGATTACCAGTATGAGGAAACCGGGGAAGGATCGGGGCAAGGAGGGTTATGTGGAGCTCCACATAAGTTCCCTTGCGGTGTGCCCCGGTCTGGAATCACGGTGGAACCGTCCGGCATTTTAATCGGTGCTTTCAGAATCCGCTTAATAATAAAAATCAGCTGTTTGTCATGTATTCCCAATGCCCATATCTGACGCACCAACTTACTGTGATTTACATTATCGAAGAAACCCTTGATATCGAACTCAATCACATAATGCAGGTTCATACGTTGGAGCATAGTATAGGTTCTCTGTATGGCGTGTTCTACGGAGCGGTTTGGGCGAAAACCATAGCTGTTGTCGCTGAATTTCGCTTCGCAGATTGGTTCTATGACCTGCTTAATACATTGCTGTATCAGTCTGTCCCAGATACAGGGCACGGCAACAGCAAAAAGCACTTGATCACAGCAGGGATTTAGGAACCGTAACGATCCTCCATCCCTACCATCCCCTTTACGGGCAGAGTTTTCCAATCTTGAAAATCCGGAAAGTAGACGGACAGCGCC
>DXHY01000066.1 GCA_019113175.1 Candidatus Eisenbergiella stercoravium | reverse complement strand
AAGATCAAGGCCAGCCTGGACGAGTACGTGATCGGTCAGGAGAAGGCGAAAAAGATCATTTCCGTGGCGGTTTATAATCACTATAAGCGTGTAGCGACAAACACCATGGACGATATTGAGATTGAAAAGTCCAACATCCTCATGATCGGGCCCACCGGTTCCGGAAAAACCTATCTGGTGAAGACCCTTGCAAGGCTTCTGGATGTGCCGCTTGCCATTGCGGACGCCACCAGCCTGACGGAGGCGGGCTATATCGGAGACGATATCGAGAGCGTGGTGTCCAAGCTTCTGGCTGCGGCGGATAACGATGTGGAACGCGCGGAAAAAGGAATCATTTTCATTGACGAGATCGATAAGATTGCCAAGAAGAAAAACACCACTTCCCGGGATGTGAGCGGCGAATCCGTGCAGCAGGGAATGCTCAAGCTGCTGGAGGGCAGCGAGGTGGAGGTGCCGGTCGGCGCGAACAGCAAAAACGCCATGGTGCCGCTGGCCACGGTGAACACGAAAAACATTCTGTTCATCTGCGGAGGCGCCTTCCCGGATCTGGAGAATGTGATCAAGCAGCGCCTGACGAAGCAGTCCACCATGGGCTTCGGCGGAGAACTGAAGGACAAATATGACAAGGATCCGGATATCCTGTCAAAGGTGACGGTGGAGGATCTGAGAAACTTCGGCATGATTCCGGAATTCCTGGGCAGGCTGCCCATCATCTGTACCCTGCAGGGGCTGACGAAGGAAATGCTCATCCGGATTCTGAAGGAGCCGAAAAACGCGATCCTCAAGCAGTACCACAAGCTGCTCGCTCTGGACGAGGTAGATCTGGAATTTGACGACGGCGCGCTGGAGGCGATTGCGGAAAAGGCCATGAAAAAGGATACGGGGGCCAGAGCGCTCCGGGCCATCATCGAAGATTTCATGCTGGATATCATGTATGAAATTCCGAAGGACGACAACATCGGCAGAGTGACGATTACGAAGGATTACATCGAGGGGACAGGAGGCCCTTTGATTGAGATCAGGGGAGCGGGCTACGCGCTGCCGGAGCACGCGGCTTCAACGGGCGGCTGAGTGCGCGGTGTTAACGGGCATCCGGGGAAAACAGTTCTCCGTGCGGATGACGGCAGCTGACGGACGCTGATGTGACCAGGCGGAGGCACCAGTAACGGGGAAGCGTCATAGGATATAAGAAAACGGGAGCGCCCGTTATGACTTGCAGGGATATGATCCTTTCCGAGGAGTTTCAGGATTTCCTCACTTATTATATTTTACCGGAAGGCACGCTGACGGAGGAGGTTTCCGGCGATGCCTTCTGCTTTGTGCCGGTGAGCGGCAGGCTGTGGTCGGTTTATTTTAACCGGCAGAACCTGCCGCCTCTTTCTTTTTCCGGCTATCAATACCGTTATGTGACGGAGCTTTACGGCCTCGAGGATGAATTCGTGTGGGGGACGCAGGGGCAGCGTTTTGACCCGCAGCCGCTGAACGCCAGTGGAATTACGCAGCTGCAGGGAGAACCGCTTTCTCTGACGGGGAGAAATGTGGTGATCGGTTTCGCGGATACGGGGATCGATTACCGGAACCCTGTTTTCCGGCGTCAGGACGGAAGCAGCCGGATTCTGGCGATATGGGATCAGACCGATCAGTCCGGAATGCCGCCGGAGGGCTTTTACTATGGCAGCGAATATACCAGGGAAGAGATCAATGCGGCGCTTTCTCTGGAAAATCCTCTGGAAGCGGTTCCTGTTACGGATGAGAACGGGCATGGGACGAGAATGGCCTCTGCCGCTGCAGGGAGCGCCATAAACGGCGGCCTTGATTTTCTGGGAGCGGCGCCGGACGCGGATATCGTGGTGGTGAAGCTGAAGCAGGCCAAACAGTATCTGCTGGATTTTTATCTGATCCCGGAGGGAGTTCCCGCCTATGAGTCCAATGATATTGTCCTTGCGGTCAAATACCTGAACTCCTTTGTGATTCCCTTCGTCCGGCCGGTCTGCATCTGCCTGGGAATCGGCAGGAGCTTCGGGGACCACCGGTCGAATTCCGCACTTTCCCGCTACCTTTCCGAGGTGGGTTCCGACATCAACCGGGTGGTGGTGGTCTCTGGAGGCAATGAGGGAAATGCGGCTCATCACTATGCGGGAACCGTGACGGAAAGGGAATCTGAGGAAGTCGAGGTGCGGGTGGGAGAAGGAACGAGAGGTTTTCTGATGGAAATCTGGGGAAATCTGCCCTCATATTTCTCTGTTATGGTCCGTTCCCCAGGAGGGGAGGAGATTCCGGTCATCAGCAGCAGACTGGAGCAGGAGGTGGAATACTCCTTTGTCTACGGCAGGAGCAGAATCCGGATCGATTACCAATTAAACGATCCGGCCACAGGGGGCGAGGTGGCAGTGGTCCGCCTGGAGGAGCCCGCAGCGGGCGTCTGGACCTTCCGGCTGGTACAGGAATCGGCGGGTTACGGGGCCTTTCACATGTGGCTTCCCATCCGCCAGTTTGTGGAGGGCAGCGTGGAGTTTCTGCGTCCCAATCCGGACTCAACCCTGACCGCGCCTTCCTATGCAGAGGATGTTCTGGGAGTATCCGCCTATAACAGCAGAAACAACAGCTTCTACGTGAATTCCGGAAGGGGATTTGCCCTGGACGGCAGGATCAAGCCGGAGCTTGCGGCCCCCGGCGTGGATATTTCCGTCACATCCGGAATGCTGCGGGGCAGTACGGTTGTCGCTGCGGCCTCCGGGACCTCTCTTGCAGCCGCCATTACGGCTGGGGGCTGCGCCCAGTTTCTGCAATGGTGCGTGCAGGATGGAAATTATCCCGACATCAACGGCACCGGACTGATCAACTTTTTTGTGCGCGGAGCGGCGAGGGATGCGTCGCAGAGCTTCCCGAACCGGACTTTTGGATTTGGCCGGATGGATATGGTGGGCGTGTTTGACTGGATTGCCGGGATTGGGAGGGGATAGAGGGAGATGAAACAAAAAAAATTTGATGCTTGACATCTTCTGGTCAGGTATGGTAATCTGTTAACAATTTAAAACACTAAACCGTTGAAGCGGAGATAACGGCAATGATGCCTTTACAGAGAGCCTGCGGCGCTGAGAGTCAGGTGAGAAACAAGTTGTCAAATGGACCGCTGAGGGTGCAGTCAAATGTGAGATAATTGTCCGGCAATTTATCCGGAAGGTTATTGTTCACAGAGTATTCTGCAACGTGAGGGCATACGTCAGTTGCCGGGGATATGAAGGTATCCCGCTAAGCGCACAGGGTCATTCCTGTGAATTCAAGGTGGCACCGCGGATTTTATACTTTTGTATGATTCGTCCTTGACAGATAAGATTATCTGTCAGGGGCGTTTTTTTGTGCGATAGGCCCGGCAGGCGGCCGTCATGCTTGCATGAACGGCCATTTGCCGGGCAAGTACAGCGAGCGGCATTTATGCCGTGAGCTGTGCGTATCGCGTAATCGGATAGGGGAAGGCACTTCCCCTATCCGATTTTGAAAGCCCTGGACGGCGGCGATGCGGCGGGCGTGCTTGCACGACCAGCCGCACAGACATTTGCCAGGCAAGACGACATGAACAGGAAGGGCGAAGCCCGGACTGTGAATGTCGTCTGCGATTGCAGTGTGCCTCCGGCACACCGCAATCGGCTTTCAAACAAACGTAGTGGCTGCCAAAACCCCGGCAGGCGGCTGTTTTGAAACGGAGGAAGTATATGGCGATGAATTTTTTACCGGAAATGAGTGAGATCAGAAAGATAGCTGCAGAAGGAAAATACCGGGTGCTTCCGGTCTCCTGCGAAATCCTGTCGGATATCTGCACGCCCATCGAGGCGCTTGATATTCTGAAAAATGTGTCGGCCCACTGCTATCTGCTGGAGTCAGCGAAGCAGGATGAGACATGGGGACGCTATACCTTCCTGGGATTTGATCCCAGACTTGAGATCACCTGCAGAGATGGTGAAATGAAGGCGGGAAGCATCCGTTTTCACACGGAGAACCCTTCCGACTATATCAGGCAGGTGCTTGCGGACTACAGAAGTCCCAGGTTTCCCTACCTGCCGCCCTTTACCGGAGGGCTTGTGGGATATTTTTCCTACGACTATCTGGGATACAGCGAGCCGGCTGTGAGGACCGGAGCGGAGGATACGGAACGATTCAGGGACTTGGATCTGATGCTTTTTGATAAGGTGATCGCTTTTGACAATTTCCGGCAGAAGATCATCCTGATTGCGAACATGTAGCTGGATGAGGGGGAGACGGCCTACAACCGGGCGGTCATGGAGCTTAAGCAGCTTGCAGGACTGCTTAAGACAGGAAAAAAGAAGCGTGAGCCGGGAGGCCATCTTCTTGGCGAGGTGAAGCCCCTGTTTGAAAAACAGGAGTTCTGCCGGATGGTGGAGGCGGCGAAAAGCCATATCCGGGAAGGAGATATTTTTCAGATCGTTCTTTCCAACCGGCTGGAAGCGCCATATGAAGGCAGCCTGTTTAATACCTACCGGATCCTGCGAACCATGAATCCGTCGCCGTACATGTTTTATTTTTCAGGGACCGATGTGGAGGTGGCCGGGGCTTCTCCGGAAACGCTGGTGAAGCTTGAAGACGGCGTGCTCCATACGTTCCCTCTGGCGGGAACCAGACCGAGGGGAGTGATGCCGGAGGAGGATGAGATGCTGGAAGCAGAGCTTCTTTCCGATGAAAAGGAACTTGCGGAGCACAACATGCTGGTGGATCTTGGCAGAAATGATCTGGGAAAGGTGAGCGAGTTCGGAAGCGTGCAGGTGGAGAAGCTTCACAGTGTGGAACGTTTTTCTCACGTGATGCACATCGGATCCACGGTTCGCGGAAAGCTCAGAGAGGGATGTGACGCGCTGGATGCGCTGGAGGCGGTGCTTCCCGCGGGAACCCTGTCCGGCGCGCCGAAGATCCGGGCCTGCCAGCTGATCGGGGAGCTGGAAAACAACAAGCGGGGCATTTACGGCGGGGCCATCGGTTATATTGATTTTGCGGGAAACATGGATACCTGTATCGCCATCCGGATTGCCTGGAAAAAAGGCGGGAAGGTCTTTGTGAGAAGCGGGGCCGGAATCGTTGCTGATTCTGTTCCGGAAAAGGAATATGAGGAATGCATCAACAAGGCGAAGGCGGTGGTGAACGCCATGAAGAGAGCAAAGGAGGCAGACCTGTGATTTTACTCATTGACAGCTATGACAGTTTTTCCTATAACCTCTATCAGCTCATCGGAGAAATTGAGCCGGACATCCGGGTGATCCGCAATGACGAGTTCACGGTGGAGGAGATTGAAAAAATGAATCCGGCGCGCATCATTCTTTCACCCGGCCCCGGAAGGCCGGAGGATGCGGGAATCCTGATTGAAACGGTGCAGAAGCTGGGAGAAAGGATTCCCATCCTGGGCGTCTGTCTGGGGCATCAGGCGATCTGTGCAGCCTTCGGAGCGACCGTGGGCTATGCAAAACGTCTGATGCATGGAAAGCAGTCGGTCGCCGTTCTGGACAGGAACTGTCCGCTGTTTGTAGGTTGTCCTGAAAGGGTGCCGGTGGCGCGTTATCATTCCCTTGCGGCGGATGCGGCCACCCTGCCGGAGGAGCTGAAGATCACGGCGGCCACCGACGACGGCGAGGTGATGGCGGTGCAGCACATAAAATATCCCGTTTACGGCGTACAGTTTCATCCGGAATCGATTCTGACGCCGGACGGGAAGCGGATGCTTGAAAATTTTATCGGAATAGATTGAAACAAATGCCGCCTGACGGCGGCGGAAGGGAGTGGGGCACGAACCTGCGGTTCGTGCCGAAGAACGGCTGAACGCCGTTCTTCCAGGATTAAAATGCCGCCTGACGGCGGCGAAAGGAGTGGAAATGATTAAGGAAGCAATCGTAAAAATCGTGAACAAAGAGGATCTGAGCTATGATGAGGCTTATGCGGTGATGAATGAGATCATGAGCGGGGAGACTTCGCAGACGCAGAACGCGGCCTTTCTTGCGGCGCTTTCCACCAAGAGCGCCAGGGCGGAGACGACGGACGAGATCGCCGGGTGCGCGGCGGCCATGAGGGATCATGCCATCCGGGTGGATACGGGGATGGATGTGTTTGAGATTGTGGGAACCGGCGGAGACAACGCTCACAGCTTCAATATTTCCACCACGTCCGCGCTGGTGGCCGCGGCGGGCGGAATGAAGGTGGCAAAGCATGGAAACCGGGCGGCCTCATCCCAGTGCGGAACGGCGGACTGTCTGGAGGCGCTGGGCGTGAACATCCGGCAGAGTCCGGCGCGCTGCATTGAGCTGCTGAAGGAAGCCGGCATGTGCTTTTTCTTCGCGCAGGAGTATCACACCTCCATGAGGTATGTGGCGGGCATCCGGAAGGAGCTGGGTTTCCGTACCGTATTCAATATCCTTGGACCGCTGACCAATCCGGGAACGCCCGTCATGCAGCTTCTCGGCGTGTATGACGATTATCTGGTGGAGCCGCTGGCGCAGGTGCTCATTAATCTGGGCGTCCGCCGCGGTATGGTGGTCTACGGGCAGGAAAAGCTGGATGAAATCTCCGTAACCGCCCCCACCTCTGTCTGTGAGATCAAGGACGGATGGTTCAAATCCTATGTAATCACGCCGGAAGAGTTCGGAATCGAGCGCTGCAGCCGGGAGGATCTTCTGGGAGGAACGCCGGAGGAAAACGCGAAGATCACCCTTGCCATTCTGAATGGAGAAAAGGGACATAAGAGGGACGCGGTGCTGATGAACGCAGGAGCCTCCCTCTATATCGGCGGAAAGGCGGAGAGCCTTCGGGAAGGAATTGCCCTTGCCGGAGATCTGATCGATTCCGGAAAGGCGTTTGCTGTTCTTCAGAAGCTGATCGAGGTCAGCAACCGGAAGGAGGAACAGGCATGAGGGAAGGAGAGACCATCCTTGACCGGCTTGCAGAGCATGCGCGGGAACGTGTCCGCGCGGCACGAACGCAGGTGCCGGCAGAGGAAATCAGGCGGCAGGCGCTGTCTCTTCCCGCCGGCGGCTTTCCCTTTGAAGAAGCGCTGAAAAAAACCGGCCTTTCCTTCATCTGCGAATGCAAGAAGGCATCCCCCTCAAAGGGAATTATCGCGGAAGAGTTTCCTTATATGCAGATCGCCCGGGAGTACGAGGCGGCAGGGGCGGACTGTATCTCGGTACTCACCGAACCGAAATGGTTTCTGGGAAGAGACAGGTATCTGAAGGAAATTGCGGAGGAAGTTTCCATTCCCTGCCTGCGGAAGGATTTTACCGTGGATGAATACATGATCTATGAAGCGAAAATTCTGGGCGCTTCCGCTGTGCTTCTGATCTGTTCCATCCTTTCACAGAGACAGCTTTCGGAATACCTTTCTCTGTGCGATGAGCTGGGACTCTCGGCTCTGGTGGAGGCCCACGACGAAGCGGAGGTGGAGCTGGCTGGGAGAGCAGGAGCCAGAATCATCGGCGTTAATAACAGGAACCTGAAGGATTTTTCTGTGGATGCGGGGAACAGCCTCCGCCTGCGGGAGAGAATTCCGAAGGGCGTGCTGTTTGTTTCCGAAAGCGGCGTGCAGAGCGCGGAAGACGTCAGAAGGCTTCAGGAAGCCGGAGCGGATGCGGTGCTGGTGGGAGAAGCGCTGATGCGCGCGCCCGATAAGAAAAAGAAGCTGGCGGAGCTGAGAGGACTGGCGTGAGGAAAACCGTGGCTTACGCTTTGGCATGGAGGAAATGATGACAAAAATGAAATTCTGCGGCCTGTCCAGGCCCTGCGACATTGAGGCCGCCAATGAACTGAAGCCCGCATACATCGGTTTTGTGTTTGCCGGAGCCAGCAGGCGGTATGTGCCGCCGGAGCGGGCGGAAGAGCTGAAGGCGTTTCTTCTGCCGGAAATCAGCGCGGTGGGTGTGTTTGTAAATGAGGAGCCGGAGCGGATTGCGGAGTTTGCGTACCGCGGAATTATCGACCTCATCCAGCTTCACGGAACGGAGGATGAGGCCTGTATCCGGCAGGTGCAGACGCTCACGGGCCGTCCGGTCATCAAGGCCTTTTCCATTGCGGGAGAGCGGGATGTGGAAGCGGCAAATGAAAGCTGCGCGGATTATGTACTCCTGGATGCAGGAAAGGGCGGAACTGGAACCCGGTTTGACTGGAGCCTGCTTTCCGGGATGAGGCGGCCGTTCTTTCTGGCAGGGGGACTGGATATGGAAAACGCAGCGGAGGCGGTCAGAAGATTCCACCCCTATGCGCTGGACATCAGCTCCGGAATCGAGACGGACGGCATGAAGGATAAAAAGAAAATGGCGGCGTTTGCGGCCGCAGTAAGGAAGGCGGAAATCGGCAGGGCTGATTTCCGGCGAATTTAAGTGCGGCCATCCGGCCGCAGGAAAAGAGGAAATATGACAAATCCAAATGGAAGATTCGGTATCTATGGAGGACAGTACATTCCGGAGACGCTGATGAATGCGGTGATCGAGCTGGAAGAAGCATATAACAGATATAAAAACGATCCGGAATTCAACAGGGAGCTCACAACGCTTTTTAACGAATATGCGGGAAGGCCGTCACGGCTCTATTACGCAGAAAAAATGACGAAGGATCTTGGCGGCGCGAAAATCTACCTCAAACGGGAGGATCTGAACCATACCGGCGCACACAAGATCAACAACGTGCTGGGACAGGCGCTTCTTGCGAAAAAAATGGGGAAGACCCGTCTGATCGCGGAAACGGGCGCAGGCCAGCACGGGGTGGCAACGGCCACGGCGGCAGCGCTGATGGGAATGGAGTGCGTTGTTTTCATGGGAGAGGAGGATACCAGAAGGCAGGCCCTCAATGTCTACCGCATGCGTCTGCTCGGAGCCGAAGTCATCCCCGTAACGACCGGAACAGCCACGCTGAAGGATGCGGTTTCGGAAGCCATGCGTGAGTGGACCTCACGGATCAGCGACACCCACTACTGCCTCGGTTCGGTGATGGGGCCTCACCCCTTTCCCACTATCGTGCGGGATTTTCAGGCAGTTATTTCAAAGGAAATCAAAGAACAGCTCATGGAAAAGGAGGGACGGCTTCCTGACGCGGTGATCGCCTGCGTGGGCGGAGGCTCCAACGCCATCGGCAGCTTCTACCACTTCATTGACGATCCTTCGGTGCGGCTGATCGGCGCGGAAGCGGCGGGAAGAGGAATCGATACCTTTGAAACGGCCGCCACCATGAATACGGGCCGGGTGGGTATTTTTCACGGGATGAAATCCTGGTTCTGTCAGGATGAATATGGACAGATCGCGCCCGTATATTCCATTTCTGCCGGTCTGGACTATCCCGGTGTGGGACCGGAACACGCTTATCTGCATGACATCGGACGCGCGGAATATGTGCCTGTGACGGATGAGGAGGCGGTCTGCGCCTTTGAATACCTGGCAAAGACGGAGGGCATCATTCCGGCGATTGAATCCGCCCATGCGGTGGCTCATGCAAGAAAGCTGGCGCCGCAGATGGGAAAGGATCAGATTCTGGTCATCACCATCTCCGGAAGAGGAGATAAGGACTGCGCGGCGATCGCCCGCTATCGTGGAGAAGGAGAACTGCAGGAATAATAAGCCTGATGGCTTATGATTCATACGGCAATTTGTGCCGGAGCGTCACAAATTGTCCTGATGGCAGAAGCAAAACCGCATACGCGATTTTGCTTCGCCCCGTCGCGACGCTCCGGAATGGAGATTTGTATGAGTAGAATAAAAGAAGCGTTTGAAAACGGGAAGGCCTTCATCGCCTTTGTCACCTGCGGTGATCCGGATCTGGAAACTACCGGGGCAGTAGTTCGGGAAATGGTAAAGAACGGAGCCGATCTGATCGAGCTCGGCATTCCTTTTTCCGATCCGACGGCGGAAGGACCTGTAATTCAGGGCGCCAATCTGCGGGCATTAAACGGCGGCGTCACTACGGATAAGATTTTTGAATTTGTAAAAGAGCTGCGGCGTGACGTGAGTGTGCCCATGGTTTTCATGACCTATGCGAACGTGGTGTTCTCCTATGGGGCGGAGCGGTTTATCAGCACCTGCCGCGAGATCGGGATGGACGGACTGATTCTGCCGGACGTCCCTTATGAGGAAAAGGAAGAATTCCAGCCCATCTGCCGCCGCTTCGGCCTGGAGCTGATTTCCCTCATCGCACCCACCTCAGAAAACCGTATTGCAATGATCGCCGGGGAGGCGGAAGGTTTCGTCTATCTGGTGTCCTCTCTTGGTGTGACCGGCGTGAGGAGCGAGATCAAAACCGACCTCACTTCCATCGTGGAGGCCATCCGGCGCAGTACGGATATTCCCTGTGCCATCGGCTTCGGCATTTCCACGCCGGAGCAGGCTGCCCGGATGGCAGGTCTGGCGGACGGCGTCATCGTCGGCTCGGCCATTGTGAAGCTGATTGAAAAATATGGAAGGCAGGCGCCGGAGCATGTGGGAAGGTATGTGAAGGAGATGAAGGACGCGATACGGGGATAGGAGGGCGGCAGAATGCGCTCTTATCTCTGCATTAGGAACGGCCGGCAGGCTGTATTGACAGGAAAGGAATAAGATACCGCAATCCGGATGCCAGCCAATTACGATACCAACGCATGAACCGGATAATCGGGAAGATTACTTCGGACAGTTTAAACTGAGAATTCCCCGGAGTCTGCACCGGCTTTTGGAAGAACATTCCAAAAGAGAGGGAATCAGTATGAATCAGTTACTGTGTTTATCTTCTTTCGAAGAATGACGCAGTTTATTCAAAATAAAAGAGCGCTGCATGGAAGTATTCGTTTATGCGCAAAAGGAAGAGACAGTCCTCGCAGAGAGTCAGGCTTTGAAAAAAGTTTGAATTCTGCAGATTGTCTCTTTTGCATAAATCGGGGATTAAAGCCCCAGCGGATGGCAGGGCGGGAAGGATGAGAGTAAGAGGAGCTGCATTGCTTTAACATCCGTTTCGATTTTCATCCTTTTTCAGAGAGCGGCAGGCTTTAAAGGAATTGATCCAAACAGAGATTTGAACGTTATACATTTTCAAAT
This sequence comes from Candidatus Eisenbergiella stercoravium, assembly GCA_019113175.1. GTDB lineage: Bacteria > Bacillota > Clostridia > Lachnospirales > Lachnospiraceae > Eisenbergiella > Eisenbergiella stercoravium. Next base: position 378 of record DXHY01000066.1, on the reverse strand, counting down.
CTCTGTTTTTTTGATATTCGGATTTTCAAAGGCCATCCTGGAAGGGAGGATTTAGATTAAACAATAAGCCATTGGACATATTAATTTCCACTTGCGGATATGGGGATAAGCGAGGGAAAAATCGCCACTGCTGCCAGAGTCAGCGTGGGGCCTGCCCGGGAATGGCTGGCGGGGAATCAGTGATTTCTTTTCCTGTTCTTTACATTTCCTGCGGCAGAAAATGATTGAATATCTTTTTTTGTTATAGTACCTGACTTTCAGAGTTAGATGGTAAAAAATGGTGTTAAGCCACAGATTAAAACCTGTGACTTAACATCTTTTTTATTTGTGATTCCGAGAGAAAATAAGAGGTGAGCGGAAGTCCTGTCTTCTGTGCAA
>DXHY01000065.1 GCA_019113175.1 Candidatus Eisenbergiella stercoravium | reverse complement strand
GCGGGGAATAAAAAGTTGCCCTTGTTTCGGCTCGTAAGGGCAAAAACAAGGGCAAACAGATAAGGTTTGAATGAAAAACAGGCGTGAAGCCTTGAAAAATCAATGGTTTTTGAGGATTAGATAGTTAAATTTGAATTTACAGGGGTAATTTCAACATGGAAATCATAGCATATGAAATGAACTATACAAAAGCTGAGATCGAAAAAAGTAATATCCTGTGTATTCCTTTTGAGCAGAAATATTTTCAGGAATACATGCAAATATATAATGCCTGTTTTTGGGAAATGCGCAAATTTCTTGATATCAGACCATACAATTTTCTGAATGATTACAGTCAAATTTTGATAGTCAATGAAAAATTTCAAAATCAAGGGTACGGAAAGCAGCTTTTATTATGGGGAATGAATCATATTCGTCAAAGTAATAATGTGCCAATTTTGTTGCATGTTGCTAAATGGAATAAAAAGGCTCTAAGCTTATACAGAGAAGTCGGGTTTAATATTACGCACATTGAGAGGATACGTTAAATACGGATTTATCAACTGTTTCTCTTCGGGCTAACCTGCCCGGATGTTTTCAAACCACACAAACCGTAATTGGTGGCATCATCTGACGGAGAATCACAATTCTTGTACTCACAATGGCGCTTTGTGCGTCGGCTGCTTTATACAGCGGCACTCTTTCTGCTGAGGGGACGGCTTCAGCACAGGCCTGCGCAAGCGACGAGGCTCTTTCTGCTGAAAGACAGGAGGAAGCAGAAGAAATCCACCGGACCAAAATTGCTAAACAGCATTCCATCTATGCGCCGTATGGCATGACCTGTGATACGGGAAAAGCTGATTCCTGCGGATGAGGAAAATCCGGATTAGTCCGATAACAGGCTCGGGGAGTGCTCATTTCCCCGAGCCGCTTCCGGCCAGCTCCCGGCTCATCTCAAGCAGAGGAAAAATCCGTTCCTTTTTTACCGTTCCATCCAGCAGAATGGTAATCCAGTGATTCTTATTCATGTGATATCCCGGCAGAATCCCTCCCGCTTTTCCCGCCGCGCACAAAGCTCCGGCAAGCGCCGGGTCACACTTCACATCCAGAATATCCGTCTCCTCTTCTCCGGAAAGGCCGAGCCTGTTCTTCGGCACCCGGAGCAGCACAGCGAACCATTTCCGGTTGTCAGGGCGGCGCAGAACGGCGTCTCCGGGAGAGGTTCTCCACAGATATTCCGGCCTCACGCCGTACTGGCGGAAGGCATATTCCAGTATTTCATCGCGGAGAGAAACAGATGTTGCCACGCTTTTTCTCCCTTCCAATCACTGCTCAATATTTTCAATCTGCCAGTCGATGGGCTCCACCCCATTAGCCTTCAGAAAATCGTTCGCCTTGCTGAAATGCCTGCAGCCGAAGAAGCCGCGGGAGGCGGAAAAGGGGCTCGGATGGGGAGCCGTCAGAATCAGATGCTTCGGATTTGTGAGCATGGGAACCTTGCTCTGTGCCGGCCGTCCCCAGAGCATGTACACGATGGGGCGGTCCTGCCGGTTGACTGCGGCGATCACCGCGTCCGTGAACTGTTCCCAGCCCTTTCCCTGATGGGAGTTGGCCTGATGGGCACGCACCGTGAGCACGGTGTTTAAAAGCAGAACACCCTGATCCGCCCATTTTTTCAGATAACCGTTATTGGGGATGTAGCAGCCCAGGTCATCGTGAAGCTCCTGATAGATATTCTGAAGAGACGGAGGAATATTCTTCTGCTCCGGCTTTACGGAAAAGCTCAGGCCGTGCGCCTGGTTCACGTTGTGGTAGGGGTCCTGCCCGAGAATCACCACCTTAACCTGGCTTAAGGGAGTGAAATGAAAAGCGTTGAAAATCTCATCCGCCGGGGGAAACACCACATGGGTGGAATACTCCTGTTTGATGAAATGAAAAAGCTGCGCATAATAGGGCTTACGGAACTCTCCGCTGATCTCCGTAAGCCAGTCGTTCTGTATCATTGCCATTTTTCTGAATTCCTTTTTCTCATATTTCCGGGTTTTAGAGAGGCTTTAAAAAACGCCTCATTATGAAAGAGGTATCGTCACAGCCGCCTGTTCTCGTTGTGATCACCGCACGTTTGCAGCGCATGGGACTTTTTTTACAGCCGCACGGATACGCCCCGTTCTCTCAGATATTCCTTCACTTCCCGAATAGTGAGCTCCTTATAATGGAACAGGGAAGCCGCAAGGGCCGCTTCCGCCCCGCCCTCCGTGAGCGCGTCGTAAAAATGCTCCGGCCTTCCCGCTCCGCCGGAAGCAATCACCGGGATGGGAACCAGGCCGGACACCTGTTTTGTCAGCTCGATATCGTAGCCGGCCTTTGTGCCGTCACAGTCCATACTGGTCAAAAGAATCTCGCCCGCTCCCAGCTGATACACCTTTTCCGTCCAGGCGAGCGCATCGATTCCTGTATCGATCCTGCCGCCGTGCTTATAGATATTCCAGCCGCTTCCGTCCGCGCGGCGCTTCGCATCGATGGCCACAACCACGCACTGGCTTCCGAACTTGTCCGCCGCCTCACGGATCAGCTCCGGCCGGTCAATAGCTGATGAATTGACGGATATTTTGTCCGCACCTTCCCGCAGCAGGGCCCGGAAATCCTCCACCGTTCGGATTCCGCCGCCCACCGTAAAGGGAATGAAAACCCGCTCCGCAACGCGGCGCACCATATCCGCCACCGTTTTTCTGCCGTCAGAAGATGCGGTGATATCCAGAAACACCAGCTCGTCCGCTCCCGCCTTATCGTAGGCCGCAGCAATCTCCACCGGATCGCCCGCATCCTGCAGATTGACAAAATTAACGCCTTTTACCACACGTCCGTTATTCACGTCCAGACAGGGAATAATTCTCTTTGTATACATGCTTCCTCTGTTTCCGCTGTCCGCAGGACAGCTTTTTATCAAAGGAATTGGCCCACTGGCCAATTCTCAGGATGAAACCCTGCAGGTTTCATCCGCCTCTGTTTCCGCTGTCCGCAGGACAGCTCTTCTATTTTTATATGGAAAGAAAGTTTTCAAGAATCGTCAGGCCCGTTTCAGAGCTCTTCTCCGGATGGAACTGACAGGCAAACAGATTTCCGCTCTCTATGGAGGCATGCACCAGTATGCCGTACTCCGTCGTGGCCGTTACAATTCCCTCATCCTGTGCCTTCAGATAGTAGGAGTGGACAAAATACACATAGGAATCCTCCGGGATGCCGCGAAACAGCCTGCCCGGATTGGGGTATTTCAGGGAGTTCCAGCCAATATGAGGAACCTTCAGGCCGGGGATGTCCGGAAGGCGTAGGATTTCTCCCCGCAGCAGACCCAGACCTGCAACTCCCGGACTCTCTTCACTTTTTTCAAACAAAAGCTGCAGTCCCAGACAGATGCCGAGGAAGGGCGTTTCCTGCTGTACCGCTCTGCGGATCACATCCACCAGCCCCAGGTCATGAAGCCGCTTCATCGCGTCCCCGAAGGCTCCCACTCCGGGCAGAATCACCCGGTCTGCGGACAGAATCTCGTTTGGATCGGAGGTGACCACAGCTTTCTTTCCCAAATAATGAACCGCCTTTTCCACGCTTTTTATGTTTCCCGCATCATAATCGATGATTGCTATCATCCGTGTATTCCTTTCCAGTTTTTACTTTATCTCATTAACGCAGTATAGCATATCCACTGTCAGAACGCAAGCGCCGCATTTCTCCGGCATTTTTATTCCAGCAGAAAATCCACCGGATCCGCCTGAATGGGCGTGCCTCTGTCCTTCAGTTCAGCCGTCATCTGGTACAGTCTGCTGTGCACCCGGATCAGTTCCGACTTCTGATTGAAAAACGCTACACGCTCAAAAGGGAAACGGATTACGGAAGGATATTCCACCCCCGCTCCCAGCTCCAGAATGCAGAGCCTGTGATTCAGCGTCCCCTGCAGCCACTTCTGATATTTTTCCCACTGAGGCAGATACCCTTCCTCCAGATAACCGGGCGTAGTGATCTGATTGAAGGCGAGCAGGCGGCCGCATGCGGGACAGCGGGGAAATTCGATATCCGAAAGAGGCGCTCCTCCCCGAATCTGTTCTACCGGCTTTTCCCAGAGGTCGGAATCGGAGTAAATTTCATTGCTTTCCGCACACTGAAGTCTTCTGAAGCTGCCGCAGGGGGCCACAATCCGTCCCTCGTCCAGTCCGGTTCCAAATACGGCGTCGTCTGTACAGAGGGTGACAAGAAAATAGTTTTTCCCGGAAAGCAGGTCAGCCAGCGCCTGATAGGCCTGTTTTTTACGGTCATCCGGATGGTCCTTCAGCCAGGCGAGCCGGAGATACTGCTCCAGGACATCCGCCTGTTCTCCTTCTTCCGCCTGAGCCCGCAGCCGCATATATCCGGCATCCTGCTCCATCCCGTGATATTTTTCTTCCAGTTCCTTTCCGATCCCCACGAGGACCATCTGCGCATCCGCGATTTTTTCCCGAATTTCCTTCGTCATCTGTACTCCTCTCCGTTTCCCGTATTGGAAATTTTGAAAAAGAATCCCCTCTGCGGGATTCTACCGGCAATCGAAGATTGCCTGCATGGCGGGTCGCGTAAGCGACATCTTCCATTCCGCCACAGTGTAATCGAAGTTTTCATGTGACAGGAAAGGAACTTTCCTGTCATATGAAAAATCCGCTGCAGAAACAACCCCCTTCAGGTCTCATCTCTGCAGCGGATCATCGATCTGCTCCATCATATCACAGGAATCCGGTTCCGGCAAGGCATGCCGGTTCTGCAGACCTGTCAATCCTGCCGGAAAGCCAGTGGACAGCAGCAAGCGAAGGAACCCTAAATTGCGGACAGGCATCCAATTTCCTGTAAAAAATGCTCCAGATATTCTGCCGCCCTTTTTTCCGACATTCCAAAGTACTTTTCCAGTTTTTTCTGTATCTGCTCCCGGCTGCCTCCGTTTTCCAGATTGTCCAGAATCATCGCCCGGATTCCTTCTTCTCTTCCTTCTTCCCTTCCTTCCTCGCGTCCTTCTTCTACCCCGTCCATAAAAAAGCTGCCCATTTCCTCATACATATTGTATTCCCCTTTCTCGTTCCGGTAGTCCTCCGCCTTCTCCAGAAGCTGCCTGTTGTCCGTCATCACCGCTATCGCCTCCAGCGTGTCCCTGTCCAGTTTCCGGTACGCCTCCTGCTCTCCGATAAACTTTCTCATCTCCCTTCGGTCCTTCCGGAAGGGAAGCACCGCAAGCAGTTCTCTCAGGGAAGTCCGGAATGCCCCATAATCCATCGGCTCATCCGCCCGGATCAGGATCATCGGATAATCGCAGAATAGTCCACGGAAGGCATCCCCTTTTTCAAAACGCATCATGTCGCTCAGATGCAGGGGACCGTCCCAGGGATCGGTTCCGTGATACAGACATACGGTATAAACGGGGATCAGACGGTCCATGTTCCGCATCCTCCCAAGCCGCTCTGAGGCGTTCCGGTAGTTCCCCGCCTTCTCATTCTCCTTCTGAATCGCCCTCGTCTGGCGCAGATATTCCTGCACGTCATAGTTCATGCAGCGAAGCGGCATTCCGTAATCCACCGTTTCCTGCGCTTCCAGCGCCACCAGCCTCAGAATGCTTTCTCCGTTTCTGACCCGTCGGATGATATCACGGGTACGGCCGTGGTATTTTATATTCCGCCCCTTTCCGTCCCTTTCAGTATAGTGCTCCGACGCGTCCTCAAGCTGTCCCGGATCCACCGCCTGAATGCCGCCGAACACAGCGCCGTTCATCAGATCGGCGAACCGGGCAATGTCCTCCAGATAACGCAGAATGGCATCATTCTTTTCACCCAATTTCTACAGCCTCCCTTTCCCGGCAGGCATACAAAAACCGGCCTGCCGTTTTCCTTTTTCTGTTGTTTTCCAACCTCTGTGTAAATACGGCAGACTCGCCAAAAGAATAACGCAGATCGTCAGATATGTTGTTGATGGAATCATCATAAACAAAGAAGGCTGAAATGTCAATCGATTTTTTCGGACCGGATTCAGGCGGATCGGATTCAGGCAAGTGCCGGTCAGCGTGTGACCGGCACTTGTAAGCCGGCGGACATCAGCACCTGAAACCACCGGTATCCGAAGCCCGGATCGCTGCCCGTCCGCTTACAAAGCAGCGATTACGCAGCCTGCGGACTGTATTCCGGCAGCATATGCGGTAAGCTTCACCCTGCCAGGGCCTGTGATGAGAATCCCCGCGTCAGCTCTTCCCCGATAAAGATGGATAGAACCGCCGTTCGGCGCCTCCGCGCTCTTGATATCACCGTTGTCCACGCCAATCAGGCGGGCAGGCCCTTCCACCACGAAGGTCACCTTCGCGCTCTCCCGGAACACCGGACGGCCTTCCGCATCAAAGGCGCGGACCTTGCACAGCATCCGGTAAGGCTGTGGCTGATTTTCTTCCCTGTCCGTATCCACTCTGGAGAGCGTGATCTCCCGTTCCTCCTGCTCAAAAGCGAGACGGACGGCGATTCCCGGCGTCTCCACGACCTGGCGGCAGACCTCTTTTCCGCCGTTCATTCCGATCACCGTCACCGTTCCCGGCATCCAGGGGAGATACCCCTTCACCAGGCCGCCCTGATATTCCTTCACAGGCCGCAGGGAATATTCCTTTTCCAGAGAGGTTTTTCCGTCCTCCGCGATGCGGCCCTCGTTCAGAATGATCCGGACCTGCTCACAGTTAGTGGCAATCCGGAAAGGGATCACCGCCCGCTGCAGCCAGGGAAACTCCCAGTGGGTCACATAGGACGGGCTGTCCCAGTGCTCTTTTACGCCCTCGTCGGGCAGGGAGCCGTCCAGCACAGCGAAGTGCACCATAGGCTCCCTAGTCCAGTAGCTCCGGTACTGCCAGGCTGCAGGACGTTTTTCCATGTCGGCAGCGAACAAAGCGCCTGACCAGCCCTTTGCGGGCCAGCACATGGACTCTCCCCAGTAGTCGATGCCCGTCCAGATAAAGCCGCCCATACAGTAATCCTTTTCCACCACGTCCATCCAGGGACATTCCTCGGAAAAATTCTGAAAACGCGGCCCCTCTCCCCGGAAAAACAGATAGGTTTCCGTTCCCAGAATAGCCTTGTCTGGAATCAGTTCATGGATTCTCTCATACCACTGTTCCTGATAGTTGCAGCTTAAGAAATCCACCTTTTCCGCTATCTTTGCGATCTGGCGGATACGGTCGTCCACGTCAAAGATTTCCCCCGTTTTCATCTCATCCACAAACTGCTGGATGTCCTCCACCTTGGACATATCCACTTCTTCTGTGGGGTAGGCGAAATGGGGATTCATGGCAAGGCTCACCGGCCTTGCGGGATCCAGCGCCTTCACCGTCTGCACATGCTTTTCCAGCCGTTCCAGCATGGAAGGGTAGGACTGGTTTTCCACCTCGTTTCCCACGCCCCAGAACAGAATGCAGGGATGGTTTCTGTCCCGCTTCACCATGCAGGTCAGATCCTTCTCCCACTCCGTTTCATAAAACCGTCCGTAGGCGCCGCCCGTCCACTTGTCAAAGGCCTCCTCATAGACATAGAAGCCAAGCTCGTCGCACAGTTCCAGCATTTCCGGCAGATACAGATGATGAGCCAGACGGATGGCATTGCAGCCGATCTCCTTCAGGGAAAGCAGGCGCTCCCGCCACAGCTCCTTCGTGACAGCGGTGCCGAAGCAGCTGATATCCTGATGGACGCAGACGCCCTTCAGCTTCACGGACTCTCCGTTGATGAAAAGGCCCCTGTTCGCAGACACCTCCACGCTGCGAAAGCCCACAGGAATGGTCAGCTCATCCGTAATGCCAGACAGGTCTGATTCACCCTTCTCTCCTTCCCCGCCTGCCGTATCCTGCGCCAGAAGCTGTAAAGTCAGCTCATAGAGCTTCGGGTTTCGATCGCTCCAGGCCTGATAATCCGGCACACGCAGGGTAAGGGGCCCTTCTCCTTCAGCCTGTGCAATAACGGGAAGAGGGGCGGCCGTTCCGGGCGTTCTTTCTGTTTTTTCCCCTGCATCCTCTGCTCCGGCATTCCCGCGGGCCTCCCGCAGCAGAGCGCGCACCCGGCCTTCGCAGCCCGGATACACGGTAAGCATGGCAATCTGCCTGGCAGTCTGACAGACGGTCTTTTCTTCCTCTCCGTTTTTCAATCCGGTTTCCATGCGCGTTTCCACGCATACCTCATCCCGCTCCAGATGCCTTTCCGGCAGACATTCCAGCCATACGCTTCTGTAGATACCGGCTCCCGTATACCACCGGTCCACCGGAGCCGTGGTGTTGTCCACCTCCACCAGAATCTCATTTTCTCCGTCCGCAAGCGCGTCCGTCACATCCAGTGTGAACGTGCTGTAGCCGTATTTTCTGCCTCCCACGTAAGTTCCATTCACCGTCACCCGGCTGTTTTCATACACCCCGTCAAAACGCAGGCGGTAAACCGTCTCCGGCTTCTTTTCCAGCAGCAGCGTGCGCCGGTACCAGCCCGTTCCCCAGCGGTCAAAAAAGCCCTGGGCTTCCCCCTGCTTCATGTTCCGGTCAAAGGGACAGGAAATCATCCAGTCGTGGGGCAGCGTCACCTGCGTAAACACAAGTCCCTCTTTTTCCATTCCCGGCTTCTGCAGGGCAAACTGCCAGTTTTGATTCAGATTTAATATTTTTCTCATGCTCTTTTCCCCTTTACCGGATCACAACGCCTTTCACCCGCTTCATGCGCACGTCGTCTCCCTCTTCGGCTTCCACAGACACATTTTTCATGAAGAGCCCTTCCACGTTTTCCGCGTACATCCCCCACTTTCCCTTCGCCGTTACATTTTCCAGGCAGATGCGGCGCGCCGGGCTTTCCGGAAGGCCGACGAGATAGACCGCATTGCCCTCGACCGTTTCCAGGTCGATATTTCTGAAAACGATGTCCTGGATGATGCTCGTTCCCTCTCCCACAGGCATGGGGCTGGCCGGATCATAGTCGTCTTCCCCGTAAAAATAGTCCAGATAAATGGCTCCCTTGAACCACCTGGTGCTCTTGATGCTCTCATCCCGGTTAACCAGACGGCAGTTGTCATAAAGCACGTTTTCGATAAATGCCCCTCTTCCCCTGGGCGCCTTCACGCTGGCGATGGAAAAGGAATCGGTAAAGGTGCAGTCCTGCACCAGCACATTGCGGATGCCGCCCGCCATCTCGCTTCCCATGGCCACGCCGAAACCGGAATGAAAGCTGCAGTTGGTGATACGGATATCTTCGGAGGGGATTCCCACCGCGCGGCCCTCCTCATCCCTTCCGGACTTGACCGCAATGCAGTCGTCCTGACTGGTGATGTCGGAATGGAACAGGCAGACATCCCGGCAGGAATCCGGATCAAAACCGTCTCCATTGAAAATATTGCCGTAACGGTTCCCGTTTTCATCGCACCTGCTGTTGATGGTGACACGGTTCATGCTGATATGATTGCAGTAAATCATGTGGACGCACCAGAAGGGCGACTGACGGGCCGTGATATCCTTCATATAAACTCCGTCCACATTCCTTAAGCAGATCAGATTTCCCCGTCTGCCCTGCCCGCCATCCAGTTCCGCCTTCAGCAGCGCGTTTCCGTTTCCGTCGATGGTTCCGCCTCCGGCAATGGTGATGTCGTGCCCCCGGCCTTTCTCTTCCTTCGTATTGATCAGGCTGGCATGGCAAAGCTGCTGCCTGCCCTCATACAGATACGTCATCAACGGATAGTCCTCCGGTCTGTCGCTGCCAAGGAGCCTTCCGCCCTTTTCCACATAAAGGGTCATATCGCTTTTTAAAAAAAGCGCGCCGGTTAAAAAGACGCCCTCCGGCACATAGACCATACCGCCCGGCGTGCAGGCATCGATGGCGTTCTGAATGGCCTGTGTGTTCATGGCAGTTCCATCTCCCACAGCTCCGAATGCGGTTACATCAAACACCTGAGGCTTTTTCCTGGTTCTCGCCGTCACCAGGTTGCTCTGGGGAAGAAACCCCTCCTTCATCACCGCGCCAAGACGGATGGTGTACTCCGTATCCGGCGTAAGGTTTTCAAAGGTATAATCCGTTTCCTTCACCCGGGCGGCCTCTCTGCCGTTTAAGTACAGCACATACTCCTCAATATTGTCTGCATCCTCCGGCTTGTCCCATACCACCGCGATGCTTGTGTCTGTCTGCGCCGAAGGCGCAAGGATCAGTTTCATGTCCTCTTTTCCCTCCGTAAAAATTATTGTGTTGCGGCCCGGAAATGACCGCATCGGCTGATGTAAGGACTTACATCAGTCTTTTTCGCTTATTATAGCAAAACGGGTGGGGTTTGCAAGGGACTTATTTTTTGTTCTGATCCGCTGTATTTCTCAACAGATCCTCGGAAGCCCCTCCCCGATCAGCTCCGGCACCACCCTCAGTCCGCCCAGGGACGTGTGCAGAAGCACCTTTCCGTCTTCTCTGTGGGAAATGGTTCCGATCAGGGCGGCATTTTCGCCATAACGGCTTTTTTTCATGCAGGCGAGGGCCAGCTCAGCGTCCGCCGCATCCACAACCGCCGTCATTTTCCCTTCGTTTCCCATGTACAGAGGGTCCAGGCCCAGCAGGCCGCAAAAACCCTTCACAGGGGCGGATACCGGCAGAGCTTCCTGGGAAAGCTCTACACAGCAGCCGGAAGAGCGGGCGAACTCGGAAAGCACCGTTGCGAGGCCGCCTCTGGTCACGTCCCGCATGGCGTGAACGCGCACGCCGGCCCGCTGCATGGCGGATACCATCTCTCCCAGCGGGGCGCAGTCGCTTCTGATCTCGTTTTCAATTCCCATCCGGGAGCTTAAAATCGCCGCATGATGCTCTCCCAGAAAGCCGGATACCAGAACCGCGTCCCCTTCCCGGCAGGCAGAGGCGCTCACCGAAACTCCCTCCGGAAGGAAACCCACGCCTGCCGTGTTGATGAACACGCCGCCCTTTCCTTCCACCACCTTGGTGTCTCCCGCCACGATCAGAACCCCCGCCTCAGAGGCGGTTTCCGCCATGGATGCGGCAATTTTGGCAAGGGCTTCTCCATCCGCCCCTTCTTCAATGATGAAGCCGCAGGTCAGGTATTTCGGAACGGCGCCGCTCATCAGCAGATCGTTCACCGTTCCGCATACGCACAGCCTTCCGATATCTCCGCCCGGGAAAAAAAGCGGGTCCACCACAAAGCTGTCCGTGGTCATGGCGAGCCTTCCGCTTCCCTCCACCACGGCGGAATCCTCCATTTTATCCAGCACCTCGTTATGAAAATTTGCTTCAAAAATCTCCCGGATCAGCTGCCCGGTCTCTCTGCCGCCGCTGCCGTGAGCCATTGTGATTTTCATTTTCTTTTCTTCCTTTCCCAATTCCTGACCAATTTACAGCCCCTCGGACTGCCAGCAGGAGAAGCAGCTTCCTTCCGTGGAAACCATGCAGGCTCCCTGCGGCGTCTGAGGTGTACATACTTTACCGAACAGCGGACACTCCCGCGGCCGGATCCGTCCCATCAGCACCTGAGCGCAGCGGCAGGCGGGATTTCCCCCCGTATCCTCCATCAGCTCCGCGCTCCCTGCGTCAAAGGCTTCATATTCCTTCCTGAGCTTTCTTCCGGAATCCGCAATCACGCCGATTCCCCTCCATGCCGCGTCACAGGGTTCGAAAAAGCGGTCCACCCGCTCCTGTGCCGCCGTATTTCCCTCTTCCGTCACTGCCGAAGGGTACATGTTCAGCACTCTTCCCTGTCCCTGAAGCTTCACCAGAGCGGCGATGGCCGCCAGAATTTCCTCCCCCTCAAAGCCCGCCACCACAAAGGGAAGGCCGTACTTTTCCGCAAGGGGAACGAAGGCCCGGCTGCCCGTGATCACGCTCACGTGTCCGGGAGCGAGGAAACCATGAATTCGTCCGGATTCACGGTTTCCTCGAAATATCTGCCCCCTGGCGGGGTCAGATATTTCCCCTGCCGAATACGCATCGGGAAAATTATGGGCGCAGATCCAGTCAATCGCAGGGGGCATCACCTTCAATGAGGTGAGAAGGCGCAGATTCTTGACGCCCTGCTCCAGCGCCTCCTGCACCAGAAGGGCATAGACCGGCGTGGTGGTCTCAAAGCCCACCGCCGCAAAAATGTAGACATGCTCAGGGTCTTCTTTCGCCAGCTTCAGCGCGTCCATGGGTGAATAGACCATCCGCACACTGCAGCCCTTCGCACGCGCTTCACTCAGACTGATGGAGCTGCCGGGAACGCGGAGCATGTCTCCAAAGGTTACGATGCAGTTTTTCGGATCCATGCCCAGCTCGATCAGGCGGTCGATATAGGCGCTCACCGTCACACAGACCGGACAGCCGGGGCCGGATACCAGCTCAATGGACGGCGGCAGAAGGGCAGGAATCCCGTTTCTGTGAATTTCCGCCGTATGGGTGCCGCACACCTCCATGAAGCGGAGCGGTTTGCCATCATAGTTCTGCAGATACTCAAGGATTTTCATCCGCCATGACCTCCTCCAGCTCGTCAAACAGCTCCTGCATCCGGTCGCCCTCCTCCTCGGAAAGCACCTGCAGGATGCAGCCCGCATGAACCAGAACCCGGTCGCCGGGCTTCACTTTTACGAGGCCTGCTTCTGCGGTGACCTGGTTTCCCTGAAAATCGACCACAGCCTTACTGTCATTTACTGTCAAAACCCTTCCGGGTAATGCAACGCACATATTTACCTCCATACCGAAGCGTTGTAAAACGCAGCGCTGTTTTACAACCATTATCCTGCAATAACTCCACAAATTTCCGGTTTGTCCAGTTGAAAAAAATGAAATTTGCATTTATTCTCTACGCTTTTACATGTCCTCCTGGATGAGGATGACACCCCTATTATACACCCTTCCCTCCAAATTTCCAGCCCGCTGCGACCACTTTGAATTCAGACCACTTTGAATTCTTGACAGCCGCCATGCCGGAGACTATGATAAAAGCAACACATCTGAAATTCTGTTTTTCTGGCAAATCTGCCGATTATTCTTAGTTTTCTGAAAACAGAGAAGATGAAACAGGCATTCCGGCCATTGTTTCGTTATGCAGATGCGGCAGACACATGCCGGATGGGCCTGCCGGGAAAGTAAGGCACAATCGCTTGGGTAAACAAAATGACGTAATTCTCGATTATTTTGATGACAACGAAAGATTTGCGGATCTCTACAATGGCACACTCTTTAATGGACGGCAGGTGATAGATCCTGAGATGCTGGAGGACGCTTCGGAGCATTACACCCAGAGAAGCAGGAGCACGGGGGCGAAAAAATCTATCGTTCCCGTTACCGGGATGTAAAGAAACGCCTGAAGGACGGAGGAACGCTGCGTATTCTGGCTGTAGAGGCACAGGAACACGAAAAGTCTGATGGAACTGGTAAACGGAAGAAAAGAATACCGGTCTCTGGACCGGGAAACTATGGAGGTGATCGCCGTTATGACAAATAACAGAAAGCTGATGGAAGACGTGGAGGCTTATCGTGTGGATGAATCCTATGATATGTGCGAGGCGCTGAAGGGTATTCAGGAGGATGGCATCACAATTGGTATGGAAAGGGGATTGGAAAGAGGACTGGCAAAAGGAAGAGAAATCGGAATGGAAACAGGAATCCGCGGAGCGGTAGCTTCGATGCGGGAATGTTCTATCCCCGATTCGGTGATTCTGCAGAAGCTGCAGGACAAATTTGCGCTGACAAGACAGCGGGCAGAGGAATTTTTGCGGGAAAATACGGAAGAATAAAGGACTTCTTCTGCATGACGGCGGGCGCAGCATTTTCCAGAACGGATATGGCGGCCACGATCCGGCTCAGCCCCATCCTCCCTGCCAGCACCCTCACGCGGCGCAGGCAGGGCAGTTCCATCAGCTGTTCTGCTGTCAGACCATATCTAACACTCTCTTCATTCCCGTCTCACATTCTCATCCTCCTTTATGGTTAATCCGTCATGATTTTTTCCTCCGGAAGCTTTCTCTTTGAAAAAAAATCGTGACGAAATCCGCATATTTATGTATAATCATACAATGATCCCAAAAGATCAGGCAACTTTTATCTGAGAAAATAAGACGATTAGAGGGTGAGAAACTTGAACCGAACTTTACTGTACATCATTCTCGGCTACCTGTCCGGCAGCCTTCTTTCCGCGAAATTTTTCGGAAGGCTTCTGGAGGGAAAGGACGTTGCGTCCGACAGTCCGGATAAAAATCCCGGCGTTTACAACGCCTTTCTTTACGGCGGACTGCTCTGCGGCATTCTGACGCTGTGCTTTGATCTGATGAAGGGCTTTCTTCCCATATATTTCTATCTGAAAATGCCCGGCGCGCAGTCTGCCGGTTCACTCCTTCCGCCGGGTTTTCCAGGCGGCAGGCTGCTTTTCTCCGGCCCTGTTCCGGAAAACGGACTGGCGCTGGTGCTTGCCTCTCCGGTGATCGGGCATATTCTTCCGATCTGGCACCGGTTCCGCGGAGGAAAGGGAATCACCGTGACCTTCGGCTGTCTTCTCGGGATGCTGCCTCAGATGCGCCCGGTACTGATTCTCGCCGGTGTATTTCTCTTTTTCTCCCTCGTCCTGAAAATCACGCCTAACTGCCACAGAACCCTCTTTACCTATCTGACCGCCGCCGTCCTCCTGACTCTGTTTCTTCCAGGGACACCCGTCTGCGCCGGCTTCTGGATCATCACGGCAGCGGTGGCGGCGAAGCTCCTTTCCGGCTCTGAGCTTCGGGAAAAATGTGAGGTGAAAGCAATATGGAAGCATTGATTCTTTCCTGCGGAACAGGCGGCGGCCATCATTCCGCCGCGCGGGCGGTGGCGGATGAACTGAAACGGCGCGGCCATGGGGCTGTATTTCTTGACCCCTTCACGCTGGCAGGCAGAAAAACCGCTGCGCTGGTGGGCAACAGCTATATCCGTCTGGTACAGAATTCTCCCCGTCTGTTCGGCTTTGCCTACTTCCTCGGCGAGCATTACCGCAGACTGCCCGTTTCCTCTCCGGTTTTTCAGGTGAACAGCCTGCTTTCCGGATACCTGAAGCGCTATCTGGAGCAGAACCGTTTTGACCTTATTTTCACAACCCATATGTATCCCGCTCACGTTCTGACGGCGCTTCGAAAAAAGGGAACGGCGCTCCCCCAAACCATCCAGATCGCCACGGACTATACCTGTATTCCCTTCCTTGAGGAGGGAATCTGCGACTATTATGTCATTCCATCCGCAGAACTGGAAGAGGAGTTTTCCAGCCGTGGAATCCCCGCGGAAAAGCTTCTTCCCTTTGGCATTCCCGTAAACCGGAAATTCACCCTCTCCTTCTCCAAACGGGAGGCCAGAAAAAGGCTCGGACTTCCGGAGGAAGGTCTCTGCCTTCTGCTCGCCGGAGGCAGCATCGGGGCGGGAGACATTCCCCATTCTGCCGACATCCTGCGCTCCTTTCTCTCGGAAAAAGAGGCCGGAACGCTCGTCATCATCTGTGGGAAAAGGCGGGATCTGTACGAAAGGCTCTGCCGAAAATACAGAGAGGACAGCCATACCGTCATTCTGGAAAGCACGCCGCGCATGGCAGAATACATGCGGGCCTGCGATATTTTTCTCACCAAGCCCGGCGGTCTTTCATCCACCGAGGCCGCCGTTTCCGGTGTGCCCCTGATCCTGCTCTCCCCCATTCCGGGCTGTGAAACGCACAACGCCGCCTATTTTTCCTCCCATAAAATGGCGCTTACCGCCGAACGGACCGGGACGGATCTGCTTCCCGCTCTCATCACGCTGGAGACGGTGCGTGGGCTGCGGGAGGAAATGCTTCAGGCCCAGCAGACATATATTAACCGGAATTCTACCCGCGATCTGTGTGATTTTGCGGAGAACCTTGTCCGGGCCTGATCCGGGCGATTTTCATTCCCACGGCTCCGATCTTTTTCCTCATTCACGCTGCCCTGCGCCCTTTCCCTCATTCACGCCGCTCCGCGTCTTTTCCTCATCCACGGCACTCTGCTCCCTTTTCCCATTCACGCCGCTCTGCGTCCTTCCCCGCAGAGCGAGCCAGGCCTGTCCCAGGCAGATGCCTCCGTCGTTCCCGGGAACCTGCTCATTGACGTATACTGAAAAGCCGCCCCCTTCCAGCAGCGTCCTGCACCGCTCCTGCAGCAGCACGTTGGCAAACACTCCGCCGCTCAGTGCGATCTGGCCGATTCCGGTTTTTTCCCGGATTTTTCTGCACATGGCAAGCACCATTTCCGCCGCCGCTTCATGAAAGGCCAGGGCGAACTCCTGCGCCAGCTCTTCTCTCTGTGCAGGCGTTTTTGGGGGCAATGGCGCTTTTTTCTGCACCCGGCCTTCCTCCTTTTCCGCCTCTTCCTTCTCTGCCTCTTCCTTCTCCGCTTCTGTCTCTTCCGTCTCCTTTTCCAGCTCCCGAAGCATGGCGGAAAGGAGCGCCCTCCGATCCGCAATCAGCATATCTCCCTCTTCTCTTACCGGAAAGGGAAGCATCCGTCTCCCGTCCCTGCCTGCCGGACGCCCGGCGGCCTGCCAGGCTGCGTTCTCCAGGGCAATGGCGCACTCTCCCTCATAGCTGTTAAAGGAACGGATTTCCAGCAGGGCGCTCACCGCGTCAAAAAGTCTCCCCATGCTGGAGCTGCACTGCAGACTGATCCGGGACTTCAGCGCCTTTTCCACAAAATCCATCCTGGAGCCGGCCGTCTCCGGAATGAAACGTCCGACGCTCTGCCGCCTTCTATCTGCTTCCTTTTCTTCCGGATTTTTCCCCGCGTTTTCGTCTGTATTTTCATCCGCCTCCGGAAGCGCCGCCAGATGGCAGGCTGCGGTCAGGGAGGCGTCCTTTGCGGAAGCATCCCCGCCCACCAGCAGAATTTCCTCCAGATGTCCCATCCGCCGGAAGGAAGCTCCCTCACAGACCAGAAACTCCCCGCCCCAGATGCAGCCGTCCGTCCCGTATCCGGTCCCGTCGAACACCACACCGATGCATTGCTCCAGCCCGTGCTCCGCCATCACGGAGGCGGCGTGGGCATGATGATGCTGTATATGCAACAGGGGACGCCCCGTTTCTTCTGCCAGCATCTCTGCCAGCTGCGTCGTCATATAGCCGGGATGGAGGTCGCAGACCAGCATCTGCGGACGGATGCCGAACAGCTCCTCCATCCGGGAAAGCTCCTTCCGGTAGGTCTGATACACGCGGAAGTTTTCCATATCTCCGAAATACTGGCTCAGATAGGCTCTCTCCCCCGCCGCCAGACAGAAGGCGGCCTTCAGATCGCCACCAAAGGCCAGAACGGTTTTTCTCTCCTTTTCCCCGCCCTCCGGACGCGGTTTTGCAAAAAACACCGGCGATGGAACGAAGCCCCGGCTTCTGCGGAGCATCTGTACGTGTCCCGCCGTGATCCGCATCAGAGAATCGTCCAGCGGCGTCACGATCCGTCTCGTATTCCACGCTGCAGCCCCTAACAGCTCCGGAAACTGCGCCCACAGCTCCTCCAGTTCCTCCTCTTCCGTAAAAATGGGATCATCCGTCCGGTTCGCGCTGGTCATCACCAGAGGGCCGGCTTCCTCCGTCAGGAGCTGATGCAGGCCCGTATAGGGTAGAAACGCCCCCAGATATCTGCTTTCCGCACACAGGGATGGGCAGAAGGCGTCCCTCCCCTCCTTTCTTTCCAACAGAACGATCGGGCGGGCAGGCGAAGTAAGCAGCGCCTCCTCCTGCGGCGAGGTCGTGCAGAAGGCACGGACACCGCAGCCACCATCCATGGAGGGAAACATCACTGCAAAGGGCTTTTTTTCCCTTCCTTTAAGCAGACGCAGCCGCCGTACCGTCTCTTCCCGGTCCGGCAGACAGGCCAGCTGATAGCCGCCGACTCCCTTGACCGCAAGGATGCCTCCCTCCTTCAGGATATGGACAGCCTCCCTGAGAGCGGCATCTGAGGTCAGGCCGATGCTTCCAGCGGATGCAGGCTCCCGGTCTGATTCAATATTTTTCTCAGGCGCATCAGATCCGCCTGCCGAAAAGCTTTCTCTTTTACTCAGAATCAGCTGCGGACCACATTTCCGGCAGGAAATAGTCTGTGCATGCTGCCGCCTGCCACCGGGCTGGCGGTATTCCCTGCCGCATTCCGGGCACATGGTATAATCCCGCATGGAAATATGCTCCCTGTCATAGGGAATGGCCTCCAGAATACTGTAACGGGGTCCGCAGGAGGTACAGCTGATGAAAGGGTAACGGAAGCGTCGGTTGAGAGGGTCATGCAGCTCTGAAAGACAGTCCTCACAGATAGGAAGATCCGGCGGAATCAGCGGCAGATCCGCTCCGTTTTCCGCTTCGCTCTCCACGATCCGGAATTCCTCCGGCTCCTGGCCGGCATCCGGGATGCTCCCCGCACTACCGGTGCTGCCATGGGGCATCCCGCAGCCGGAGCAGCCGGACGGCAGGCCGCTTTCTGAGCTACCGGACGGCAGACCACTTCCGCGGCTGTCGGACGGCAGACCGACGCTTGCCTCCCCACTCTCCACAATCACCTGATCCACCCGGGCGGCAGGAGGCGCACACGAACGAAGGCGATGGACCAGCTCCTCCATCGCCTCTTTCGTTCCATATGCTTCAATTCTCACCACACCGCCGCTGTTGCACACGCTTCCCCGAATGGAAAGCGCACGGGCGCATTCCGCCACAAAGGGGCGGAAGCCCACCCCCTGCACCACGCCGAGAACAGTGATCCGCGCCCTCATGCTTCTGTCTTTCCGTCGGCAGCCGCCGTCTTCAGGGCAGCACCGGAAGGCTGAACCGGCGCTGCCGGCTTTGCCGTCTGTGCCGGCGCTTCCGCTTCCTCACCCTTCGGCTTTTCCGCCTGTACGCCAGGCTTTGCAGCGGCCTGCCCGGCGGGCTTTGCAACCGTTCCCGCCTCCTGTGGCTTTGCGGCAGGCTTTGCCGCCGGAGCGGGCATATTGGTTTTCAGGAAGGTATCCGAAACCTTTTCCGCTCCCGGCTGGGTATAAGCGTTCTTCATGGTCAGGCACTTCTTCGGGCAGGTTTCCACGCAGCAGCCGCACTGAATGCAGCCGAAGCGCTCGATTTTCCAGGTTTTCTCCGCCCGGTTTACGGTAATCGCCCCGGTGGGACATTTTCTGGAACACAGCCCGCAGAGAATACAGGTATCTATATCGATTTCCACATGGCCCCTCGTCCGCTCCGGATACTCCCTCGGCTGTTCCGGATAGGGCCGGGTAACGGGCGGGCTGAACAGATTCTTCAGCGCCGTCCGGGTAAATCTCATGGTCCGCATGTTTTTCATGGTTACCTCCACGTCGGAGCGCCCTTTGCTCCGACCGCGCGAAAAAATCGCGCATGTGATTTTTTCGCTGCGATCACAGCAGTTTTGCGGCGCTCCGACGCAAAACTGCCGATTGAGAAATGCGCTATCGAGCGCATTTCTCAATCTGTCCTCCTTCTATCTCTCCGTACAGCTGATGCAGGGATCAATGGTCAGAATCATGATCGGCACATCGGCCAGCTGACAGCCCTTCAACGTCTGGATCAGGGCCGGGAGGTTGGCGAAGGTAGGGGTACGGACGCGGAAGCGGTCGATAAATTTGGTTCCGTTCGCCTTCACGTAATAGATCGCCTCACCTCTCGGCTGTTCCTCCCGCATGAAATATTCTCCCTCCGGGAAGCCCTTGAAGGGAACGGCCACATCTCCTCCGGGGATTTTGGATGCCGCCTGACGGATCAGATCAATGGACTGGAAAATCTCCCGGATGCGCACATCGCATCTGGCGTAGCAGTCTCCCACCTCGCTGGTCACAGGCTCAAAATTCAGATCGGAATAGGCCGCATAGCCCAGCTTCCGGTTATCCAGCGCAATACCGCTGGCCCGCATGAAAGGGCCCACAGCGCCCAGGTCATGGGCCTGCTGCTTCGTCAGGAGTCCCACACCGCGCAGCCTGCTGTTCACCGCGGAATCGTTCAGGAAGGTCTTCGTCAGCTCCTTCAGCTCCTTTTCCATATCCTGGAAATTGGCCACAAACTGGCGGAGCATGGAAGCGTCCATGTCCTTTCTCTGTCCGCCGATTTTATTCACGGAAAAAATAACTCTGCCTCCGGTGGATGCCTCGAACATGTCAAGCACCTTTTCCCGGATTCTCCAGGACTGCATGAACAGGCTTTCAAAGCCGAACGCGTCTGCCAGAAGCCCCAGCCAGAGCAGGTGGCTGTGAATCCGGCTCATCTCACACCAGATGGTACGCAGATATCTTGCCCGGGGCGGAATTTCAATGTTCATGATGTGCTCCACCGCCTCGCAGTAGCCCATGCCGTGCATGAAGCTGCAGATGCCGCAGATTCGCTCCGCCACGTAAACGTATTCTGTAAATTCCTTTTTTTCAACCAGCTTTTCCAGTCCCCTGTGCACGAAACCGATGGAGGGCACCGCTTCC
The DNA here is from genome assembly GCA_019113175.1 of Candidatus Eisenbergiella stercoravium. Taxonomy (GTDB): domain Bacteria; phylum Bacillota; class Clostridia; order Lachnospirales; family Lachnospiraceae; genus Eisenbergiella; species Eisenbergiella stercoravium. Next base: position 41,405 of record DXHY01000065.1, on the reverse strand, counting down.
ACCACCTTTTCATCCTCCAGAACCAGATCCAGATGAATCGGCTCCGGCAGCACCGGATGCTGCGGTCCGAACGGGACAATACTTCTTGTGGACATTACTTTCCCTCCTGTTTCTCTGACTGCCGCGCCGCGCCGGCCTTTTCCGGCTGCGAAACGGCAGGTTCTTTTCTGTAAGGCATTTTGTTCTTCAGGCGGTAAAGGTTGCCATGGTAATCCGTGGACATCATCTTCACCTTTACCCCGAACAGATCGTGCATTTCATTTTCGTACAGATAGGCCGGCGCGTAAATGTCGCTGATGCTGACGATCTCATCGTCCGGCATGATGGAAAGCCTCAGACCCACCATTTTGTATTCCTTTCCAAAGGAGTAGGTGATATCGTAACCGCTGCCCGCGTTCGCGGCACAGATCTGGATGAGCCTGTAATCCCTGTGCTTTAACTTCAGCACCTCGATGATCAGGGTTTCCGGATCCACATGCATGATTTCTCCGTCTATCATCTTGCTCCCTCCTTTCCGGCCTTCTCCTGCTTCTTTTCTTCCGCCATTTTCTTTTTCTTCTCATCCAGAAGCGCAACCGCCTTGACCACACCGTCGATGATGGCCTCCGGTCTCGCCGCGCAGCCCGGCACGTAGATGTCCACCGGAATGATGGTGTCCACGCCGCCGATGATGTTATAGCATTCCTTAAAAATTCCGCCGTTGCAGGCGCAGATTCCCACCGCAACGACCACCTTGGGAGAAGGCATCTGAGAATAGAGCTGCTGTACCACAGGCTTATTCTGCTCGTTGATGCCTCCTGTAATCAGAAAAATATCCGCATGCTTCGGATTTCCCGTATTGATGACCCCGAACCGCTCCACATCGTACACCGGAGTCAGACAGGCCAGAACCTCTATATCGCAGCCGTTGCAACTCGAACCGTCATAGTGCAAAAGCCACGGTGAATTCGATACTTTCATCTTGCTTCCTTTCCTTCCTCATACTGAACGGGCGCGCCCTGCGCTGCCGCATCTACTGAATCAGCATGACGATCATCAGATTGATGCCGCCCGCTGCCAGCGTAACGATCCAGGTCCATTTCAGCATTTCCTGCCATTTCACCCTGGGAAACACGTTGTCAATCAGCGTTTCCAGCAGAAAAGCCGCAAGGCAGACCAGAATGGTGACCGGAATGCTCACCCAGCTGGAATTGATGATGAACAGCCCCACCACCCCCAGCAGAAATACATTTTCATACCAGTGGGACAGGGTCACCAGCGCCAGAATATTTCCGGAAAGCTCCGTCGTAATGCCACGCACCATTTCCTGATGCGCATGGTGAGAGGTGCTGATGTCAAAGGGCGATTTCCGGAACTTGATCGTCAGGATGAAAAGGAATCCCACGAAAAATCCGGGCAGATAGCAGATGGCGGAAACCGGCGCCTGTGCGGTCTGGCGGACGGAAAAGCTCCCCGTCGCGATGTAGAAGCCGATGGCCGTAAGCAGCACCATGGGCTCATATGCCATCATCTGCATCAGCTCTCTCTGAGCTCCCATGGAGCTGTATGGCGCGTTCGCGGAGCAGGCGGACATGATGAAAAAGATTCCCGCCAGGGTCAGCGCGAAGAACACCAGCAGAATGTCTCCGCCCCAGAAAAACAGCGCTCCCGTGAACACTACGAATACCAGAAAGCCGCAGACCAGGAAATCCTGCACGCTGTTTACCACAACGGACTGCTTGCAGAACAGCTTGTGAATATCGTAAAGAGGCTGAAACAGAGAAGGTCCCTTTCTTCCCTGCATGCGGGCCGCCACCTTCCGGTCCAGCCCTTCCAGCAGAGCGCCCAAAAACGGAGCTCCAATCAGATATACAATCGCCAGAATAAAGGAAGTCATACCACCGCACCTCCTATCGTCAGAATCAGAAGAATGATCAGTGCTCCCGCCGCGAAAACAAGCGATGGCACAAGAATTTTATTTTCACCGAAATAATCCGCCAGATACCAGTTGGCAAGATACATCCGCTTCTCCTCTCCGAAGGAATCGGTGAAATTCCGGTCGTCTCCCGCATTTGCGCCGCCCATATAGGACATGACGATCTTGTTCTTCTTTCCAAAGGTCAAAAGCCGCACCGCAACGGGAAGCACCAGAATCAGGCACAGCATCATGATCATGATATACAGGTTGCCGGTTCCGATCAGGTTCGGCACATAGGTGTGATACATATCCATCAGGAAGGGCTCGATCAGGCCGGAGGAAACCACCGGGAAGGTCAGGCACAGAAGGATCATTAAAATGCTCAGGGTCAAAAGCGCCGTCCATTCGCTCTTTTTCGTCACATTTTTCACACGCTCAGAGTGATGATGCACCGCCACCAGCGTTCCCAGCCACTTGGTCCAGTAAAACAGCGTGGTCGCGCTTCCGAATACCAGGAAAATCACCAGAAGAATGCTTCCGGAATCCACATAGGCCTTCAGCGCCGCCCATTTGGAAATCAGCATGCCGAAGGGAGCGAGGAACATGCCCGCGATACCGATGATCATCACATAGGCAAGTCCGGGAAGCTTCACGATCAGACCGTGCATGTCCTCCACATTCCTGCTTCCGGTACAGTTTTCCACAGCTCCGACGGAAAGGAACATCAGGGACTTGGACACTGCGTGGAACATCATCAGAAGGATGCCGGCCCACACCGCCTCATGCATGCCCACACCCGCGCACGCCGTAATCAGCCCCAGATTGGAAATGGTGGAATAGGCAAGCACCTTTTTTCCATCGTCCTGGGATATGGCAAGCATGGAGGTCATCAGGAAGGTAAAGCCACCAATGGTGGTCACCAGAAGGCCCGCCGTATTCCCCTGCAGCGCAGGAGCCAGACGGATCAGCAGATACACGCCCGCCTTCACCATCGTCGCGGAGTGCAGCAGCGCGCTGGTGGGCGTGGGCGCCACCATGGCTCCCAGAAGCCATCCGGAAAACGGAAGCTGGGCGCTCTTGGTCAGTCCGGCAAACGCAAGGAACACGACCGGAATCAGGGCAAGTCCTGCCCTCTCATCCCCGCTCACCGCAAAATTCACCAGATCCTGAATGTTGATGATGTTCAGCTGCGTTACGGAATAGATGATCGCCACGGCAAAGCCCAGGCCGCCCAGCAGATTCATCCACAGGGCACGGAAGGAATTGTCCATGGCCTCGTCCGTCTGATTGTAGCCGATGAGAAGGAAGGAGCAGATACTTGTAATCTCCCAGAAGAAATAGATCCAGATCAGATTGCTGGAGAAAATCAGCCCCATCATGGCTCCCAGGAACAGAAAAAGCATCGCAAAGAAAAAAGACCTCCTGTCCTTATAGTCCAGATGGTGCCTGTTATAATCTTTCATATAGCCGATCGCATAAATGCAGATCAGGCAGCCGACAATCCCGACAATCAGCGCCATGGCCACCGTCAGCTTGTCCGCCAGAATATGGTTCGCTTCAATATCCGTCCTGCCGCTCAGCTCCAGCCAGGTCATCGCCCCGGTCTGCAATATGGAAAGAAGCGCGCAGTAATACTTCCGGTATTTGAAGCTGTAGTAAAAGACCAGCACAACCAGCCCCCACTCCACCAGAAGCATTCCCATGTCAATGACATGCGTATGCGGCAGATAGGCGACTGTCTTTCCCCCGACCAGATTCATAACCGCAAACAGGATGACCGCCGCAACGATGACGCCGCAGAAGGTGAACTGAACCGTCCTTCTGAGCAGTCCGTGCTGTTTCATGCAGGACATCACAAGCGCGGCCAGAAATGGAAACAGAATCAGAAACAAAATGATTTCCATGTGGTTCTCCCCGCTTTCCTTTTTGTAAAAATTGGGCCATTTCCTGCGGGCCGCGGCCTGACAGGAAAACGGAAAATGCAGCAGTCCGCCGCCCTCCCGTATGATCTGACAGCCGGTCACATAATTTACAAACGGGCCGGTTGTGCACCCTCCCTTATCCTACTTCCGTTCGCCAAAAGTGTCAAGTGAAAAGGAGTAGAAAACTCATTTTTGTAACAGATTTCACAAAAGAGGCCCGCTGCAGAGTAACCGGTGTCCGGATCTGCAGCAGGCCTCTTTTATGACTTCTACGACCACAGTATTTATTATTCTCCTGCCAGGAGCGCCTGCAGGGCCTCATAGGCGGTGACAAACGCAGCCTCCGTATCGGTACGTCCGCGCTTCTCAACATTCTTTTCCAGGCCGGACAGTCCCGCGAAATCTGCCAGGTGGGGTTCCAGACTCAGGAAGCCCTGATAACCTTTTTTGTCAAGACGGCTGAAGATTTCCTTCAGGTTTCCGTCTCCCTGGCCCGCAGGCACCACGCGTCCGCCGTCGAAAAGGGCGTCCTTCACATGTACATAGGCGACATATTCCTTCAGCATATCCCAGGCTTCCAGGGTATCCTGTCCGCACTGGACGAAATTGGCGAAATCGAAGGTTGCCTTCAGATTCTCTCCGCCAAACTTCTCCATCAGTTCCAGGCAGCGGGGAGCCATATCTCCATAGATTTCCTTTTCATTTTCATGAAGCAGAGTCAGGTTTTTCCTGGCTGCCAGCTCCACCATCCGATCCATCCTGCGGAAAACCTCATCCCGGAACTTTTCAGGCTTCTCTCCCTCCGGAATGAAGAAGCTGAAACAGCGGATATAGGATGTATTCCATATCTTAGCAAGCTCCGCAACGTGCGCAAGGCTTTCCAGATGGGGTTCGAAATCATCCGTAATGTTGATCTTTCCGATGGGAGAGCCGACGGCTGATACTCCGATCTTTTTTTCTTCCAGGCGGCGCATGAGCGCCTCAGCTTCCGCTTCGGTATAATCCGCGACGCCCTTGCCGTCGCCGCTCCGGAACTCCATCCAGCCGATGCCGAGTTCCTCCATCAGCGCCATCTGTTTATCCACGGAGCTGTCGATTTCATCCGCGAAGCAGCTGATCGGGCATTCCTTCAAAACGTTTTTATTATTACTCATATCTGTTTTCCTTTCTGTCGTGCGGATTCATATGCGGCAAGCATCAGGCGCACCGTATCTCTGACGCCGTTCAGATCCTGTGCAAAACGCCCTCCTGTTTTCAGGCAGCGGTAAAAATCAGAAATGCAGTCCAGATGCCCGGTTCCCCAGTAGCTTTTTCCAAGGGCCTTCTTTCTGGCAATCTCCGGGTGTTCGATGCGTCCATGCTCTCCGCTGTCGTCCCGCCAGAAAAGCGTCACATCCAGATCCTCAATGCGGATGACCACATTTTCGCAGGAAATCTCAATTAAGGGCGGTGCGTCCTCCGTGTAGGCGGTGGTAGCATAAAAGCAGGCCGCCGCGTTCTCATAACGGATGTAGGCCTCCATCGTGTCCTCCACCTCGATGACTCCCGGAAGGTGATGATTGGCCGTCTGCGCTTCCACGGAAACAGGCTTTCCAAGAAGTACGCCCAGCAGGTCCATAGTGTGAATGGACTGATTGATCAGCGCACCACCTCCCTCCGTTTCCAGTTTCCCTCTCCAGCCGCTCTCCGTATAGTAGGCCGCGTCTCTGTGCCAGGTGACGATTCCTCTGGCTCCCTTTACTTTTCCGGCCTTTCCGGAAGCGAGCAGCTCCTTCACATAAAGGATACTGGGATTATAGCGGTTCTGAAAACAGAAGCCCGCGCGGCCGGGGCCTTCCGCCACGGCCTTTTCCAGGCAGACCAGCTGTTCTTCGGAAATCACAGGCGGCTTTTCACAGAACACATGAATTCCTCTTTGCAGCGCATACTGCGCCATGGGCACATGCAGGTAATGGGGCGTGCAGATGTGAAGCACGTCCGGGCGCTCCGCCTCCAGCATGCTTTCCATGGAATCATATGCACGGCAGCCATACTCTTTTTCGTATTTTTCGGCCCGGTCCTTTTTAATGTCTGCGGCGGCTGCAAGCTCCACACCCTCCAGCAGGCTGATGCTCTTTGCATGTACGGCCGCGATGTTTCCGCAGCCAACGATTGCAGCTTTCATATTCTGTCTGGCCTCCGGCTTTATTTTGTCTGTCTGCTTCCGTAGGAGCCCTCCGTCAGGAAGGTGACCTCCTGCACGTTTTCCTTCACTCTGGAATTTTTCCGAAGCTCGTTCAGCTTCTCCAGGAAAAGATCCTCGTCGATGGGGAGGGTCACGGGCTTTCCGAGCCAGCTGGACAGATGCATGGCATTGGAAAGCATCAGTCCGCGGATACCCTCTTTTCCGTCCGCCACCAGAGGTTCATCCCTGAGGATCTTTGCAGCGAAAGCGCGCAGAACTCCCGCATGCTGCGGATTTTCTCCGTCCGTCTCAAGCTCCACCACATGTCCTTCCGGCTTCGCGAAGCCCTCCGTTGCGGTAAAGCAGTATTCCCGCTCGCTCACATCCAGAACGTAAAAATACAGCTTATTGTCCTCACAGACCAGCTTTGCCTTTTCCAGCGTGATCTCAAAGCGGTTGGTTCCGGGCGCATCCGCCGTGGTGGTCACAAAGACGCCGGTCGCACCGTTTTCAAATTCCAGGTAGGCGGTCACATCGTCCTCTACCTCGATGTCATGCCACTTTCCATTGTGGCAGAAGGCCTGTACCTTCACCGGAAGACCACAGATCCACTGAAGCAGGTCCAGGTTGTGAGGGCACTGGTTCAAAAGCACTCCGCCGCCCTCTCCTGCCCAGGTTGCCCGCCATCCGCCGGAATTGTAATAGGCCTGAGTACGGTACCAGTCCGTGATGATCCAGTTCACCCGTTTGATCTGTCCGTATTCGCCGCTGTGGACGATTTCATACATTTTTCTGTATACGCAGTTGGTGCGCTGATTGAACATCATGGCGAACACCTTATCCGATTTTTCCGCCGCCTCGTTCATCTCACGGACCTGCTTCGTATAGACCCCGGCAGGCTTTTCGCACAGAGCATGCAGGCCGTGCTCCAGGGCGGAGATCACCAGTCTGGGGTGATCATAATGCGGCGTGGCAACCAGCACCGCGTCGCAGACGCCGGATTCGATCAGGGCGTCTCCGTCCTCAAAAATAACCACATCCTCAGGAAGGTTTTCCTTCGCCCATTGTCTCCTCGTCTCCCGAAGATCCGCCACCGCGACGAGCTTCAGTTCCGGCACCTGTCCGTCCAGGATCGTCCTGCAGTGGCCGCTTCCCATATTTCCGATTCCAATGATTCCAAGCTTTACCTGTTCCATGTTAATCTCCCTTTTCTTTCCTGATTTTTTCATTCATCGGCGTCAGCGGTATCCGGCCGCGGCCAGATTGTCATAGCTCGTCTTCAGGCAGTCGAAGGGGCTGCCCTGGCAGGTATCCTGCTCTACCAGCAGGTATTCGCAGTCCGTCTTTTCCAGCAGGCTGAGAATGGCGGAGAAGTTCAGGTTTCCTTCCATCACCGGCGCCATCACTGACTGGAAATCTTCAACTGCCATATCCTTCAGGTGCACACAGGGAATCCTTCCGGAAAGCTTCGCGATCCAGTCGCACACATCTCCGCCCGCTGCGGCCACCCAGTAGGTATCCAGCGTAAAGCCCAGCTCCTCTGGCGTAAAACTGTCCATCAGATATTCGATGATCCGGACCGGCTTCTCATAGCCCGGAATGGAAATTTTCTGAAATTCAAAATTATGATTATGGTACATAAACCGTTTTCCCGCAGCCGCGATTTTCTTTGCAGGCTCCTTAAAATCCTCCACAAAATAGCGGATCCACTCCGGCGAGCGGTATTTTTCCGGCATTGCGCCAAGTCCGATGTGGTCGCAGCCCAGAATGTTATGCTCCTCGATGAGCCTGTCCGTATCGTTTAAGATCCGGTTTACGTCGCTGTGTGTCAGCACGATCTTCAGTCCGTTTTCATCGCAGATCTCGCGCACCCTCTCCGGGCGGATATCCTTTCCGATCGCGGAAACCTGCACGGTGGTGTAGCCCATATCTGCAATTTTCTTCATCGACCGCGCAAAATCCCTCTCCGTCTGCGTATAGGCCCTGATCGTGTAAAGCTGTGCTCCTGTTTTCATATACCTCTCCTTCCGCCGCCGACAGGCGGCATTGAATTCATGAAAGAATGGCGTCAGCCATTCTTTGGCACGAACGCAGTTCGTGCCCCTCTCCTTTCAGCACGAATCTTTAGTTCGTGCGCTGCCGACAGGCGGCATTGAACTCATGGAAGAATGGCGTTAGCCATTCTTTCCCTTTTCTGTTACTATAGTCCGTCAGCCCGCAAAAAGCCATTGCAGATGTGCACTTTTTTATTGCAAATATAGCGATCGTGAAGTAAGCTGAAATTAAGTCGTTTTTCAGGGATAGATGTCGGAAAGACCGTGACAGCTTTTATATCAGAACTGCGGACAGCAGAGCAGCAGAATGGAGGCAGAAAATGGACTCTGATAAAAATAAAGACGCTGAAGAGACCGTGGGCGATGCACATATCAATACGGAGCAGGTCAGCTTCAGCTACAGCACCACCCGGAAGGCAATGGAATCCTATTCCCTGCATTGCCACAATTTTTATGAGGTCTATCTCTTTCTGGAAGGGGATGCGGACTATCTGGTGGAGGGAAAACAGTACCGCCCCACGCCGGGCAGCCTGCTGCTTCTTTCTCCGCACTGCTTTCATGGCGTGCGGGTTAACAGCGACATGCCTTACCGGAGATATTCCATCCATTTTCATCCGGATATCCTTTCCGCTGAAAGGAGGTCTTTTCTTCTGTCCGCCTTTCCTTCGCCTGACAGGCGGAACGCGGAAATCTACTTTGAACAGGTGGACAGGCATGGTATCGTAAGCTGCTTCGAGGCGCTCGCCGACTGCGCGGATCAGGCGGAAGCCCTGCGGACCCGCCTCCTCCCCATCTACGTGGAGGCGCTGCTGGCGCGGATCGTTTCCATGTCCCGGGAGATCTCCGGCCCTTCGGCGGAAACCGGCAGCGCCGACACCGTTTCCGACATTCTGCTCTACCTGAACCGCCATGTGGGAGAGCCGATCACGCTGGATCAGCTTTCCGAACGCTTCTACATCAGCAAGCATCACCTGAACAAGGTTTTCCGCAGGGCCACCGGAACCACGGTCTTCGATTATCTGCTCCATAAACGGGTGATCCTCGCCCAGGAGCTGCTCACGGGGGGCTTAAGCGCCCAGGAAGCCGCTGTCCGCGCAGGCTTTGGGGATTACTCCTCCTTCTACCGCAGCTACCGCCGCATTCTGGGCCATTCTCCCCTGAAGGACCGGGGCGTACTGCCTTCCTTCAACGCCGGCGGGACAAAAAAGCTGGAGCATATAAACTTTGGGGGAGGGTGAGTATATCGCCTTTTAGAGTAATATTTTAAAAATATAACTCACCAAGGTAATATTTCTTGATTATTCCATATAATTGTTATATACTGAACCTGATTCTTATATAAATATCAGTTTTTTCTGTAACAGAACACATGCATACAGGAATGCATTTTAAGCGGAGGAAACATGTCTACTTTCCATAGTGACAGATCTTTTGTTGCAATAATAGGAGATATCAGAGGTTCCAGATCTTTGACACAGCGCAGAGAAATTCAGGAAAACCTTGGCACAATCTTACAGGAAATTAATGAAGGCTTTGAAGCTGATATTGCCGCAAAATTTTTGATAACGCTGGGGGATGAATTTCAGGGACTGCTGTTTGATGGGCGCTCGCTTCTGAAAATTATTGAAAAGATTAAAATGTCTTTATACCCTGTCACATTTCGTTTTGGCATTGGCATGGGTCGGATTACCACGGATATTTATCCCGAAATGGCTCTTGGCGCCGATGGACCGGCTTTCTATCGCGCGAGGTCTGCCATTGAACTCCTGAAGGAAAATGAATCAAAAAAGAAAGCCGTACTATCAGATCTCTCTTTCCGGTTTGAAGAAAAAAACAGTACCACTGAAAGACTTCTGAATACCGTATTCACTCTGCTTTATTCCCTTGAACATACATGGACAGACAGGCAGCGGGAAATCATTACAGATCAGCTGTTCCATCAGGATGGGCAGAAAGCGTCTGCCCTCCGACTGGGCATTACCCAGTCCGCCGTGCATAAGGCGCTTTCGGCAGGCAGCTATTACACCTATGAGAAAGCACTGAAGGAAATAACTTCAGTTATGGAGGAAATATCGATATGATAAAAATGTTCTGCTGATTCCGGGAATCAGCTTTCTGCACATCGCTCTTTTCATTCTGTCACATACAGTCATTGACTCACTGAAATACATTGTCTCCAAATATGTACATCATCAAAAAGGAACTGCCTATGCGAGCAGCCAAAAAATTTTTGTAATCGATCAGCTGCTCCATATATTCTGCCTCCTTCTGATCTCATATTTCATGCACAATCTGAATATTTCATCTGTATATCGATATGACCTTCTGAAAATTCTGCATACTTTTGGCTTATCTGGCAGTACAGCATTGAGCTGGAGTCTGAAACTTCTTCTCATTTATAAACCGGCAAATATTCTGATTGTCTTTCTTCTTGGATCATATCTGATTTCCATTCAGCAATATTCTGCTGTCGGTCTGGTATTAACGGCAAAATCCATTGCCCGGTATAATAGAATCTCAGAGGACCCGTCTTTTGCTGAATATTACCTGCTTGGAACATTGCTGAGCACTTTTGTTGCAATCTGTATTTCTCTCCTGTTTTGACTCGCCTGTAACCCTCCTCTCCCCTCCTGAATAAAATAAGGCAAGAAGGATTTCCTGACCGCCATTTTCAAGAGAGGAGAACCCTGTGAAAAATAGTACCCGCTTCTGCATCCTTACCCTTGTTCTGAGTATGCTGCTGGCTTTCGTCATTTTTACCCTGTCTGCGGGCGGCATTCTCGTTCTTGATACATCCTCCCGCCTTTTGGGTCTTCTGATCACCTTTTCCTGCATCCTGCTTTCCGCTCTGCTCCTTGGCTCGCTGTCTGCCGCCCGGAGGTCCCTGCGTTCCGTTTCCTGCTGTGTCAGCCTCTCCGCTGCCGGAGGCGGCCTCCTTGTGATTTCCGCCTTTCTCACTTCCTTCAGCCCCACCTTTTCCGGCATCGCCTTTTCCATCGGCATTGCGCTTTGTTTCTTTTTTCTCGGCCTGCTCGTCGGAGGCGTTTTCTGCCTGCTGCACGGGCTTTCCTCTCAGGGCCAGGAAAACCGCCGTACAGACGCGGAAAACCGCCGTACAGACGCGGAAAACGCACCGCGTATGGCGGCCGGGACCGGCCGTTTTGGAAGTACCCGTACAGAAACAGGAAATCCGGGCACAGGCTATCCGGGGAACGGATATTCATCCGGCTGCTCCGGAACAGGCGTTTCCGGAATGGACTATTCCAGAACAGGTTACACAGGAACAGGTGGTTCCGCAAATCCCTCCCGCACCTCTTTCAGGCGCGGTTACGAGGAACGGGAAGTTCCGGAGGACAGCTTCTTCGGCCGCAGGCCTCCGCTTTGATTTTCAGACCGGCTTCGTTTCCATAATCCGGTCAAACAGCTCTGCGCAGGACAATGTGAGCGAGTGGGGCACCACCCTGCTTTCCGCCCGGCCCGCGCGGATACAGGAAACGGTCTCCTGAATTTCATAGATAAAGCCGTTTTTCGTCTCCGTATCCCGGAAAGTAATCATATCTCCGCCATCCTGCGGATAGAAAAAAGCTTCCGACGCAAAATGCGGCTGAGGAATTACGATCCTCCCGCGGTCTCCGTAGATCACCGCCTTTTCCTCCAGAGCCGCATCAAAGCTCGCTGTAAGGGAAGCGCACATTTCCGGAAAATGAAGCACCACATGATCCGTCACATCCACCCCTGTGGGCCCCCAGACCGCGGATGCCGTAAGTCCTTTCTCCTGTCCGAGGAGGAATCTGGCAATCTCATAGGCATAAACGGTGATATCAAAGGCCGCGCCGCCGCCCAGCTTCGGGTTCCGGTAACGGTTTCCGGCCTCCGGAGGGACAAGAAAACCGATATCAATCTGCGCAAAGGAAGGTTTTCCCACATACCCATGGGCAATCCACTCCTTTGCCTGTTTCACTGCCGGAAGGAACCGGCTCCAGAGCGCTTCCATCACAAAGATTCCTTCCTTTTCCGATCTGGAAAAAACCTCACGTGCCTGCGCGCTGTTTAAAAAAGCCGCTTTTTCACACAGGACCGGAACGCCATGATCCAGACACAGCATGGTGAGATCATAATGGGAATCTGCCGTCGTGGCAATGTAAACACAGTCAGGCTTTTCTTTTTCCAGCATCTGTTCATAGTCTCCGTATGCCCCCCTTATGTTATTCTCAGCCGCCCACTTTTTGGCTCTCTCCACAGACCGGCTCGCCACAGCCGCGGTCTCATAACCTGCCATGCGGGCTGCCTCACAGAACTTTCTCCCAATATTACCCGCTCCCATAACTGCAAAACGAAATGTTTCCATAGTTTCCTCCAATTCTGATGTTTCCAGTTGCCAGTCACCGTTTTTCAGTCTCCACTTTCAGAAATCCATTTCCTCACAAGTCCGATACCGGCTTTTGTTGCCTCCGCAATCTTTTCAGCAGACATTCCCATAGCCGAAAGAGAACATGCGATTTCCTTTTTTGCTTCCTCTTTTCCTTCTTTAATCCCTTTTTCCATTCCTTCCTTTATCCCTTCTTTTATCCCTTCCATTCTGCCGTCCTGAATCATTCCCTGAATTCCCCTGCACACATCTATTCCTACTTCCGGTGTCGTGTATTCCTGTGTTTTAATTTTCTTAAGCTCCGAAGAATGCGTCAGTTCCGTCAGCGCGTCCACCGCCGTTTCCGAAACGTTTCTGAAATATTCTCTGTTCGCATCAATAAAACTCTGCAGCGCGTCTTTATCGTCGGCATATTTTCGAAAGCCGAAAACCGAACGCAGCTCACCCGTATAGCTGCAGATCTCCTCCTCTGTCATCCTGCAGACATCCAGAAAATTCATCTCCAGCTGGACCGTATGGGCGATTCCTTCATCATCTTCAAAAAGATCCGACAGCCTCACAGGACCATCCCATGGCTTTTTTCCCCAATAGAGCACCAGCGTCACGCAACGCACGATGCGGTCCGTTTTTAAGAAGCAAAGTGACGGCTGTATCCTGTTTCATTCCCTGTCCGGCAATTTTGCCGCTGTTTTTGCCGTTTGTCCTGCCTGACTTCATGTAATTTTCTTTCAAAGGCAGCCCCCTTTCTCTGGAACGCAGGAGACACATTTTTTCTATCTTTTCAGGTACTCCCGCCCGTTTTACAGTTACAATTAATGGAAAAAATAAGACTTCGCATAGAGTTCCTGAAGATCGCCGGAAAAAACAGATGAGCCTTTGTTTTGGCGAAAGCCGAACGGCTTAAAAAGAAATTTATGCTGTCTGTATTGTAACACCTTCCGGATTTGCTCACAAGGGAAGAATTTCTTAATATGCCCAAGAATTTCTTAATATGCCCAAAACGGAACATACGCCTTCCCGGAATTAGAATGACAATCCTGAAAAAGCCTGTTATAATAAAGCCAGCTTGTTTGATTATTATTGGCATCAGCCCCTGAAGGGAGGACTTCTTACGAATATTTACGATATATCCAGACTGGCCGGCGTGTCCATCGCCACGGTTTCCCGGGTTCTGAACGGAAGCGACAAGGTCAGTGAAACCACCAGACAGAAGGTGCTTGAAGTCATGGAGCAGAACGGCTATACGCCAAATGCCTTCGCCCGCGGGCTCGGGCTGAATACCATGCGCACGGTGGGCATTCTCTGCGCTGACTCCTCTGACATCTATCTGGCGCGGGTCATTTACCTGCTGGAACGGGAGCTCTGGAAAAATTCCTATGCCTCCATGCTCTGCTGTACTGGCTACAATCAGGAGGAAAAAGAAAAATATCTCCAGCTTCTTATGTCCCGCAACGTGGATGCCCTGATTCTGGCCGGCTCCCAGTTCATCGAAGAAAAGGATGAGGACAACGCTTATCTGTATGAGGCAGCAAAAAAGGTTCCGGTATTTCTCCTGAACGGCGTCCTTTCCGGAAGCGGCGCATACTCGGTCGTCTGCGACGACGCCCTCGCCGTAAAGGAGATGACGGATGAGCTTCTTGAACTTGGCTGTAAACGCCCGATTTTTCTCTATCGCTCCTTAAGCTACAGCGGAAAACGGAAGCTTTCCGGCTTCTGCCGTTCTCTCTCAGAGCATACGCTGAAAGAACAGGCTTCTCCGGAAAAACAGGCTTCTTCAAGGCATGCTCTCATGGAAGACGAAAATCCGGAAGAGGAGCGCTCCTTTCTCTGCCCTGCCGGCATTCCGGAGACCGCCCGGTTCCTGCAGGAGCTGGAAGCGCGTGGTATAGTCTTTGACGCCTGTCTTGCGACCGACGATGAGCTTGCCGCCGGCGCCGTCAAATACGCGCTCAATGCGGGGAAACGGATTCCGGAGGACATTCAGATCACCGGCTACAACAATTCCCTGCTCTCCATCTGCAGCACTCCGGAAATCACCACCGCAGACAACCGGGTGGAATTCTTATGCACCACCGCAGTCTCCCTGCTCATGCAGGTTCTGGAGGGAAAGGATGTTCCGGAAAGAACCATGTATTCCGCCAACCTGATCCGCCGGGCGACCACAAAAAGCAGAGAGCTTCAGCCTTAAGAAACGTGCGCCGTCAGGCGCCCCCAGATTAAAACAGCCGGGAAGCGGGTGATTTTCCTCATCCGCCTCCCGGCTGTTTTGATTTTCATGCCGCTCTCCGGCTTACTTTTCTTCCAGATTAAATCCAAAGTAGCGCACCGCATTATTATAGGAAATTCCCCTGATAATACGGGAAAGCATTCTCTCATCGTCCGGGAACTCGCCGTTCTCCACCCAGCCGCCGACCAGCTCGCAGAGGATTCTGCGGAAATATTCATGTCTGGGATAGGAAAGGAAGCTTCTGGAATCCGTCAGCATGCCGACGAAATTTCCAAGCAGTCCGAGGTTCGCCAGGGAAGTCATCTGCTTCATCATTCCCGTCTTGTTATCATTGAACCACCATGCGGAGCCCTGCTGAATCTTACCCACCGCATCGGAATTCTGGAAGCAGCCGATGATGCTTCCGATCGCCTCATCGTCATTGGGATTCAGGCTGTAAATGATCGTCTTCGGCAGGCTTCCTTCTCTGTTCAGAAGATCCAGGAAATCCGCAAGCTGTGCGGAAGGCGCGTAGTTGTTGATGCAGTCAAAACCGGTGTCCGGCCCAAGGAGATTATACATCGCCGTATTATTATCACGCTTGCAGCCGTAATGAAGCTGCATCGTCCAGCCAAGACGGGCATATTCGCCGGCTGCGAACAGCATGAAGGCGGTCTTGAACTTCATCTCCTCTTCCCTGCTGATCCTCTCTCCGCAAAGGCGTTTTGCAAAAATCTTCTCCAGATTTTCATCCGTTTCAGGAACGCACATCACATATTCCAGCGCATGGTCACTGGCACGGCAGCCCATTTCCGCGAAGAATGCCATCCTCTTCTGCAGCGCTTCCTTCAGATCGGCAAAGCTTCTGATTTCCATCCCGGCCGCTTCGCCCAGCTTTTTCAGATAGTCTGCGTAATCCGGCTTTTCCAGGTTCATGGCCTTGTCCGGTCTCCATGCAGGAAGCACCTGTACCTCAAAGCTCTTATCCTCCGCGATCTGCTTATGCCATCTCAGATCATCGGCCGGGTCATCCGTGGTGCACACCAGCGTCACGCCGGACTGACGGATCAGATTGCGGACACTCATGCTGTCCTCATGAAGCTTCTCATTGCAGAGATTCCAGACTTCCTCCGCAGTCTCACCGTTCAGCACACCGGTATAGCCGAAAAAGCGCTGCAGCTCCAGATGGCTCCAGTGAAAGAGCGGATTGCCGATAGCAAGCTCCAGCGTTTCCGCCCACTTCTGAAACTTCTCCCTGTCAGGCGCGTTTCCGGTGATATAGTACTCCTCCACACCGTTGGAACGCATGGCACGCCATTTATAATGGTCCCCTCCCAGCCATACCTGTGTGATGTTGTCAAACTTTCTGTCCTCCGCGATCTCCTGCGGATTGATGTGACAGTGATAGTCCAGAATCGGCATATTTTCCGCATATGTATGGAAAAGCTTCTTCGCCGTCTCCGTACTCAGTAAAAAATCTCTGTCCATAAACGCTTTCATAATTCCCCTGCTTTCTGCCGCTTTGGGCGGCGTAAAATTAATTTATGATGTAAACGCTTACAAAGCTTTTCCCACATTATATTCCATATAGTTAAAAAAGTCAATGAAGGACTTGACTTCATGGTCAAACGGGTGTACCTTTGATGTAAGAGCTTACATTTATTAAAAGAACTGCCGCTGTCGCGGCAGAAAGAGAGGTAGAAAGTCATGCAGACCTGCATCCGAATCCATCCGAAGGACAGCGTTGCCGTAGCGCTTCAGCCGCTGTCAGCCGGGACATGGATTTCCGAAAGCAATCCCGGTCAGGCAAGCGAAACCGACGGGGAACCCGGTTTTCTTCTGAAGGAGGATATCCCCGCCGGGCATAAGTTCGCCCTTGCGGATATCCCGGCCGGTTCCCCCGTCATCAAATACGGAGAACCCATCGGAACTGCCTGCGCGGATATCCCGCAGGGCGCGCACGTACATACCCATAATCTGAAAACTGCGCTGGACGGGGTACTTTCCTATACCTATCATCCCACCCATCCGTCGGTGGCTGCCACCGGAGAAGCTTTTTTCCAGGGCTATCGCCGTTCAGACGGAAAGGCTGGCGTGCGCAACGAGCTGTGGATCATCCCCACGGTGGGCTGCGTGAACGATGTTGCCGCAGCAATTGCGAAACGGGCTCAGGATCTGGTCACGGGCAGCATCGACGCCGTTGTCTCCTTCTCCCACCCTTATGGCTGCTCCCAGATGGGGGAGGATCAGGACAATACGCGGCAGATCCTCGCCGACCTGATCCATCACCCCAATGCGGGAGGCGTGCTGGTGCTGGGACTCGGCTGTGAGAACAGCAATATCGGCGAGCTGAAAAAATATATCGGCGACTACGATCCCGAACGAATCCGTTTTCTGGTGGCACAGGAATGCGAAGATGAGATCGAAGAAGGTGTGTCCATCCTCCATTCTCTGGCAGAATATGCCGGGAAAGCGAAGCGGGAGCCCATCTCCTGCAGCGAGCTGGTCATCGGTATGAAATGCGGCGGCTCCGACGGTCTTTCCGGCATCACGGCGAATCCCACAGTGGGCGGTTTTTCCGATCTTCTCATCAGTAAGGGCGGCACCACCATCCTGACCGAAGTTCCTGAAATGTTCGGCGCGGAAACCCTTCTCATGAACCGCTGTGAAAACGAGGAGCTGTTCGATCAGACTGTGAAGCTGATCAACGATTTCAAAAATTATTTTACCTCTCACGGCCAGAGCATCTATGAGAATCCGTCGCCCGGCAATAAGAAGGGCGGCATCTCCACTCTGGAGGACAAGTCCCTCGGCTGCACCCAGAAATCCGGCTCCGCTCCGGTGAAAGGCGTGCTTTCCTATGGAGAGCCTGTGAAAAGCCACGGTCTGAACCTGCTGTCCGCTCCCGGCAACGATCTGGTGGCCTCTACCGCCCTGGCTGCATCGGGCGCACAGATCGTCCTGTTCACCACCGGACGGGGAACACCCTTTGCCTCCCCGGTCCCCACAGTGAAAATTTCCAGTAACACGCCTCTTTATGAGAAAAAGAAAAACTGGATCGACTTCAACTGTGGCACACTGCTGGAGGGTACATCCCTCTCCGAGCTTTCGCAGCAGCTGTTCGACTACGTACTCCGCGTTGCGAACGGGGAGCAGGTAAAATCGGAGGCGGCAGGCTTCCATGATATGGCGATCTTCAAACAGGGCGTGACCCTGTAACGGAAAAGCGGCCCTGGCTGATTAGAGAAAATCTTTATTTAAAATAATGGCAAATTGGAGGAAAAGAAAATGAAAAAATTATGTTATCAGACCCTGCAGGAAAACGGCTATGACGGCTACCTGCTAAAAAATGCGCCGGAGCGTGTCATTCAGTTTGGCGAAGGTAATTTCATGCGCGCCTTCGTGGATTATTTTATCGACCGGATGAATGAGGAAGCCGGCTTTAACGGCAAAGTTGTCCTGGTTCAGCCCATCGCTCCCATCCCCGGCGCTTTCGACCTGAAGAATGCCATCAATGAGCAGGAGGGTCTCTACACCCTGTACCTGCGCGGAAGCGAAAATGGTCAGAAGGTGAACCGGAAGCGGATCATCTCCTGCGTGAGCCGCTGTCTGAATTCCTACACCGATTTTGACGAGGTTTTAAAATGCGCGGAAAATCCTGAGCTCCGCTTCATCTCCTGCAACACCACGGAGGCCGGCATCACTTATGACGCCTCCTGCCAGTTCACCGATCGTCCGGCAGCCAGCTACCCGGGCAAGCTCACTCAGTTTCTCTATAAACGTTTCCAGACCTTTGGAAACGAGACGGGAAAGGGATTCATCATTTTGGCCTGCGAGCTGATCGATGACAATGGAAAAGAGCTGGAAAAATGTGTGAAAAAGTACGCTGAGCAGTGGAATCTCGGGGCAGATTTTATCTCCTGGATTGAGAAGGAAAATATTTTCTGCTCCACTCTGGTAGACCGTATCGTAACAGGTTTCCCCAGAGCGGAAGCAGACGCTCTTAACAAAGAAAACGGCTACATCGATAACGTGATGGACACCGGTGAAGTCTTCGGCTTCTGGGTCATCGAGGGACCGCAGTCCATCAAAAACGAGCTGCCCTTTGAAAAGGCCGGTCTTCCCATTCTTGTTACGAACGACCACAAGCCTTACAAACAGCGTAAGGTGCGTATTCTGAACGGAGCACACACCTCCATGGTGCTCGGTGCCTATCTTGCCGGACAGGATATCGTGCGTGACTGCATGGCAGACGATGTGATCCGCGGCTTTATGAACAAGGCCATTTATGATGAAATCATCCCCACCCTTACCCTGCCGGAAGCAGAGCTGAAGGATTTTGCAGCTTCCGTAACAGAACGGTTCCGTAATCCCTTCATCGACCATGCTCTCCTTTCCATCTCCTTAAACTCCACCTCCAAGTGGAAAGCAAGAGTGCTTCCTTCCCTGAAGGGCTACGTGGAAAAAACCGGGACCCTGCCCGTCTGCCTGACGGCTTCCCTGGCCTTCTACATCGCTTTCTATCACGGAACGAAGCTTACGGATGCAGGCCTCATCGGAACCCGTCCGAAGGGAAATGAGTACACCATCAGTGATACAAAAGAAGTTCTGGAATTCTTCTTTGCCCACAAAGATGACAGCGCTGAGACACTGACCCATGCCGTCCTCTCCCGGACCGACTACTGGGGTATGGATCTGACCACCATCCCCGGTCTGGAAGCTGCCGTCTGTGAGGATCTGAAACTGATTCAGGAAAAAGGCGCTTATGAAATGATGAAGCAGACCCTGGCGTAAGACTTTTCCGCTTCATCCGATCTGTACCGGGCAGCACACAGCATAGCTGCTCACTGCCCGTTGCCCATCGGATGTCTGCACAATAATAGCGGCAGGAAACGAAACTCTTTTCCGTTTCCTGCCGCTGTCATTTCTGCTTTTTCTGAAATTTATCCGTTTTCTGTGACGCTTATGCCTCAAGCAGTTCCTTCACGCAGGCCGCGATTTTTTCATCCTTGCAGCTTGCGAAGAAATATTCCTGGAAATGCTTTCCGCTGATTGCACCTTTTACCAGATCTTTGTCCAGGCTCTTCAGAATCGTAACCAGATCATTATGGGTGATCTTCTTCACTTCATCCAGAATCTTCTTGTTGCGCTGCTCAGGAATCACTCTCTCCTTGGGATAGCCCTGTCCGCTCTCGCCCTCAAACAGCTTCTCAAATATATACTGAAGGTTCAGCTCAGCGCCCCAGCCAAAGCCTTTTGCAAAAGGCAGAGCGATGGCATTGCCGTCATTGATCTGAGCAAACATATAAGCGTCAGAAGGATCCTCGATATGTCCGCACAGCACGCCGGGGAAAGAATTGCAGGCAAGCATCGCACCCTCTCCGGTGCCGCAGCCCGTTACCACATAATCAGCCGCTCCGGAATTCAGCAGAATAGCCGCCAGGATTCCGTTCTGCACATAGGTGAGCTGGTTTTCATCATCCGCGCTGTACATGCCATAGTTGACAACCTCATGTCCCATGGGCTCCACAACCTTCTTCAGGACGCTCTCCACAAGCTCGTTCTTCGCAGCCTGGCTGTTTTCATTGATTAATGCGATTTTCATTGGTTTTTCCTCCTCTTCTGCCATATGGTATTAACAGTATACCTCAAAAAACGGATTCCCGCATGTCTTTTCTTTTCCTTTATCATGCAGATTCTGCACAAATCTCTCCGGCATTTTTATTTTTTCAGCAGCTCTGCCGCCCTGTAATATTCCTTCAGCGAGAACCCCAGCCCCTCACAGGCTGTCCTCAGATCCACATGAAAGCTTTTCATTGCGGATTCCACGCTTTTGACAAGGCTTTCTGCTCTGCCTTCCATTTTTCCCTCTCTCCTGCCCTCTCTCCTGCCCTCTTTTCTTCCTCTCCTCAGGGCTTTCTCCTCAATCGCTCCGCTCAGATTGCACATACCTTCCAGCTCCTTTCTGATTTCCTTTTCCATTTTGATTCCATAAACCCGGGAAAATATTTCTGCCTTTTCTTCAGGCTTCAGCACCGGCGACAGCAGCACGTTCAGAAAATGGTGCAGGCTTCCTTCTTCCCCCGGTCCTTTCTTTGTGTTGAGGCAGACGAGGATCACCGAAAGCTTATCATAGCTTTTCTCCTCTTCCGCTGCCGTATGGCGGCATTTTTTTTCGGCAGAAAGAGGTCAAAAACAGAATGCTTATGCTTTTTCCGGCCGTTCCTGCCAGTATTCGCTGTGATAATGAGTGTCCGGCAGAAACTGCCAAAAAGAATGTGCGAACGCACGAATCGTAAAGAACTGACAAAGACTGATTTGAAGTGTCTTTGTGTAACTGTAATCTGATTATATGGCTGCAAATATGAAATGTCAAACCGAATTTTTCCGGCTTCCGTCTCTAACCGTTCCAGCCTGAACTGCAGCTGACGGACCTTCGGGCAGAATGAAAGACAGCGCTCCGTTCCGGCTGTAATTGCCAGGACGGGCGCTGTTTTCTTTAACGTTTTAATGCTTTTGCACTTTTCATCTCTGTCCGGTCAGATCAGTCCATTTTTTTCTGCTTCCCGGATTTTTTCAAGCTCCTTTTTGAGACGCCCCGGTACGCTGGATTTAAGCTGTTGCCAGGGAATGAGCAGTTCTTCCGCCGGAAGCTCCTTCTCAGGGAAGAAGGGCTGAAACTTCAGGGAGGGTTCAAAGGAAAAGGTTCTGCGGATATAGCGGTGTACCAGCTCCCGGGTCTGCTGATCCGGAACCGGCATCGCTTTCTGAAACATCTCCGGGAGCGGCACGCCGTCCGCACCGGCAAGCTCCCCGCAGCTTTCCATCCACTCAGGAACCAGGCGGACCAGGCGTGGATCGGAAAGGACGGCGTGTTTTCCGGGCTGCAGCCAGACGCGGACACGGCCGTTTTCATCCAGAGGCGGCTTTCCCGTATCCAGGTTCACCTCATTCAGATATTTTCCATGGAAGCTGCCTTCCACCTTCTGCACGCTTCCGTCCTTTCCCACGTAGATCCAGACATGCTCCAGTTCATAGAGATGCTGGATGTCATAATCAAACCAGAGCTCATATTCGATCACACAGTCTGTCCTTTCCCAGTCTGCGCCAATCACACGCTTCGGAAAGGAATCACTGCGGAGATTTTCTGTGAAAATCGTATAGCCCACCGCCTTCATGTCGAAAGGCTCTCTTTCATCCATCATGAAGACCGGAAGGTATTGTTTCGCAAGTTCCCATTCTGTTTTCATTACCGAATGCTCCTTTTTATTTCCGGGTTCCATCCACAATGCGGAAGGTGCGGTCATAAGGTGTATAATCATTCAGGAAAATGCTGTAGCCCGCCTCGTTGCGTTCCTCTCCGGAATAATGTCCCTTAAAGGCATGAGTGCCGTATCCGGGCCCGATCACGATTTTCTTTGCGCCGTCATGCAGGTTAAGCTCGCCGCTTCTTAAAATCATGCTCTCGCCCTTTCCGGCGGTCAGACACATGGTCTCGTTCTCCAGGATGACATCCGCAGGGATATCCAGTTCCACACGGAGCGGAAGGCCGCTCATGCCCTCTGCCTTCACATTGAACTCCAGCCCGTTTTCCAGCTCCGAAATGGTTACGGTAATGGCAACCGTGCTGGTATAGACCTTATCCCGTTTGGTGTGATCCATAGCCCACCAGTCACTGGTGCCCTGATCTTCCCTGAAGGGCTGATAATACCAGCCGCCGGCTTCTGCCTTCAGCACGCAGCCGTTATCCTTCACCTCGATGGATTTCGGAATAAAATTCCGGATATCACAGTAGGATTCTCCGATGCGCAGGCCGATGGGGAGGGTGCCGAATTTCAGGAACAGGAAGGCAGCCTTATTGTTCAGCACGCTGTAAACGTAATTTTCCTTCTTCACACGGAGCACCTGGGAGCCGCGGAAGAATTTGCGGTATTCGTCAAGATAGCCATAGCCCTTGAACTCGTAGTCCAGCAGCCAGTCATACATCATGAAAATGTACATGCAGTCGGGAGCCGGCTCCGCCCGGTCCATGTTATCCTTAATGCTCTTGTGGGCCGCTGCGTCAAACAGAGGATTTCCCGTCTTTGCAGCCATATAGGTATAGAGATAAAAATATTTATCCGGATACAGCTTCGTTCCATGATCCTGCCTGGTGGAATTCTGGGTGAAAATAGTGTCGTCTCCGTCAATGTAGTAGAGCATCATGTTCAGATTTCTTTCCACATAGCCCAGGAATTCCTCATTGCCGGTGGCTTCATAGGCGGAAATCAGGGATTTGTCCACCACGCCGTTATAGTTTCCGGTGGAGCGCTCCGCATATTCTCCGTCCTCGTCCCCGTCAATTCCCTCTGCAAGATACTGATTGGCGCGCGCTTTCAGCTTTTCAACCAGCTCCTGTGCCGTCTTCGGGATCTGATCCTCCGCAAAATACTCCTTCGGATAACGGGGAACCTCCAGAGCAAGGTCTCCATGCTTTTCCACCACATTCGCAAGGGTGAAAAGCACAGACATCACCGCCCAGCGGTGGTTCGGGGTATGGAAACCGCCGTATAACAGAATCGGGACACAGCGGAGCATCAGAACCAGATATCTGTTTTCCAGCTCCTTTTCTTCTTCTGTCTCCGCATGCTTTCCCAGAATATTCCATGCACCATACAGCCTGCGGAAGCAGAAGGAGGTATCAGGTGCAGAGTAAAAATTACAGCTGGGATAGTCCAGACTTCCGTCGTCCCTCTGCCATCTTTCGATGAAGCTCAGCCCTCTTTTAATGGCTTCAAAGAGCTTTTCATCCTTATAATATTTGCTTTCCTTACAGAAATACAGACATACCGCATCCGTCAGCAGGTAAATGGTAAGCTTTCCCTCCACAATTTCGCTCGGCATCCTTCCGTCGTCAGGACGGGAGGCGTCTCTCACCTGCTTTGCCAGATAGTCCTCCACAGTTTTTTCCGTAGATCTTACAATATGAGGCCAGTATCTTTTCATGATATTCTCCAATCTGCCGCACCTGCGGCATTCGTTATTAACCCCCGGCGTCCCGTAAAGGCACGTAACCCCCTGCTTTCGCAAATATGACCGCCCCGGTTCTTTACCAGGACGGTCATATTTATTCAGGCTGCAGGAAATCTCCTTTCCAGGCCTTTTATGCAACAGGTTGTCCTGCTGTATTTTCTTTTTTCAGAGCTTATTCAGCAGTCGTTCCATTTACGCTGTCATAGTATGCTGCTCTTGCATCGATGATCTTCTGCATTCCCGCATTTACCAGCTCCTGATATCCGGAATCATATACGGAATCGAACTGATCAGCCGGGCAGCAGATGCAGTTGTAAACGAACTCAATCATTCTGGTCTTGATGTCAGTACCATAGGTCTGCTCATCAGGAGAGATGTAAGCGTAGGTCGGGAAACGGTATTTTCCAATTTCCTTCACTTCATACAGGTTCTTATACCATTCCTCGGTCACCCAGTCAGAGGTTCTGTTCTCATAGCTGGTTGCAGCCATTACGTCAGGATCATTTACCCAGGTGTAGTTCTGGTTCACGATGGAAAGGTCATCAGGCGTTCCGGGATAGCCCAGCTCCTGCAGCTCGGTGGTGGAAGGAGCTACCGCAACACCCAGATCATTCGTGGTGTGGTCAGGCGTATAGTAAATATTCATTGCAACTTCAGGATCAGCCATCCAGTTGAGGTACTTCATGCAGGCAGCCGCCTTCTCATCACTGGTGGTGGAAGGAATCATAACGTACATTGCATATCTGTACTCGAAAGGATTTCTGTAGGAGCCGTCCGGAAGGTCGAAGCACTGTACCGGAACGAATACATCCTGAGTGCCAAGAGTGTTGTTCAGAACCTCAAAGCTTGCGTGCGGATTGTAAACGTCATCCAGAACGAAGCCGGCATTTCCGTTTGCGATGGCTGCCTTATAAACATCCTCTGCGGAGTCGGTCGGGAAATCCGCGCTGATCAGTCCATCGTTGTACCACTGATTCAGCTTTCTCAGGCCTTCCTCAGACCCCGGAGCGACTGCCATATAACTCTCTGCATACATATAAGCTTCACGGTCGCTGTCAAGCGTTACATAGGAACCGACAAAGTTCAGATACATCTTCTCGGTATCGGTACGTCCGCTCATTGCCCACGGAATGGTGTTGTCTCCACCCAGATTATTTTCCTTTACAGCATACAGATACTCTTCCAGTTCAGCCTTTGTGGTAGGAATTTCCATTCCCAGCTGATCCAGCCAGTCCTGACGGATATAAGCGGTGTGACGGGGCTCTTCCGTACCTCTCTGCTTCATAACGGCATATCTCACGCCATCGATCACGCCTGCAGGTTCAGCCTCGGTACAGTTTGCCTCAATGTCTCCGCCGTACTGCGCATACAGATCGGTCAGATCCTTCAGGGCTCCGCTGCTCGCGTAGTTGTAGAACAGCGCCTGGTCATAGGTCATGATGATGTCAGGGGCGGTGCCGCCGCTCATCATGATGTTTACCTTGTCATCAGACTCGGATCTGGGAACAGCGGTATACTCCACATTGATGTTGTACAGTTCCTTCACCTGATCCTTGATCCACTGGGTCAGATTGTTATCCTCAGTGGTAGTTCCAGGTGCGGCATTACCTCTGTCCCATACCATTACGTTGATGGTGACTTCGTCACCGTACAGGTCAGAATCAGCTGCAGCCGCTTCAGTTGAATCTGCAGCTTCAGTAGAAGCAGCTTCTCCCGTGGAAGCCGCGCTTTCCGCTGCAGGCTCTGAGGACGTCGTAGAAGTAGAGCTTCCACATGCCCCCCCCATCACTGCCATAGCCGCTGCAAGCAGTACAGCCAGTGACCTTTTGAGTAGACTTTTTCTCTTCATTTAGGTTACCTCCCATTAGAATTTTATTAACATATCCTGCCGGATGAACATCCCAGGCGGATAAATTAATCATAAAAAATCACATTCGTTACATTTCATCAGCCCTTTACAGCGCCGATCATGATGCCCTTGGTGAAGAACTTCTGCACGAAAGGATATACAATCAGCATGGGCAGCATGGAGATTACGATACTCGCCGCCTTGATGTTATCCGCAACCAGATTGGTCTGAATACCTTCCTCAGCCGTTACGTTGATGGACTCGATGAACTGCTTCAGAACCATCTGTACGGTGAACAGCTCGGAAGAGTTGATATAGTACAATACATCGCTGATACCGTTCCATCTGCCGACCGCATAGAACAGTCCCAGGGTAGCGATGGTGGGATATACCAGCGGAAGCGCTACACTCAGCAAAGTCCGCGTCTCACTGCATCCATCGATTTTGGCCGCGTCATATATGGCCGAATCAATCCCCTTGAAGGCGTTACACATGATGATCATGTTGTAGGCGCTCAGCGCACCGGGAATCAGCAGAGACCATATGGTATCAATCATCTTGAAGTCTCTGACATTCAGGTATTCCGGAATAACACCGGGATTTAAGTACATGGTCAGGACGAACAGCGTCATGACAAGACCGCCGCCCACCAGATGCTTCTTGGAAAGCGGATAAGCCGCAAGCACCGTCATAATCAGGCTCAACGCCGTGGAACCGAGCATCAGGACGACGGAATAGCCAAATGCTCTCACAAAGCTTCCGCTGTTTAACGCTCTCTCGTAGGCCTCCATGGTAAAGCCGACCGGCCATACCATAACCTTACCGGCAAGGATCGCCTCCTTGGTGCTGAAGGACATGGAAATAACCCGCAGGATCGGAACCATGGCAATCACCGTAATGATGATGAAAAATGCCGACCAGAAAAACTGGAATAACTTTTCTGTTTTACTGTTGATATTGCTTCCCATTATACGATTCCCTCCTGTCCCATTTTCTTAATAACCGCATTTGCGGAAAGCACCAGGACAACGCCGACTACCGTCTGGAACAGACCAACTGCCGTTGCGAAGTCAAAACGTCCGGCCGCAAGACCGATGGAATAAACATAGGTACTGATAACGTCCGATGCGTCTCTTACCAGCGAGTTGCCCATCATGTACGGGCGGTCGAAGCTGATGGTCACCAGCTTTCCGACCTGCATAATCAGAAGAACCGTAATGGTGGAAGAAATCTGCGGCAGGGTTACATACCAGATTCTCTGGAGTCTGGTCGCTCCGTCTATGTAGGCTGCCTCACCCAGGGAAGCATCCGTCGCCATCAGGGCTGCCAGATACACGATCAGGGAATATCCCGCGCCCTGCCACACACCGAAGAACCAGTATACGATTCTCCAGATGAAGGAATTGGTCAGGAAGTTTACCGTGCCGATTCCCAGAGCGTTCAGAACGTTGTTCACCAGTCCGCTGGAGGAGAAGAGCTGGGTGCTGATACCGGCGATGATAACCCAGGAAAGGAAGTTGGGCAGATACAGAAGAGTCTGAGTTGTCTTTCTGATCTTGCTGCTCCTTAACTCATTCAGGAAAACCGCCAGGAAAATCGGGATCGGGAATCCAATGATCAGGTCACCGATATTCAGGATCAGCGTATTTTTCAGAGCATTCCAGAAATCTCTGGATGAAAAGGCTTCCTGGAAGTTTGCAAGTCCAATCCAGGGACTGTCCCAGATTCCCTGGAAAACATTGAACTTCTTAAATGCTACAACCACTCCCAGCATCGGCTTATACTTGAACAGTATCATGTAGACGACCGGGATGACCAGCATGGCATAAAGCTGCCAGCTGTTTCGCAGATAGGTCTTGATGTTTCTTTTCTCTTTTACTGCTGTTTTTTGTTTCGCCATATTATATTCCCCGCTTTTACCTTACTTCATTTTTGGGTATTTCTCCGTTCTCTGAATTCTATACTTATTTTAATCTCTTGCCGTGCGCCATATCCACTCATCATTTGCTTTTCTGAGATTAAAAACATCGCATATTTTGCTTTACGTCGGAGTCCCCTTACTGAATCCACTCATATCTGGGATCCACGATCCGATCCGTCCAGGGATTACCCGGCAGATGGCGGATCATCCAGCAGTAGTACATGGGATAGCCGGGCGCCGTTACCTGGGGATGTGTCTTCCCGCAGCGGATATGGGCGCAGCTTCCATCCTGAATGCGGAACACATCATCGCCGATGTAGCAGGCGCCAAAGCCCTCCGGACGCTCATAGCGGTAATAATAAACCTCAGGCTGCGGATGATGATGCGGCGCATAGCTTGACCAGCCTCCCTGATGATTGATAACCTCCCCGTTCACCATGTTGGAATAGGGAGCGTTGCTGTAGTCAAAGACGGTACGCACAGTGCGTTTCATCTTGTTATCCCACACGCCGTCGCCGAAGATATCGTCTCTGCAGTCCGCGGGCGTATAGAATACGGGGGCAAAATCCCTTTCATTCTCAGTGCTCTGTACCAGCACCTCGCTGTCCGCTTCCGCCTTTACGGTCACGGAAACGCCTTTGCTCACATGCAGGCAATAAGGACCCTCTTCTATGAAGCTGTCCCTCTTTCCTCTTTTCTCCTCTCCGTTCCAGCAGAAGGTGATGTCTCCCTTTACCAGAAGAACCGCCATCTCCTCCTGCGGAAGGCAGAAGCTTCTTTCCTCTCCGGCCTTCATGCGGTAAACGGTGATGTTCATCATCATATCGTCCGGGCCTTCTCCCTCTCCCGCACGGCTCAATATCTTTACGCCATTTTCATCAAATTCCGGATAACTGAATAACTGACTCATGATACTCTCCTTTCCGGAGCGTCAACGGCCGGGCCGTTGTACATAAGCTGCCTGTGACGCCCCCGCACAGACAGCCCCGTTCAAAATTAATATACGATCTCGGACAGCTTCACCGGACGATGCTCTTCTACGGACTTCTTCGCTGCGATGCCCATCAGGACAGGCTTCAGGCCGTCCTCCGCTCCCACCAGAGTAGGGGTATCGTTCTCAATGGAATCGATGAAGCAGGTGATCTCCTTCGCAAAGGACTCGGTATAACGCTCCAGGAAGAAGTACAGAGGCTTCTCTCCCGTAATGCCGTCAGCGGTGGAAAGTACCAGGCTGGAAGCGGTATCATTGGAAGTTGCCGCCATTCCCCTGGAACCGAATACCTCCGCTCTCTGGTCATAGCCGTAGGCCGCACGTCTGGAATTGTCGATCACGGCAATGGCACCGTTTGCCATCTTCAGGGTGATGACCGCAGTATCCACATCACCGGCTTCGCCGATGGCGGGGTCCACAAGAACGGCGGACTGTACATAGATTTCCTCCGCGTCACAGCCTGCCAGGAAACGCACCATATCAAAATCGTGGATGGTCATGTCAAGGAACAGACCGCCGGATACGGCCACATAGGCAGGGCTCGGCGGCTCAGGATCTCTGGAGGTCACACGGATGATATGAGGATCGCCGATTTTGCCCTCCACAACCGCCTGTTTTACAGCTGCGAAGTTGTGATCAAAACGGCGGTTAAAGCCCACCTGATATTTGATGTTGCTGCCTTCCAGAGCCTTCATCACCTCACGGATTCTTCCAAGATCATGATCGATCGGCTTTTCGCAGAATACATGCTTTCCTGCCGCAATCGCTTCCAGGGAAATCGGGGAATGGGTATCCGTGGAGGAGCAGATCAGAACTGCCTGAATCTCGGGATCATTCAGAATATCATGATAATCCTTCGTGGTATTCTCCACTCCCATATCTTTCAGCCATTTTTCGGTCTCCTCGTTCATGAAGGGGTCCGCAACGGTTTTCAGCTTTGCGTTATGTACGAAATTGCAGATGCTTCTGGTATGCACCTTGCCGATTCTTCCGGCTCCGATAATTCCTACTGTTACCATAATTTATTTTCTCCTTTCCTTTTAAACGGTTTCTTAATCCGGTCTTACAGTCCGGTCTTTTCCGCGATGTACTTTCTTGCGCGGATGGCATATTCCAGCGGATTCGCCTTTGCGGGGTCCTGCTCCGCCTCCACCACCATATATCCGGTATAACCGGTCTCCTCAAGCACCTGGAAAATGGGGGTGAAATCGATGCAGCCGTCTCCGGGAATGGTGAACGCGCCCGCGCGCACGCCGTCCAGGAAGCTCATATGTTCCTTCTTCACCCTCTCCACAACATCGGGACGGATGTCCTTCAGATGCACATGCTTAATGCGGGATGCGTACCGTTTCACCAGGGCAAGCGGATCCTCGCCACAGTATGCGAAGTGGCCG
Organism: Candidatus Eisenbergiella stercoravium; assembly: GCA_019113175.1. Lineage (GTDB taxonomy): Bacteria > Bacillota > Clostridia > Lachnospirales > Lachnospiraceae > Eisenbergiella > Eisenbergiella stercoravium. Next base: position 11,626 of record DXHY01000065.1, on the reverse strand, counting down.
CTGTCATACAGAAGGCTCACATAGGCCGGATCGGTTTCCGCCATCAGACGGTCCGTCTCCGCCGCGGTCTGCACCACGGTTCCCATATGATGATGGAAGGTAAGAGCAACACCATATTTTTCCAGAGAGAGCTTTCCGAGGCGGTTCAGGCCTTCCGTCAGAAGCTTCCATTCTTCTTCGTTCATCACATGCTTTCCTTCAAAAATGGGCTGTTCCTGCATGCCCTGGGTGCTGTAGCTCTGTTCGGAAACACCCACTACCTTCGCGCCCATTTCCGCCAGAAAGGCCACATGCGCTTCAAAGGCCTTTTCCGTCTCTTCATAAGGCCTGCTGATGAGAAAGGCGGAGAACCAGGCATTGCAGATCTCAATTCCGCGAAGGGAAAGGGCCTTTTTAAGCACGGCCGGGTCCTTCGGATATTTGTTGCCCACCTCGGAGCCGGTAAATCCCGCCAGCGCCATTTCGCTGACGCACTGCTCAAAGGTATTCTCTCCGCCAAGGTCCGGCAGATCGTCGTTGGTCCACGCGATGGGCGCGATTCCAAGCTTTACTTTTGTTTTGTCCAGCATTGTTTTGTATCCTCCCGTTTTATATCTTAATATTTCCTGGCTTTGGACCGGTTGTCCATGAGCTTTTCATAGGCCTCCTGCTGTTCCTTCACACCGGTGGTGCTGGCAAGGCCCACGTTCCACCAGGATTTATATCCGTCCGTCATGGTCTTGGGGATCGCCTTGATGTCGATCAGGGTGGAAACGGTCTGTTTCTTTGCGTCCTCAAGCGCTTCCTGCAGCTCTTCCAGCGTTCTGACCGTATAGGTCTTCGCGCCGTAGCCCGCGGCAACCGCCGCGAAATCAATGGGGATCAGACCGCCGTTCAGGCCGCCCTTCTCATCTCTGTAACGGAATTCCGTGGCAAGGTTTCCGATGCCGTTCGACATCTGCAGGTTATTGATGCAGCCAAAACCGCAGTTATCGAAAAGCAGCACATTGATCTTCTTCCCTTCCTGCAGGGAGGTCACCAGCTCGCTGTGCAGCATCAGGAAGGCGCCGTCGCCTACCATGGAATAGACCTCCTGGGCCGGGAAGGCCAGCTTTGCGCCGAAGGCGGCCGCCACCTCGTATCCCATGCAGGAATAACCATATTCCATCTGATAGCTGTCCCTGCAGTCCGTGGTCCACATTCTCTGCAGATCTCCCGGAAGGCTTCCGGATGCGCCGACGATGATGGCGTCCGGATCGATGGTTTTTCTGATCAGGGCGATGGCTGAGGTCTGAGTCAGTTCTGATCCCGTCAGCTTCCGGAATTCCGGAATGGTCTCCGGATTTCCCGCCGCGATCAGAGGCTTGAAGTTTTCGTCACAGGAATAGGCAGCCAGACGGGCATATTCCTCATCCCAGCTCTTCTTCGCTTCCGCAGCCGCAGTTCCCCAGCCGCTCTGATAGCCTTTTGCGGCAAGGGCCGCATCCGCCAGCTTCACGGTCTCGCGCGCGTCTCCGATGACGGAAACCGCATCCATCTTGCAGGCGTCAAAGCCGGACAGATTGACGGAAACCATCTTTACTCCGTCCCCGGTAAAGAGCAGCTTGGAGCCGGTAGTGAAATCAGTCAGCCGGCTTCCTACAGAGATGATCAGATCCGCCTCCTGCGCGATGGTATTTGCCGCCAGGTTGCCCGTCACGCCGATACCTCCCAGATTCATGGGATGACTGGAACGGCAGGCGCTCTTTCCTGCCTGAGTTTCCGCAAACGGGATGCCGAATTTCTCACAGAAAGCCTCCAGCGCCTCTCCCGCCTCTGAGTAACGGACACCGCCGCCGCAGATCACAAGCGGATGTCTGCTTTCGGAAATCATCTCCACCAGTTCATCCAGATCCTCCTTTACAGGCAGAGGTCTGCGGATCCGGTGCACTCTTTTCTGCAGGAAATAATCCGGGAAATCATAGGATTCTCCCTCCACATCCTGGGAAAGGGCGATGCAGACCGCGCCGGTCAGCTCCGGATCGGTCAGAACGCGCATGGCCTGCACCATGGCGGGCATGAGCTGCTCCGGACGTACAATTCTCTCCCAGAACCGGCAGACAGGACGGAAGGCGTCATTGGTGGTCACGGACAGCGCGTCCGGACGCTCCAGCTGCTGCAGCACCGGATCGGGCTGTCTGCTGGCAAAGGTATCGCCGGGGAACAGAAGCAGCGGAATATGGTTTACCGTTGCACAGGCCGCAGCCGTCACCATGTTTGCCGCGCCGGGTCCGATGGAGGACGCGCAGGCGATGATTCTGCGCCTGTTGCTCTGTCTGGCAAATCCTGTTGCCGCATGGGCCATTCCCTGTTCGTTACGGCCCTGATACACCTTCAGTCCGCCGGGATTCTCATCCAGGGCCTGTCCCAGGCCAACCACGATGCCATGGCCGAAGATAGTAAATATTCCATCCACAAATTTGGTTTCTTTTCCATCAAATTCCACATACTGGTTATCCAGGAACTTCACAAGCGCCTGGGCAGCCGTCATTCTTGTTGTTTTCATACAGCCTCCAATTTCTCACTTTCTGGCAACCATTTCACCGTATTTATCCTTGCATTCCCTAATGAAATCCTTCACCTGCTGCGTTCCGGGAAGATCCTGAGAACAGGAGTGGGCCGCAACCATCATGGCCGCCTCCGCGCTGCCGAACTCCAGACAGTCGATCATATCCCATCCTGAAAACAGCCCATACAGGAAGCCTGAGCCATAGCCGTCTCCGCCGCCGAAGGACTTCAGTGCATTGACCGGGAAGGGCTTAATGGAATAGCTCTCTCCATCGTTGGTATACGCGGTGGATCCTTCCTTTCCGTGCTTGATGATTATGATCTTTGCTCCGCACGCATGCCATGCCCTGGCCGTCTGCCAGTCATCTCTTCCGGGTTCGATCAGGCGCTCGGTCAGATCGAACTCCTCCCGGGATCCCATGATAATATCCGCATCCCTTGCCACCATGGAGTAGTAGATGGAAATCTCATCGTCACATGTCCAGTTATAGGCGCGGTAATCAATATCAAAGATCACCTTCGTTCCCACCCTCTTTGCGATCATGACCGCCTTCAGGGCAGCCTCTCTGGACGGGCTTGCCGCGAGGGCAGTTCCGGAAATCAGGATCGCCTTCGCGTTGCGGATATATTCCTCATCGATATCCGCAGGGCACAGCTGAAGGTCCGCAATGCAGTTACGGTACATGAGAATGCTGGACTCATCGCGGGAAAGGATCTCCGTGAAGGTCAGCCCGATCTTTTCTCCATGCTCACAGCGGCGCACGCGGGAAACGTCGATGCCCTCCTTTTCAAAGAAGTGCGTCACGAAATCTCCGAACTGATCATCGGACACACGGGCAAAAAATCCGGCCTTCAAGCCATGCCTGGATACACCCACCGCAATGTTGGCAGGAGAGCCTCCCACATACTTTTTAAAAGTGGTGCAGTCCTCCAGCGGCTGAAAATAGTCCACGGGATTAAAATCCACCGCAATTCTTCCCAGCAGCACCAGATCCATCGGTCTTGTTTCATCAAATGTGATATATTTCACTTCCGCTTCCTCCTCTGATACGAACTTAAGGGTTCGTTCCTGTTTCTCCGCATTCCGCGGTTTTTTCTGTAAAACGCGTACAGACTGAAACGCAGCCTACAGCGTTTCTTCTATAAAGGTCACGCCTTCTGCTCTGCTGATCACCTCCAGCATGTCCACCGGATTTCTTCTGGTGTTTTTTTTCACCACCAGCGCGATTCCCACCGCGTTCTGCATCCCGCTTTTGGGCTTTTGCAGCTCCATGCCGGAAACGCGCATCCCGTTTGAACGGATGGTACGGATCAGTCCCTTTACATGGTCAATGCTTTCCATTTCCAGATAAACCCGCAGGATCGGAGATCTGGTATAGAAAAAGTGATCCACACGCTGAAAAACCACAATCGTCATCATAACGACCACAGTTGCTCCAATTGCAGCCTCAAAAAAACCGATTCCAATGGCAAGCCCGATACAGGCTGCCGCCCAGAGCCCTGCAGCTGTTGTCAGTCCGCGCACACGGCTCGCCTGCGTGCTGATGATCGTACCGGCTCCCAGAAAACCGATGCCGCTGATTACCTGTGCCCCCAGCCTGGCAGGATCCGCATTTGTATCAAAATATTCATAAATGTACTGGCCGGTCATCATGGCAACACAGGCTCCCATACATACCAGAATATGCGTCCGAAAGCCCGCTGCCTGACCCTTCGCGCCTCTTTCCAGTCCTATGATTCCTCCACATATAACACAGAGAACCAGCTTCAGCGTGATAGCAGAACTGTCTGTTCCGCGAAGGGTGCCCCACAACAATCCTTCCAACTAAAAACTCTCACTCACTTTCCTGTCTTACAGCGCCCGCTCCGACAGACCGTCCGCCTGATTGTTCCATTATTTCCACAAATCCGCATATATCTGAAGGATGTCCTCCTTCGTCACCTGTTTTCTGGTGTTGGCCGGACTTCCGCTGGCCAGCGCATCATCCGCCATCTTGTCCATTACGGCAAAGAACTGTTCCTTATCGATGCCATACTCGGCAAGAGTCGGGATTTCCAGCTCTTTACAGATATTAACTACCGCCTCAAGGAAAGCCTCCGCCTTTTCCTGATCGCTCTGTCCATCCTTCGTAACACCGATCGCGTCGCCCAGGCGTGCAAAGCGCTCATAGGCGCCGTCCAGCGCGAAAGTCAGGCACTCCTTTAACAGCATGGCGTTGGAAATACCATGCGCCACATGGAACAGAGCGCCGATGGGACGGCTCATGCCGTGCACGATGGTTACGGAAGCGTTATTGAACGCGATTCCCGCTTCCAGCGCAGCCAGGGACATCTCTTCTCTTGCGGCCACGTTTCCTCCGTCGTGGAAGGCGACAGGCAGGTTCTTAAAGATTCTCTGCACTGCGGAGAGGGCGAACACATCCGTAAGAGGCTGCGCTTTGACGGAGGTATAGGATTCCACCGCATGGGTCAGCGCATCCAGACCGGTTGCCGCTGTGGTCTTCGGAGGAGCGGTGATCGTAAACTGTGGGTCCACAATTGCAAGATCCGGCATCAACACGTCCCCTCTCAGGAGCATCTTCACATCTTTTTTCGTATCCGTGATGATGGTAAAGCGGGTGGCCTCCGAACCGGTTCCGGCCGTGGTGGGAATCGCCGCCATGGGAGGAAGGTTTCCTTCGATCTCCTTTCCGAAGAAATCGCTGATCTCCTGATCTGTTACGGACAGGGCCGCAACCGCCTTCATGGAATCGATGGGGCTTCCGCCGCCCAGAGCGATCAGAAAATCACAGCCGTCCTTTTTATATGCCTGAAGCCCTTCATTTACCATCACATCCGTGGGTTCTCCGCTCACGCCGTCAAACACGCTGTAGGAGACGCCATTCTTTTCCAGAACCGCCGTCACCTTATCCAGGGTTCCCAGCTTTCTCATCATCTGATCCGTCACGATCAGCGCGCGGCTGCCCATTTTCCGAAACTGTTCTCCCGCCTGATCCAGCGCGCCGCTTCCGCTGATGATCTTGCCGGGCATAATAAATCCATTCGCCATATCTACCCCTATTTCCGCCGCCGGCAGGCGGCATTTGATTTTGGTGAAGAATCCCACAGGGATTCTTCCAGGAAGTCGGCCCCGCCGACTTCCGCCTCTACTTTCCGCCGCCGTTCAGGCGGCATCTGAATCAAACATCAAAAACTACCGTTCTGATCTCAAACGCCCCAAATTCCATTATCAGAGAGCCGTCTTTTACGACAAGCTCCTGCTGCACTTCTTCCAGGAGATTGGTTTCCTTCGCACAGGCACTCTCCATTCCCTCCGGCAGCCTAAGGCGTATCCGCTGGGGAACACCTGCGGCCTCATACAGATGAAGCACCGTTTTCCCGGTTCCATCCTCCGAAAGTTTGACCGCCTCCATCCGGACATGACAGGCCGCCTTTTCCTCCGGCCAGGCCGTCAGCCTGAAGGAGGGAATCTCTTTTGCAAGCCGTCTGCGTCTTACGCGAAGCTGTGCGCTCATATGGGAATTCAGGTTGAAGTGTTCCGCACGGCCCGCCGCATCCTGCTCCCGGAAGGAACCCTCGTAGGGGAAGCAGGCGTAGGAAAATTCCTGGATGCCCTGATCCGCATACATATCCGGCATCAGAGGAGAACGAAGCAGCGTCAGGCTGATTCTGTCCTCCTTCGCGCTGTAGCCGTATTTGCAGTCATTGATCAGTTCAATGCCGTATCTGCCGTCTTCAAGCACGCTGTAGCGATGGCCGCAGACCTCGTAGCGGTCCTTCTCCCACTGCCAGGAACGGGTGGTGGGTCTGGCATAGGCGCCGAACGCCACCTCTCCGGTCACATGATCCGAGCGGACGGAGGAAGGGAAATCCACCTTCAGCATCCGGTGCCGTTCCTTCCAGTCGATTCTGGTATGGAATTCCACCATGCATCCGTCTTCACTCAGACAGATGAGCTGAGACAGCGGGGAATCAACAATTTTCCCCTCCAGCCGCCATGCGGGACGTCCTTCGAACTCATCCTCCGTCATGCTCCAGCCATCCGTGTCCAGAAGCTCTTCTTCCTTTTCGTACATTCTGCCGATCTCCCAGGCGTCATAATAGGAATTCACATTCCGGTACAGCCGGAAGGTATTCATGGGCTCTCCCGCGGCTTCCCAGCTCTCTTCTTCCGAGGGCTTTCCTTCCTTCCGCGGGAAGGCCCGCAGGCTGACCACCTGACCCGCATGATTCAGGCAGACGCTCAGGCGGGTGCTTTTCAGAAGGAAATTCTCTCCGTCCCGCAGACGCTGCTGATCCTTCTCCGCCAGAGCCTCCTCCGGAAGGGCACTTTTTCCCTGCCCGGACGGCTTTTCTGATTTCACTGCCGCCGTCCCCTCCAGGCTGTTAAAAATATCCTCCAGAAGGATTTCGCATTCTCTGCTGACGGCGGCCAGTTCCTTTTCCGCCTCCTCATGCACACGGGCAATTCCTGTTCCGGGCAGAATATCGTGGAATTCCTGCAAGAGCAGCCGCATCCAGAGCGCCCGTAATGTCTCTTCCCTCTTCAGGGCATCAGCTCTGTCAGTAAGGCCAAGCAGGCAGTTCCAGTAATCCGCCTCCTTCAGCAGGCACTCCGCCCGGCGCACACCAAGCTTGGTCTTTGCCTGGGCTGTATAGGTACCCCTGTGCCAGGCCAGATAAAGCTCGCCGGTGAAAACATTTTCACAGCCCCGCTTCTTCAGCTTTTCAAAGTAGGAGGCCGGTCCTTCAAAGACCGCTCTGGGAGCGCCTTCCAGATCTCTGCAACGCACTGCCGTCTCCACCAGCTCCCTCGTAGGGCCGCCGCCGCCGTCCCCGTAGCCGTAGGAATAGATCATGCCCTCTATACCTTCATCCTGCACCCTGTCATCCTCCCAGCGCCGGATCATGTCTCCGGGGGAAAAGGGAGCATTATTTTCTTTATAGGTATGTGCGAGTATCCTCGTTCCATCTATTCCCTGCCACCAGAAATCATTGTAGGGGAATGGCTCACATTCCGGATCCTGACGGATCAGTTTCTGAGTGGCAAAATAAGGCACTCTGCTCTTTGCCAGGATCTGCGGCAGAGCGGGTGAAAAGCCGAAGCAGTCCGGCAGCCATGCAACAAGGCTGTCGGTACCCATTTCCTTTTGGAACCATTCCTTTCCATAGAGAAGCTGCCTTACCAGGCTTTCTCCGCAGGGCATGTTCGTATCGCTCTCCACATAGAAGGCTCCGTCCGGAATCATCTTCCCTTCCGCCGCTTTTTCCTTAACCCGCTCCCAGAGCGCCGGATAGGATTCCTTAAGATATTCCAGGACCGGCGGTTCGCACAGCAGAAACTGATAGTCCGGATACTCCTCCATCAGCGCCAGCTGATTGCTGTAGGTTCTCGCCGCCTTGCGCCTGGTTTCCTCCAGGGTCCAGAGCCAGGCCAGATCCAGATGGGACTGGCCGAAAACGGTGAACTCCGGTGCCGTGGAGCCGTTGGTGCAGGCAAGAAGCGGTTTTAAAACCTCATCCGCTTTGGAAAGAGAAGCCGCAAGCTCCTCCTCTGGAAGTTCGAAGTCTGTAAGATATGTGAACCTCTTCAATCCCTCCGTCACCTTCATGGCACGAAGAGAGCCCTCCGGCAGACGGGACAGAAAGGAATACAGGGTCAGATAATCCATGGCCGTCTGAAAAATTTCCTCCTGCCATATCTCCACCCGGGAAGGTGTCGTCAGCTGCTGCGGGCCGTCTTCATCCGAAAAGGGCTTTTCCCCTTTCCGACAGAAGCAGCCGCTCTCCATTCTGGGGCCGTGGCCCGCATAGCATTCTGCCATAATCCGGAAGCTCTGTCCAGCCTGAGCCTGCTTTGTGAGCGTAATACAGGCATGCTTCTTATCCACAGCGCCGCTTTCTTCTCCGTTCACCCAGACAAGCATCTCTTCCCCGAAGCCCGGCACAAATACAAGACGTTTTCCCTCCAGTTTCTCAGGGACGGTCCATTCCGTAAAAAACCAGCCATACTCCCAGTAGTTTCCCCAGGCCGTTCCGGCAGGAACAGGCTCTGCCTCACGCTCAGCCCGTTCCATCGCCTGCTTCGGCGTCAGTCTTTCCTTCGTAAAAAATCCTGTGACCTTCAGTTCCTCCGCCGGGATTCTGTAATGTCTGGGAAACTCCTCCGCCCACATGGCAAAGCGGTCCTTCCACTGTCTCCCGGGATATATTCTGTGATTACTCATCGCTGCCTCTCATTCCGCATTCTACCAAAAACAGGATCGCAAGCGCCTGCCCGTAGGGCATGGGCTGGATCGGGATCGTCTTATAAAAATCCTTTGAAATTCTTCCCATCGGAGTACCGTAGGATACCTGCTCCACCACTCCATCATCTGAAATCAGGGACAGGATGGCCGGAAGCGCCTTCTTTGCCGTTTCCTCCCACTTTTTGTCCAGAATTCCCGCATGAACGCCGCGGAGAATTCCGTAGGCAAAGCCGCAGGTTGCGCTCGCCTCCTCGTAGGAATCCGGATCATCCAGCAGGGTATGCCACATGCCGTTTTCCGCCTGACAGGATGCCAGCGCTCTGACCTGATTTTCCAGCGCTCCCTTCAGGATCCGTTCCACCGGTTCAGGACATTTGAGCATATCCAGAAACTCGGGAATAGCAATGGTGATCCAGCAGTTTCCTCTGCCCCAGAAGGCACCGGCAAAGTTATTGCGCTCCAGGAATGTCCATCCATGATACCAGAAGCCCGTCTGCTTATCCTGCAGATATTTCATGTGCAGCAGGAACTGGTACTGCGCCTCCTCCAGATAATCCTTTCTGTCAAGAATCCGCCCCATGTTTGCCAGGAACAGGACTGTCATGAACAGGGTATCATCCCAGATTTCTCCCTCATTCCAGTCATCCGAGGTCTGATGCTGGATGCCGCCCTCTTCGGTTCTCGGCATCTCGTGCATGATCCATTCTGCCGCTTCTCGGCAGGGTTCCATATACTCCTCGCTCTTCAGATACTCTGCCAGATAAGACATCACCAGATAGGGCGCCATGGTATTTACGTTGGAAGGCGGGAATCCGACTTTTTTCTGATTATCGTAGTATTTTATAAGAATATCCAGATATTCCTTTTTTCCCGTACCGGAGAACAGTTTCCAGATACCCACCAGGCCAACGCCCTGCGTCCATTCCCAGTGGGCGTACTTCTGAAGCTCCGCTTCGGAAATATGCTTCTTTTCTCTCATGTTCTTCATGAACTGTTCATCGTCCTCATACAGAATCGGTACGAACACATCGACCAGAAGATCCAGTTTTTTCCTTACCACTTCTTCCATCTCTACCTCCAATCAGCCGCTGACGGCGGCATTTATTTCTTCCAAATAAATGGCAGAGGCCATTTTCCGTCACCTGAAATCAGTTCGTGCCGGCCTCCTCCAGCTTTTTCTCCAGCTGTTCCAGCAAAGGGATCAGTTCAGAAGGATGCTTTACTGTATAATCCGGCTTCCAGTCCTCCTCCTCAAACTCATGAAAATAGCGGGGAGACCAGTCCATCCAGATGGAGGTCAGTCCGAAACGGTTCGCTCCGGCGACATCCTTTTTGAGGTTGTTTCCAATCATGACGATTCTGGGTTTGTCCGCCTCCGTCAGTCCGAGCTGATCCATTGCGGTCTGAAACATGATCTGCGCAGGTTTCTGCTCTCCAACAGTTTCCGACACCACCCATGCGTCGAAGCAGTTCTTCAGTCCGTTTTCCCGGTACACATTCTGAAAGGATTCCTCCTCTCCGTCCGCGACAAGAGCGATGGTATAGCCCGCTTCATCCATCTGCTTCAGGATCTCTCCCGCATCTTCAATGAAATCCGCTGAGGTAACGATACCATCCTCCCGGTACTGCTGGGTCGCCTCATCGATAATCGTATCCCCGCTGTCAGTAAAAATAATGATTCTTTTCTGTTCCTTCATTCTGTCACTCCTAACTGCGTTTTCACGCATTTTTTGCACTTTTATGAACTGTTTGCATTTTTTGCGTCTTTTCAGTATACTGAAAAAAGGATATGTCTTACGGACAGGCCCCATACTGAAGAAAGCAGGTATTCCGATGATAAACCAGATCGATTATGAAGAAAAACGATTCATCATCGTAAATGATATCTCCAAAACACTGTTCTATTTTTTTGATTTTGATACCCGTTCAAATTCCAGACATATGGAATTTGAACATTTTCATTCCTACTATGAAATTCACATTCTTCTGAGTTCCAACGCCCTTCATTTCATCAAGGGAATTCCCTACCATATTCAGACGAATGACTTTGTCCTTCTTCCTCCCTCTCTGCTCCACAAAACCAGCTATCCGGAAGGAGAACCGTCAAAACGTCTCGTCATCACCTTTATGTACCGCAAGGACGGATATGGCTTTTCGGAATCCTATGAGGAAATTCTCGCCCCCTTTTATGCTCCCCTGCCGATTTACCGTTTTCCCGACGAACAGCAGGCAGTTCTTACCGGCCTGATCAACCAGATAGTGGATCTTTCCCGCCTTGTCGGAACACAGGAGCTGACCGGGACATACGAGCTTGCCCTGCACAGCATTTTCACTCAGTTTCTTTTCTGTCTGAACCTTTTCAGCAGCAAAAACATCTACCGCAAGGAGCATGTCGAGGATACGGTTTCCGAACGGATCTATGCCGTTTCCAACTATATCCACACCCACTTTATGGAAGAGCTGACCCTGGATAATCTGGCTAAGGAAGCCTGGATGAGCCCTTACTATCTCTCCCACCAGTTCAAACGGATCACCGGCTATACGATTACCCACTACATCCATCTGGTCCGCATCCGCAACTGTCAGTTTCTGCTGATCAACAGCCGGAAAAAAGTCACGGAAATCGCTGCCGACTGCGGTTTTACCAGCTTTTCCCAGTTCAACCGGGTATTCCGGAAATTCTGTGGTGAATCGCCCTCTGATTACCGGAAAAGCCGGTTTCCCGGCCCTGATACAGCCGCTCCGGACCTTTTGCAGCCTTCAGCCGCGGGAAGTGAAGTCACTTCCTCTGACTGAGAGGAGTAAAAACCGTTTCCGGAAATCTGTTCTATATGCAGTGTACTTTTCAAAGA
>DXHY01000064.1 GCA_019113175.1 Candidatus Eisenbergiella stercoravium | reverse complement strand
GACCTATAGGGCTCGAACCTATGACCCTCTGCTTGTAAGGCAGATGCTCTCCCAGCTGAGCTAAGATCCCATGTCTCACAAGTTTCAGGATTTTGTCTCACCCGCAACCTGCTCGATTAGTATACAAAAATTGGGACGACTTGTCAACAACTTTTTTTACTTTTTTCTTCAAGTTTTTTTACTGTGTTTTTTTCCGTGTTTCCACATCTTTTTTATCAGGATTGTCTGACGTCTTCCGATGGTGTATGATGACAGAAAGACGGGCTGTGCAAAGACGCGGCTTTGAGGAAAGGAGAGCTGCTGTGATGAGAATCTGGACGTCAGCTGATTCTGATTTTCTGTCTGGATGATGAAGACCGTCTGTTTGTGGTGGAAGCAGGAAAATATGTACAGGCCGAAAGCGGTCTGGCGGGATATATTTCTCTGGCGCACAGAACGCAGAAGGAGCTTGAGAAGCTGACGGCCCCGAACGGCCTGCTGGAACGGGAGATGAGCAGAACGGAAAGTCTTACCGGACAGGAGCCGCAGATTGTGTCTGTAGAGAGGATCCGGGAAAGGGAGAGAAACTACAGGGTGATCTGTCATCTGAAATATCCGAATCAGAAGGAAGGAAAATGGACTTATTCCATCGTGAAGGGCTATGAAGATGAAGAGGGCCTCATGTGGAAGCTGGAAAGGCAAAGAAGGGGATGAATGCGTCTTGCATATCTGCCCGGAAACGAATTATAATAATTTACGGATAAACGGGAAAAGGAGAGGAGAATTTATGAGAATCGGAATGGGATACGACGTACATCGTCTTGTGGAAAACAGGAAGCTGATCATCGGAGGGGTGGAAATCCCTTATGAAAAGGGGCTGCTGGGCCACTCGGATGCGGATGTGCTCCTGCATGCGGTGATGGATGCGCTCCTCGGTGCGGCCGCGCTGGGGGATATAGGAAAGCATTTTCCGGATACGGATCCGGCATATGAAGGGATCAGCAGCGTAAAGCTTTTGGAAAAGGTGGGAGAGCTTCTGGAAGAACACAGTTTCCTGATTGAGAACATTGATGCCACGATCATTGCTCAGGCGCCGAAGATGAGGCCTCATATTGACGCCATGCGGGAAAACATTGCACATGCGCTGAAAATTGATGTCAGCCAGGTAAATGTAAAGGCGACCACAGAGGAGGGGCTGGGATTTACCGGAAACGGAGACGGGATATCCTCTCAGGCTGTCTGTCTTCTGAACACGCCATACGGATTGTATTCAGAGACTGTGGGAGGTGGGGAATGCTCCGGTTGTGGAGGCTGTCCGAGGCGGTAATGCAGGCCTGCCTGGGATCAAAATCAGTGCTGAGAGTGAAAAAAGAAAATCTTAAGGAAAAATTCATTTTTTCTCTGATAAAATAGAACCTTTTATCTGTTATACTTCTCTATATATTATGGGGAATTTCCAAAAAACAGATACAAAGGATGATAAAGGTGGATTACATTGATATTTCAGGCTGGGAAAGACATCAGGTGCCGGCAAGACGGCCCGGAAAGAAAAGCGCGGCACGCAGAAAAAAGAAACGGAAGCGCCTGTTCCTTGCAAGACTAATATTTGGAGGCGTTATTCTGCTTGCGGGAATTCTTCTGGGAGTGATTCTATGGAGACTGCTTTTGCTGGTAATGCAGAGGGGCACTGAAGCCGTTGAAACTGTCAGACAGCAGGCAGAAGCGGGATGGGCGGCGGATGAAATTGATCCAGACCGTCCTGTGATTGTGGAGGATTTCCTGACTCCGAATCCCTATTCCCGTCCTGGAGAGAAATTGCCCGAGGTGAGGAATATTTTTGTACATTATACGGCAAATCCGGGAACGACGGCTGAGCAGAACAGAAGCTATTTTGAAAATCTGGGAATTACGGGAGAAACCTCGGCAAGCGCCCATTTTGTAATCGGTTTTGATGGAACGATTATCCAGTGTATTCCGCTCGATGAGATCGGCTATGCCGTTAAAACGAGAAATTATGATTCCATTTCCATTGAATGCTGTTATCAGTCCGAGGATGGGAGCTTTACACAGGCAACCTATGATTCACTCATTAAGCTGACTGCCTGGCTTCTGAAAAAGTATGATCTTTCTCCGGAGGATGTGCTTCGGCATTATGACGAGGGTGGGAAGAAGTGTCCGCTCTATTTTGTTGAGCATGAAGGAGCGTGGGAAGACTTTCGGCAGGATCTTGCGGATTATATCCGCAGGAACTGAATGCCGGCCCGATCTTTTGTATCTGCACAGGGGGCTTTCTGTCAGCCTGGTGTGCCATATATGATACGGATTTGTATATGCCGGAGAAAATATGAGGAATCGGGATTGACGGATTTCTTAAATGATGGTATGATCCGGTCTATCAGATATCTGTCGTCGGAAAGTATGCGGCAGTCTCATTTTTTTCATGTATCATTTTCATGTTCTTAATTTGCCGCGGAGAACGGCAGTCTTTTGTTTTCAACGTTTAAGCTTTGAATTGTTTTATACAGGGAATATCAGGATTTTTCGCATGGCACCATGATTGAAGAATCCGAATCAGCTCGTCTGAATTTTCCGCGCATCCGTGTGTCTGGAGTTCCAGCACAGGATGTCTGCAAATCATATCTTCTTTTCAGGCTGTGTCAGCCGAATCAACCGAAATTTAACTGCTGGGGAGCTTTTCAAAAGAGAAAAGTTGTAATAGAGCGTATGACTGCGAAAGGAGGGATCTGGGGAACAAATTATTCTTCGTAGTAAAGAGATAACATATCAAAGGAGGGTATAAATTGAATATGAAAAAAGAAGACACCATAAAAATAGTGAAGGATAAAAGGATCCTTGCCGGAATAGCAGCGCTCCTTATCCTGGTTGCGGTGATTCTCTGCGTGGCTGCAGTAAGACAGAACGCAGGACGCAGAACAGGCGGTATGGCCGCCGTGATGATGGAAAGTCTGGAGAATTCCGGTTTTTCCTGGCTGCCGGGTGAGAAAAGGGAGCTTGAGCAGGCTGCGGAAGCAGCTGCTGAGTTTCTGGATGAGCTGGTCAGCGTGGGAGCAGGCCGGCAGGATATGGTGGAAAAACTGCAGGGATATCTGACCGGTCTTGACTGGGGCCTGACAGAAGAACAGGCTGCAGAACTGGCGGAATGGCTGGTGGATGTATATCTGCAGAATTATGAAGCCGTGTATGGAGAGCCTTCCGGCGTCAGCCAGACAAAAGTGGAACTCGCTGATACCTTTCTGGAGGAAATGCGCTCGGATCTGCAGAATATAGCGGAATATCTGACACAGCTGGATGCGTCGGTAACAAAAAATAAGGAAGAGCTGATCAGCCTGACGGAGATTCAGGATGGTAATTATGAAGAACTGAGCGGATATCTGGAAGAGCTTGGAAACGTGATATCTACAATCCGATCGGAGCTTACAAAATATCAGAGCGGTCAGACGGAGCAGCAGGTTCTTTCTACACAGCAGTTTACCGATATAAAGGCAGGAATGGACAGCCTTTCCCAGGCGATTCTGGAGCTGGAAAGCAGGTTGAAGGAGAACATTCAAAGTACAGACGGAAATAATGGCGGAAGATATGAGGCGCTGGAGGAGGAACTGGATGGACTTTCCACGGACCTGCAGAACAAAGTGGATGCGCTCAATAAAAGGCTGTCTGACATGCTGGCAGAGCTGAAGATGGCTGGAAACGGAATGAATACCGGCCTTACCGATCTGATCAGCAGAACGCAGAACGAAATTTCTGTTTTGCTGAACAGGCTGGAGCAGGCAAATCAGATCCGTTATGAGCAAATGGAAGCAGAAAGCAACAGTCGAAATGAGCAGACCAATCAGAACATCAATGAAAAGGTAAATCAACTCTCCGGAAAGCTGGACCAGGTACATGCCGATATTTCCGCAACACAGATGGAAATCGAACAGGTTCTTGCCAATATGGATGCTGCCGACAGTCAGCGCATGAAAGAGATCATGAAGAGCTTTACAGATATTAATGCTTCTCTTGCAGAGATTAATACGGATATGGATACGGCGCATGAGGAGCTGAAAACGTTGATAGAAACGGTCAGAACAGAAGCGGGAGAAAATCAGGAAGAACTTCTCGGCGTGCTGAATCAGATTGATACTTCCTTTACAGAGCAGACCAGTCAGAATTATGAGGCACTGGTTCAGTCTCTAAATTCTCAGACGGAGACAATGAAGGCACAGCTTGAAGCGATGAACAGCAGTCTTATGCAGAATACAGCACAGATCGCAATGGAGGTAAGCGGCGGCAATGCGGAGATTCTGCAGAAGCTGATTGAAATGGAAAACAGTACGAATAACATGCTTTCCGGTCTTTCCGGCGATGTACGATCGGTTTTTCAGCGTGTGAGTAATGGCAAAAAGCTTCTTGCATCCGCATTGCTCACGAAAAACGTCGTAATTGACGAGGATGCAACTTTTCAGGAAATCTATGACGGTATCTTAAGAATTGAACAGCAGATAGTAATCGGTGTAGATAAAATTCCGGGAAACATTGAATATGAGTATCATCATCATACCGGGAGCCCGGAAAATGGCGGAGGATGCTATACAGTGGAGGATGTCCATTATCATGATGCCGGGTGTTATCAGATCTGTGAATATTCATGGACAGGATGCGCAGGGGATGGCTGGACGGATGGCAACAGTGTTTCTCATTGTCCTTACCGGGAAACTCACAGCATCTGCAATAACGGACAGACTATGTACAAAACCTATGACCATCCGAATTATGGAGGGAGTCAGTCCGGACACAGAAGCGGAGGATCATCCACCCACGTCATTCTGGTATGCTCTAAGACAGAGGGACAGCATTGTGGATGGAAAACAGGCTGCGGACTGCAGGAAGGACAAATTACCGGCGCGCACATTGTTTATGATGCAGGAGCCGTATCAGAAGCGGCAGCCACATATGAGAGGGAAGCTGTAGAGAACAGAATATCCTTCCAGAAGCTGGCGGAACTGCTGAAGTCTGGGAATGCGTCGGATATGGAATTAACAGGAGAAAGCATGAAGATGGAAGAGAATGAAACAACGACTGCCGGAAGTCAGCTAAAGCCGGAAGAAGGTGAAAGCACGGCACAGGAACAGCAAAAGGCCGAAACGGAGACTGCGGAAATGATGACGCAGGAAAACGGAATGGAAACTGACACAATGAAGGATACAGAAATAAAGGAAAGCATGACAGAAGCGGACACAATAGAGGAGAGCGGGACGGAAAGCCCAGACGCTGTAGAGGAGGATGTCATGCGTACTGAAGAGAACGGGACAGAAACTGAAAATACTGAGAATGAAACAGGAGAAACAGAAGTAGAAGCGGATAAAACAATAGAAACAAAGACAGAAGAAACGAAGAGAGATGATACGGAAGGGATAAAATCGGAAGCCAAAGAAGCAGAAGAAATAAAGCCGGAAAACGGAAAGAATGAGTCGGAAATGGAAACAGCCATGGAAGTATCGAACCCGAAAACAGAAAACGAAAACGGGCCAAAAACGGAAACAGCAGGTAATCCAGAGACCGAAACAGAAAATTCTGTGAGCCGGAAGATATCGGATGAGTAGAGAGCCCGGATAATGTCTGAAAGGAGTAAACCGCCTCTATTGCAGAGGCGGTGACTCCATGTCCGTGAATTTATCTGAAAGAAGAAAAAAAGACTTGCCAAGGAGAAACATATCTGGTATTATACTATGTGCACGGGGCATTGGCGCAGTTGGGAGCGCGCCACACTGGCAGTGTGGAGGTCACGGGTTCGAATCCCGTATGCTCCATTTTGTTTCCCTGATTAATGGTTCTGTGAATCGTCTATGACCGTAATTTTCTGTTGCGGCCGCAGGACTGCAGGTGAGACAAATTCTTTTTTCTATCCTTATTTCCATACAATTTGGAAAACAGAATACAGGTTTCGGTCTTTGGAAATTGCATAGACTTTCCATTTCTTTTGTGGTATGATCGCTTAGCGGGGAGGAATTGCTTATGGATAATCAGGAATTGCTGCACGCGATATCCGATATGATGGACGAAAAGCTGGATGCCTGGATCGGCAGCCGGTTTGACGGAATAGACGAAAGATTTGATACGGTGGAGAAACGCCTGGACGGAATGGATGCGAGGTTCGATACGGTGGAGAAACGCCTGGACGGAATGGACGCGAGGTTCGACACCGTAGAGAAACGCCTGGACGGAATGGACGCGAGGTTCGACGCCATGGAGAAGCGCCAGGACGGGATGGAACTCCGGCTGGAGAAGGTGGAGTCCTACTGCTCGGCCCTCCGTCATGGGCAGATCGAGATTCACAAGGAGCTGAAAAAACTGTCCGACCGGGTGGAAAGCACCTATAAGCTGGCGCTCGACGCCTGGGGGCAGAGTACGGAAAACAGAAATCTGCTGAAAGCATCTCTTTAAGAGACAGATGCTGAGAAGCGGATGGACAGAGATTGAAGAAATCATTGTTTTGGCAAAAGAACGGTGATTAACCACAGAAGAAATGAAGGCCTGTATTGCCAGGAAACGGAGAAAAGAGAATGGTAAATTTGGATATGCTGAATGACAGACAACGGGAAGCGGTGCTTCAGACGGAAGGGCCGGTATTGATCCTGGCAGGTGCGGGAAGCGGAAAAACGCGTGTGCTGACGCAGAGGATTGCGTATCTGATTGAAGAAAAACAGGTGAATCCGTGGAACATCCTTGCGATTACCTTCACGAACAAGGCGGCGCAGGAGATGAGGGAGCGGGTGGATTCCATTGTGGGATTCGGAGCGGAAAGCATATGGGTTTCAACCTTCCATTCAACGTGCGTGCGGATCCTGAGAAGATACATCGACAGACTCGGCTTTGATACGAATTTTACCATTTATGATACGGATGATTCCAAAAGCGTGATGAAGGAGGTCTGCAAGCGGCTGAATATCGATACAAAGATTTATAAGGAAAGGGCGCTGCTTTCCGAGATATCCTCCGCGAAGGACGAGCTTATTTCACCGGAGGAATATAACCTGAATACCATGGGGGATTTCTCCAAAAGGCGGGTGGCGGAGGCCTATCGGGAGTACCAGGATACGCTGAAAAAGAACAACGCCCTGGATTTTGACGATCTGATCGTGAAAACGGTGGAGCTGTTCCGGATGAATCCGGATGTGCTGGACAGCTATCAGGAGCGTTTCCGTTATATCAGCGTAGACGAATATCAGGACACCAATACGGCCCAGTTTGAGCTGGTAAGACTCCTGTCACAGAAATACAGGAATCTCTGTGTGGTCGGAGATGATGATCAGTCGATTTATAAGTTCAGGGGGGCAAATATCCGCAATATTCTGGATTTTGAAAAGGTATTTCCGGAGGCAAAGGTGGTCAAGCTGGAGCAGAATTACCGCTCCACGCAGACGATTCTGGATGCGGCGAACGCGGTGATCCGGAACAATACGGCCAGAAAGGACAAGCGGCTGTGGACGGATCAGGGAGAAGGAGAGAAGGTCCATTTCAAAAGATTTGACAGCGCATATGAGGAGGCGGAATTTATCGCCTCGGATATTGCCCGGAAGAAGAAGCGTTATGGGGCGGATTACCGGGATTTTGCCGTCCTGTACCGTACCAACGCCCAGTCCCGTCTGCTGGAGGAACGTTTCATCATGGAGGGGATCCCCTATGATGTGGTTGGCGGTGTGAATTTCTACGCCAGAAAGGAAATCAAGGATGTTCTGGCCTATCTGAAAACCATCGACAACGGCAGGGATGATCTAGCGGTGAAGCGCATCATTAATGTACCCAGAAGAGGGATCGGGGCGACAACGATTCTGCGGGTGCAGGACTATGCGGACGGGCGGGGAATCAGCTTTTTTGACGCTCTCTGCGAGGCGGATCAGATCATGGCTGTGGGAAAGGGCGCTGCGAAGATCAGACCGTTTACAACCATGATCCGGGCCTTCCGCAGTAAAATGGAATATCTGGGGCTGGAGGAGCTGGTGCAGGATGTGCTGGACAGCACCGGCTATGTGAAGGAGCTGGAGGATTCGGACGAGGAGGACGCGCAGGACAGGATTCAGAACATCGATGAATTCATCAGCAAGGTGGTCGCCTATGAAAACAGCCATGACGAGCCGACGTTGTCCGGCTTTCTGGAAGAGGTGGCGCTGGTGGCGGATGTGGACAATGTGGACGGGGCGGACAACCGGGTACTGCTCATGACGCTGCACTCCGCAAAGGGGCTGGAATTCCCGTATGTGTATCTGTCGGGAATGGAAGACGGTATTTTCCCGAGTTATATGACGATCAGCTCGGATGATCCTTCTGCCATCGAAGAGGAGCGGAGGCTCGCTTATGTGGGAATCACGCGGGCAAAGGAGGAACTCACTCTGACCTGCGCCAGACAGCGCATGGTGCGCGGGGAAACGCAGTACAACCCGGTCAGCCGTTTTATCCGGGAGGTACCGGAGGATCTGATGGATGAAAAGGTTCCGGTATTCCGTAAATCTCCGGAGCTGGAGGAGTTTGAAGAAAATCAGGAGATCCGGGAGCGCTTCCGCAGCGCACCCTATGGAGGAAATTATGGAACGGCTCCTGTGGCGGATTTCCGGCCGAGAGCCGTAGTGAAACCGAAAAAGACGGCGGAGGAGAACAGGCCCTTTATCGCCCGCGGCCTGGACAGCCTTTCCGGGGTGAACGGTTTAAAGCGGGGCGGTCAGAGCAAGGCGGCAGCGCTGGAATATGGAGAAGGAGACCGGGTGTGCCACATGAAATACGGGGAAGGCACGGTCAGGAAGATCGAGGACGGGCCGAGGGATTATCAGGTTACGGTGGATTTTGACAAAGCCGGAACGAAGATCATGTATGCCGCTTTTGCTAAGCTGAAGAAAATCTGAAAGCGAGAAATACGGGTGAAAAATTAATCTTAATTTCATGAAAAATTTATAGTAAAGATTTGTAAAAAGTGGTATGATACCTGACTTTCAGAGTTAGATGGTAAAAAATGGTGTTAAGCCACAGATTAAAACCTGTGACTTAACATCTTTTTTATTTGTGATTCCGAGAGAAAATAAGAGGTGAGCGGAAGTCCTGTCTTCTGTGCAA
>DXHY01000006.1 GCA_019113175.1 Candidatus Eisenbergiella stercoravium | reverse complement strand
ATAGCCATATTCAGGAAGAACGGCTCCGTTTCATTTATCAGTGCGGGGAAAGACACGTCCTTTTTGAGGAAGTCATGGCTTTAGTAGCATAGGCGCATTGTGCAGTTTTTTAAATTTGCTCATTTATAGTTATAAATATATTTACCGCAATGAGGATGGAAGTATTGGATATAATGGCGAACTTGGAAAGTACATATATTATGAACTGAATTTATACCTGAAACGGCATGAGGTAAATTATAACTTGGTCCTTATTAACGAGAAAATTGATGAGTTGGAGATAGTAATCCAGAGAAAAAAGGAAAAGGGAGAAGAAGTGGAAAAATGGGAGAAATTGCACTACGATCTTTTGCGGGAATTCAGGTATAGAATGGTGGAATTAAGCGACTTATAAGTAATATACAACGTAAAAGAGAATAAGAGTTTATCTGAATGGAACAAGTGCATATGGGCTGTTGCTTTCTGGCATTCCTGTACGGTCGAATGTTCAGGAATATAAGGAGCTGATGGATAAGTTCGCGGAGATGGCGTAGAGGGAGCCGTTGTTTGGAAATATATACGGCTTAACCAGAGAGCCCTCGGCATACATATAACAGTGAGACGGGATCTGGCCTCATTATAATGCTGGTGTACCAGCAGACCTGTGATTACGGCAGGATCGAGCGGAAAGACAGAGCGGGGATAGGCTGGCTGTAATAGAAAAAGACAGATCTTGTTCATTTATATAATATGAGCGATCGTTGTGAAAAAGGTGTTTTTGATAGGGATGGAAGAATAATGAACTTTTATGATTGTACGATGGAAAAGGTCCGTCATTTTATTAAATTATGGATAAAGCAGTATCTAATGCTGTTTCTTGGCGGCGTACTTCTTTACCTGCCCTTTTCCACTCATTTTCTGACAAACCCTGATACCTTATGGAATGGGCTGCTCTATAAGGACGGGTACGGATGGGAGACGGGGCTTGGAAGATGGGGACTGAAAATTTTGGCACAGTTAAAAGGATATACAATCAGTCCTGCAGCTGTTACCATTTTTTCTATCCTGATATTAAGTATAATATGCATGCTTGTCTGCAGGCTTTTTGACATCGAAAGTTCTTTTTTAGTTATACTGACAGGAATATTTCTTATTGCATCTCCCAACATTGCTCATACTTTGACGTATTATTATTGCGCAGATTTCTACATCATTGCATATTTTTTGAATGTTTTGGCTATTTACATAGCATACAGGCATAAAGGGGTAGTTTCCTGGTTTATTCCTGTTTTAGCGGTTGCATTTTCGTTGACCCTGTACCAGGCATATATCAGTATTGCGATTGTACTGTCAGTGCTCCTTTTGATTAAAATGCTGTTTGAGGTGGAAATTGAAGAACGGCAAATTTTACGAAAGGTCATCAAATTGATGATTGTTGGAGGCGGTGGTACCGCAATCTATTTGTTGTTGACCAGATGGCAGGCGCAGAGAGGGATGTTCGCGCTGATTGCTGACAGAGGATTTTCTGAGATGGGGAACATAGACTTCAGCGAATTACCAGGACAGATCGTGAATTGCTATATAGAGTTTATTAACTATTTTTTCAGAAATGTTTTCCTGAATAATGACTGGCTGCATCGAAAATATTGGAATTTATTTTTGTTTTTAACGTTGGTTATATTTGGAATAATATTGCTTTGGCAGAACAGGAAAAAATTCAGCCGGGTCAGATTATTCCTGTTGATATTGGCAGGGATGTTGTTGCCCGTTGGATGTTATATTATGCTGATTATAGCCCCGAAGGTATCGTTGTATGAGTCGACAGGAATACTCCTGATACCGGCTATGAATTATGTATATATATTGTGGCTGATGCTTGCATGGCGAATAAAAGGGCAGTACTTTGCGTTTATTATAAAGAAGTGTATTATTCCGTTGGGGAGTGTTATGGTAGGGGGAATCCTTTTATTGTTTGTATCAGTTTTTCAATCCTGCATGCAGAATAATCTGATGAAGACATATTCAGCAGCAACAGCTATACTTCGTGAGATCGATGAGGTAAGCGGAGGCATTACGGATTATCCAATAATGATCAGTGGTGATGTTAATCTGGGAAATGAAGAACTGTACAGTATCGTTAAGGGGACCGTAGCCCACTATGGTATGGCCTGGAGTGATATTAATGGAAGAAATAACTGCTGGAAAGCAATTTTTGAGATTTATTTTGGCAGAGAATATAGTGTATGTGACAGGGAAGAGTGTGAGCAGATCATGGCAGGAGAAATATATCGGGAAATGCCTGCATATCCGGAGAAAGGGTATGTAAAACGGATAGAAGATAATGTTGTAGTTAAGCTTGACGAATCATAAACGGAGTGCCTGAGAATTTAAATCAAGCTTAAGGGGAGAAGAAATGATTTATACGTTATTAAATTTTGGATGGATTTTCATTTCAACGTTTTTACTGGGCTTTGGTTTTCTCACAGTACTGGGAAAATGCTTTAATAAGAATTTGCTGTCAATAGATTTTATACTAATTACCGGACTTATGGCAGCAACGGTCTATGCTCAGGCGATGAGTCTGATATATAAAGTGAGAACGCTGGCTTCCCTGCTGCTGTTACTGATAGTACTTGGAATAGCAGTTCTTCTTCACCGAACGCTGTTTGGTTGGATAAAAAAGATGCTGGCAGACAGAAGCAGACTATATGGCAGCATTATAATCCTTATACTTTTGACTTTTATGGGAATGATTATAGCCTGCCAGCCTGCTTCCTTTTATGATACCGGATTATATCACGCACAGGCTATTCACTGGATAGAAGACTATGGGTATGTAAAAGGACTTGGAAATCTGCATAATCGATTTGCGTATAACAGCAGTTTTTTGTGTCTTCAGGCTCTTTATAGCTGGGTATTTATTAATGGACAGTCCCTGCACGGAATGAATGCATATATTGGAATAGTAATGGCTGGCTATGCATTACTGTCGTTTCAGATGAGAAAGGCAGAACGGACAAGCCGTGTGGCAGATATGCTGAATTTTGCTCTTCTTTTATACATCTGTAATTCTCTTGGAGGAATGGAATCTCCGGGAACGGATTTTTTTGCAATGTGTCTGATGCTTTATCTGCTGGCGAGATGGTTTAGGTGTCAGTGTATGGAAGAAAAGTATGTGTTGTGTATTTTGTCTGCTTTTGGGGTTACGCTGAAGCTGTCCATAGCTCCGCTTGTCCTCTTGGCGGCAGTTCCGGCAATATGGTTGATTTCAAGTAAGAAATGGAAAGAAACAGCAGTATGTATTGGAACCGGCTTTTTGGCAGTGCTGCCTTTCCTTGTGCGCAATGTTATGATATCCGGCTATCTGGTATACCCTTATACCGCGTTGGATATTTTCTCTGTAGACTGGAAAATGCCTGAATATACAGTAAACAGAGACCGAAATGAAATCATGGCATGGGGACGGGGACTCGGAGATGTAAATAAGATTGATTATCCTCTTAGGGCTTGGTTCCCGTTATGGTTTCAGGGGTTGACGGGAGCCCAGAGAATGTTGGTTCTCTTGAATATGCTTCTGATTGTTATTGTGATATGTTTAGTGGTAAGAGAGATCAGAAAGAAGCAGTTTGAAATGGCTTATATCTGCTGTGTTGCCACCCTGGGACTGGTAATGTGGTTCTTCAGCGCTCCGTTGATACGGTATGGGCGTGCATATTTATATGTCCTTCCTGCGATTATAATCGGCCTGGCAACAGAAAGAATGAGAATAGCACAAAAAAGATATAAGTTAATTTCAGCTGGCTTTGCCGTGTGGTTTATCTTTTTGTGCGGACAATATATGAAAAATCAGGAATTTGTTCGAATTGTATCCCCGGAAGATTATCCATCCTATGGAGTAACCGAACATGTGATCAGTGATGAGATCAGTATCTATACTGCAGAAGAGAATGACCGGACAGGATATGAGCCTTTTCCGGCAATTCCCTATGCGGCCGTGTTGGATAAGATAGAACTTCGAGGGAATTCGCTGAAAGATGGTTTTCGTATAAAAGAGGAGTACAGGGATACAAAACTTTCAAATTATGGTCAGATAGAAGAATAAAATGTAAGGAATGAAACTATGTTGCACGTATCATTAATTATGACAACCTACAATTCCAAAGAAAATTTTATAAAATCCTACGAAAGCATCCGGCAGCAGACCTGGACTGATATCGAGGTTGTAGTAGTTGATGGAGCGAGTACAGACGGGACGAAAGAAGAAATAGAAAAAAGGGCAAAGTCTGATTCTTCTTTAAAGTGGATATCGGAAAAGGATTCCGGTATTTACAATGCATTAAACAAAGGAATCCGGATGGCTGAAGGGGATGTCATCGCCATTTTTAATGATCTTTATCTCTGTGAGACAGCTGTGGAACAGTATGTCAGAGCGATTGAAGAAACGCACTGTGATGGGGCGCATTCTGATCTGGTGTATGCCGATGAACAGGGGAAAATTATCAGAAAGTGGCATATGGGTGAGGGAGATATCCGGTCAGGATGGATGCCCGGCCATCCAACCTTATATCTGAAAAGGGAGATATATGAGAAATATGGACTGTATAAAGAGGATTACAGATGTGCCGCTGATTATGAATTTATGGTAAGAATTTTGAAGGATGGAAGCACAAAACTGTCCTATATTCCTGAAACGCTGATTTCCATGTATTATGGGGGCACAAGCAGCAGTGGGCTGAAAGCGTATCTGGTTTCGTTTGTGGAAGGCGTAAGAGCTCTTCGAGAAAATCAGGTAAAGGGAGCTTTAGGGATCACATTGAAGAGAAGCATTAAAGTTTTGAAGCAGTTTTAAGATAGGCTTAAAAATTAGTAAATGGAGGAAGGACATCGTGGATTCTTTTTTATAACTTGATGTTTTGAAGAAAATTGTGATGAAGTCGTTTTATGAAGAGCAATGGGCAGAAGCTGGATACGGCAGGATTTTTTATAAGAAAGGCAAACTGGAAAGAATAAAGCTGGATAATATAGAAGTGGATATAGAGTTGATTTTGGACATACTATCTGCTGCATATAATATGGCTTCTGGAGAAAATGGGCAATTTTCATGACTCTGTTATCAATAATTGTGATATTGAAAAAAACAGAAAAATGTCTGTCCCCGGCGATGGCTGTTATTGTTTTGTTTTTTGTATAAAAGTTAATGAGACCAGCATCGTGTTATTTTTGGTAGGGAATGATAAAAATAGGCTGTTGATGCAGACCTTGCTAATCAAAACATTTGTTTCTCTTTGGCGTAAGGGAATATTGCAGGATTACAAGTGGATTGATTCGAATGAGATCTATCATTCAGGGAAAATATCGGGCTATTGCATCGAGTATGTAGATTTTCTTTGACGGAATATTGTTGATTTTGAGTGTAAGAAATCTGACTCAATATACAGTAGCCTTGCATGATGAGCCGGAGTTATGTATACTCTATGAAGAGATAATAAGAGAGAATGTCCAAACTGTCGAAATGGAAAATCAGGAAAGGAAAATAGAATGAGCAGACGAACCTTATACGGAACAGTCATAGTAACCTATCGTTGCAATGCGCACTGCAATATGTGCGATTGTTTCAGAGATCCTACCAGACCGGAGGATGAGATCACGCTGGACGTGATAAAGAAGCTTCCGGAAATGGCGTTTACAAATATTACTGGCGGGGAACCCTTTATCCGTAAGGATATCCCGGAAATCGTGAGAGAACTGTATAAAAAGAGCGACCGGATTGTGATATCCACGAACGGTTATTTTACCGACCGCATTATCGCTCTGTGCAGGGAATTCCCAAAGGTGGGAATCCGGATCAGCATCGAGGGGCTTCAGAAGACCAATGATGCGATCCGCGGCATACCGGATGGATTTAACCGGGGATACAATACGCTGAAAACGCTGGTGGAAATGAAGCATCCGGACGTGGGATTTGGCATGACGGTGCAGGATATGAACTGTGAGGATCTGGTGCCGTTATATAACATTGCAAACGATATGGGAATGGAATTTGCAACGGCTACGCTTCACAATTCCTTTTATTTCCGCAAGACGGATAATAAAATTGATGATAAATACAAGGTTTCTCAGAATTTTGAGAAGCTGATCAATGAGCTGTTAAAGAGTAAATCTCCGAAAAAATGGTTCCGGGCTTATTTCAATCATGGGCTGATCAACTATATTTATGGTAATAAGCGGCTTTTGCCCTGTGATATGTCGAAAAATGCGTTTTTTATTGATCCTTTCTGTGATGTGATTCCATGTAACGGAATGGCGCAGAAGGCTGTTATGGGAAATCTGAAGGAGCAGTCGTGGGACGAACTGTGGAATTCTGAACAGGCGAAGCAGGTGCGGGAGTGTACCAGAAAATGTGACAGAAACTGCTGGATGATCGGAAGCGCTTCACCGGCCATGCATAAGTATATCTGGGTTCCGGCCTGGTGGGTGTTAAAGCATAAACTGTTTATGGGAAATCATTACAGCCTGAGTGAAAATGATTTTATTCCGGAGGCAGGGAGGAAGAAAAAATGATTTCGTGGGCAAGAAAAACGGTAAAGCGTTTGATTGCTGTTATTCTGTATATTCTTCACCGTTATAAGTTTTTGCCAAACCATATAAAAGTGCACACGGTTGATGAAACATTGGATATTCTTCTCAATACAGAGAAAAGTATGGTAAGATTTGGGGATGGCGAAATTGTTGTAATAGCAGGGAGGAGTATCCCTACGCAGTCCGGTAATTCTGATATATCAGAAGGGCTGAAACGAATTTTGTCTTATCCATATGAAGATTTAATTGTGACAGTGCCGGATATTTTTGGCAATCTCAACATTTATGTCCCTTCATCAAAACATTTTTGGCAGGATCATTTAATGTTTTTCAGACATACTTATGAAAAATACTGTAATATTAATAAGATTTATTATAATACTTCAGTTACCCGTGGGTATATTACTTATGCAGATAAATCCCATAGCGCAGACTGGTTTGAGAAGTTCCGGCATGTATGGGAAGGTAAAAAAGTAGTAGTGGTTGAAGGGGCGGCAACCCACAACGGTGTGGGAAATGATCTGCTGAATTTGGCAGACAGTGTGGAAAGAATAATATGTCCAAGTAAAAATGCGTTTTCAGTGCGAAAAAAAATCATAAAAGAATGTCTGAAATTTGGAAAAGACAGATTGTTTTTGCTTTCTGTAGGTGTGACGGCAAAATTTTTAACAGAAGAACTGTTTCTTAATGGATATCGGGCCATTGATATTGGAAATCTTGATATGGAGTATGAATGGTTTTTGCAAAAGGCAAAGGTTAAGGTTCCTTTATTCAAGCATTCCGTGGTTGGGATAGAGGCTAATAAAAAAGCCGGATATAAAGAATATCTGGATCAGATTGTCTGTATGGTGGAATAAATAAAAATGTATAATTGGAATGACATTATTAGAAAAATCAGAAAGACCCAAAAACAGCTGAGGTTTGCGTTCGCATGTTTTCCCCATGGGGATGATGACAGATATGTTGATAGTGTGAATAAAATAGGAATAGAATATAATGTGGTATCCATAGAAAAGCAGGAAGGAAAAGATGCACAGATAGTATATCATATTTTTATGGAACCTTCAGGGGCAGGCTTTTTTGCGGATTTTAATAAACTTTTGGCATATCTGTATTTTGCTGATCAGATGAACATGATACCAGTGGTGGAATTTTCTGAAGAATCACGATATGCGGAAGATCATCCGGTTAATGGCACGACAAATCCGTTTGAATATTATTTTGATCAGCCAGGCGATATAAAATTGCAGGATATCAGAAACTATGGCTGTGTTGTGAAAAGCAAAAGAGAAAATGTTATCCTTGCGAATAATTTAAATGATCAAAAAGGAGGATACACGAAGACAGAAAGACATTTGGATGAGATGGGGCGTATTTTTGAAAAATATATACGTGTAAACAGCACGGTCAGGAATCTTCTTCACGAAGATTGGAAAAAGCTTGGAACGATGGAAGGAAAGATATTGGGCGTGCATGTAAGAGGGACCGATTTTAAATGGAACTATAACGGACACCCAATTATAGTAAGCCCAGAAGAATATCTGAAAAAAGCGGAAGATATATATGGGGAAGGCAATTATAACCATATTTTTCTTGCGACTGATGATAAGAGTGCGTTGAAACTGTTCCAAGACAGATTTGGTGAAAAATTGTGCTTTTATCAGGATGCTACCCGGGATGACGGAATGGAAAGCGTTATGAACAGCGCTTCCAGCAGACCGAATCATCATTATCTTTTAGGATATGAGGTGCTGAGGGATATGTATACTCTTGCTTCCTGCGATGGATTGGTTGCTGGATTGTCGCAGGTGAGTTATGCAGCCAGGATTTGTAAAAGAAGCAGAAATGAAAAATATGATATAGAGATGATCTTGAACAAAGGAATTAATTACCATAAGAGATACAATTGTCCCAATGAAAGGAGAGGTAGTGTAGATGGCAGGTAAATTGGCATATATTTTTTCCAGAGGGGAAAAGATAAAGCTGTTTTTTTTGATGATAGCGATTGTGATAGGGAGCTTTTTGGAGCTTATGGGGGTAGCTATATTCACTCCTTTTATTAATATCATCATGGAAGCGGACGCGATTCGGGAAAACAGGATTTTAAATTTTTTCTATGAAACATTGCGGTTTCAGTCTGTAGAAGCATTTCTTGCTGCAATTGCAGGGACGATTATGTTTATATATATTTTTAAAAATATATATTTAACCGTGGAAAAAAATGCGATTTATAAGTTTTCATTTAATGTGCAGCGAAAATTGTCTACCAGACTTTTAGCTTCCTACATGAAAGAACCTTATACCTTTCATTTGAATAAAAATATGGCGGAACTTCAAAGAAGTATGCAGGAGGATACGGATCTATTTGCTAAAGCAATTATACATATTCTTGAGTTAATCGCAGAGATATGTGTATGTATTGTAATGGGAATCTATCTTTTTATTGTAAGTCAGTCAATTACGATTATAGTTGTGTTGCTTTTAATTATCTGCCTGGGGGTATTTGTATATATATCTAAAAAATTTTCACAGAACCTTGGAAAAAGAAGTCAGATTTATAAGGCCAATATATATAAATGGATGAATCAGGCACTGGGGGGAATTAAAGAAATCAAGGTCCTGAATCGGGAAGATTATTTTGTAGAAACTTATGATTCTTATTTTAAAAAATATATTTACGGACTTAGAATTAGTACGTTAATTCGCATTTTACCTAAATATGCAATAGAAACGGTTTGCATGACCGGGTTGCTTGCTGCAGTGATAATGAAATTATTTGCAGGTCAAAAAGAGATTACAGATTTTATACCGCAGCTTGCGGTATTTGCGGTTGCAGCTTTTCGGCTTCTGCCATCAGTCGGAAGAATTAACGAACATCTGGCAACTGTGTTATATTCTTTTCCGTCTATAGACCTGATATATCACGATCTGAGGATGACTGAGAGCGTACAGGATGTGAAAAATGATGAGCCAAAAGAATGGAAGTTTGAGCATCTTTTAAAGATAAAGAATGTGAGCTACCACTATCCGGATGCCGAAGAAAATGTCATTGAAAAGGCCAGCTTTCAGATTGAAAAGGGAAGTTCCATTGCTTTTGTCGGAGCATCCGGAGCAGGGAAAACGACCATGGTTGATATAATTCTTGGTCTTCTTGTGCCGCAGATGGGAAAAATCACGGCGGATGGAATGGATATTGAAAGGAACATAAGTCTCTGGCAGAAAGAAATCGGCTACATTCCGCAGACCATTTATCTGTCGGATGATACGATCCGGAATAATATCGCTTTCGGAATTCCTGAAGATAAGATAGATGAGGAAGCGGTACAGAATGCGCTGCATAAGGCGCAGCTCTTTGATTTTGTGGACAGCCTTCCGAATGGGCTGGATACGGTGGTAGGAGACCGCGGCGTTCGCCTTTCCGGCGGTCAGCGTCAGCGGATTGGTATCGCCCGCGCGCTGTATCATGATCCAGAAATCCTGATTCTGGATGAGGCTACATCCGCACTGGATAACGAAACGGAAACTTCGGTCATGGAGGCAATCGACAGCCTGAAAGGGCTGAAAACCATGATTATCATAGCACATCGTCTTACAACAATTCGAAATGTGGATGTGATTTATGAGGTGGCGGATGGAAAGGTGATCCGCAGAGAAAAGAAGGATGTTCTGGGGGAACAGGCGGACGGTCATAATAGCTGAAAGAGGAGGCACCATGAGGGTTTTGTATGTGGCCCCCCGCTATCATACCAATCAGACGGCAGTGATGGAGGGGTGGAAAAGCACGGGAAATGAGGTCTGCTTTCTGGCGCATTATGCAGGAAAAACAGAGGATTATTCGGTAATCCGCCCGGAGATCATCGGATACTCACGACTGTTTCTCCTGCTTCAGGCGGTTTATCTCAGACTGGCCGGAAAGAGGAGTGAATATGCGGCTGATATGAAACTGAAATGCGGTTTTCCTCCTGTCTGGAAGCTGTACAGAAGAATGAAACGGTTTCGACCGGATGTGGTGATTACAAGAGAGCGTTCCGTCTATTCGATCGTGGTGACGTTTCTGTGCAGGCTGAACCGCTGGCCGGTGATTTTGTATTATCAGAGTCCTCTTTATGAAAAAAGAAAAGAATCTTTTGTGTACCGTGTTCTCTATGCACTGCTTCCGGAATACAGCATTACTCCGGTGCGCAGATCCAAAAGATTTGTACTGCAGAAGGAGAAGCCGGAGAAGGTATATTTTATTCCGTTCCTCATGAAGCCGCAGCTGAGCCCTCAGGGAAAAAAATGGTTTATGGACGGACGGATCAATCTGTTCTGTATTGGAAAATATCAGAAGAGAAAGAATCATATGCTGATGATTCAGACAGCGCAGCGGCTGGCAGAGAATTATCCGGTTCATCTTGTGATTGCAGGAGAGTCCTCCAATGCCTTTCAGGAATCATACTATGAGGAGCTGAACCGGTATGTGGAAAGAGAAGGACTTCAGGCGCTGGTGGAGCTGAGAAGAAATCTGTCCAGGGAAGAGGTTTTTGAACTGTACCGAAAGGCAGATCTTTTTGTCCTTCCAAGTTCAGATGAGCCGGCAGCGGTGTCTCATCTGGAAGCGATGGCTTTTTCTCTGCCCGTGATATCCGGAGATGATAATGGAACGGCAGATTATATTGAAAACGGAGAAAACGGGTATATTTTCAGGGATCAGGATGCGGAGGATTTGTATCAGAAAATTGTGAAAATCATAGAACAACCTGAAAATATTCAGAAAATGGGAGCGAAAAGCTATGAATTGGTGCTGAAAAATCATCAATTTTCTTTATATAGAGAGACAATTCTGGAAATTCTCGATAAAATGAAAAAAAAGCAGAAATAAAGGACGAAAAGTGAAGATTGTATTTATTATACCGAACATGACCGGCGGAGGTACGGAAAGAGTGATTTCCCTGCTTGCGAATGAATACAGGAGCCGGGGGATAGAAGTTGCCATTATGATGTTTGCAGGGGATGAGTGTGCTTACCGGCTGGATGACGGTGTGGAGCTTTTCTGTGTTTCCGAACAGTCGCATGGAAGACCGTTAATACAGATAAAACGGCTGGAGCGCATGAGAAAGTATTTTAAACAAAACAAAGGCTGCCTGATCTATTCCTTCAGCGTGATGGGAACTATTTTCGGCGCATTGGCTACATTGGGGCTGGGCATCCGGATGTTTGTATCGGAACGGAACGATCCCAGACAGGGGCTTCAGGGACCGCTGCGTAACTGGGCATATGAGAGGGCGGCTGTAATTGCAGTACAGACCAGGGAGTGTATGGGGTATTTTCCCGGAAGGCTTCAGAAGAAAATGATGGTAATCCCCAATCCGGTGGATCCGTCTGTACCGGAGCCGTTCCAGGGAGAGCGGAGAAGGTCTGTTGTTTTTGTGGGACGTCTGCATCGGCAGAAAAATCCGGAGCTTCTTCTGCGGGCTTTTGCAGATTTCCAGAAAGATTATCCGGATTATGTGCTTGAGATGTTCGGAAAGGGAGAACTGGAGGAAGCGTTAAAACAGGCGGCGGTTGAACTTGAAATTGAAAAAAAAGTGATTTGGCACGGTTTCTGCCCGGATGTCAGGAAACGGATCGCAGACGCTGGCATGTATGTGCTCTCCTCCGATTTTGAAGGAATATCCAATTCTATGCTGGAAGCGATGGCGATGGGGATTCCTGTTATCGCAACGGATTGTCCTATCGGGGGCTGCGCTGAATATATTCAGAATGGAAGAAATGGGCTTCTGGTTCCGGTGGGAGATCAGAAAGCGATGGCGGGGGCCATGCGAAAGATTGCCAAAGATCCTGCATTTGCGGTGTTTGTTTCGGAAAACGGAAGTAAAATCCGGGAGCAGTTTCCCATACAGGCGATTGCGGATCAAATGTTGAAGGCCGCAGAGAGAACTGAAAAATAGAGGACGGCTGAAAGGAAGCGGATAAGTGAGTAATACAATGCAGGCGGTCACCATATTGACCCCCACCTATAACCGGAAAGAGAATTTGAAGAAGCTTTATGCCAGCCTGTGTGAGCAGGCCTCAAAAAGCTTCTGCTGGCTGGTGGTGGATGATGGAAGTATCGATGGAACGGAAGATCTGGTAAGACTTTGGAAGACAGAAGCGGATTTTCCCCTCCGCTATCTATATAAGGAAAATGGAGGGAAGCATACTGCCCTCAATATGGGAATCGGCCTGATTGAAACAGAGCTGACCTTTATTGTAGACAGCGATGACTGGCTGCCGGAGAATGCGGTTGAAATTATCTTAAAATATCATGAGAAGTATCGGAAAATGGAAGGGTTGTGCGGCTACAGCTTTTTGCGCTTTTATCCGGACGGAAGGGTTAATGATGCATTTTATCCGCAGGATGAGTGGATAGATACCTATATAAATGCCCGTATCAATGCGGGGATTGCCGGAGATAAGGCGGAAGTTTTTTTTACCGATGTGCTGAAGCAGTACCCATTTCCTGTATATGAAGGAGAAAAGTTTGTGCCGGAGGATCTGATTTGGATACAGATGTCCGGTCCCTATAAAATGGTTCATATCAATCAGTGTGTCTACATATCTGATTATCTGGAGGGCGGTCTGACGCGCTCCGGCAGGCGGATGAAGATACATTCTCCAAAAGCCATGACGGAACGTGCCCGGCTGTATCTCAATGATACGTCTGTGAATAGAAAGACGAAGTGTAAGATGTGTCTGCTTTATGTGATCTATGGGCACTTTGCGCATTATTCGGGTAAAAGGATGGCGGATGGCCTGAAACAGAAATTGTGGTATATGGCCGGATTTGTGCCGGGAACATTCCTGTATCTGGTATGGAATTATAAGTTTGGAAAGAAAGCAGAGCAGAAAACGTAGAGAAAAGGAGAATGAAAAATGAGAGCGGATTACAGAACCCCGGATTGTACAAAAAAGATTTTGATAACCGGTGCAGCAGGATTTATTGGCTATCATTTGGCAGGACGTTTGTTGAAAGAAGGATTTACAGTCTTTGGAGTGGATAATCTGAATGATTATTATGATGTCCGGCTGAAACAGCTTCGGCTTTCAGAGTTGGAAAAATATGAGAAATTTAAGTTTGAAAGGCTGGATATTTCGGAAAAAAGAGAAGTGGAAAGAATATTTTCTGAAAATAAACCGGATATAGTGGTGAATCTTGCCGCTCAGGCAGGCGTGAGATATTCCATTGAAAACCCGGATGCCTATATTCAAAGCAACATAGTCGGTTTTTATAATATTCTGGAAGCCTGCAGGCATTCTGAGGACGAGGGAAAGCATCCGGTGGAGCATCTGCTTTTTGCCTCCTCCTCTTCTGTATATGGAAATCAGCGGAAGACACCGTTTTCTGTTGGTGACCCTGTAGACAGACCGATCAGTCTGTATGCGGCGACCAAAAAGAGCAATGAATTAATGGCGTATACCTACTGTCATTTATATAAAATTCCGTCTACAGGACTTCGCTTTTTTACTGTATATGGGCCCTGTGGCAGACCGGATATGGCTTACTTCAGCTTCAGTGAGAAAATCATGAAGGGAGAGCCGATTAAAATCTTTAATCAGGGCGACCTGTATCGTGATTTTACCTATGTGGATGATATTGTAGAAGGGATCGTTCGAATACTGAATAATCCGCCGCTCCCGAATGAAGAAGGGGACCGGTATAAGGTTTACAACATAGGAAACAATAAGCCGGTTAAGCTGATGGATTTTATTGAGACTCTGGAGGATGCGCTTGGGAAAAAAGCCCTGAAGGAGTATTATCCGATGCAGCCGGGCGACGTGTATCAGACCTATGCGGATGTGGATGAACTGATAGAGGATTTTGACTACCGGCCATCTACGGAGATCAGCGAAGGGCTGAAACGATTTGCGCAGTGGTACAGGGAGTGGAAAAAAATTAATGCCTGTGATGCTTTCCGGTATACTTAAGAAAACGCAGTATACCGGAAGTGAAAAGAAACAGGAAGCTGATAATGCTGATAATACAGGAAAGCTTTGTCAGGGTTGTACCGGAATAATAGACGCTTATCGTAGTGGGCTGTTCCAGTGAATCTGTTAAAACACGTACAAGCCCGTTCTCCGGATTTTTTACAGTTTCCAGTTGCATGCCGCTGTCGGTACAGGCCCTGTAGCCTTTGTACCATACGAAAGGAACATCATAATAATCAGATTCCGGAGAAGCGGGGAAAAGAAAAACTTCGTTTATACGTGTGCCTGAAATTGCCCCCCCCAATTCGGAAAAAGCTAAATTGGGCGTCGTCAGATCGTCCCGTGTGGTTTCAATTGGGAGATATTCCTCGCCGGCTCCAAGACCGGCAATCTCATGATAAAGGATCCGGCCGCCGAAATCTTCTGTCATTTCAAAGCTGTCACCAATATAATTTATGCCGGTATAAAGTGCCGCAGCAAGAAGAAGCATGGCAACTATTCTTTTCTGATGCTTAGATGTAATGGTGGAAGAAAAAAGAATACCGGCTGCAAAAATCATCAGAACAGCAGCGGGTACCAGAAGACGATTGGGAAATTGGAGAAATTTGAACATGGAACGAAAAATCTGCCAGAATTTACTGCAGACCGGAAGCAGGTACAGTATGAGCCCAAAGCAATAGAAGAGGCGAAGTCCCTTTTTTGAAGCAGTCTGCTGATCAGATAAATGGGCAGAGCTGTCTGGCGTGGATGGGCAAATCACATGGAAGCCTGATAAAAGAACCAGAATGGTCAGAGTCCATCCAAAGCCTTCAGAGTGAATCAGTCTGGACAAAAGAAGCACGTTGTCGTCCACCCAGGTCCAGGGTTCGGAAAGGCGGAAGGTCTGAGCAAAGAGCTGTTCCAGCATAGGAAGCCAGAAGGAAGCAGTCAGAGCAGAAACGGATAATACAGTCACTAAAAGCAGACCGATCTTCTTGGGGGTGCGAAAAAGTTTTTTAAAATATATAAGCAGGAGAATAGAGCATATAATAACCGCCAGGAAGGTGCTTAATACGTGAGAATAAAGAAGGCCGGTGAAACCCAGACCAAGCATCCAGGGATTTTCATCCCGGGCAAGAAAGAGGTACATACCGCATATGGCAAGGGGGATGAAAATCAAAGCGGTTGACGTTCCCAAAGTAAAAGAATAGTAAAAACTTCCAAGGACCTGATTGGAGAACAGGAAGACTGCGGCTGCTGCAAGCGCTGCATAGCGGTCATACGTAAGACGGTATACACAGTAAAACATGGAGAGAAAAATGGCGCTGAGCAGAATCCCTGCAAAAAGTTTGAAGGCTACCTCCAGAGAAAAACCCAAAAGCATAAAAATGGCTGGAATATAGAGAAAAAAATCAGGATAAAAGAAACCTACTCCATAGCCATATCCGTAACAGAGATCTACGTGAACCTTGTTGGGAAAAAGGCCATAGGATAGATTTTGGGCAAGGGTTTCAATGCGGGCAAGATGGAAAGGATAATCAGACCCGACGATCAGATCCTGCCGGATATAGGGCGAAAAAGCGATCAAAATGGTCAGAAAAGCATAAAGAAACTCAAAGCGGTATTTCAGACATTTATTTAATGCGTGCTGCATGGATAATCCCCTCTTTAAATAAATAGTTAATCGCATTTATTATACATAAGCTGCTGGAAAAAATCCAGACGGGAAAGGAAAACAGATAAAGGAAATGCACGGTGCTTGACGCATATTTCCCAGGATGGTATGATTGACGCGATATTTGAATGAAATGCAGCAGGACATACAGAGTTAAGGGAAGGGGGAAAAGGGGTGAAAGAATTTAATGAAACGATTGCAAAAACTGGCCGGAAAGCTGAATAACAAGGTGTTTGCCTGGTGTGCCGTATTGCTGTTTTTTCTCAGCATGCTTCCGATCTGGTATCTGGCGTTTTATGCCAGGCCGAGCGGAGATGACTATGGATACAGCGCACTGACTCATGCAGCCTGGCTGGATACCCATTCCCTGTCCGCAGTCTTGAAGGCTGCCGTGGAAACAGTTGTAAATTTTTATAATTCGTGGAATGGGGATTGGACTACCACGTTTTTGTTTTCTCTGATGCCGGAGGTGTTTGCTCCGTATTCCTTCTGGATTGTTCCGTTTCTTATGACGGGAGTGGTGATTACGGCAACATGGGTATTTATGCATGAAATATGTGTAAAGGTGATAAAAATGCCGGTAGAAGACTGTGTTATCTATACGGCGCTTCTCCTGACTGCGGCTTACCAGTTTATTCCCAGCACGGCAATTGGTATGTACTGGTATGTTGGGGCAGTTCATTATATGCTGCCGCACGCAGTAGGTCTTCTTGGTTTGGCCTGGCTGTCGGCTTTTTTTAGAACGGGACGAAAACTCTGGCTGTTTTTGCTGACTCTGTGCGGCTTTTTTATAGGCGGGAGCAGCTATTTCACAAGTCTTCTTTTTTTTATGGTTCTGTTCACTGTATTTGTACTGGGATGGGGAAAAAATCGGAAAAGAATACTGTTTTTATGCATTCCCTTTTTTGTTTGTCTGATCTGTTTTATAATTCAGTGTAAGGCGCCGGGAAATGCAGTACGCGGCGGTGAGGAATTTGGCTTTGATGTTTCTCTCGCAGTTTATACGATAGTGGAATCTCTGCGCAGGGGAATGATAACAATTGGAACCTATGTAACGGAAAAAACATCTGCATTTGTTGTGTTATTTGTCATTGCTTTGTTTGGCCTGGAATCCATGGGAAAAGTGACGGAAAAAGGTAAATTTTCATTTCCGTTTCCTCTTCTCTTTGTAATCGCCATGTTTGGCTGCTTCAGCGCAATGTTTGCACCGGAGGTGTATTCAGAGCGTTTTGATTCCATAGATGTATCGCTGGGACCGGCGACAGTCCGGTGGTTTGTGTTTCTGCCCGCGGCGGTATCTGCAATTCTTTACTGTGAAGGCTGGTTCATGGTGAAACTGAAAAAACGCAGGGAAGCGGGAGAAAAAAAGAGTATTCCGGATGCAGAATACCGGATCAGAGTTCTGTTTCCCGGGCTTTTGATCATGGCGTTGTTTCTTCTGTTTAACAGAGAATGGATGCATACCTGCGTAGACAGGCAGGTTTTTGAGTATGTGGCCAGTGGTCAGGCAGAGGACTTCAGGGAGCAGATCGCATCTCAGATGGAGATTCTGTTGGATGATTCAATTAAAGAGGCATATCTCTGTCCGATTAATCCGGATCAGGGACCTTTGATGCATATGCCGGTGACGTCGGATGAAAATGCATTTACCAACTGGGTGGTAAAGAATTTTTACAGGAAAGATAAAGTGGTTATGATAGAATCAGAAACCAAATAAAGCAAATAAAGGAAGAAGAGGAAAATGAGCAACAGACCCAACACCCTCTACCTTGTCGTCCCCTGCTACAATGAGGAGGAGGCCCTCCCGCACAGCGCGCAGGTGATGAGGGAAAAATTAGACAGGCTGATGCAGGAAGGAAAGGTTTCGCCGGAAAGCAAAATCCTCCTTGTCAACGATGGGAGCCGGGATAAAACCTGGCAGCTCATCCACAGCCTGTGCGATGCGGATCCGGCTTTTGCGGGATTGAGCTTTTCCCGCAACTACGGGCATCAGAGCGCCATTCTTGCCGGCATGATGGCGGCAAGGCAGCACGCGGATATCGCGGTGACCATCGATGCGGACCTGCAGCAGGATATAGAGGCGCTGGATCAGTTCCTGGAAAAATATCAGGCGGGCTGTGAGATTGTATATGGTATTCGAAATGACCGGAATACGGACGGTTTTTTCAAGAAGCTGACCGCTAATGGATTCTACGGATTAATGCATCTGCTTGGCTGTAATGTGATGAGCAATCACGCAGATTACCGTCTGTTGTCAAAGAAGGCGCTGGATGCGCTGGCAGAGTATAAGGAAGTGAATCTGTTCCTGCGCGGGCTGATTCCCACCATGGGTTTTCAGTCTGATATAGTCTATTTTGACGTGAAGGAGCGGGAGGCGGGAACCTCCAAATATACATTCCGGAAAATGCTGACCCTGGCAACGGACGGAATCACTTCCATGAGCACCCGGCCGATTCAGCTGATTACCATAATGGGTTTTCTGGTGAGTGTGTTCAGTTTTGTGATGATTGTATACTGCATTGCGGACTGGTTTCTGGGACGAAACGTGCCCGGATATACCACTTCGCTGGTGGTGTCCCTTCTCATGGGAGGTTTGACAATCTTTTCTCTTGGAATTGTGGGAGAATATGTGGGCAAGATTTATCTGGAAGCGAAAGCCCGGCCCAGATATATTGTCGAATCATTTATCTGGAAAGAGGGAAATATTCAGAGCCACAGTACAGAAAAAGAGGAGGAACCTCATGCCTCAAATTGAAATCCATGCCGATGATTATGCGATATCTCCACATTCCTCAGAGGATATTCTGCGCTGCCTGCGGGCGGGGAAGCTGGACGGCGTCAGCGTCCTGACCAACATGTCCTGTTTTGAAGAATATGCGGCGAAGCTGAAGGCGGAATATGACAGCTTTCCAAAGAAACCCCGTCTGACGGTGCATCTGAATTTTATGGAAGGGCACTGTGCGGCGGACCCGGCAGAGGTGCCCCATCTGGTGGATAAAAATGGATATTTCAACATAAGCTGGGGAACGCTTTTTAAATGGAATTATACGCCGAAGGTGTTTCTGGAGCTGAAAAAAGAGCTGAAGGCGGAGATCACAGCGCAGACGGAGCGGTTTCGGGAAGCATTTGGAACGGAAATGCCGTTGCGGTTTGACGGCCACCAGCATACACAGATGATTCCGGTTGTATACTGGGCGCTGCTGGAGGTGATCGTGGAACGGCTTTATCCCACGGAGTATATCCGGGTAACAAAGGAGCCGGTTCTGCCCTATCTGAAAAGTGCCGGTCTGTGGAGAACATATTCTCCCATAAACTGGGTGAAGAACCTGATCCTGAATTATCTCGCTCCGGGAATGGAGAAGACGGCGGCGAGGAATCATCCGTCCTGGCAGAAAGAAAATGCGCCCATGTTTCTGTGGGGCGTGGTGATGAGCGGACATATGGATGAGGCACGGGTGAAGCGGCTGCTTCCCACCATGAAGGAAAGGGCAGAGAAAAAGGGACGGAATCTGGAAATCCTGTTTCATCCCGGCACGGTCCTCCCGGAGGAACTGGGGGAGGAATTCTGCAATCACGGCGCAAACGGCTTTCACGTGTCAGAGGGACGGCATGTGGAATATGAGGCGGTGATGTCCCTTACCGAAGAGGATTTACGATGAAGAGCGTTTTCGAGTGGCAGTGTATTAAATATAAGGAAAAAAGAAGCAGGCTGTTTTTTGGCCTGACAGTTTTTGCGGCGTTTGTTCTGATTTTCATCTTCAATGTCCTGACGCCAATGATGACGGATGATCTGTTTTATTCCAGAACGGTTTCAGAGGCGTCCTCCATCCGGGATCTGTTTGCGCAGGAATACACTCAGTATATGACATGGACCGGACGCTCGGTATGCCATATGATTCTGCGTTTTTTTCTGCTGACAGACAAGATGGTGTTCAATGTGGCGAATTCTGTTGTATTCGTCCTGCTCACGCTGCTGATTTACTGGAATGTGGAGCATAAGAGGAAATACGATACGCCGGTTTATCTTTTGATCAATCTTCTTCTGTGGATGTTCGGTGTGGTATTCCGCCAGACGGTGCTGTGGGAGACGGGAGCCTGCAATTATCTGTGGGGCTCTGCCATTATCATGAGTTTTGTCACGCTGTATCGTTACGGGCTGAAGCGGGAGAGCGCTTCCTGGAAACGGGATGAGAAGAAAGAGGGAAGCAGCGCCCCGAAGCGTGGTTGTAGTCTGAATCGCGGGAATGGCCTGAAGCATCCTGTGCTGTGGGCAGTATTTCTTTCTGTTCTCGGCGTGCTGGCAGGCTGGTGCAATGAGAATTCTTCCGGCGGCGGCCTGCTGATGGTGCTTCTGTGCCTTGGCTTTTATCTTTATGAACAAAAAAAGAATAATGCCGGTTCCGGCCGGCTCCTGAAGCCATGGATGGTTACCGGACTGATTGGTCAGGCTGTGGGACTTGCGTTCATGGTGCTTGCCCCCGGAAATGCGGTCCGGGCAGCGGCAAGAGAAGAAGAGCATTCCGGCCTTTTGGGCTATATGGCCCGCTTTCAGAAGATCACGCTCGCGGTTCGTGAGAATTTTCTGATCCTCCTGATCATTGGTCTTCTGCTTTTTATCATTGTTTATTACCAGAAAAAAAGCTGGAAGGCGCTGTGGGCATATTCCAGAAACGGAATCCTGTGGTCCTTTGTGTTTCTGGCCACCTGCTATGCGCTGGTGATGACGGCGGAGCCTCAGGCCAGGGCCTATTTTGGTGCCGGCGTTTTTCTGACCATTGCCGTGGTTCAGTTCTTTGTGGATGTGGAAGAAAGGGAGGCCATTTTTGCCAGCCTGAAAACGGGAATGATTTCCGGCATGCTTCTCGTCATGTTTTTCACCTACATGGACAGCGGCGCGAATCTGGCCAGAATCTACCGGGAATACAACGAGAGAGACGTGTATCTGACGCAGAAAGCGGAAGAAGGGGTGACGGATGTGACCGTGCCCATGCTGCGCCCGGATTTCGAGACGAAGTACAGTGACGGATACAATTCCGACATCCAGGAGGATCCGGGCTATTGGGTGAATGTGGCCTATGCCTCCTACTATGGCTTTAACAGCGTGTCCGGCGTTCCCAGAGAGGAATGGACGGATTATTAATTACCAGTTCACACGTCCGCCAGTTACAGACAGATGCCATGCTTGCATGAGCAGATGTCTGTGACTGAGCGGACGAGGGGAGCGCCTGCTTGATGAGCAAGAAATCGCCAGGGCGATTTCTTATAGCTGCGAAGCGCGGCTTTGCGAATGGCGCGGTGTGAACTGGTTTTATGTTGATCTTGGATTGCGGCCTATGGCGAAATGTGGTATGCTAAAGGGCGAAGTAAAGGAGTCTGTCCATGCGAAAAGATCTGGAATATCCGTTTGACCCGGAATATATTCTGAAAAAATCAAAACATATAAAAAAGGAGCTTCTCGCGGACGGCACGTCCCGCATGGAGAAGAGAATCGCCGTTCTTGGGGGGAGCACCACTCATGACGTGATCCGGATTCTGGAGCTGTTCCTCCTGAATCAGGGAATTGAGCCCGTTTTCTATGAGTCGGAATACGGTCAGTACTGGCAGGACGCCATGTTTGGAAACGAGGAACTGGACGCCTTCCATCCGGATATTATTTATATCCACACAAGCAATCGGAACATCACGAACTGGCCCGCGCCCGGCTGGGACAGCACCGCAGCGGATGCGGCGCTTGAAGAGCAGTTCGGACATTTTCAGGTGATGTGGGAAAAAATCCGGGAAAAATGGAATTGTCCCATCATCCAGAACAATATGGAGGATCCCTTTTACCGGCTTCTGGGCAATCAGGACGGGGTAAATCCGGGAGGCCGGACCGCTTTTGTG
Source organism: Candidatus Eisenbergiella stercoravium (assembly GCA_019113175.1). Lineage (GTDB taxonomy): Bacteria > Bacillota > Clostridia > Lachnospirales > Lachnospiraceae > Eisenbergiella > Eisenbergiella stercoravium. The sequence goes on along the minus strand of DXHY01000006.1, from coordinate 8,265 downwards.
CGGCGGATGAATGAACGGTTTGCGGAATATGCCCGCAGCACGGAGAATTTTTATATCAATGATATCAATTATCAGGCTGCGGCCTACGGGCTGGACGCCTGGTCCGATCCCTTCTACTGGCACATGTACAAGTATGCCCTGTGCCTGAAGGCGATCCCGTGGCTGGCGCTGAACGTATCCAACATTATTAAGTCCATTTATGGAAAGAATAAAAAGTCTCTGGTGCTGGATCTGGACAATACGCTCTGGGGCGGTATTGTGGGAGACGACGGTGTGGAAAATCTGCAGATCGGCCAGGAAACCTCCATGGGACAGGTGTATTCGGAATTCCAGTCCTATGTGAAATCGCTGAAGGATATCGGCATCATGCTGAATGTGGATTCCAAGAATGAGGAAGAAAACGCGCTGGCCGGTCTGAATCATCCGGACGGTGTGCTGAGGCCGGACGATTTTATTCTGATAAAAGCGAATTGGGAACCTAAAAGTGAGAATATTCTGACAATAGCGAAGGAGATGAATATTCTGCCGGAGAGTCTGGTGTTTGTGGATGATAACCCTGCGGAACGGGAAATCGTGCGCACCCATGCAGAAGGTGTTTCCGTGCCGGAGATCGGTTCGCCGGAGCAGTACATCCGTGTTCTGGATCACAACGGCTATTTTGAGGTGACTTCTCTCTCCGAGGATGACCGGAAGCGGAATGAGATGTATAAGGCCAACGCGCAGCGGGCGGCGCAGCAGGCCAGCTTTACGGATTACGGAGCCTATCTGAAATCCCTGCAGATGAAGGCGGTAATCCGTCCCTTTGAGGCGCTGTATATGGCCAGGATTGCCCAGCTCACCAATAAAAGCAATCAGTTCAATCTGACCACGAAGCGTTATACCCAGGCGCAGATTGAAGAAGCAGCGCAGAATCCATCCTGCATCACCCTGTATGGGAAGCTGGAGGATAAATTCGGAGACAACGGAGTGGTGACGGTTCTGATCGGACATGAGGAAGCGGAAGACCGGAAAGACGGTGACCGGACGGATGGCCGGGAATCCGGAGGAGATTCCGCTGAGAAAGCGCTGCATCTGGACCTGTGGCTGATGAGCTGCCGCGTTCTGAAGAGGGACATGGAATATGCCATGATGGATGTGCTGGTGGAAACCTGTAAGGCGCGGGGAATCCGCAGAATCTACGGTTATTATTATCCTACGGCGAAGAATGGCATGGTCCGGGATTTTTATGGACTGCAGGGCTTTGAAAAGCTCCGGGAGAATGAGCAGGAGACGGTCTGGCGTTTTGATATCCCGGATAATTATGAAAAGAAGAACCATTATATTGAAATAGAAAAGTAAAGAGATATGGCGCCGCGCCGGAGAAAGCCGCGTGGCGCCGTATGGATGCACAGAAAAATGGAGGAATGTCATGACAAGAGAAGAAGTATATGAAACCTTAAACGGCGTGTTTCAGGATGTGTTTGATGATGAGAGCATTACGGTAAACGATGAAACCACTTCCGATGATATCGAAGACTGGGATTCTCTGGAGCACATCAATCTGATCGCCGCGGTGGAGCAGGAATTCGGTGTGAAGTTCAATATGGGTCAGGTGGTTTCCATGAAGAACGTGGGAGAGATGGTGGATATCATTTTAAGCCAGATCGACTGACGAAAGGAACGGTAAGCGTTGAGTATCACATCCTTTTATTTTCTGCTTTTCTACGCGCTTGTTCTGCTCATCTATTACATCGTGCCGAAGAAAGGCCAGTGGGTGATTCTCCTTCTGGCCAGTATTCTTTATTACCTTTTTTCGGACAATGGTTTCCTGATCTTTTACCCGCTGGCTGCCGTACTGGTCTGTCATGCAGGCATTCGGCGGATGGTCTGGATTCGTGAGCATGCGGATGCGCTGAAGGAGCGGGGAAAGAGCCCGGAGCAGATGCGAAGGGCGGCGCTCATCGGCGTGATTGTCGTCAATGTGGGCGCTTTATTTTTGCTGAAATATATCAATTTCGGAATCAATACAGTAAATGGAATCGCCTCTCTTTTCCGGAAGGGAGAACTGCTGCATGGCTTGAACTGGCTGGTGCCGTTGGGAATTTCCTATTATTCCCTCACGCTGATCGGCTATGTGGTGGACGTGTATTTTGAAATCGCTGAGCCTTTGAAGAATCCGGGCAGGCTTGCTCTCTACGGGATGTTTTTCCCCTGTATGTTGTCCGGGCCGATTCTCAGATTCCGGGAGGACGGAAATCAGTTCTTTGAGCCGCATTGCTTTGACTATGTGCAGGTGACGCGGGGAATGCAGCGGATGCTTTGGGGATTTTTCAAGGTTTTGGTCATTTCCGAGCGCATGGGGCTGATTGTGGATACCATTTACGGGAATTATACACAGTATCCGGGGCTTTATATCTGGATCGGTACGGTTGCCTTTGCCTTCCAGCTTTATACCAATTTTTCCGGCGGGATGGATATTTCGCTGGGAATTGCGCAGACCTTTGGACTGAAGCTGCCGGAAAACTTTGAACGGCCGTTTTTTTCAAAGACCATTTCCGAGTATTGGCGCAGATGGCATATCACGCTGGGCGTGTGGATGAAGGAATACGTCTTCTACCCGATTTTACGTTCCGGCCTGTTTTCGAAGCTGGGAAAGAAGCTGCGGACCAGATTCGGGAAAAAGAGAGGAAAGCAGCTCACCACCTTTGCAGGAATGTTTCTTCTGTGGTTCGCCGTCGGCGTCTGGCACGGCGGGGACTGGAAATATGTGATCGGCTCCGGCCTTCTGCACTGGGCCTACATTGTCTGCGGAGAGCTTCTGGAGCCTGTGTACGCGAAGGGAATGGCAAAGCTTGGCATTGACCCGAAGGCGAAATGGGTGGACGTTCTGCGTGTGCTTCGCACCTTTTTCCTGGTGAATATCGGATTTGTGTTCTTCCGTGCTGACAGCGTGGGCGCAGCCTGTTCCATACTTCACGGAGCAGTTTCCGTGTTCAATCCGGGCATTCTCTTCGACGGATCGATTTTCACGCTGGGGCTTGACTGGGTTGAATTCACCATTGCGGTGGTATCGCTTTTTATGCTGTTTGCGGTATCACTGCTGCAGGAAAAAGGTTCCGTTCGGGAGCGGATCGGGAAAAAGAGACTGCCGGTGCGGTGGCTGATCTGGTATGCGCTGCTGTTTTATGTGATTCTGCTGGGAAGCTATGGACCGGACTATAGCGCGGCGGAGTTTATCTATCAGGGGTTCTAGTTTACGTGGCAGACAGAAACGGTATCCGCACGGATACGTCCACGTGGACACTGTATGAAAGGGAGAAAAGGATATGGACAAAATTGCGGTGTTGATACCCTGTTATAATGAGGAAAAGACCATTGAAAAAGTGGTAACGGACGCGAAGAAGGCGCTTCCGGAAGCGGTTGTCTATGTGTATGACAACAATTCCACGGACCGGTCAGTGGAGCTCGCCACAAAAGCCGGCGCGGTGGTGCGCAGGGAGAGAAAGCAGGGAAAGGGAAACGTTATCCGGAGAATGTTCCGCGAGATCGACGCGGAATGCTATATCATGGTGGATGCGGATGATACCTATCCGCTGGAGTGCGCCGGACAGATGGCGGACAAGGTTCTTCTGGAAAATTCCGATATGGTGGTGGGAGACCGGCTGTCATCCACCTACTATGAGGAAAATAAGCGGCCCTTCCACAATATGGGAAACAGTCTGGTGAAAAAGAGCATCAATCTGCTGTTCCATTCGGAGATCCAGGACATTATGACCGGATACCGGGCGTTCAGCTATCAGTTCGTAAAGAGCTTTCCCGTGCTGTCCAAGGGCTTTGAGATCGAGACGGAGATGACTATCCACGCGGTGTATAACAACATGCAGGTGGACAACGTGGTGGTGGATTACAGAGACCGTCCGGAGGGAAGCGAATCCAAGCTTAATACCTATTCGGACGGAATCCGGGTACTGGGAACCATCATGCGGATGTTCCGCCAGTACAAGCCGCTGACGTTCTTCGCAGGGCTTGCGATTGTGCTTACATTGATCTCCGCGGTCTTCTTCATCCCGGTGCTGATCGCTTTCCTGGAGACCGGGATGGTGGACAAGTTTCCGACTCTGATCGTCTGCGGTTTCGTGGAGCTGGCGGCGATCCAGTCTGTGTTTTCCGGCCTGATCCTTCATAATCTGGGCGTGAAGGAGCGGCGGGATTTTGAGATGAGACTGTATGAGATTCAGAGAAAACGTATGTAGGAATAAAACGGCTGTGATTGGGCTGTGATGAAAGAATACAGGTAGATAAATGTTAAAAAAGTTTCAGAAGAAAGAATATTTGGTTCTGGGAGCCGTACTGCTTGTTTTTTTGCTTATGGCTCTTTATAAACTGACGGATGCTCCGCTCTGGTATGATGAAATGATCGAATTTTATTATTCCAAATATCTGACCGGTCAGATCCGCGGAGTCAGCCTGTGCAATAATCTGTATGAACGGCTGCAGACCAACAGCTTTCAGCCGCCGTTGTACAATTTAATCATGCATGTATGGCTGTTGTTTGGTGAGTCTGAATGGTGGTTCCGCTTCAGCGGCGTGGTATTCGGCCTGTTGGGTATGCTGGGGCTGTATGCCTGTGTGAAACAGTTTGCCGTATGGCAGGTCGCAGCGCTTTCTGTGTTTGTCAGCTCATTTGTCTATGAATGGATGTATTACGTGAAGGAAGCAGCGGAATATAACATGATGATTATGCTGCTGTATTGGCTTCTATACATTTATTTCAAAACGTTTCGTAATCTGACTCTGAAAAATATCGTCTGGTTTACCGCAGTGTCAGTGGTGCTTCTGTATACACAATATGGAGCGGTGTTAGGGATTCTGCCGTTGGCGGTAAGTCTTTTTATCCGGGCATGGAATCAGAGGGAGAGGAAGCTGTGTGGGAGAATTGCCCTGGTTTATGGTGTTGCAGCGGCCGCAGCCGGACTGCCATTGTATTTTCTCCTGTTCCGGATCCAGCTTCAGATGAATCAGAGCGTGAACTATTATACAGTTGCTTTTGAAAAGAATAATGTCATTTATGACTTTTTCAAAATGCTTCTGACCACCGCTCAGTGGCTGTTTACGGAATCCAAAACGAGATTTGAACTGGAATTTGCCCTTGCGCTGCCGCTCGCGACCATGATAGCCATTCTTTCCATCCGATTTCGGAAAAACAGGGAGTTTACCTGTTATCTTTTAAGCTGTATTGCCATATGGATAATTTATTATGTGATTGTGCGTTCCGGAATATATGCCTATGGAGATTTCGGAAACCGGTACAGCCTGTTCCTGCTTCCAATCTGGACAGTATTGATTGTGTATCTGGGATATGAAGCCTTCTGTATGATTGAGTTGTGGAACTTCCCCCATAAAAAGCTTGTGCTTAGAGGCTTGTTGGGAATGCTTCTGGTGGTTCAGCTGGGGTATTGCATATATGGCTTTTACCGGGTCAGCATTTATGAGGGAAAATGCGATACCAGAAGCGTTGTGAGACTGTGGTATGAGCTGGAAGGCTATGATGTCCCAACATACGTCGCTTTCGGAGAGGCGCCGAGCTTTACATATTATCTGACCCACGATGGCCGCTTTCAGGAGGATTACTGGGATGAGATTGTATTTGAATATGAAAATGTGGAAAACAGGTTCGGGACGGAGGCGTATTGGGAATATATCAACGATGCCTTTGACGGGCAGCTGCCGGACAGATTCTATCTTTCCATCGGGCATGAAAATACGTTAACTGAGGCTTTGCGGGAGCACGGATATACTCTGGAAGAGAAGTTTCTTAAGAATACTATTTTGTTCGAAGTGATAAAATAGAAATAATGGGAAAATCAGAGAGATTAATATGCGATGGAAAGCAGATTAAGATTTTATGAATGTCCTTGAATCAGGGGAAAAGTTGGAATATACTGTATGCTGTAATTATGATACAGATAATGGTACGGCGGGAGGATGCAGAATGAGGTTATTTTCAAAAAAGTTTGCAGGCTGCTGGTAATCCTGTGTATAGCAGCGCTGGTATTGACGGCATGCGGAGACAGGATAGAGACCACGGAAACGGAGCAGGAGATATCATCAGGTGAGAATCTTCAGGCGCGTATTCAGGCTCTGGTGGAAGAGAATGCCGAAGTATGGTAAGCCGGGTGAGGTATCCGGAAATTCGGTTTATTATTAATATTGCAGAGGATATTCAAAAAAAGGGGCTGTCGGTTAATACCGATTTTTAGCCCCTGATATGCGGGAAAGTGAATATTCCGTTTACAAAGTGCACACTTTTCGCTGATCAGGTGCATTCCTTCCGGTAAGCCAGTGCAGGTTTTCCGGAAGGGAATGCAATTTAATCATAATGGAACCTTGTCAACTTAATACCGGCCATCGTCAATCCCCTTTGCAAGCTGTACCATGGAGTCTGTGAACTCTTTGAAGGCCATGGGGTCTCCCCCATCATAACAGATCCGGGAAAACTCCTGATATGCCAGGCTGTCATAATGCGGCATATCCAGATCTGAGAGGATATCAACTGTTGTGATCTGTTTTCGTTCGGGATCCGTTTCCATGGCAAACCGGTATCTCGCCCGGATCGCCTCAGCCTTAAGGTGCTGGATATCCCTGACCATTGCGTCCACCAGTTCAAGAAAGGAACGGATCAGCTCGCAGTCATCGGCTTCCGGACATTCATCCCATGCGTTGTAGCCGTCATACAGCATCGCCGTCACCTGCCTCTCCGGCTTCGGGGGCTTTCACGCCATGGCGTTCCCGCATGGACACGGCTCCCTCGATCAGAACCTCATAAGCATTGGGACGGATCCTGTCAATGACAGCATCACAGAGGGTCTCATACTCCGGTGACCCGATCCGTTCATGCCAGCCGTCCGGTTCAAACTGGGTGCAGAAGATAATGGATCCGCGCTCTGCCCGTGGCTCAATGACCTCAAGCAGGTCGTTCGCCTGCTCATTCGTCATCGGCGTGAGAAGGAATTCATCAATGATCAGCAGGTCAGCTTTCTGGTACGAGCGGATCATTTTCAGGTAAGTGCCCTCTCCCCGCGCGACAGCCAGTCCGTTCAGCAGGTCCGGGATCCGAATATATCGGACGGTAAAACCGTTTCGGCACGCGGCAACACCCAGGGCATTGGAAAGATATGTTTTCCCGCTGCCGGATGCCCCCATGATGATGATATGGCGGCTGTCGCGGATGTAGCCGCAGCCTGACAGGCGGAGCAGTTTCCCACGGTCCAGTTTCCGGTCCGCATGGTATTCGATATCCTCCATACACGCGCCCGGATATCGGAACCCTGCACTGCGGATGAGCCGGGCAAGGCGGTTGTTCCTGCGCGATTCCCATTCCCTGTCCACAAGGATCCCAAAGCGATCCTCAAAACTGAGGCCCTGGAGGCCGCCGATGCGGCACTGGTCTTCGAACGCGCCTGCCATGGCGGAAAGCCGCAGCTCGCGGAGCTTGTCGATCGTAGACTGTATGGTCATGCCTGGACACCTCCCTTCTCACGGGCCGCGCGGCGTGTCAGGCCATAGCTGCCGGTTGTCCGGGGCGGGGTACCGTTTTTCACCTTATCCTGTCCGTTCTGGAGGATGGTGGTGATATTTTTCAGGCTCGGGCTTGGCGTATAGGAAAGTGCTTTGGCACAGGCTGCCTCCAGCCTGGCCGGTGTAAACCGGTCGGCGAGCTTCATCATGGACGCGCAGCTTTTATATCCCTGCTGGGGAGTCCTGTGCGCGTGGAGGAAGGTACGGACAACGGTCCCTGTTGACGGACCGATATCTTCCGCCCACTGCTGAAAGCTCTCTTCATTATAATTAAGGTAACGCCGGTGGGCTTCCGGCATATGCTCCGGTACATAGACCGGATCCGCGGTATTAAAAACCCTCACATGGGACGCGATCCTCTGGTTGTGGTAAAAAACCTCCACACATTTCTCTGTTGTCCGGATATCAACCTTCCTGCCGATGTATTCATATGGTACGGAGTACCGGCAGCCGCCTGCTGTGACCAGGTAATCCGGCTGGACCGTTTCCGAGGACCATACGGCTGTCTCATACGGCGTGGATGGAAGCGGCAGGAGAAAGGCCTTTTCTTCTTCCTCGAATGCGGAGAGCCGGCAGCCTTTCCTCTTTTGAAATGGACGGCTGTTGAACTCATCCAGTTTGATACGGATGGCCTCATTCAGTTCCTGAAAAGAAAAGAACTTATCATTGCGCAGGGATGCCACGATCCAGGTTGACAGGACGCCGACC
>DXHY01000063.1 GCA_019113175.1 Candidatus Eisenbergiella stercoravium | reverse complement strand
GTGATCACCTTCACATTTTTCTCCCGGAAGCCCTGCGCCACGTTTTCCGGCATGTGCCAGTCCGTGATCAGCACGTCGATCCCATCCGGCGGGGCGATCTGAACCATGGAATCGTCCCCGTATTTCGTGTAGTCCATCAGCAGAAAGCTTTCCTTGGAAGCCGCAAGCACCTGCCGCTTCAGCTGCGCCTCTCCCAGCGTCGGCGTACTGAAGCCCCGCTCCAGGGTAAAATGATTGCCGCTGATAAAGCCCTTGTCAAAAAACAGCCCCGAAAGCGCCTGCTGCGCCAGGCTTCCCACGCAGGAGTAGATGTTGGTGCGCAGCTCCCCGCCAATGATGATGCTGCGCATATCCCCTGCCTTCGCCAGTTCGGCGGCGATGAAAATGTTGTTGGTACAGGGCACGATCTTCCGTTTTTCTCCGGCCACGATCAGCTTCGCCAGCTCCAGAGTGGTCGTGCCGCTGTCCAGAAAGACCGCCTCTCCGTCCCCGATACAGCCATAGGCCTCCCGGGCGATGGCACGCTTCTCTTCCATCTGCCTGTTTTCATTTTCCTGATGGGAAAATTCCCGTAGGGAGCCGTAGGCGCTCACCGCGCCGCCCCAGGTCCGTTTCAGCACCCCTTCCTGCTCCATTCCCGAAAGCAGCTTCCGGACCGAAACTTCCGAAAGTCCGAAGGCTTCACTCAGTTCTGAAACGGAAACTGACGAGCTGATTTTCAATCGTTCCAGTATATATTTCTTTCGTTCTTCCTGATTCATGTCGCCTTACTTCTCCCATTCTTCGATTTCACAGCTATGAACTCTGGTCTTTTTATCATAATTTATCCCTATCAGAAGCAGCTTTCCCTGATACTCTGTAAGGCTCTGGCAATATTTTTTCTCCCTGATCTGCCGGATGGCTCCCTGTGCGCTTTTATCCCATTTCAGTTCCACCACCAGAGCAGGTTTTTCCGGGAAACGTTTTTTGGGAAGATATACCATATCGGCAAATCCCTTCCCGGAAGGCATCTCCCAAATTACCGTATAAAAATTCCTGGCGGCGTACAGAGCCAGAGATATGGTATAGCTTAAGGCATTTTCATCGTTATACTGCAGATGGGAGGTCTCCAGATGCGCCAGCTCGATTCCTGCCGCCACCTGCTCCGGCCGCTTCTGCCAGATGGCATTCAGGAGCCCCGCCGACTGCCTCAGCGCTTTTGAAACCTCTCCCCACTCCGATACGGAAACGGCATTCACAAACTCTCCGCGGATTTCATGATTGGGTATGAATACGCATTTATGGTCAAAATCATAGCCCAGATACCCCAGATGAATCAAAAGCGTCAAAACATCATCCTTTGTATGAAAAGTGGTCATATCATTGGAAAAGCTTCCCGTATTCACGGGAACCTGTTCTCCCGCCATCATGCTGAGCACATCGTCCCGCAGGCCCTCAAAATTCATGTCGATGTACATGCGCAGAGCCTCAAAGGTCTCCGTCTGGTTCCAATAGGAATCGCAGATTCCGGAGGTAACCGCCTCAACCACTGACCGGGGATTATATACGGCGGGAACGGATTCAAACCGATAACCGTTATACCATTCCCGAAGCTCCTGCAGATCCATTCCGTACCGGTCGCAGAGCGCGCTGACCTCTTCCTCCGTGAACCCCACAAATTCGGCAAGCTGTCTGGGATTGATCATGGAGAATTCAGAAAACATATTGAGCGCAGAATGAGTGCCATATTTCTTAATAGGCAGAATGCCCGTCATATAGGCGAGGTAGATATACGCCTTATCCTTCAGCATATCCCGCAGAAAATCCAGATAGACTTCCTGGGCTTTGTGATCTTCTCTGTACTCGCGGAAAATACAGTCCCATTCATCAATAATCACCACAAAGGGCCTGCCCGTAAAACGATACACATCCTGCATGGTCCGCATCAGATTTTCCGAATCAAAATAGCGGAAATCCGGATATTCCTCCAGAAGCTCCCAGAGAACCGTTCGCCGGATCAGGCTGATCATCTGCTCCATGTTCCCGCTCTGGCTCAGGAACTCCTGCATATTCAGAAAAATCACATGATACCGGTTCAGATGTTCCTCAAAATCTTCTGCATCCGCAATATCCAGCCCGGAAAAGAGCTGTGCAGAATCGCATCCGCAGCTGTAATAAGCCGTCAACATGGCTGCGGTAATGGATTTTCCGAAACGCCTGGGACGGCTGACGCAGATATTCTGCTGTGTCGAATTGAGCTTTTTATTGGTATAACGGAGCAATCCCGTTTTATCCACATAAATTTCCGAATTTACCACTCTCTGAAATCTCTCATTTCCCGGATTCAGATAACTTCCCATTGTGCACGCCTCCTTTTCCATCCCTGCTTTCGCTTTTATCATAGCATCCTGCCCGGCCGCTGTCCACAATTTCCCCGTTCCCCATACGGCTTTTCCACAATCAGAAGTTTGGTCCCAAATTCCGGCGAAGATTCTCACTTTTCCCGTGAAAATGGGCATTCAAAAACATATTTTCATTTCTTTCGTTTCTATTTACGAAATTGTTTTGATTCTATGGACAACGAAACTTTTTTGTTCTATACTTACAGTAAAACAGTCACTTCATCAGATACAGTGCCGCCCCCGCGATTCAGCGCGCGTTTTTCAGCACAGTCAACCTGCGTTTTACAGCGTTTCGAAATGGAGGAAAAAATCATGATTATCGACAGCGCCAGACTCAACGGCCCCTGCTCCTGCGGCAGGGAACATCTAATGGTAACCAGAGAGGCCGTCATCGAAGCCGGCTGCATGGAGAAGCTGGATTTTTATGCAGCAAAATACGGCCTTACCGGCCAGCGTGCCGTGGTATATGACGAAAATACATATCAGGCCAAAAATCTCGTCCGCCCGAAGGCAGCTCAGGAGATCGTCCTGCCTCCGGAAAATCTGCATGCCAATGAAATCGCTGTCGGCATGCTCAGGGAAAGGCTGAAGAGCGGAATTGACTATCTGGTCGCCGTGGGAAGCGGCACCATCCATGACACCACGAGATACTGCGCAAACGAGCTCGGTATTCCCTTTGTTTCCTGCCCCACCGCAGCCAGCGTGGACGGTTTCTGCTCCACCGTATCGGCGATGACCTGGAAGGGCTATAAGAAAACCATGCCCGGCGTGGCTCCCATGTTCGTCCTGGCCGATACCGATATTATTAAAGAAGCGCCTCTCTATCTGGCGCTCAGCGGAGCCGGTGATATTTTCGGCAAGTATACGGCGCTGGCGGACTGGAAGATCGCCCATGCGCTCACGGGGGAATATTTCTGTCCCGTCATTGAAAAAATGACCCGCCAGGCGGTGGAAGCGGTATATTCCTGCTGCCGCGGCCTGAAGACGGGAGACGCGTCAGCCTTTGAGCAGCTCACCTATGCGCTCATTCTTTCCGGCCTGGCCATGCAGCTCATGGGCAACTCCCGTCCCGCCTCCGGCTGCGAGCATCACATTTCCCATCTGATCGAAATGGGGCCTGCCGCCTTTGATTTTCACTCTGATGCCCTGCACGGAGAAAAGGTAGGTGTGGGAACCATTCTGGCTTCCCGTGTTTATCATCAGCTGGGACAGATTTCGGATATTTCTTCCCTGGTCCGCGAATACGCTTTTCCGGAAGAATCCGTAATCCGCAGCTTCTATGGAGAAAAGCTGGCCCATTCCATTCTGGAAGAGAATCGGAAGGACTGCATGGCGGGCGTAACCCCGGACATGCTGATTCACGCCTGGCCCGAGATCCGCAGCATTATCGCGGAAATACCCGATGCGGACAGTCTGTATGCTCTCTATGAAGAAATTGGAGCGAAGAAAACCCTGTCCGATATTCAGGTCCCCGAAGAGGCGCTGTCTGACCTGCTGCGTTTTTCGCCCACAGCCCGCAACCGGCTGACTCTGATGCGGGCACGCTGGATGATCCGGGAGGCTTCTTGTGGGAATCAGCTATGATAGAAAAAACCCAAAGTCCACAGCTGTGAAATCGAAGAAATTACATTGAAATGACCTTTGCGGCGTTGCCTTCTCCCCTGTGCGCATAGTATAATGATTGTACGCGCGTGGTACAATGAGCGCATCACAGATATAGACGTGGAAGCTTCCGGAAACACCCGGTTCCCATATATCGCCACCAGGGGAGGAGACATGAAGCCAGGCAGAACCATTTTGATCTACGCGGACGGCAACACAGACATTGCGACAGGGCATCTCATGCGCTGTCTTTCTGTTGCGTGCGCGTTACGGGAGCTTGGCGGGCGGGCGGAATTCGCCGTTTCTGATGAAACCTCCGCCAATCTCCTCACTTCCTTCTTTCCAGAGAAAAACGGCTTTCCGGTTCATGTTCTCCATGCTGATTACCGGAAGCCGGAAACCGCTCTGGAAGGCCTGACCCGGCTGCTCTCACATGCCCCGGACGGCCCGGCACTTCCTCCGGCGGCTGACGGAACGAAACGGGAGAACTTTCCGCAGAAACGCTTTTTGCCGGAACGTTTTTCCGCCCTTCTGATCGATTCTTACTTTGTGACACAGGACTTTCTGGAAGCGCTCCGCTCCATGGCAAAGACTGCTTACATCGACGATCTGTACGCCTTTGATTATCCGGCGGATCTGGTGATCAACTATGATTTCGCGCCTCCGGAAATGTTCTATTCCAAAGCGGGGAAAGCTCTGCTCGGCTGCAGCTTCACCCCGCTGCGCGCTCAGTTTTCCGGCCTTGCGCCTGTTTTTCGGGAACGGGTGGCCGATGTATTGATTTCCACAGGCGGGACGGATGCCTGGAACGTGGCGGGAAAGCTGGCTTCTGCTCTGCTTACGGCTCCCGAAAGCAAATCCTGGCGCATTCATGTGCTCACCGGGCCGATGCACACGCACCGGAAAGCGCTGCAGGCGCTTGCCGTGTCTCAAACCCGGCTCATTTTACATGAAAATGTGAAGGACATGGCCGGTCTCATGCGTACCTGTGATCTGGCGGTTTCCGCCGCGGGAACCACTCTGTACGAGCTGTGCGCCGCAGGCGTACCGTCCGTCAGCTTCACGATGGCGGACAATCAGCTTCCCTGCGCCAGGGATATGGAACGTTTCGCCGGCGTCCCCTGTGCGGGAGACGTGCGCAGCACACCGGATCTCACCGGAAGGTTCCTGTCCCTCCTTTTTTCTCTGGCGGAAGATCCCCAAAAGAGAAGCTCCCTGTCCCGTTCCATGCACGCTGCCATCGATGGGAAAGGAGCGGAACGGATCGCCCGGGAACTCCTTGCGTTGTAAAGCGCTTTCCGATTCCGAATTGATATGAATAAAATCAACAGAACAGGAAAGCCCGTGATTCCAATCGCGGTGCTTTCCGGAAAGGTTCAGGTTTTTAGATATGCCAAAGACAGAAAAACAATCTAAAAAAGCCGTCGCAATCATCACGGCTCGGGGCGGAAGCAAGCGCATCCCCCACAAAAACATCCGGGATTTCTGCGGCCGCCCCATCCTTTCCTATTCCATCCGGGCCGCCCTGGAATCGGGTGTCTTCGATGAGGTGATGGTTTCCACGGACGACGAAAAAATCGCCCTCGTTGCCAGGCAGTGTGGCGCCGTCGTTCCCTTCCTCCGCTCGGAGGGCACCTCCGGGGATTATGCCTCCACGGATGACGTCATTCTGGAAGTCATCCGGGAGTATGAAAAGCAGGGAACCCATTTTGAACGCTTCTGCTGCATCTATCCCACCGCTCCCTTCCTCACCGCAGAGAGGCTTAGGGAGGCCATGGCCCTTCTGGATACGGCGGAGTCCGTGATGCCCGTGGTTGCCTTTTCCTATCCTCCCCAGCGCGGGCTGATCGTGGAAAATGGCCGCGTCCGGCGCAAATATCCGCAGTACCAGAACACCCGATCCCAGGATCTGGAGAAAATGTATCATGACTGCGGCCAGTTCTACGCCTGCCGCACGGACGCCTTCCTGCGGGACGGCACCACGGATGTGGCGGATCTGGTTCCCATCTATCTCACGGATCTTGAGGTACAGGACATCGATACCGAAGAGGACTGGGAGATCGCAGAGCTGAAATACCGCAGACTCCATACAGCGGATTCTGCCGGGGCGTAACCGCTGCGGCAGCCCTCTGCTGAACATCATGGTCCCAGCAGTCCCCCGGGGCATAACGGCAGCCGTCAGACAGACATGCAGGCATATCCGCCTGTCCCGCTGCCCGCGGGATTAAAGCCATCAAGAAAGGACAACACCTTGCAAACATTGAATACCCCCTATTTTCATATTCAGGAAACGGATCTGGACAAGGACGTTTCCATTTTAAAGCAGGCCCTGACCGATAACTGGGGAAACTGGATCGTGGGCTATTCCGTCAAAACCAATTCCCTTCCCTGGCTCCTCTGCTACATGAAGGAGCAGAGCTTTTATGCGGAAATCGTCTCCGGAACGGAATACCGTCTGGCAAAAAGGCTGGGCTTTCCGGACAATCAGATCATCTATAACGGGCCGATCAAGGAAAAAGAGATTTTCACCGACATCCTTCTGGCCGGCGGCCTGGTGAACCTGGATTCCAGCGAGGAGCCGTCATGGCTTTCGGAGCTTTCCGCACGCTTTCCCGACCGGACCTTTTCCGTGGGCCTGCGGGTCAACTGCGACATCGCCTCCCTCTGCCCGGAGGAGGTTCTGGTGGAGGAGGAGGGCGGACGCTTCGGCTACTGCTATGAAAACGGCGCGCTTGCCGAAGTCATCCGTTCCCTGAGCTCCCTTCCCAACGTGAAGATTTCCGGCCTGCACCTGCACTCCTCCACCCAGTCCCGCACGGTGAACGTCTACGGTGCTCTGGCCCGTACGGCGGTAAAAATCGCGCAGGAATATGGCCTGAAGCTATCCTATGTGGACATGGGCGGCGGCTATTTCGGCGGCCGGGATGACAAGCCCGACTACCGGGACTATTTCCCCGCCATCTGCCGGAAGCTTCGTGCCGCCTTCGATCCGAAGGAAACCGTTCTGATCGCGGAGCCCGGCGTCAGCCTGATCTCCCGCGCCACCACCTTCGCCACCACCGTTCTGGATGTGAAGCACATCCGGAACCACGTATTTCTGGTGACGGACGGAAGCCGCACCAACCTGAACCCTCTGGTTACCAGACATGTGTATCCGCATCATATCGAATACACGGATGCGCCGGAGGGCCGCCCGACGGTTCCCAGCCAGTGGGTGACCGGCTTTACCTGCATGGAATACGACCGCCTGTTTGAGATCAAGGACGGTCCCGCCCTGAAAAAAGGGGACCGGATCATCTACGATACCGCCGGCGGCTACACCATGTGCCTGAATCCTCTTTTCATTCATTATTTTCCTCCCGTCTGGGTGACGAAGCGGGACGGCAGCCTCTTCAAGGCCAGAGATCAGTGGGATGTGGAGGAATTCATGCAGAAAAATTACACGGAAGGAGACACGCTTCATGAATAAGCAGTTTACCATCGGTTCCCGCAGGGTAGGAGAAAACTGCCCCGTTTTCATCGTGGCGGAAATGTCTGCCAACCACCTGCAGGATTACAACCGGGCCATCGAAATCATCCATGCCGCGAAGGAGGCCGGAGCGGACGCCATCAAGCTGCAGACCTATACCGCCGACACCATCACCCTGGACTGTGATTCTCCGGATTTTCAGATCAACGAGGGAACCGTCTGGGACGGCACCACGCTTCACAAGCTGTATGAGGAAGCCTACACCCCCTGGGACTGGCAGCCTAAGCTGATGGAGGAAGCGAACCGTCTGGGACTGGAATGCTTTTCCTCCCCCTTTGACGCCACGGCAGTGGACTTCATGGCTTCCATGAACATGCCCGCCTACAAGGTGGCCTCCTATGAGATCACCGATCTTCCCCTCATCCGCCGGATTGCCCGCCTTCATAAGCCCGTGATCCTGGCGACTGGCGTGGCATACCTTACGGATATCGAGCGGGCCCTTGCGGTCTGCCGGGAGGAAGGAAATGAGGACGTTCTTCTGATGAAATGCGTCTCCGCCTACCCCACCCCCTACGAGGACATTCACCTGAATATGATGCCCACCCTGGGCCGTACCTTCGGCTGTCTCACCGGCCTGTCCGATCATTCCATGGGAAATGCGGTGGCCACCGCCGCCACTGCTCTCGGCGCCCGGATGATCGAGAAGCACCTGACCCTGCGCCGTGCGGACGGCGGCCCGGACGGCTCCTTCTCCATGGAACCGGAGGAATTTACCGACATGGTCAAAAACATCCGCGCAGTGGAAAAGGCGCTGGGCGATTCCGATTACCACCTCACTCCCGTGCAGGTGGTGGAGCATGGCGACTGCCGCTCCCTGTTCGCGGCGAAGGACATCGCCGCCGGAGAAGAGCTGACGCCGGAAAACGTCCGCTCTGTCCGTCCCGGAAACGGACTGCATACCATGTACTATGAAGAGATTCTGGGAAAAAAGGCAGCCTGCGCCATAAAGAAGGGGACGCCGATGGGGTGGGAGCTGATTGGGAAGTGATCTTCGTCAGCCAGGCTCTTTCATAAATGCAGGGAGCTGTACACATCGAAAAAAAAATGTGTACAGCTCCCTTATACGCGTTCCGGATCATCAGCAAACCCGCAATCAGCGCCGCGATAACTTCAGCCATCAGAATACTCAAAAAAAGACTTTTCTTTTACAGCTTCTTCACAAACAAAGCCCGTATCGCATTCAGCACGGCCAGAATCATCACGCCCACATCTGCAAAGATGGCAAGCCACATGTTGGCGATGCCGACCGCTCCCAATGCAAGGCAGATCAGCTTGATGCCGATGGCGAACACGATATTCTGGTACACGATCCGCAGGCATTTCCGGGAGATGCGGATGGCCTTTGCGATCTTCATGGGATCATCGTCCATCAGAACCACATCCGCCGCTTCGATAGCGGCGTCAGAGCCCATGGCTCCCATGGCAATACCGATGTCCGCCCGTCTGAGAACCGGCGCGTCGTTGATGCCGTCTCCAACGAAGGCCAGCTTTTCCTTTTCGGATCTGGTTTTCAGCAGCTCCTCCACCTTCTCCACCTTGTCGGCGGGAAGCAGCTCGCTGTATACCTCATCGATACCAAGCTCTCCTGCCACCTGCTCGGCAACCTTACGCGCATCTCCGGTGAGCATGACGGTTCTGCGGACGCCGGAAGCCTTCAAAGTCTGTATGGCCTCTCTGGAATGGGGCTTCACCACATCCGAAATCACGATGTGGCCGGCATATTTTCCGTCAACAGCCATGTGGATGATGGTGCCCACCGAATGGCAGTTAATGTAAGGAACGCCCAGATATTCCATCAGCCTGTCATTTCCTGCCGCCACTTCCATGCCGTCCACTCTTGCTATCACACCATTTCCGCTGATTTCGCGGATGTCCTCTACACGGCTCCGGTCAATTTCCTTCCCATAGGCCTTCTGCAGGCTCTTACTGATGGGATGGGAGGAAGCGCTCTCCGCCAGCGCTGCATATTCCACCAGCTTCGCGTCCTCCAGCTCATTATGATGGATGCCGTTCACTTCAAACACGCCCTGAGTCAGAGTTCCGGTCTTATCAAAAACCATGATTTTTGTCTGTGACAGGGTTTCCAGATAGTTGGAGCCCTTCACCAGCACGCCCGCGTTGCTGGCGCCGCCGATGCCTGCGAAGAAGCTCAGCGGAATACTGATCACCAGTGCGCAGGGACAGCTGATTACCAGGAAGGTGAGCGCCCGGTAAATCCAGGTACCCCAGTCCGCTGGAAGGCCAAGAGCTGCCATGCGCACCAGAGGCGGCAGGATTGCCAGCGCCAGGGCCGCATAGCAGACGGCCGGGGTGTAGATGCGGGCAAATCTGGAAATGAAATCCTCCGATCTGGATTTCCTGGAGCTGGCGTTCTCCACCAGATCCAGAATTTTGGAAACGGTGGATTCCCCGAATTCCTTTGTGGTCTGAATCTTCAGCACGCCGGTCATATTGATGCAGCCGCTGATGATCTCATCCCCCTCCTTCGCGTCGCGGGGCAGGCTCTCTCCCGTAAGGGCGCTGGTGTTAAGCGTGGAGCTTCCCTGGATGATCGTGCCGTCGATGGGAACCTTTTCACCGGGCTGTACCACGATGACGGTTCCGATCTCCACCTCATCCGGATCCACCCTTTCCAGTTTCCCATCCTTTTCCACATTGGCATAATCCGGACGGATGTCCATCAGCTCGCTGATGTTTCTGCGGCTCTTTCCCACCGCATAGCTCTGGAACCATTCTCCCACCTGGTAAAACAGCATAACCGCGATGGCTTCCGTATAATCCCCGCTGCGCTCCAGAAGAGCCAGAGCGATGGCGCCGACGGTGGCGACGGCCATCAGGAAGTTCTCGTCAAATACCTGGCGGTTTTTGATTCCTTTTCCGGCCTTCAGCAGAATATCATAACCGATCACCAGATAAGGGACCAGATACAGAAGGAACCGAAGCCATCCGGTAACCGGAATAAAATTCAGGGCGATCATAAGGACAGCCGCAATGATAATGCGGACCAGCATGGTCCTTTGCTTCTTGTTCATAGTCTTCTACCTCTTTTTATCTTTCATCCATTACGAACATGAAATGCCCGCCGCATCCGGCAGGCATTCATCCGCAGGCTATTTTCCAATCAGAGGAAAATCTCGCAGTCATCCTCCACTTTCTTGCAGTTTTTGCGAACCTCCGGCATAACGGTCTTCGGATCCTGTCCCTCTTCAAATTCCACGATCATCTTCAGCATCATGAAATTTACGGTCGCGTCCTTCACGCCCTCCGTTTTCTTTGCGGCTTCCTCCATTTTATTTGCACAGTTGGCGCAGTCCACGTCGATTTTATAAGTCTTTTTCATTTTCCGTTCTCCTCGCTTTTTCATTTTAACAATTAAACAAGTATTTAATTGATGATTTCATCATATGCATTTTTTTCTCTTTCGTCAATACCCTTTCACACTCTTTTTCCGAATGGGCAAAAAGAACTTCCAAACGGGCCATGTAGTTGATAAGAATTCTCTTTTATGCCTGTTTTCCGCCGCGGTGCAGTCACTCCCCGGTCGCTGACAATCTCCGCTTTACGCGATTTCCGGGCGTATGGTACAATAATTACATTATAAAAGCAGCTCAAGGCGCTTCACATGGATGCCGGCACGAACGCCGTTCGTGCCAAAGAATGGCTGTCTCCATTCTTCCCTGATGAAAAGGCCGCCTGGCGGCGGCAAAAAAGGAGGAAAGCTTATGACGAACAGCAGATTGCCCCATGACCACGGGCAGAAAATGGAACAGCGGCCGGAAGAGATGCCCAGCACGGAAAATTTTCAGACGGTTGCGGATATATTCAAGCAGCTTGGAGACGGAAGCCGTATCCGGATCTTCTGGCTGCTGTGCCACTGCGAGGAGTGCGTGATCAATATTTCCGCTCTGGTGGATATGAGCAGTCCCGCAGTGTCCCACCATCTGCGGCAGCTGAAAGCGGCAGGCCTGATTACAAGCCGCCGCGACGGCAAAGAAGTCTATTATAAGGCGGCGGAGACCGACCGGGCCCAGCTTCTTCATCATATGATTGAGGATCTGGTGGAGATCGCCTGTCCTTCCGCTCCAGAGAATTCGGGGAAAAAGGAGATTTCATGAAAAAAGAAGCTCTTATCCTGCCGGAAGAGGCGCTCCAGTCCCTGCCGGCTTCCTCCGTTATTATGGAAGTGCATCCGTCAGACGACGCCGGTACTCCCTTTTACGATCATTTGAAGGCCGCAACGGACGGCAGGGGGAAAATTTCCATCTACCCGGTATTTCCGGGAATTGAGCTTTCCTGCCTGCTGTTTCAGGCCGGACAGGCCTCCTTTCATCATGCCGCCTCTCCCCATGTTCTGGAGATCAGCCACTGTCACCGCGGCCGTGTGGGCTGGGATCTGCGGGGTGGCATGTCCGTCTACCTGGGTGCCGGCGATCTCACGCTGCACAGCACCGACTGCTGTGCGGATTCCGTCATGCGGTTTCCGCTGGGCTGCTATGAAGGGATCACCCTGTCCGTCGATCTGAACCTTCTCTCCGTAAATTGTCCCGATATCCTGCGGGAAGCCGGACTGAATCCTGAAGCGCTTTATGAGAAATTCTGCGTTCCCGGAGAGTCCTGCGCGCTGCCCGCCTGTTCGGAGACGGAATGGATCTTCGCGCCCCTTTACAGGCTGCCGGAGCATCTGCGCCTTCCCTATTTCAAGCTGAAGGTCCAGGAGCTGCTTCTCTACCTGGACCGCCTGGATCTGTCCGCCGCCCGCGAAAAAAGCATCGCCAGATGCAGCAGCAGCCAGACGGATCTGATACGGGAAATCCATGACCGCCTGATCCGGCATCCGGAACAGCGTTTTACCATTGAAGAGCTCTCCAGAGAGTACCTGATCAATACCTCCTCTCTGAAATCCATCTTCAAGGCCGTATACGGCCAACCCATCGCGGCCTACATGAAGGAGTACCGGATTCACAGAGCCATGGAGCTTCTCCGCCAGTCTGAGGAACCCATCTCTCAGATTGCCGCCGCCCTTGGCTATGAATCCGCCGGGAAATTTACCCGGGCGTTTCAGGATGTAGCACACGTTCTTCCCTCTGAATACAGAAAACAGGTGCGCGGCCAGAAGCTGCTGCGCACCTGAATATCTTCTTTCAAAATCTGCTTTTACGTGGCCGGAATGCCGGATACGGACCGGCCCGTAAACAATGCTTTATGAAACAGAATCTTATTTTTCCCTCATTCTCCGAGAATAAAGTGAATCACGCCGCAGTCATACTGCGCCCAGATTCCGTGTCTGGCCTCGTCTCCGGAACGCCTCCGGTCAACGACGAAGCCTCCCTCTGTAAAATGCCCTTCTTCAATAACGAGAAGCTCCATATTATAGGAATGATGCGGAATGTTCAGCTGATTAGCCGGAATGGAGCCATCCATACGAAGCTTCTGCCAATAGAGCCTGACCTTATGCCCTACCAGATAAAATTCCTTTTCTCCTGCCTGAAACAGAAGCCCTCTCGCAAGTTCCTCCTCAAGGCTCAGCGGTACGCGGTTGATACCCGGGAGATCTCCGCCATGGCGGCAGTCCATCGCTACCCAGCCGGCATAATCCGGCCCCGCTCCTGCAAACGATACCCGGCAGATCAGATCTCCAAGGGCGAGCCTGCAGGAATCCTGACCTACGCGCTGAATCAGCGTATGGATATTTCCGGTTCCGGCATACTGAAGCAGAAGCTCCTTCGCACTGTCCAGCATAACGAATGAATGCCGGATTCCTTCTGCTTTTTCCTTCAGCCTTCCGTCCTTCTCCAAAAAGCTGTCAACGCCAAAAACATGATAACCTGCCGCTCCATGCTTTCCTGCTGCCTCAATCATCATGGACGCATTTACGTTGGACATTCCGGATTCAGGAACATAAAACGCATAGCCTTCCCGGTCATAAAGTGCCTGTGTTCTTCGAAC
This sequence comes from Candidatus Eisenbergiella stercoravium, assembly GCA_019113175.1. Taxonomy (GTDB): domain Bacteria; phylum Bacillota; class Clostridia; order Lachnospirales; family Lachnospiraceae; genus Eisenbergiella; species Eisenbergiella stercoravium. The sequence continues at coordinate 92,585 of DXHY01000063.1, read as the reverse complement.
GCTCACAGGATCTCCTTCATAGGCATCCGGAGCGATGCAGTCCAAAGAGGAGCATGCCGCATACCAGACCGGGAGCACCTTGGAAACCGCGCCACCCGAAGGATACTCCAGGCCGGCCAGGCTCCATCCCTTCTCACCGTTTCCATCCAGCCACACATTCACATACATGAAAATATCATAAATACGTTTTCCGGCCTCTGCGATCTCATCAATAAAGCGGGCCGTTCCCCAGGCCATGCACAGCTCAGCTCCAAAGCTGCCGAATACCTCTTCCCAGCTTCCGCTTTCTCTGCAGCCGTTTCTCTCCCAGGCCTCCCTCACCCAGGAAGAAACTGCATGTGTTTCATCCTTCCAGTCAAGCGCACCGTCCCTTCTTCCGTCCTTCGCGCTTCCATAACATTCTTTGGCCGCCCGGACCACCGCTTCCGGCACCTCATCCTCAAATGCTTCCGTTCCCTTTTCACTGAAATCCCTGACCGACGCCGCGTTCATTCCCGGCTCATTTTCCACCTGCACCGCGAGCACCGTTCCCACCTGCGCATCATAATCCCGGATAACCTCCATCAGTCGGCAGAATGCCTTTTTATCCTGCTCCTTCGTCGTCTCGTAAAAAGGAGAAAGAACCGCCGTCTCTGTTCCGTCCTTACAAAGCGCGCGCGGGAAACGTTTTCTGTCCGTCTTTACCCATCCGGGCGTATATTCCATCTGTCCGTTTTTCCAGGTTCCGAACCACAGCAGAATCACATGCATGTCATGCGTTCTCACCTGATCGATAATCCGCCGTACATAATCGCAGTCAAAACTGCCTTCCTCCGGCTCAAATGCGTCCCAGCAGACCGGAACAGCAGCGGTATTTGCTCCAATCGCCTTCAGAGAAGCAAAAGCAGCTTCCGTATCCTGCGCATACTTCTCTCCTTCTGCCGATCCAAGCGCATATCCGGTTGAATTATGAAGCTGTCCCCCAATGGAAAAAAATGGTTTCCCCTGAACCGTAAAACAGGTGTGTCTTTTCATACCTCCATAACCTCCTTCTGTTATCAGTTCATTTCAGCTTTCCTGATGTCTTCAGGAAATTTATTATCTCCCGTGCTGCTCCACCTCAAATCTCCCCAGAACTCCATCAGCCGCCGCTTCCATTTCCTCATCTGTATCCCCTTCCAGAATGAAATAGCCGCGTCCCATCACGGAGTGACCGGTAGTCACCCGCTCCAGCCGGTCTCCCGGACGGATCTCACAGTCCCAGGCACATAAACGGATGCCTGTCGGCAGAGCCAGCTCCTCCTTTCCCGGCACCGTTTTCACAACGCCCGCCGGCAGAGCAAAATAGCGAATCAGAAGCCTGCGTGCTTCCGTCGGTTCGTAGGTATACGGCAGTCCGCACTGGCTGCGGATGTATGCCTCCGCCATATCCACGCCTGTCACCATAGGAGTGAAGAGATCGTGAAGATGATGACCGGATGGCCGGGCGGAAAGCTCGATGACAAAAATCCTCTCACCGGAAATCATCAAATCCGCATGGAGCAGGCAGTCCTGAAGCTCCAACACCGCCATTACACGCTCCAGATAATCCCGAACCAGAGAAATCAGGCGTGCCTCCCGTTCTTCCCTGCCCGTCACGGAAAAATATCCCACGGCCTGTCTCGCAGGAGGCGGCGTCAGCAGCTTTCTCCGCAGCAGAATCTGGCAGTACTTCTTTCCGTCCATCGCCGCGTCCACACCATATTCCACACCTGGTACGGCTTCCTCCAGCACATAATCCTCATCGGAAGCAGCCGACACTTTTCCCCCGGTAAGCTCCTCAAGCGCTGCCCGCAGCTCTGCCACACTGTTTAAAAAGAAAATTCCTCTGCTGCCGGAACCATATCGCGGCTTCAGAATCACTGGAAAGGAAAACTCCTCCTCCGCCTTTTTTATCAGGTTATCCACAATCTGCCGTACTTCCGACGACTCTTTTCCACAAAATGCAGGGACCCGTTCACAGCAGCAGTCTCTTAAGCCGGCCGCATGCAGCTTTTCATGGAACAGATATTTATCCGTACACCAGACGGCGGACTGCCTGCTGATGCCGCGAAGCCGGAAGGCATCATTCACCGCACCTGCCGTCGTCAGATAACGGCCGATGGGACCGGTAATCACAAAATCCGGTATCTCCCGTCCAAGCGCCTTCAGCACTTCATCCTCTCTGGAAATATCCACGGCCAGTCCTTCATCCGCAGCTTTCAGCCCGGCGGCCTCCGGATTGCCGTCCAAGGCCGTCACAAAAACGCCGAGCTCCTGTGCCTTTTTTATGGTATGAAGGGATTCCTCTCCCGCTCCGATCAGTGCCGCTTTCTTACGCATCATCCGTTTCCTTTCTTCCAGTACGAACCATCGGTTCGTGCGCCGCCGCTGGCGGCTTTCCATTCCGGCAGGAACCGCAGATTACTGCCGGCCTCCTTTCTTCAGTACGAACCCCCGGTTCATGCACCGTGCAGCCTTTTTCGAAGGTTCCGCCAGGTCCACAGCAGAGTAAAGTACAGCATGAACCTCTTCGTGGATTTCTGCTGCATTTCCACCAGTTTCTTCTCTTCCCCGTTAAATCGCTCCTGATACCGGGGATTTTCCTGAAAATCAGGGAAGGTTTCCCGCATCTCACGTCCCATGGCTTCCACAAATGCGGGCTCCTTCTTTTTCACACCGAACATGTAGGAAAAAAGCGTATTCACATAGAAAAGCACGGTGAAGCTGAATTCCAGCTCGCTTTTATATTCCTCAAAATATCCGTATTTCTTCGCCTCGGCGATCATGATCCGTCCCGCCTGCATCCGGTCCTCACAACGTTTTTTCGTGATTGTATGCACGGTGGATGCATCATGCTGATAGTAATAGTACATGGGCTCCGGAATGTATTCGAAATGCTTTGCCCTCAGCATCCAGGTATTTCCCAGGGCATTGTCCTCATAAAAAATCCCTTCCGGGAAGCGGCTGTCACAGCCCAGAATGATCTCCCGGCGGTAGATTTTTACCACCAGACTTCCGCTGTCCAGAATAAGGGACGCATATTTGTCATGGTTCAGGATCCCTGTCTGCTCCGGCCGGTTGTTATGAACCACCTGGCCGACCTTCATGCTGTGCTCGTCCGTCAGGCAGTAATCACAGCCCACCATATCCGCGCCCGTCTCCTGTGCGCAGGCGAGCAGACGTTCATACATGTCCGGCGTGATCCAGTCGTCGCTGTCGATGAAGCCGATCCATTCTCCCTGCGCCAGGGAAAGGCCGATATTTTTAGCCCCTCCCTGCTTCCGGTTCACTTCGGAATGAACCGCCCGCACCCTTTCCGGATGCTCTCTTTCAAACCGATGCAGAATCTCAAGAGAATTGTCCGTGGAACAGTCGTCCACCGCAATGATTTCCATATCCTGCAGGGTCTGGTTCACCAGGGAGTTCAGGCAGTATTCCAGCTTTCCCTCCCCCGCCGTATTGTAAACGGGCACGATCACGCTCAGCAGCATTTTCTCCCTCTTTTCTCCTGATTCTTTTATCCCCGGCCTTACTTCGCATAGTACGCACAGATCCTGCGCACCGCTTCGATCACATCCTCCACATCCTGATCGCTCATCGCATAGTAAAGCGGCAGGGACAGAATTTCCTCATACAGCTTTTCCGCCTTCGGGCACAGTCCTTTCCGGTATCCCAGCTTCTGGTAGTACGGGAAATAATAGACGGGAATGTAATGCACATTGCAGCAGATGTTCTCCGCCGCCAGCGCTTCAAACATTCCCTTCCGGTCAATCTTCAGCATTTCGGGGCGGATCCGCAGGATGTACAGATGTCTGGTGGTATCGGACTCAGGCAGTTCCTGCTGAACCCGGATCTGCGGAATCTGTGAAAAGGCTTCGTCATACCTTCTCACAATCTCCTTCCGGCGGGCGCGGAACATGTCCAGCTTGTCCAGCTGGCTGATCAGAAGCGCTGCCTGGATATCCGTCATGCGGTAATTATACCCCAGCTCAATCTGCTCATAATACCAGGGGCCGTCCGGCTCTTTGGACATGAGCGCCGGATCTCTGGTGATGCCATGCTTGCCAAACAGCGCCAGTCTCTGATAATATTCATCGCTGTCCGTCATCACTGCGCCGCCCTCACCGCTGGTGACGGTTTTTACCGGATGAAAACTGAAGGTAGTCATATCCGCAATGGAACCGGTAGGCTTTCCATCATACGTGGTTCCGATAGAATGGGCTCCGTCCGTGATCAGAACAAGGCCGTATTCATCACAGATTTTCCGAAGCTCCTTCAGGTTCGTGGACTGTCCGGTGTAATCCACGGCAACCACAGCCTTTGTTTTCTCCGTTACATGAGCACGCACCTGCTCCGGATCTATGTTATAGGTATTTTCATCAATATCCGCAAATACGGGTCTTGCTCCGCAGTAAAGCGCGCAGTTGGCAGAAGCCGCAAAAGTGATGGGCGTGGTGATCACCTCGTCTCCCGGCCCCACGCCCGCCGCAAGGCAGGCCACATGCAGTGCCGCCGTTCCGTTGCTGACGGAAACCGCGTGCTTCGCCCCCGTCACATGGCAAAGCTTTTCCTCCAGCTCTCCGATCTTCGGCCCGCAGGTCAGATAATCGCTTTTTAAAACATCCAGAACAGCTTTATAATCCGCCTCGTCCAGATACTGATGTCCATAGAAAATCTTCGTATCCCGCACCGGCTTTCCACCCGCGATTGCAGGAATCGCATCCTTCTTTTCCATTCTGATCTCCCTTCTGCCGATGACCGGCTGAAATATTCCTGTTTTAAAGAAAATCCGGACTCTGGACCTTTCTTCTCAGGATAAAAGTCCACCTGCCGGATGTAAATTTCCGTCCGTATGAAAACGGCCCGAAGGCGGTTCTCGCTTTCGGGCTTTACAGACTTATTTTTCCAGCTCCACTTCCTTCAGGCGCTCCCTCAGATCCTCCACAGAGAGCCATTCGCTGTTGGTTCCGGAGCTGTAGGAGAAGCCCTCCTCCACCTTTTTACCGGAAAGGTCGGGCACCTGTCTCTCATTGAATACCATCTGCGGATATACGATGTAGTGCTTATCGTATTCATAGGTATTGAAGGAGTCCTCGGTGGTCACCATGATTTCATGCAGCTTCTCGCCGGGACGGATGCCGATCTCCTTTATTTTGCAGCCGGGAAGCATGGCCTCTGCCAGATCCGGCACACGGAAGGAGGGAATCTTGCTGATAAAGGTCTCGCCGCCCTTCGCCTCCTTCAGCGCCTTGATCACCAGCTCCACGCCCTCCGTCAGGCTGATCCAGAAGCGGGTCATGCGCATATCCGTGATGGGAAGCTCCGTTCCTCCGTTTTTGATAATGTTATGGAACAGCGGAATGATGGAACCGCGGCTCCCTGCCACATTTCCATAGCGGACAATGGCGAAGCAGATATCCTTGGTGCCGGAATAGGCATTCGCCGCCACAAAGAGTTTATCGCTCACCAGCTTGGTACCGCCATACAGATTGACCGGATTCACCGCCTTGTCCGTGGACAGAGCGATCACCTTCTTCACATTGGTATCCAGCGCCGCATCAATGACGTTCTGCGCACCGTTAATATTGGTGCGGATCGCCTCGTTGGGATTATACTCACAGGCGGGCACCTGCTTTAAGGCCGCCGCATGAATCACGTAGTCCACACCCTCAAAGGCTCTCTTCAGCCTGTCCTTGTCCCGCACATCACCGATAAAATACCGCATCACGGAATTATATTCCTTCAGCTCATTCTGCATCACGAACTGCTTGTACTCATCTCTGGAATAAATAATGATCTTCTTCGGCTGATAGTGCTTCAACACGTATCTGGTAAAGCTTTTTCCAAAAGAACCCGTTCCACCCGTGATCAGTATGGTCTTATTATCTAACATTCTCTTCCTCCGTCTGTACCAGCGTCCGGCGCCAGACCTGCGCGCCGCCTTCATTTCCGGCCGCTGCATGTCATTTTTTCAAGCCGTATTCATTTTCTGTTGGATCCGAAACGCTTATACAATTTCAATTTTTACAGAAATTGGGGCAAAATGCCTTTTCGAAACGTCAGCCCCGAAAGCCATTATGCCCTTTTCGGACATTATAGCATAGGGGACGGGGCAATGCAAGAAATCGGCCGAAGGCCGGTTTCCAAATCCCCAGCTTCTATGTTACAATGTAACAAATCGAACACGGCATGCCTGCCAGGCAGATGCCGCCTCACAGGAAAGGAGCCTCCCATGATTTTATCCGACCGAACCATCCGCCAGATGCTTTCCGAACAAACCCTGGTCATTTCCCCGCTCATCCCGGAGCAGATCCAGCCCGCCAGCGTGGATGTGCGCCTCGGGAACACCTTCAGCGTCGTTGAGGATTCCTCCTCGGGCATTCTTACGCTGGCCCATGAGATTTCCTATAAAACCATTACCACCGATACCTATCTTCTGCTTCCGGGCCAGTTCGTGCTCGCAACCACCATGGAATACTTTGAGCTTCCGGACGATCTCACCGCCTTTGTGGAAGGGCGCAGTTCGCTGGGCAGGCTGGGCCTGTTCATCCAGAACGCCGGCTGGGTGGATCCGGGCTTCCGCGGTGAGATCACGCTGGAGCTGTTTAACGCCAACCGCTGCGCCATTGAACTGCAGGCGGGACGGCGGATCGGCCAGCTGGTATTCGCCCGGATGGATCAGGCCGCTCAAAATCCCTACCGTGGAAAATATCAGGGACAGAAGGGCGCTACCGGCTCCCGTGTCTTTCTGGATGAAGAGCTGTAGCCGGATCTAGTCGTACAGCCCCTTTCCAAACATATACGCTTCCTTCAGATGCTCCGTTTCCTCAATCCGCGGACCTCCGTTGGTGTCGCCGCAGCCGCCTGCCAGAAGCATTCCCTTATCATGAAAGCCGATGTAGTTAACTATGGCAAAGCGGTAATAGGACACCGCCTGTTCAAAGGTCCAGAAAAAATCATCTGCCGCGGTCATGAGAAGGACGCAGTCCTTCTCCGGATATTTCTCATACCTTCCCAGCGGCGGATTGGGATCCTCCTGAGCCAGGCAGTAAAAGCGTTCAATGAACGCCTTCAGCCGGGAAGATATGGTCCAGAAATACAGGGGAGAGGCAAAGGCGATCAGGTCAGCCTCCCTGAGTTTTACCGCGATCCCGTTAAAATCGTCCTTCTGCACGCAGGGCTTCCCGTAGCGGCAGGCGTTGCAGCCGATACATCCCTTCACCTCATATTTCAGAAGAGAAACCACTTCAACCGTATGTCCCGCATCCTCTGCTCCCCTGACGAAGCTTTCCACCAGCCGGGCAGTATTGCCCTTCGCACGGCCGCCGCCCTGAATCACAAGAATCTTTTTTCCGCTTTCCATTCCTTTCCTCCATTCCGAAGCATCGCAAATCCTGTTTAATTCTTTCCCCGGATCCGCATGGTCAGCCGGTGCAGCGCGCGCACCGGACGGGGCGCCGCCGTCAGGAGCAGCAGATACAGCCTCTGCTGTCCGGTCAGCCAGGGATTGGTCAATGTTTCCCGCACATTTGCGCGGCAGTAGCGGATGACCTCCCGGTAAAAGGTGTTATTCCGGTTCATCTGCTCCACCGGAATGTGAAGCAGATAATCCAGACGCTGAAACAGGCCGAAGCGGGCCGCCTCCTTTTTATACTGAGGGAAATGCTCTTCCGTCAGCTTCTGCGCGTAATCCGCGTTTTTCACAATGTCCACAAACACCCTGGAGAATTCGCTCCGGTCCTTTTTGCGGGTGTTGCTTCCCATCCGGTAATAGACGTGATAGAGCTGCTGCGGCAGAATGCGTACGCCGTCGGCTTCCGTAAGAAGCTGCAGGAGCAAATAAAAATCCTCATTCAGCTCTCCCTCCGGGAATCTCCTGTTCTGAAAAAGCGCCGCGTCAATCAGCTTGGTGCAAAATGAGCAGTCCCCCTCATGCAGAAGCAGTGTGCGCAGGAATGCGCCGCTGTCTCTGAAAACAGCCTCCTCCGGCGGCACACAGACGTCCGGCCTGCGCTGTCCATCCTCTCCGATCTCATCCCGGGAAACCTGGACGATCCTGTATCCGCCTTCCTGTATCTCGCGCATCATAAGCTCATACATCTGCGGCTCAATGAAATCGTCGCTGTCCACAAAACCGAGATAAGCGCCGTTCGCCTTCTCAATTCCCAGATTTCTGGCGGAGGAGGAACCGCCGTTCGGCTTATGAAAGACCCGGATGCGGCCGTCCCGTCCGGCCAGCGCATCGCACAGCGCTCCCGTCCCGTCCGTGGAGCCGTCGTCCACCAGAATGATCTCCAGATTCTGCCAGGTCTGTGCGCAGACCGATCCCACACAGCGCTCCAGACAGTCCAGAATATTGTAAACCGGTATAATGACCGTAATCAGCGGTTGACTCATGTTTCCTCCTTGCCGAAGCGTCGTAAAACGCAGTTTTACTGCGAGGCACGCGCGCCGAACCTCCATTTCGGCGTCTGCACCGGAATAGAAATCCCAGTATGGGATTTCTATTCCGGGGATTTGCGACGCTTCGGCGCAAATCCTGATTGAAAAATGCGCTATCAGGCGCATTTTTCAGTCTTCCCTCTCTATTTCCAGGGCCGGATCACCGGCGCGTGGGACAGCGGCCCCTGTTCGGGAAAAGTAATATTCCCCTTCTGCCAGCCTCCATACAGCTCCAGGCATCTCTCGGCCGCCGTATCCGCATTCCATTCCGTCAGGATCGTTTCACAGGCCCTTTGGCCCATCCGTTCTCTGTCCTTTTCACTGGCCATCAGCCGGCGCACGGCTCCCAGAAAATCCTCATACCGATCCCTGTGATAGATCATTCCGTTTTCCCCGTGGTGAATCAGCCAGGGCACCGCTCCCGCTTCTTCACTCGCCACCACGGCGCATCTGCTGTTCATGGCCTCGTTGACCACGGCCCCCCAGCCCTCCAGATGGTTGCTGGTGAACAGGAAGATATGGCTTTCTTCCATCGCCCTGCGCACTTCATGAGGCGAGAGGAAGCCTGTCATTTCTACCAGATCAGATAGTTCCTCCTGCCGGATCTGCTCCCGAAGCTTCTCTTCCAGCTCCCCGCCGCCGATCAGCTTCAGCCGGAAGTCATAGCCCTCCCGCCTGAGATCCGCAGCGAGACGTATGGCAAATTCCGGGTGTTTCAGCTCCATCAGCCGTCCGGCCCACAGAAGCCGGACAGGACCGTCCTTCGGCTTTTCCGCCTGCTGGTCCGGCTTTTTTGCTTCAGGAAAGTAGCCGAAACGCAGCATTTTCCCCGGATAGGCATGGATCAGGGTAAAATCCGAGGCCACATAGGCTCCGGCGCAGAGCAGATAAACGGGTTTGTTCCTGTACCGGATATGCTCCCTGTATTTGGCCGCGAGTCCTCTGGGAGACACAGCCTTCCACTGTCCCTCCCGGTAGATCCGTTCGCTGATCCGAAAGGCCGGCCTTCCGCTCTCCAGTCTGTCAAAGATCAGCTCCGGATTTTCCATCCATCCGGCAATCAGCAGGTCGCAGTCCCGGATCCGTTCCCGGCAGAGCTCCTCTTCCTCATACAGCAGCTTCACATAGGGAAGCGCCTTCAGGCTTTCTCCCCAGCCCATCCGCACGCGCTCCTCCTCCATCGGCTCCGTCTGGATAAAGGTGAAATCCTCTCCCAGCCTCCGGTAAAGAGCATCACAGAACGGAATCTGATGGTGATTGATGTAATTGGATACAAAGGTTGTCTTCATACTTTCTCTTCCTCAGCCGCCGGACGGCTTCATTGCAATCTTTATGAAAAATTGCGTAAGCAATTCTTCCGGGAAACCGGCAAAGACGGTTTCCGCTTACTCCAGAATCTCATGGTAAATCTCCAGAAGCCTCCTGTAATTGGCATCCCCGTCGTGGTTCTCTCTGGCCCTGATCCGCGCCTGTGCGGACAGACTTTCCGCCAGCGCATCATCCCGGAAAATCCGCAGGATGCAGGCAGCCAGCTCATGCACATTTCCCTTTTCAAAAAACAGGGCGCTTTTTTCCCCTTCCGCCATATCCGGAATTCCGCCGATCCGGGAGGCGACGCAGGGCACGCCGAGCAGCATGGCCTCTCCCAGAGAATTGGGGGAATTTTCCAGCGCAGAGGGGCAGACGAACACATGGCTGTTTAGATAGGCCTCCTTCATCTGCCTATCCGTCAGATTTCCAAGCACAGACACCTTTCCTTCCAGATCATTTACCTTCATAAGATCTCTTAAGTACTTTCCGTATCCGGAGATCTTAAGTTTTTCCTTCAGGGTTCCATACCCCGTAATGCTGATTCCCGCCACGCTGATGTGCGCCTGAGGAAATTCCTGCAGGATTTCCTGCATCGCTGCGAGCAGATAGTGAAACCCCTTCAGCGGATAATCTCCCTGGCTTGCAAAGATTTCGAAGCTCCTGCACTTTTGCCGGCTCCAGCTTCCCTCATAGAAGCAGGCGCGCATGGTTTCATTCAGTTTATGATACTTCAGCTTCGGATTGCAGGAAAGCGCCCCTTCTCTGTCAAACCGGGTACGCCCCGCCACATGAGAGCAGGAGGAAAGCACCTCTTTCTCCCGGCTTCCCCGGATGCGGAATTTTTCCTGCTGCTGCCGGAGGCTGTCTTTCCGCAGAAAATCACGCAGCGTCACACTCCTCTGCACATAGTCCGGAAGATCCGCCATGTAGCTTTCCGCGCACTCTCCCACAAGCCCCTGAATGGACACCAGCGTCCGTTCAGGCTTTCCAAAGGCGCGAACCATGGCAAGGGCATGAGGGAACTCCGTCCCGAAAATGTGCACCAGATCAGGTTTGAAATCCGCAAGAATTCCTGCAAAATACTTTTCCAGCCCGCCGTCATACAGCTCCGGCCGCTTCAGATCCTCTCTGAACCCGTACAGAGCAGTCCTGCGTCCCTCTCCCTTTTCCTGGTCCGTCATGGGATACAGCCGCCTGACGCAGGAAAACGTTCCCGGCGTACCGTCAGCTTCCCCGGAAACGCCTTCCACCGGCGCGTTTCCCGCACTTCCATCAAATGGAAAACAGAGTCCGATTTCCAGCTTGTCCGCAGGTGCATTCTTCCGTTTTTCTGCCTTCGTATGATGCGCCGATGCCTCCTCCGGTTCCTCTTCCGCACAGAGATATCGGTTCAGGGCGCCGGTGATCCACCCCTCCCTCACGCTGTAATCCATTCCCAGCGCCTCCGCCGCCGCGGGCGGACAGATATTCAACAGCCAAAGAATCCTCATCTTTACCTCCCATACCGGACGACCCCTGTGCTATCTGACACCTGGGTCGTCCTTTCCTCCCCTGTAAATCGCCGTCTTCACCGCATTATAGCCCTTTGCCAGAGAAGGATTTTCCGCGATTTTCGTCCGCACCGGAGCGAGCGTGGCCAGCATGAGAGCCGCATAGCAGGCACTTTTTCTGCGTCCCAGATAATAGCGCGTAATGACCCTGTGTTCCAGCGCGGAGCGTTTCCGGTTCTCCCTGGTTTCCGAAAATCCGCCGCCCTCATAGGAGGAAACGATGACGGGCAGATGCACCGCCTCCGCTCCCCGTTCATAGATGCAGTAGAGAAAATGCTCATAGTCTCCCCGCACCCGGAAATCCGTATCATAGCCTCTTTCCCAGAACAAAGACGCGTCATAGAAGCAGACCTGATGACAGGGAACGTTCCTGTAACAGGCGAAATCATTCAGCTTCGGTGCGGAACAGACCCGGCTCTGCTGCTTTTCATTATACTGGTCCCCATAAAAGAGGAAGGGTCTCGCCCGGAGGCGGGTATCCCGCTCCCCCTCAGCCTTCTCAATCAGCTCCGCGGTTCTGGAAAGCACTCTGGAATCATACAGACTGTCCCCGCAGTTTAAGAACAGCACATAATCTCCGTTGATATGAATCAGCGCCTGATTCATCCCGTCATAGATCCCCTTATCCGGGCTCCTGAAAATATGCACCCGGCTGTCAGAAACAGGCTGTCCGTACTCTCTTTCCCATTCAGCCGGCCAGGCTACCGACAGGGAGCCGTCCGGCTCCTCCTTCAGGGAACCGTCCGTGGAACCGCCATCCTTGAGGATGATTTCAAAGTTCCCATATTCCTGGCTCAGGACGCTTTTCAGCGTTTTCGCCAGCTTTTGTCCGGGATTGAGGGACACGATCACGATACTAAAAAATGTATGAGCCATTCAGCCACTCCCTTTCCGTAAAAACCCAGGTATGGTAGGGAAGCACCCGCACCCCGACCTGATGGGCAGTCAGCAGAAAAATACCGAAATACAGGATAGAAAACAAAAGCACCGCGCCATACAGGATCACCCGCCTGCCCGGCCTCCGGAACCGGATCCGCCGTCCTCCCGCGGATGAAGCCGGCTGTCCTGCGTCCTGTTTTTCCGGCGTTTTCTTCCCCTTTTCCTCTTTTTTCATCGCATACAAAATCCCCGGCACCAGCAGCAGATGAGGCGTAATGAGATAATATCCAAGCCGTGAAACCAGCGGGACGAAGGAAGCGCAGGTATACAGTGCAAGCCCCAGCAGGTTCAGCTTAAAATAGAAAAGATTCGCTTCGTTCTCCTTCACCGCCTTCCATCCGGACAGACCGAGAAGCAGAATGGCGGCACAGCGCACAATGCCCATCAGACTTCCTTCCAGTCCGGTCCCCTGCTCCAGATAGACCGTATTCTGATAGGAGGGATACAGCTTCAGCAGGACCGCCATCCAGAAGTCCTGAAACAGCGGCAGGCTGACGGCGAGGACCGCACCAATGGCCACCTGCCATTTTTTCCAGGGCAGAAGGGCGATCAGATACAGAGGGATCACCACCAGAACCGATTTGTGAAACAGGGCAGCCCCCAGGATCAGGAACACAAATTTCCCATACTCCCGCTTCAGCACATACCGCAGGCTGTACAGGGTGACCGCAAGAACAAAATAATAGCGCACCGTGTTGAAGGTTCGGAAATAGTGTCCCAGCAGCATGAACAGAGCGAAGGACAGGGAAAAATTCAGGCTCTGGTCATACATGGCCTTCAGAAACAGGAAGGTGGTCGCCGCAGCGAAAACGCCGAACACCAGAAGATAATTTTCTCCGCCGGACAGAGTGTACAGGAAGCGGACCAGCAGATTGAAGCCGGGCTCCGTCACCACATAACCTCCCACATAGATTTCATGGAAGGTATTCACGTAGTTGCCGTAATCGTTTCCCACGTCGATGCGCAGAGCCGCCAGAGCCGTCAGCACCGTGAACAGAAACAGAAGCGCCGTTCTGTTCAGAAATCTCCGCCTGTCCAGAAAGCACCGTCTGGCCGGAATGCACCGTCCGTCCCCGCATCCGCCGTCCAGAGCATATTCTGTTTTCACCAGACATGCGGCACCGATCGTCAGGATGCCGATGAATCCGTAAAATAGTATTCCCATCATTCCTTCATCCTGATTCCCTTTCGCATCAGGGAAAACGCCTGCCCCATGGAAAGTCCCGCTCCGAATTCTTCCGTTTTCTCCTGCACTTCTCCCGTCTGCTGCCGGCCGAACATCTGCGTCCGGTTCTTCAGAAGGAACCGAACCGCCATGGGAAGCGCCGCCCGGCCATAGAGGAAACGATAGAGCACACCTCTGTCATAGAAAAACTTTTCATTGTAGCCGTGAAACCAGGTGGACGGCCTGCCGTTTTCCCGTCCGATGGTCACAGGGGCCTTATAGACCTTCAGGCCCTTACGGATACACTGGGCCAGAAACAGGCTGTCCTCTCCGTTGCTGTATTTCGCTCCGCCGCCGAAAAGAAGGGAAAAGGTCACGCCCGCCTCATGCAGCTTCTCCGTCCGTGCCGCGAAGCTGAAGGTGGGGTATCTGCCGCAGTTGTACCAGCGTACCCGGCCATAGCCGTCGATATGGTAAGTCTGCCGCTCCTTCGGCACATACACATTGAACAGGATCATGTCCGCGTCCGGATTCTTTTCAAACTCCGCAATGACCGCCTTCGCCGCGCCCGGCCGGTAAACGATGTCCTCATCCGCAAACAGGCACAGTTCCCCTTCCGCCCGCATCAGGCAGTTGTTCCGGGAAAGTCCCACGCCCCGCTCCGCAAAGCTGTAGCAGCGGATCCGGTGCCCTTCATGTGTGTACTCCCGGTATTCGTTCCGGTCACACTGATTCACCACAATCGCATCCGCCTGAAGATTCATCCGCTGTGCCAGCGTCTCCACCTCTTCATTTACCGTGGAAACCAGAAACTGCAGTCTCATGCCCGGCCTCCCTTCTTTTCAAAGTGCCTGTAATACCCATAATAGCTGCGCAGAAAGCTATCCTTCGCTCCATAGATCACAGCGCCCAGCACGGGCACCTGAAGCTCTTCCAGCCGGTTTGCAAGGCGGCCGGCCATCCTGCCGCTCCCCCTGCCCCATGGAAGCAGCAGCAGAACGCCGCTCTCCCTCATATGATCCGCCTCGTCCCCATCAAAAGGCCAGGCATATTCCGCACATTCCAGTTCCGCGCAGTCCAGAGGAAGCTCCATATTTTTCACTGCCTGTTCCCAGATTCCTGCGCCGGAGCGCTCCTGTCTTCCGCTTCCCTGCGGCCTGTCCCTGCCGGCCGGTTCCACATCCGCAGTCCTGCCCTTCCGGAGCGATTCCGCCGCGCGGGCCGCATCCACCACACAGACCTGTTCCCGTCCTTTCAGGCGGAAGGACAGAACCGTTTCCAGCTCCTTTCGGAAAGAAGCATCCCCTTCTTCCGTCAGGATGCCCAGAACAGGAATTTCGTACCGGTTCTCAAAATCCGCTTCCAGATAAATGGAATCATCCAGACAGTACCAGATGAGCCAGACAAAAAAGCCGGCGGCAGCCCCCAGAATCAGACCGAGAAGCGCTGCATTTGGCGCCTTCGTGCCGCGGGGAACCTCCTGCGCGTCCTCCAACAGCCAGCAATCCATTCCGTCCAGCCCTTCGATGGAATGTCCGAACCGGTCCAGCCCGTACACATAGCCTTCCGCAATGGTTTCCGAAAGCTCCGGATCCTGCGTGGTGATGGTAAGCGGCATGATTTTCACATCATTCATCGCGCCGACGGAAACCGAAGCCTTCACCTGTTCCTTTGTGATCCCCTCAGGAAGCGCCTCCATAACATAGTCCACCACTTCGTCCGTTTTCATGATCTCGCCCCAGGTATAGGCGTTGTAATAATCCTGGATTTCTCCATATTTTTCACTGTCAAAATAGATGCGGTACTGGGAAAATACCTGATACTCCGGCGGTCCGGCCAGAACCACCGTGATGAGCAGATACAGCGCGGCAGAAACAGCCGCCCCGAGAATTCCTGCGGCGGCAAAAAGCCAGAGCCGTCTGAAAGAGCAGAGGGCAAAACGTTTTCCGTCCATACCCTCCCGCCAGAATTTTTCATCCTTCATCACTTATTGTCCTCTTGTGCGTCCTGCTTCATCGCAGTGATCTGCTTTTCATCCACGCCCTCCGTGCTTTCCGGCCGGAACAGGATCTTCAGAGTCAGGAGCATCAGCTTGATATCCAGCCATACGGAATAGCTCTCAATATAGGTCAGATCCAGCTTCAGCTTGTCATAGGGTGTGGTGTTGTATTTCCCATACACCTGGGCATAGCCCGCAAGCCCCGCCTTCACCTTCGTGCGGAAGGCGAATTCCGGCATTTCCTCCAGATACTGCGCGATAATCTCCGGACGTTCCGGTCTGGGACCGATGAAGCTCATCTCCCCCTTCAGGATGTTGATGAGCTGAGGCAGCTCATCGATGCGCACCGCCCGGATGAACCGGCCGATGGGCGTAATGCGGGAATCATGCCTGGCCGCAAGCCTTGCGACCCCGTCCTTTTCCGCGTCCACCCGCATGCTGCGGAATTTGAGGATGGCAAATTCCTTTCCGCCTCTGGTACAGCGGATCTGCCTGTACAGCACCGGGCCGCCGTCATAAAGCTTGATGGCAATGGCGGTAACGAGCATGAACGGCGATGCGATGACCAGAAGGATCAGGGCGCAGATAATGTCGATACAGCGCTTGATGATCCGCTGCTCCACCGTCAGCGCATTTTCTCTGGTGAGCAGAATCGGCGTATCGAACAGATGAAGCTGCTCCGATCCCTTGATGATCACATCCGGAATCTTTGGCATCAGATAGATGCGGATAGAACGGCTGTAACAGTATTTCAGAAGCTTGTTGCGCACCGCAGTGGGAATATCCCACAGCACTATGCCGCCGTAGCCCTTCTCCATTTCGTCAAAAAGAGCCTCCGCCCCCTCTTCCAGCCCCATGCACTTCACAATGGCATACTTGTCCTTCCGACTGGCGAATTTATGCAGAATGTCGTCGATGGAACGGTCCCCATGGATCAGAAGGAGCTTTCTGGGAGGGAAAATTCTCCGGTAGACCTGATTTGCGAAGAAAATCCAGACGGCAGACCAGACCAGCTGCATTCCGAACACCTCGACAAGAGGGGATGCAGGGATCAGATTTCCATGGATCAGAGCAAGCTGAAAATAGGTGATCACGTTCACGCACAGTAGGGAAAACAGCTGGGACATGAAGACCTCCATCGGCTTCATGAAGCCGATTCTCAGCCCTCCGTACAGATTGGAAAACAACAGAAAAATCACTGTATAAATACCGAGAATCAGGACATGTCCTCTGCGGTACAGCTTAATATCCTCCCAACGCAGGAAAAAAGGGTGATAAAAATCAAACCATACCCAGGCATACAGCCCGATGATGACCGCAATACCAAATATGGATATCAGTAAAATAATCAGACGCTTTCGAGTCTCTTTATCGCTCATATACTTCTTGTCCCTTCCGAGGCGCCGCACCACGTCCGATGCAGCATTTCTCTTAGTTTACCACACAAGCCGATGACGGACAAGTGCCGCTGTCGACTCCTGGGCACGCTGTCGACTCCTGGGCACGCTGTCGACTCCTGGGCGCGCTGTCGACTCCCGGACGCGCAGCCAATGCGTGGCCAGAGTGTGATGCAGCATGCCGCTACAACCGCCTTACCGTTGCCCGCAGGGCCCAGAAAAACAGATAACATGCGCTCACCGGGGCGGAAAGTCCCTCCTGCTTCCGGTACAGATTCCAGATGCGCCGGACGGCTTCCAGCTTGTTGGAGGAAAGGGAATTCTTCGGCCGGCGGTACACGGCCAGATTTTCATTCAGCCCGTAGGCCGTATATCCGGCACGCAGAATCCGCCACCAGGTTGCCGTATCCTCACTCTTCACATCCGGCATGAAAATCAGGCTCCGGTCAATCTTTTCCAGATCGAACATCACCGTGGTGGTGAAGATAATGGTCCTGGATAACGCCTCTTTGTAGGAAAGCGTCTGCGGTACGCGGACAATCTTCCCGTTTCCGATTCCGTTTTCATCTCCGAATTCATATGCGGTAAAAGCAAAAGCAGCCTGCCTTTCCTTCAGAAAAGCAAGCTCTTTTTCCAGCTTTGTTTTCTTCCACAGATCATCTGAATCCAGAAAGGCCAGATACCTTCCCCGCGCCAGCCGGATTCCTTCATTGCGCGTACGTGCCGCACCGATATTTTCCTCAAGGCGCACCGGACGGATGCGTCCATCCTTCTCCGCCATTTTCTGAAGCATGCAGAAGCTTCCGTCCGAAGAGCAGTCGTCCACGGCAATCAGCTCCCAGTCCTGATGGGTCTGAGTCTGCACGGAAGCGACCGTCTGCTCCAGCCATGCCGCCGCGTTGAAAACAGGCATCACAATACTGATCCGTTCACTCATAGTATTTTCAGATTTCTTCCTTTACCAGATAAATGGGTCTTCTTTTCACTTCCATGTAGGTCTTGGACAGATACTGCCCCACAATGCCGAGACAGAAAAGCTGCACGCCGCTCACCATGCAGATGATGCAGGTCATCGAAGGCCAGCCTCCCACGGGATCACCGAACAGCAGCGTTTTGATTACAATAACAATGATCATCAAAAATGCGATAATGCAGAACACCACGCCCATGATGGAAGCCAGCGCCAGAGGCACCGTGGAAAAGGCGGTAATTCCGTCAATGGCGTACAGAAACAGCTTCCAGAAGGACCACTTGGTCTCGCCGTGGGCCCGCTCAATATTTTCATACTCCATCCATTTGGTCCTGAAGCCGACCCAGCCGAAAATTCCCTTGGTAAAGCGGTTGTATTCCGTCATGCGCAGGATGGCGTCCACCACCTGCCTGGTCATAAGCCGGTAATCCCTGGCCCCGTCCACGATCTCCGTTTTGGAAATCCTGTTCACGAGACGATAGAACAGACGGGCAAAAAAGGAACGGATGGGGGGTTCTCCCTTTCTGGAAACCCTTCTGGTGGCCACGGAATCATATCCCTCATGGATGTGGGCAAACATCTCCGGAAGCAGGGAGGGCGGATCCTGCAGGTCCGCGTCCATCATCACCACGTAATCTCCCTTTGCCTTTTCCAGGCCCGCATAGATGGCAGCCTCCTTGCCAAAATTCCGGGAAAAGGAGACAAGCCTCACGTTTTCATCCCTTTCGCGCAGTTTCTTCACCTCGGCAACAGTTCCATCCTTCGAACCGTCATCAATATACAGAATCTCCACCTGCAGACCTTCCTTTTCAAAAAAAGGTCTGTTCTTCATCAGCTCCTCATAAAAACAGGCGACATTTTCCTCCTCGTTATAGCAGGGGACAATGACACTCAGCAGACTCATTTGTTCCTCTTTTCCGCGGCCGAACGGCCGCTTTCAATTCCATATGAAGAATTGCGTAAGCAATTCTTCCAGGAAATCGGCAAAGCCGATTTCCGCTCCTCCTGTTTTTTCAGGAAACGGACAGATCCAGCCGGACCCGGTCCGCAATCCTTGCAATATACTCACTGTTGGTGGGACGCGGCGCACCGGACGCGCTGCTGTAGCCGAACAGTTCTTCAAACACGGCCGGATTTCCCCTCTCCCAGGAAACCTCGATCGCATTGCGGATGGCCCGCTCCACCCTCTGGATATTGGTATGCGAACGTTTTGCGATTCCCGGATACAGAAGCTTGGTCACGCTTCCCACCAGCTCCATATCCTGCGAGGCCAGCACGATGGCCTCCCGAAGATAATAATAACCCCTCAAATGAGCCGGAACTCCAAGTTCCAGCATCATGCCGGATACATAGCGCTCAATCTGTGTTTCCGTCACCTCTATGGTAATCATATTCTGCTTCCTCCTGTGTTTTTTCATTCGGAAATTATTTCCAGAATTAATATTACCACGTCCGCGGGGATAAGCAGAACAGGAATCCATCGAGATATTTCGACTTACGGTTCACTCATCCGACAGGATCGGACAGATGCCATGCTCACACGAGCAGATGTCCGATTCTGAGCGGATGAAGGGAGCTCCATCTATGAGCAGAGCTTTGCGAATGGCACGGAGTAAGCTGTAACCTTACAGGTACTCTTTTTCGCCTTTTTCCGCCAGTGTCTCCACGATCTCCTTCACCCGCTGGGCCTGGGATGCGGGACACACCAGCACCGATTCTCCGGCCTGCACGATGATCAGATCCTTCACACCCACTGCCGCAATCAGCCTGTCTACAGAATACGCGGTACAGCCCTGACTGTCAAGCAGCAACGTCTTTCCCACCGTAATGTTGCCGTTCTCATCCCGTTCCTTTAAGGCATCGAAAGCGTCCCAGCCGCCCACATCGCTCCAGCCAAAATCACCGGGCACCATCAGCACATGATCCGCTCTTTCCATAATACCATAATCCACGGAGATTTTGGGGATTTTCGGATAAATTTCCCACAGAAGCGCCTCTTCATTTTCCGCGCCGAATCCCTCTGAAAGCTGTACCAGATACGAGTAAATATCCGGAAGCAGCTTCTCAAACCAGGAAAGGATGGTGGAAGCCTTCCAGATGAACATGCCGCTGTTCCAGGCATAGCCCTCCGCCACGTAGCGCTCCGCCGTCTCCTCATCCGGCTTCTCCACGAATTCCTCCACCCTGCGCCAGGGCTTTCCCTCCACAGCCGTATTTTTGATATATCCATAGCCCGTGGACGGGAAGGTGGGGCGTATGCCGATAGTCACCAGAGCGTCCGTTTCCTCCGCGGCAGCCACGGCACCTTTCAATGTCTGCCGGAAGCCTTCCTCATCCCGGATATAGGGATCAGAGGGAACCACGCACATGATGCCGTCCCCGTATTTTTTCAGAATGGTCATTGCGGCATAACCGATACAGGCCGCCGTATTTCTTGCCGCAGGCTCCTTCAGAATATGATCCTCCGGCACCCTTCCTGCGGTCTGGGAAAGCATCTCCTGCGCCTGAGAGGCATTGGTGACTATGAAGGTCTCCTGCGCCACGCCGGAGAGCCTGTCAATGGCTTCGTTAACCAACGTTTCCTTTCCGGAAAGATTCAGGAACTGCTTGGGCTTCCTGCTCGTGGAGAGCGGCCAGAGCCTGGTGCCTCCGCCGCCCGCCATCACAACTCCATAAACTTTCATAACAATCTCCTTTCTGTTCATTCCCCGTCTGCTGCCGCCCGAAAGCCGGAGCTCAGATCTCCGGGCCTGCGCAGCTCGATGTCCTGCACCCTTGGCGAGGACGGAAATTTATCATAACCAATTCTTCCTCCGTCCGAAGGAACATAAATCGTAACGCCGTCCACCTCATAAGTGAACGCCTCAAACGTTCCGTATTCCTGCTGTCGGATATAATATGGCTGGACCGCCGATTCCCGCACCGCTCCCGCCAGGTCCACCGCCTTATACAAAAGAAGCACGGAGAGGCAGAGGAGGAATACGCCTTCGGCGGTTCCCCGGAATACGCCTTCGGCGGTTCCCCGGAATACGCCTTCGGCGGGGTCCCGTGAGATGCCTTCGGCAGGGCCAGCTCCTTCCACGGATATCCCTTCTTCGGTTTTCGAGGGAACCTTCTCCTCCACCGTCTTTTTCTTTCGTTCCCTTCCCGCCAGAAAGCAGAACCAGAAGCCGGCGGTCCCCATGGGAAGGGCGATCACATAGGCATAGCCATACCGGATGAGAGGGGCGGAAAACTGCCAGAACAGATACCCGGCGATCAGCACCGTCCCATACAGAAGCCAGTCCCCTGCCAGGATGCTCATCCTTTTCATTATGGCGCCGCTCTTTCGCAGAAGGGAAACCGCTGTCAGAATCAGAGAGGCCGCACCGGCCGCCGTACAGAAAGCGCAGGCCGCAGCCCACAGCTTCTCCATTCCCCGCAACTGTCCGAACCAGTTTTTCACCCATCCCGAAAAGGGGGTGTCATACAGATTCACATCGTACAGGCCTCTGGCAAAAACCTGGATTTCCTTCGCGTCGGAATCCGCATAGCCCTTCTCCATCTTCCAGTCCACCGAAAACAGATCCGGAAAGGTGAAGGGATAAAACAGCCAGCCGGAAATCAGCACGCCCCGAATCAGCCAGGGCAGGCAGATCAGGACGCCGAGCCCGATATACAGGCCGATCTGCTTCCACCGCCTATCCCGGATCAGCATGACGGCCGGCTTCAGCGCCAGCAGCAGAATCACCGCCGCGGATACCTTCACGGTTACCGTAAACACCAGAAGCAGGGAAAGCAGAGCATAGGGTGCGGCATTTTTTTCTCCTGCCTCCAGATAATCCAGCCATGCGATCAGCACGAAAAAGACCAGAAGCATGGCAAAATAAT
Organism: Candidatus Eisenbergiella stercoravium; assembly: GCA_019113175.1. Lineage (GTDB taxonomy): Bacteria > Bacillota > Clostridia > Lachnospirales > Lachnospiraceae > Eisenbergiella > Eisenbergiella stercoravium. The sequence continues at coordinate 70,942 of DXHY01000063.1, read as the reverse complement.
CCGATGCCGGAGAAACGATCTCTCCGAACAGAACCGTCAGATAGTAGACGGCCCCCAGCCGCAGAAAGTCCGAAATCCGCACACGCCGTCCCTTTCCCAGCGTCAGGAACCCGGAAGCGCACCGGAGAGCCACAACCAGAGCAAGAAAGCCCTGTACCGCATGCATGGGTTCTCCAAACAGCCACTTCATGGAAAACAGCGCGCAGAGCGCGAAGGCCGCGCTGTTATAGGCGAACCGGCTGTGCAGGTTGCCAAGGCCGGGCACCACGCCGTATTCCTCGATCCACCGGATCGCCTGCGCGTGATACAGGCCGGTGTCCACATGCATAAAGCCGCGGGAGGTGCCGTATGCAAGAAGCAGAATCAGAAAAAGCAGGAGCAGCAGCTTCAGCCGGCTGATTCCTTCCGCCTGAAGCCGCCAGAATTCCGCAATCCTTTTTCTCAGAAGCAGAGCGGCCGCCAGACAGAACAGGATGAGCAGCAGATTCGCCCCGGCTCCCACACCGCCGAACAGACTGTAAATCTGGGAATATACCGTCAGAGCCGCCAGTCCCGCCATCCACACAGCCGTCATGCTGCGCAGACGGTACCCCAGCCTTTCAAAGGGCAGCAGGCACGCAAAGCCCGTGATAAAAGCCGTTATTGACAGATAACACCAGTTCAGCAGCACAAACAGCATTCCGGATTCTCACCTTTCTTTTCTAAAAATTCTGCGGTATAATTAATTATTACGCGAAGCACAAACACATTCAGGAAAGGACGCACTCATGACGGAAAAAGTGAACTCCCGTAAAATTCAGACCGGTTTTGAGGCCTGGTTCGCCGCCTTCGCCCTCACAAATATCTGCTCTCTGAAAACAACGAGCATTTTCACGCTCCTCTTCTTCCTGCTCTGCTTTCAGGTATTTCTCCTGGGAACGGAAAAAGAACGGGAAATCCTTCCTGCGAAGGAAGGGGGGAGGCTGGTCCTCTCTCTGTCCGCCAAAAGGCGGCGGACGGCTTCCTGCCTGCTCGCTCTTTTCTTTACATTCCTCTGTCTTGTCAGCGAGACGGACGTACTTGTCGGAAGCCTGACCAGTCCGCTCTTTCAGGCCGCCAGCCTTCTGATGAGCGCCCTCGGCCTGTTTTTTCTGTTTTACCGCGGCCTGCGTCTTCTTTTCTTTTATCTGGGGAAACGGGCGCTGCGTATCGGAAGCCTGAAAAATCCCCGGACACAGGATCAGAAGCTTCCCCTTCAGATGAAGGTGCTGCTTCCGGTTATTCTCCTGTGCTGCTGGCTTCCCTGGTTTCTCTATAATTTCCCTGGCGTAATGACCCCTGACAGCATCAGCCAGTACAGTCAGGCCATGGGGCTGACCGGCTACAGCGATCATCACCCCTTCGCTCACACGCTGCTCATAAAGCTCTTCCTTTCGCTGGGCATGGCTCTTTTTGACAACGTTTACGCGGCAATTGCCTGCTACACCATATTTCAGATGGTTCTGATGGCACTGCTTCTATGCTACTGCCTCTGCATCCTATACCGCTATGGAGCGGGCCGGAAGCTGTGTCTTCTTTTTCTCATTTTTTACGCATGCGTTCCCTATAACGGGAGCTTTGCGGTGACGATGTGGAAAGACGTGCTGTTCTCCGGCTTTCTGCTCCTGTTCGCCCTCTGCATATACCGCCTGCTTCATCTGTATCTGTCCGATGAAAAACTGAAAAAACAGCCGGGGCTTCTTGCGCTGCTCCTGCTTTCCGGCCTGCTGGTCTGCCTCTTCCGCTCCAACGGGCTGTATGTGTTCCTGCTCACATCACCCTTCCTGGTTATCGTTCTGAGGAGGGAATGGAAGCTCCTTCTGCCCGGCCTGCTCATCGTTGCTGCCCTCTCCCTCTGCATCAAAGGGCCCGTTTACGATGCCCTCGGGGTGGCAGAACCCGCCTTTTCCGAGTCCCTCTCCATTCCCGCCCAGCAGATTGCACGGGTGGTCCATGAAGGCCGCACGCTCACACAGGAACAGATCGATCTGCTGAATCAGACCGTGGACTATGATTCCATTGCGGATTATTACCAGCCGGAGCTTTCCGACCCTGTCAAAGCGCTTATCCAGTATGGAAATCCGGAATATCTGGAAGCCCACAAGGGAGCTTATCTGAAGCTCTGGATTCAGCTTGGCCTGCGCTATCCGCTGGATTACTGGAATGCTTTCGTGGACCAGACCCGTGGATACTGGTTCCCGGGAGAGCCCGGCCTCACCGTTAACGAAAGTATATCCCCCAACGACGTGGGCCTCACCGGCCAGTCGGTTTTAAGGGGTACGGCAGCATGGAAGGTGGTTGAAATTCTGAATAAGCTTTACACCATTTTCCCGCTCTACGGACTACTCTACAGCATCGGTGCCTTCACCTGGGCGGCCATTTTCTGGTGCGCAAACTGCGCGCTGAACGGGCGGAAGCGGAACTGCCTTCTGTTCATCCCGTTCTTCGCCCTGATCCTGACCCTCTGCCTCGCCACTCCTGTGGCCGCGGACCTGCGCTACGCCTATCCGCTGATCCTCTCCATGCCTCTCCTGCTGTGCGCAGGTCTTGAGGTGCCGGAAAGGACGGCGGGAAAGTTCTGAGCCTTTTCCGCCGTCCTTTCTTCTCTCAGCCCAGCTCCTCTTTCATGTATTCCGCAATCGCATCATGCCAGTCTGCGAACATGAAATCCGTGGTCAGCTTAAACATCCGGTTCTCCAGAATGCTGTAGGCCGGACGGGGAGCAGCAGCTCCGTATTCCTCCGTCGTCACATCCACAATCTGCGTCGTCTTTCCGGCCAGGCGCAGCACCTCACGTGCAAAATCCGCCCAGCAGCAGCTTCCCTCACAGGTAGCATGGAACAGGCCGTAATTCTCCGTAAACAGCACTGCGTCGATGGCCTTCGCCAGTTCGGATGCGCTGGTGGGGGAACCAACCTGATCGTTCACCACCGTGATTTTATCATGGGTCTCGGAAAGCTTAAGCATGGTTCTGGCAAAATTCTTTCCGTCACCGTACAGCCAGGCGGTCCGCAGGATAAAATAGCGGTCCGCGAAATCCTTTACAAAATTTTCTCCCGCCAGTTTGGTGCTTCCATAGGCGCTCTGCGGATCCACCGCATCCGTTTCCACATAGGGAAGCGCCCTGTTTTTTCCATCAAACACATAATCCGTGGAAATGTGCACCAGCTTCGCTCCCGTCTCACGGGAAGCGATCGCAAGATTTCTCGCCCCGATGGCATTGATTTTAAACGCATTATCGTAATCCGTCTCACACTTGTCCACATTCGTATGGGCCGCGCAGTTGATGATGGCATAGGGCTTTACCTCCCTCGCCAGTTCCATTACACTGTCGATTTTTGTAATATCCAGCTCTCCCACATCCGTATTGACAAGGCTCAGATCCTCTCTGCCCTGATAGAGTCTGTTTACAGCCCGTCCGAGCTGTCCGTTGCATCCGGTCACAATAATTTTCTTCATCATCTCTTCAAACCTCCGTTACGGTCGTCTGCTTTCAGACAAGTTCTGTTCTATTTTATCACACTGCGGAACGCTTTACCATGATATTTTCCAGATCAGTCCGCCTTTAGGTTTTCCATTACTGTCCACAGCACTCCACTCGCATTCACATCCGTCACCTCAGCCCGGGCTCCAGTCCCGCTTCTTACGGAGCTGAGGCTGCTCATGTGGTCGTGGTGGCTGCTTTTCTTAAATTTTCTTAATTTTCTCCAAATCAACATTTTCCATAGTGACAACCGACCTTTTGGTAGACTATAATAAGAAATGGCGTCGGCGGACAGGACTGCATAAGCACGCTTTTTCGGGAGCAGACTTTCGAAGAAGAACGTTTTTGCGCCGTCCTGTCCGCTGATGCAGATTGAATTTACAGGAAAGAGAGGTATTCAAATGAAAAAACTGAGCGTACTGCTTTTGCTTGGCCTTTCCACCGCAATGCTCCTTGCGGGCTGCGGAAAGAAGGAAAGCGCTCCGGAAGAAGTCCCTTCCGTAACCGGAGAAACCATTCCGGAAAGCGTTCCGGCCGAGACGGAAACCGAAACGGAAACGGTGCAGGAGGATGTCCCCCCGGAGGAAGGCATGGTGCGCAGCACTCTGACAAATGAGTGGATTGATGGAGATATTGCCGACCAGCGTCCCATCGCGGTCATGGTTCCAAATGATTCCTCCGCCCTTCCTCATTACAGTCTTTCCAGAGCGGACATTCTGTATGAATGCCCTGTGGAAGGAAACATTACCCGTCTGATGGCGGTGTTTAAGGACTGGGACAGAGAGGATATGACCCGAATCGGAAATGTACGAAGCCTGCGTGACTATTTTGCCTACTGGTCCTTTGAATGGGATTCCATTCTGTTCCACTACGGCGGCCCCTTCTATATTGCCGACGTGGTTGAGAAGAGCAGCACGGAGAACGTAACCGGAGCCAGCTATGGCGGAACCGGTAAGAAGGGGCTGTTCGATGGAGGCTATTTCCGTTCCAACGACAGAAAGGCACCTCAGAATGCCTACCTCAGTGCAGAAGGAGCCAATAAGGCCATCGAGCACTTCGGCTATTCCAAAACCTACCGTGAGGATTATTACAATCCGGAACATTTCAAATTTGCGTCCGAATCCTCCCCGAACACGCTGGAACAGTACAGCAATGCCTTTGATGTGAAAAAAATCGATATGTCCTCCTGCTATCCGATATCCAAAACCTATTTTGAGTACAATGCGGAGGACGGGCTGTTTTATCGGTACGAATACGGCAAGCCCCATGTGGACGCGGCATTCGACAATACCCAGCTGGCATTCAAGAATGTGCTGGTACAGTTCGCCTACTATGAAGTGAGAGATGATAACGGCTATCTGGCCTTCCAGGTACATGACGATACCAAGGACGGCTACTATTTCACAAACGGCAAGGGCATCCATGTTACCTGGGAAAAGACAGGGGACTACGAACCTACGAAATTCTATGACGATAACGGAAATGAGATCGAGCTCAACACCGGAAAGACCATGATCTGCATCGTGGAGGACGGAGACGAGTTCGGATATGACTGATGAATGGTGCCGACAAGGCGCGATTTTCAAAGAAAAAGGAGATGGGCTCTCAGAAGTCCGTCTCCTTTTTTGTTTCCATTTTTTATTTCTTCACTTCTGCCTTCTTATGCCTTTCCGCCCAGCTCCAGCCTGTTCACAGCCGAGAAAATGGCTCTGACAGAAGCGCGGGTGATGTTGGAGCTCACGCCCACGCCATAGGTGACACGGCCGGTATCCGAATCCAGCAGATGGATATAGGCTGCCGCCTGGGAACTCGCTCCGCTCTGAAGGGCGTGCTCCTCGTAATCCAGAACCTTGAACCGTACGCCGAGCTCCATCTGAAGCCCTCTCTGCACCGCATCGATGGGGCCGTTGCCCACTGCAGTAAATTCCTTCTCCTTTCCATGATCCGTATATACCACGGTAACTCCCGTATCAAACTCGGAATCGGTTTTTCCGGTCAGATCGTCGATCTTCAGCCGGCGGAAATGGATGGGCTCCTTTTTATCCAGATACTCTCTGCGGAACGCGTCCATGATCTGATCAGGTGATACTTCTCCCTGCTTCTCCGAAATCGCCTGAATGACATTGGCAAATTCCCGATGCATGGCCTTCGGGAGCTTGAACCCGAAATAAGTATCCATGATGAACGCCACGCCGCCCTTGCCGGACTGGGAATTGATACGCACGATCGGCTCGTATTCCCTTCCGATATCCGCCGGATCGATGGGCAGATAGGGCACCTGCCAGATCTCCGATTTTCTCTCCTGCATCGCATGGATTCCCTTGTTGATCGCATCCTGATGAGAGCCGGAAAACGCGGTGAACACCAGCTTTCCCGCATAGGGATGTCTGGCATCAATGGGCATCTTGCAGCATCTTTCATAGATCTCGATGATGTCGTTGATATGCTCGATATTCAGCTTCGGATCAATTCCCTGAGAAAACATGTTGTAGGCGATGGTCAGCACATCCACGTTTCCGGTACGCTCACCGTTTCCGAACAATGTCCCCTCCACACGCTCCGCTCCCGCAAGAAGCGCCAGCTCCGCGCTCGCCACGCCCGTTCCCCTGTCGTTGTGGGGATGGATGCTTAAGATAATGCTCTCCCTGTTCTTGAAATGCTTATTCATCCACTCGATCTGATCCGCATAGACGTTAGGCGTATTCATCTCCACCGTGGAAGGCAGATTGATGATCATGGGTTCTTCCTTCGTCGGTCCCCATGTCTCCTGTACCGCGGTGCAGATTTCCAGAGCGAAATCCAGCTCCGTCCCGGTAAAGCTTTCAGGAGAATACTCCAGAATGATTTTCCCGGGGAAGTTTGCCGCATGCTCCTTCACCATCTTCGTTCCGTTTACGGCAATCTCGATGATTTCCTCCTTCGATGCATGGAACACCACGTCCCGCTGCAGGGTGGAGGTAGAATTATAGATATGCACAACAGCCTGCTTACAGCCTTCAATAGCCTCAAAGGTGCGGTCGATCAGCTCTTTCCTGCACTGGGTGAGCACCTGTACACAGACATCGTCCGGAATCAGCTTTCTGTCCACAAGCTGTCTGAGAAAATCAAACTCTATCTGGCTGGCCGCCGGAAAGCCGATCTCAATCTCCTTAAAGCCAAGTTTGATCAGATAGAGGAACATTTCCACTTTTTCTTCCACAACCATTGGATCGATCAGCGCCTGATTTCCATCGCGAAGATCCACGCTGCACCAGATGGGCGCTTTCTCGATTTCCTTATTCGGCCATTCCCTTTCGGGATAATGTACCACCGGATTCCTCCGGTATCTCCTGTAATTGAGCATCTTTTTTCTTCCTTTCCTGGATCGGACAGGGGAAGCCCCTTCCCCTGTCCGACTACTGCGATACAGTACAGCGAACAGCATAGCTGGTCTCCGCTCCGGGTGTATCGCGCATAAATGACGGGCTGTCCGGCACTCCTGCCGACAGCCCGCCGCGTCTTTTTTCTTCTCATTCTCCGAGGCCGCTTTCAATTGCACTGACGAGAGATTTCAGCGCTTCTTCCTCGTCCTCTCCTTCGCAGGTAAGCTCTATCTCATCTCCGCATTTCACACATGCACCCAGTACGCTGAGAACGCTCTTGGCATTCGCCGTGCTGTCTCTGAATGTGAATGTGATCAATGACTTAAACTGCATGGCCTCCTTGCAAAGAATTCCCGCGGGTCTTAAATGCAGTCCCGTCGGGTTCTTAATCACTACCTTCTGGCTTACCATGTCATCAACCTCCTGTTTTCTTACGCCCGAAAATCCGGCTTTTCTCTCTGTAGGTGCCGTTTTTTCATCAAAATCAGTATACCATTTTTTTTCAGATATCTCAAGGCTTACAGCATGATATTCTGAATCAGGTCGGCGAGCTTTTTCGCCTCTTCCTCGATCATTTTCTGATCCTTTCCTTCAATCATGACACGGACCTTGGGCTCCGTTCCGGACGGACGGATCAGTACCCTGCCCTCTCCGGCAAACTTGCGATTCAGCTCCTCAATCGCGTTTGCGATCTCCGGATACTCCATATAGCGGTCCTTCTTGTGATTCGGAACCTTCGCGTTGACCAGCGCCTGTGGCATGACCGTCATAACCTTCGCCAGCTCCGAAAGGGGCTTCTTCGTATCCACCATGACCTGCAGAAGATGCAGCGCGGAAAGAAGGCCGTCTCCGGTCGTGTTCTCATCCAGGAAAATGATGTGGCCGGACTGCTCTCCTCCCAGACTCGCTCCAATTTCCCGCATGCGCTCCAACACGTAGCGGTCTCCCACCCTGGTCTGCTCCATGTTCAGATGCTCCCGTTCTCCCATCTTAAAGAAGCCCAGGTTGCTCATCACGGTAGCAACAATCGTGTCCTTTTTCAGCTTTCCCTGATCCCGCATGTGAACGCCGACGATACCCATGATCTGGTCGCCGTCCACGATCTCTCCGTTTTCATCCACCGCAAGAAGACGGTCCGCATCACCATCAAAAGCCAGACCCACATCTGCCTTTTCATAAACCACTCTGGCCTGAAGCTCCTCCATGTGGGTGGAGCCGCAGTTGGCATTGATATTCGTTCCGTCGGGCATGTTATGGATGGGAACCACCGTAGCTCCAAGCTCCCTCAGCGCCTCGACAGAGGTATAATAAGCAGCCCCCTCCGCACAGTCCACCACGATCTTCATCCCGGAAAGCTCCACGGGAACCGTCTGAACCGCATGGTTAATGTATTCCTCCCTGGCATCCGCCCGGTATTTGATCTTGCCAACCCGGGAGCCGGTGGGAAATTCCACACCCTGCATCCCATTGCGGATCAGCGCTTCAATCTCATCCTCCATGCTGTCAGGCAGCTTATAGCCGTCCCCGTCAAAAAACTTGATGCCGTTAAATTCAACCGGATTGTGGGAAGCCGAAATCACGACGCCCGCTTCCACCTTATACTTTTTTGTCAGATAAGCTACGGCAGGCGTAGGGATCACCCCCACATAAACCGCATTTGCGCCCACGCTGCATATACCGGCCATCAAAGCGTTTGCCAGCATATCGCCGGAAATACGGGTATCGCATCCGACCATGATGGTAGGCCGATGCTCATTTTCTCTGGTCAGCACCGTAGCTCCAGCCTGACCGAGCTGCATCGCAAGGAGGGGCGTCAGTTCCTCGTTTGCTACCCCTCTCACACCGTCAGTTCCAAATAATCTTGCCATCTTTTCTTTTCCTTTCCTGCGTCATAATCGAAGGCTGGACCATTATATGCGGCCATATCCGCCTCTATTCTCAGCCGTTCGCCGGTGCGGCCGTCCCTGCCGCAGCAGACTCTGCCGCTCCGGCCGCCGCGGACTCCGGAGTGCCTGCAGCGGCAGCCTCTCCTGCTGTTCCATGATTTGCGGTGGTATCTGCAAGGACGTTCACCACTGCGGTCACTGTACCGATCTGCGTCACATTATCCGGAAGAGCGACGGCAACCTCCATTTCCATCTCCCCTTCGGTCAGCTCGGTCAACCCATTTTCCTGCATCCAGTCAGAAACATCAATAGTTCCCGAAAGCTGTGACACATCAATCGCATTCAGATCGGCCTGAAGTCCTCTCAACCGTATGGAAACTGCTTCCTGTGAATCCAGCGTCACCTGATAACCGTCAGGCACATTCTGAAGCAGGATTCTGCTCTGATTCATCTGTCTTGTCATATCTACAAGGGGCTCCACTTTTGCGGTAACCGCCACCCTGCCGTTAAAATCATCTCCGGATGTATTGGTCAGGCTCACGCCGTCCGGCAGATACTCCCGGATATCGATCAGTTCCACCACGTCCTCCGTGGCATCCGTCAGATCCACTTCATCCGCCGGGATCACGATCTCCGTCAGATTTGCAAGCGCATTGTTCCTGCCTGCCACCGTAATTCTGTCAGGCGCACAGGTAACCTCTCCCGTCGCTGCGTATCCATCCGCAGGCTCTCCGGAAGCGGATGCCGTCACGGGAATTTCCTTCGTCTGGAGGATGGAAATGGATACATTGGAGGTACTTACGCTCTTCGTAATCCTGCTGCTTGTGATCTCATTGCCATCCGCGTCATAAAGCCGAATCGGTTCAGAAATATTGATGCTTTCCGTCAGACCTTCCACATTTGCTTCCACCACCGCACGATCCACCTGGGATACCAGGGACTGCGGTCCGGAAATCCGCAGGGCGTTTCCGTCCGTTGTCAGAACGCTGCTGACAATATATCCGTCCGCCGGCGTACCGATCTGATCGATCTCAATTACGAGCTGTCGCTCCTGGCGCTCCTCCACCTCCAGCCGAACCATGTCGATGCTCCCGGTAACCTCAATCTGGCTTCCCAGAGAACGGCTGATCGACAGCCGGATGGGAACCGTATTCGTAAAGGACAGCTCGGAAAAATCAGCCGTTGCCGTCACATCTGAAGCGTTGATATTCTCCAGAACCGACCGGTTTGCCCGCACCGTCACCGTCACACGGTCCGTATCATCCAGAACCTCATAGGTCATTCCTTCATCCGTCAGAAGGCTGGTATTTTCCATTTCCACGGGAATGTTTCGGTAAACTTCAGTATCCACAGGATCATTGATATTCACCGAAATCAGCCAGAGAAGCGCGGAAAACATGACGGCCAGAATTTTCAGGCCAATATTATTAAAAATCTTACTTGGTTTTTTCATGCTTCGGCCGTCCTTTCCAGATCCTGCCTTTCACCATGCTGACCTTGCTTTTACGCTCCTTTTCTACGTCAGGCTTGTTCTGGATCTTTTTCAGCTCTTCCTCCAGCTCGGCTCCGGTCAGCCCCCGTGACAGGTTTCCTTCGTATGCCACGCTGATCTGCCCGGTTTCCTCGGACACGATCACAGTCATGGAATCCGTCGCCTCTGACACTCCCACGCCCGCCCGGTGCCTGGTTCCAAGCTCCTTGCTTAAGGACATATTGTCCGAAAGGGGAAGGTAACAGGTGGCGGAGGTGATCCGGTCTCCTCTCACGATCACCGCCCCGTCATGAAGCGGCGTGTTATGTTCAAAAATATTGATCAGAAGCTGGCTGGTCACGATACCGTCCACGGCGATTCCGGTTCTCTCATACTCTGTCAGGGGATCGTTCTGCTCCACGACAATGAGAGCCCCCGTTTTCACCTTTCCCATTTCCACGCAGGCCTTTGAAATCTCATGGATCGTCTTATCGGAGAAACGCCCGTCCGCTCCCCTGTTCTGGTCAAAAGGAAACAGGCTGGACAGAAATTCCTTCTTTCCAAGCTGCTCCAGCGCCCCTCTCAGCTCCGGCTGAAGAATGACCAGCAGGCCGAAAGCACCGTACATCAGCGCGTTCTGTGCGATCCAGAGAATGGTATTCATTTCAAATACGGCCGCAATGAGAATGAATACCATGATGAAGATCACGCCCTTCACGAAGACCCATGCCTTGGTATTCCTGATCCACACCATGATATGGTATACCACGAAGGAAATGATGATGATCTCAACGATATCCGTTATTCTCAATGACGGCACATGTGCCAGATAATTGTCCGCAAAGGATCTGATCAGTTCCATTTTGCCCTATTCCCTCTGCCTGTGTGCAGCGTCCCTCGTATTCGTGTGTCTCACTCTGCGGCTGCTCCGCTGCGTAGTTATTTTCTTTACCTTCTTTTCCGGCGTGGATACCGCCATTTTCGGCACCGCCTTCACATAATAATAATACTCGTCATCCTCAAACTGTACCTTCTCCGTTCTGGAATAATCCAGATTAAACCGGAAGAACTGCACCACAAAGGCGATAAACACACCTCCAACGCTTCCGAACAGCACGCCCGGTATGGAGAAATCCGCATCATAGATCAGATCTCCCACAAGGATTACGACAATATCCAGAAGCGCTCCCGATACGATCGCGATGGTCCAGGAATAGTCCACGGACAGCCTTCTCACCAGGTACACCAGAATTGTCGTCACCACAAACGCAGCTGCGACAATCAGCATCTCACGGTTTCCAAATACGCCGTCCAGAATCTCACGAATCCGTGTAAGCATGGACTCTGCCGCAGATGAACTGAGCAGCGACGCGTTCATGCTCATGTAGTGGATCAGATAGTAGACAACCACTCCGCAGGCCACAGTAACGGCGGACAGCGGCGTGCCCAGCAGCCCCGCCACAATCGGAGCGGCATAGGGAATCCGGAGAACGAACAGAAGAGGAGTAATCATCACAAGCACGGCCCCCTTCGGCGTAAACCGGAAATACAGCAGAAACAGCAGCAGAAAAACGACGAGCGCCACTCCAGCGCATTCCAGAGATACCTCGTACAGATGCAGCGTAACAAAGGCTGCAGCGGCAAACAGCGTGAAATTCTTCGGCATGAAGGAGCAGACCAGGGCGATGATGAGAACCACCGCGGCCCCATTGATCTGGCTCATGTAGCCGAGCTGTCCGTTAATCAGAAGCAGGCTTGCCAGAGCGAGCAGAAACTTCAGCACCGGCACGACATATTCTTCATATTTCACATAAAAATTGCGGATGTATTCCCGCACTACAAGCAATGATGTTGTCATAAACGTTCCTCATCGGAATGCAGGCGCAGGCCCTATTCCTCTTCTTCCTCACTCCCGTCAATCTCGTTCAGCATCCGGTCAAATGCAACCGAAGCCTTATGGGCCTTCGCATAGGTAACGTGCGCAAGCAGCCACGATACCAGAAGATATGCGCCGCACAAAACGATATACGCGATGAGCCCCTGTCTTCCAAGCGCCAGAAGCGCATCCAGATCCATCGCATAAAATATGGAAGTCATCTCATCCATTCTGTAAAGCAGCCATATCCCGGCCAGAATACAGAACGCTATTGTGGTCGCGATCCAGGTCTTGAGAAGCTGAAAGCCCACATAGTCGCTCCTGAAAAATCCGCAGATCTCCCTGTCCTTTTTTCCTTTGCCTGCCTCATATGCCGCCATCCGGGTCATAACCGCCACTTTTTTTTCATTGATCACGAGTTTCTTACAGCCCCTTTCCAATCGCCAGAGTGATAAAAAATACACGCCGTACCCCCGCCGTACGGCACTCCAGCGCGGCAGCATCAATCGTGCTGCCAGTGGTATAGATGTCGTCAATGATTACAATCGTATTTAATTTTACATCATCCTGCACTATTTTAAAAGCCTTTTTCAAATTATTTTGGCGTGCCGCCCCTTGCAGCTCCTTCTGCGGGCTGGTATTTTTTACCCTGACCAGCCAGCCGGAAAGCACCGGAATATCCAGCCTTTTTCCCAGCTCCTGCGCGAGAAGCGCGGCCTGATTATAGCCCCGTTTCCATTCCCGGTCCGGATGAAGAGGCACGGGCACAAGCGCGTCCGGATGCCAGGAGAGAATCATCGCTCCCAGGTTTTCTGCGAGCGCCCTTCCCAGAAATTCCGCGTATTCCCTGCGTCCCGCATACTTGAACCGGTAAATGGTCTGGCGGATGCAGGGATAGCTGTAAAGGGCGGCGCCTCTGTCAAACAGATGCCTTCTGCGGCCGCAGTCATAGCAGTATTCCGCTCCCGGATCCTGAAGCTGTTTGCCGCATTTCAGGCAGCGGGGCTCCCGGACCAGAACGAGCGCTTCCCTGCATCCGTCGCAGATATCTCTTCCAAAAGGCTTCACCGGTCTGTCACAGACCGGGCACCTGCGCGGGAACAGAAGGTCTGTCAGAATCCTGCCCACCGCCTCCGTCCGTTCAAATTTTGTGTGAATTTTCATTCGGCTCCTCTAAAGCCATGATTTCCCGGATCCTCACATCAAGACCCGTAAAGCGCTTTGCTTCGCTTTCGTTTCGGATCATGTCCTGAACCACCTGACGGCTCCCCAGTATCGTCACGCAGCTCTTCGCTCTCGTCACCCCTGTATAAAGAAGGTTTCGGTTAAACAGCATCCTCGGCCCGCCCAGAAGCGGCATGATCACTGCCGGATATTCACTCCCCTGGGATTTGTGGATGGTGATCGCATAGGCCAGCTCCAGCTCCGACGTCTGTTCGAAGGAATAGGTCACCCTCCGGTGTTCGTCAAACTCCACCGTCAGGGTACGGCCGTATTCGTCAATCTCTCTGACGATTCCCATATCCCCGTTGAAAATCCCGACGCCCTTATCCACGGCGATGCCATAGCGGCTCACCACCTCCCACTCGAGCTGATAATTGTTCTTCGTCTGCATCACCTTGTCCCCCTCACGGAAGAGCATGTCGGCGGACTGATATTCCTTTTTGGAGTCCGCTTTGGGATTCAGATATGCCTGCAGAATGCCGTTGAGCGTCTCAGCCCCCAGATTTCCCTTTCGCATGGGGGTAAGAACCTGAATATCAAAAGGGCCGGCATGCACATAGCCCGGCAGCTTTTCCCGGATCAGAAGGATCATGTGCTTGTAAATCACCTGAACATTGTCCCGTTCCAGGAAAAAGAAATCCCTGCTTTTATTATCCAGCGCAATCTCTTTTCCCTCATTGATCAGGTGGGCGTTAACAACGATGTCGCTCTCGCCCGCCTGCCGGAAGATCTTTTTCAGTTCCACAACCGGGAAGGCTCTGCTTTCAATCAGATCCCGGAGCACCTGCCCCGGGCCCACGGAAGGCAGCTGATTCACATCTCCCACCAGCACCAGCCGGGTGCCAGGCGATATCGCCTTCAGAAGCGACTGGAACAGCTGGATGTCCACCATGGACATCTCATCCACGATCACCACATCCGCCTCCAGCGGATTGTCCGCGTTCCGCTCAAAACGCGCCCGGCTTATGGGAATGCCGCTGCCGTTCTCATCCGGCAGGCCGGAAAGCTCCAAGAGCCTGTGGATGGTGCGCGCCTCATATCCGGTCGCTTCCGTCATCCGTTTTGCTGCCCGTCCGGTGGGCGCGGCCAGCAGGATATCCATACCCTCCGCCGCAAAATAATGGATGATGGTGTTGATGGTGGTGGTCTTTCCTGTACCGGGACCGCCGGTGAGAATCATGACACCGTTTCTCACGCATTCCAGCACTGCACCAAGCTGCAGCGCTTCCAGTTCAATTCCCAGCCCCCCGGCCAGCCTTTCGATGTCTGTAAGGACCTTTTCCTCCTCAGACGGAAGGAAGCCTCCCTCCGGAGCCAGGCTCACATTCAGATCCGCCAGCATTCTGGCGCAGGAAAGCTCCGCATAATAGAAGACGGAAGCATATACGAATGCCTCCTCCTGCACCTGTTTGATCACCAGCTTGCGCTCCATCGCCAGATTCGGAATCTGAATGCTCACATATTCCACGGAAAGTCCCAGAAGCTGCGCCGCCTTCTCCTCCAGCTGTGCCTTTGGCAGACAGGTATTTCCGTCTGCCGCCGCGAGCTGCAGGGTATAGAGAATGCCGCTTCGGATCCGGAAATCAGAATCCGTATGAATGCCGATCCTGGCCGCCAGCTCATCCGCCCGCCGGAAGCCGATGCCATCAATATCCTCGGCCAGCCGGTAAGGATTTTCCTCCAGGATATGGTACACCTCTTCCTTATAGGTCTGATAAATCTTCATTGCAAGCGCATTCGAGATTCCATATTTCTGCAGGTAGATCATCGCCTCGCGCATTTCCTTTTTTTCTTCCATCTGCGCGCCGATTTCCATGGCCTTACGTTCGCTGATCCCCTTGATCTCCGCAAGGCGCTCCGGCTCCTGCTCCACGATCCGGAAGGTATCTTTCCCGAATTTTTTTACTATCCGCGCGGCAAGAGAAGGACCGACTCCCCGGATGGCCCCGGAGCCCAGATACCGCTCAATGCTCTGCTCGTCCTCCAGAACCGTCTCCGCATAGCTTTCCACCTTAAACTGGCTGCCATATACCGCATGCTCCACATAGCCGCCCGAAAGCTCCAGCCCCTCTCCCTCGTCGATGGCCTGAAAGCTCCCGACACAGGTGATCTCCTCCCCGTCGGCAATCAGTTCAAAAACGGTATAACCATTCTCCGTATTCCTGTATATGATATGTTCCACATAACCGGATACTTTCTCCGCGGATGTCTTATCCGCAGATACCCTGTCCGAGGATATCTTATCCATTCCGATTCCCCCATTGTCTGCGCGGGAGGTCATTCCGCCGGGAGGACACCACTCCACACCAGGCAGACATCCCATCCTGCGGGCCATCCGCATATTCAACAAAGGCTGCTCCAAAGGAGCAGCCCCAATGCCTGTTTTCTCTTCTGTCCTGTTCAGATCTCGTCCTTGTATCCGCACAGGAATTCCACGTATTTTCCGGTTCCGATAGCAACGGCCGTCATCGGATCCTCAGCCGTCATGGTATTGATTCCGGTTCTTTCGCTGATCAGCTCCTCCAGTCCGCGCAGAAGGCTTCCTCCTCCCGTCAGGACGATTCCTCTGTCAGCAATATCCGCAGCCAGCTCCGGAGGCGTTCTCTCCAGAACGCTGTGAATGGCTTCCACAATCTGGAGCGTGGGCTCCTTCAGCGCCTCTTCCGTCTCCTCCGAAGAAACCTTCACCGTTTTGGGAAGTCCCGTCACCAGGTTCCGGCCTCTCACATCCATATAATCAGGCTCCGGCCGCTTATAGGCGGAACCGATCTTAATCTTGATATCCTCCGCCGTTCTTTCACCGATAAGAAGATTATGCTTCTTCCTCATATAGCGGACCAGCGCTTCGTCGAAATCATCTCCTGCAATCTTGATGGACGCGCTCACAACGGTTCCTCCCAGGGAAATCACCGCGATGTCGGAGGTTCCACCTCCAATATCCACGATCATGTTGCCGCAGGGACGGGAAATATCGATGCCGGCTCCGATTGCCGCCGCGATCGGCTCCTCAATGATGGAAACCTCTCTCGCTCCGGCCTGATAGGTCGCGTCCTCAACCGCCTTCTTCTCCACTTCGGTAACGCCGCTGGGTACACAGACTGCGATTCTGGGCTTGCGGAAGGTCTTTCTGCCAAGGGCCTTCTGGATGAAATGCTTCAGCATCTTTTCCGTAACGGTATAATCGGAAATGACGCCCTGCCTCAGAGGCCTGACCGCAACGATATTACCCGGCGTACGTCCCAGCATCAGTCTGGCGTCTTCACCGATCGCCTTGATCTTGTTCGTATCCCTGTCAAAGGCCACAACGCTGGGCTCCTTCAGAACCACGCCCTTTCCTCTGATATATACCAGTATGCTGGCCGTGCCCAGGTCAATTCCAATATCCGTGTACTGCATAATTTCCTCCAATTCCAAATAAAGGCAACGCCGAAAAGCAGTCTTCGGCCGCTTCCCGAAAACAACTTGTGACTGATGTTTTGAAAGCAGCCCTCGGGCTTTTCCTCTCCTGCGCGCTGTCGTCTCTATTCTCTATTATAGACCAATTCGTCATGAATCAAGCATGGATATTCCACATTCACGATATTAATCGAAATTATGTCTTATCTCATTCGATATATTGTTTTATTCGTCAATAATCAAACAGGGGAAGTTCCTTCCCCTATTCGATTTCGCTTCGCGCAATATACCGTCTGTTATTATAACCTAAAAACACGGCCTTGGAAAGCCTTTTCATAAAAAATTAAGTTTTCCGGGAATCAGGCTGTTACAGTTCACTCCGCGCCATTCGCAAAGCCGGGCCGGTTATCCCTTTTGCGCGGTCCAGCATTTTCTTCACATAATATCCGGTGTAGGAAGCGGGATTCTCCGCCACCTCCTCCGGCGTTCCCTGAGCGACTACAGTTCCGCCGCCGTCTCCGCCTTCCGGCCCCATGTCGATGATATAGTCAGCCGTCTTGATCACGTCCAGATTGTGTTCGATAACGACGACCGTATTTCCGCCGTCGGCAAGGCGGTGAAGGATATCGACCAGCTTATGCACATCCGCAAAATGCAGGCCGGTGGTGGGCTCGTCCAGAATGTAAATGGTCTTTCCGGTGCTCCTCCTGCTCAGCTCCGCCGCCAGCTTGATGCGCTGAGCCTCGCCGCCGGACAGAGTGGTGGAGGGCTGTCCCAGCTTCACGTAGGACAGGCCCACATCATAGAGCGTTTCGATTTTTCTGCGGATGGAGGGCACATTTTCAAAAAACTCCACCGCCTCCTCCACGGTCATATCCAGCACGTCAAAAATGCTCTTTCCCTTATACTTCACATCCAGGGTCTCGCGGTTATAACGCTTCCCTCCGCAGACCTCACAGGGCACATACACGTCGGGAAGGAAATGCATCTCGATCTTGATAATGCCGTCTCCGCTGCAGGCCTCGCAGCGGCCGCCCTTCACGTTGAAGCTGAACCGGCCCTTTTTATATCCCCTTGCCTTTGCGTCGGGCGTGGAAGCGAACAGGTCCCGGATCATGTCGAACACACCGGTATAGGTGGCGGGATTGGAACGGGGCGTGCGGCCGATGGGGGACTGATCGATGTCGATCACCTTATCCAGCTGATCAATTCCCTCGATTCCCCTGCTTTTTCCGGGAATGGTTCTGGCCCGGTTCAGATCCCTCGCCAGCGTCTTGTAAAGAATCTCGTTCACCAGAGAGCTTTTGCCGGAGCCGGAAACCCCGGTCACACAGGTCATCACGCCGAGCGGGAAGCGGACGTCGATATTTCTCAGATTGTTTTCCGCCGCCCCCTTCACCGTGATCCAGCCCGTTGGCTTCCTGCGCTGCGCCGGAACCGGAATGGAAAGCTCTCCGCTTAAGTATTTTCCGGTGATGGAGGCCGGATTTTTCATCAGCTCCTGTGCCGTGCCGCAGGCCACCACCTCTCCGCCGTGAGAACCGGCTCCGGGACCGATATCCACAATATAGTCCGCCGCGAGCATGGTATCCTCATCGTGCTCCACCACCAGCAGGGTATTGCCGAGATCCCTGAGATTCTTCAGTGTATTCAGCAGCTTGTCGTTGTCCCGCTGGTGCAGGCCGATGCTGGGCTCGTCCAGAATATAGCAGACTCCAACCAGCCCGGAACCGATCTGTGTGGCAAGGCGGATTCTCTGCGCCTCGCCGCCGGACAGGGTCCCCGTCGCCCGAGACAGGGACAGATAGTCCAGTCCCACGTCCACCAGAAAGCCCACACGGGCTTTGATTTCCTTAATAATCTGCTTTCCGATCAGAAGCTGCTGAGGCGTCAGCTCCATATCGTTCAGGAATTCCTGAAGCTTCCGGATGGAAAGGGAGGTGATCTCATAAATATTTTTCCCGCAGACCGTAACGGCGAGCGCCCCTTTCTTCAGGCGCATCCCCTTACAGGCAGGACAGGGTGTGATGCTCATGAAGGTCTCATATTCCTGCTTGGAAATCTCCGAGGCGGTTTCCCGGTATCTTCTCTCCACGCTCCTGATCAGCCCTTCAAAGGCGACAGGATAAACTCCCGTTCCTCTCTGCCCCTTATAATGGACCTCCACCTCATGGCCGCCGGTCCCATGGAGCAGGATATTTTTCACTTTGTCGCTGTACTGCTCAAAGGGAGTATCCAGGCTGAAATGATACTCCTTCGCCAGCGCCTGCAGGATGGCATTGGTAAAGCTGCCCGGCTCATTACAGGACTGCCATCCCATGACGATGATGGCACCCCCGTTAATGCTCTTGCTCTTATCCGGAATCATCAGGTCCACGTCAAATTCCATCTTATATCCCAGGCCATAGCACTCCGGGCAGGCGCCGAAGGGATTGTTGAAGGAAAAGCTTCGCGGCTCAATCTCGTCAATGCTGATTCCGCAGTCCGGGCATGCAAAGCTCTGGCTGAAGGTCATGGCCTCACCGCCGATCACATCCACAAACAGCAGACCGTCAGTGAGCGACAGCACGCTTTCAATGGAATCCGCAAGCCGTCTGTCAATTCCGGGCTTCACCACCAGTCGGTCTACCACGATTTCGATGTTGTGCTTGATATTTTTATCCAGCTTAATCTCTTCCGTCAGTTCATACAGGCTTCCGTCCACACGGACGCGCACGTAGCCGCTTCGTCTGGCGCGCTCCAGCACCTTGACGTGCTCGCCCTTTCTTCCCCGGACCACCGGGGCCAGAAGCTGAATACGGGTTCCCTCCGGCAGCGCCATGATCTGATCCACCATCTGATCCACGGACTGCTTTTTGATTTCCTTGCCGCACTTCGGGCAGTGCGGAACGCCGATTCTGGCATAGAGCAGACGGAAATAGTCGTAAATCTCCGTCACCGTTCCCACCGTGGAACGCGGATTCCTGTTGGTGGATTTCTGATCGATGGAGATGGCAGGAGAAAGCCCTTCGATTTTCTCCACGTTGGGCTTCTCCATCTGCCCCAGAAACTGTCTCGCGTAGGAGGACAGGGATTCCATATATCTTCTCTGCCCCTCCGCATAGATCGTATCAAAAGCGAGAGAGGATTTTCCCGAACCGGACAGGCCGGTCAGAACCACCAGTTCGTTCCTCGGAATGTCCACGTCGATGTTCTTCAGATTGTGTTCGTTGGCCCCTCTGATTTTGATGTATTCCCGGGGCCTCATCTTTATGCTTTCCTGTTCCATGCTTCCTCCGTTTATTCCTTTATTTTCTGCAGCGTCTTTTTCAGATCCACCATCTTGTCACGCAGCTCGGCGGCTGCCTCGAAGTTCAGCTCCGAAGCGGCCTTCTTCATCTTCTTTTCCACATCCGCGATGAGCTTTGTCAGCTCCTTTTCGTCCATGGATTCCGGATCCTTTTCGAAGCGGACCTCCTCTTTCGCGATCTCCTTCGATATGCTGATGAGATCACGCACGCTCTTTTTGATGGTCTGCGGCGTGATGCCGTGCTCCTCGTTGTACTTCTGCTGGAGCTCGCGCCTTCGATTCGTTTCGTCGATGGCCGCCCGCATGGAGTCCGTCATGCTGTCCGCGTACATGATGACATGCCCCTCCGCATTTCTCGCGGCACGGCCGATGGTCTGAATCAGAGAGGTCTCCGAACGCAGGAAGCCCTCCTTGTCCGCATCCAGGATGGCGACAAGAGAAATCTCAGGAATGTCCAGTCCCTCTCTCAGCAGGTTAATGCCCACCAGCACATCGAACACATCCAGACGCATATCCCGGATGATTTCCGACCGTTCCAGCGTATCGATATCGGAATGAAGATACTTCACCCGGATACCCACCTCTCTCAGATAGTCGGTCAGATCCTCCGCCATCCGCTTGGTCAGCGTGGTCACCAGAATCTTGTTATGCTTCCCGATTTCCTTTCTGATCTCTCCCACCAGATCATCGATCTGCCCCTCCACGGGACGCACCGACACCTCCGGATCCAGCAGCCCCGTAGGACGGATGATCTGCTCCACCCGGTTCAGCTCATGCGCCGCTTCATACTCGGAAGGCGTAGCGGATACGAACAGCATCTGATCAATATGGGATTCAAACTCCTCAAAATTCAGCGGCCGGTTGTCCAGCGCCGAAGGAAGCCTGAAGCCGTACTCCACCAGCGTGTTCTTTCTGGAACGGTCCCCCGCGAACATGCCGCGGATCTGAGGGATCGTCATATGGGACTCATCCACGATGATCAGGAAATCATCCGGGAAGAAATCCAGCAACGTCATGGGCGGCTCTCCCGGCGCGGTTCCGTTCAGATGCCGGGAATAGTTTTCAATGCCGGAACAGAAGCCCGTCTCCCGCAGCATCTCAATGTCAAAATTCGTCCGCTCCGAGATCCGCTGAGCCTCCAGCAGCTTGTCCTCGCTCTTGAAATACCGGATTCTCTCCTCCAGCTCCTTTTCTATATTTTCACAGGCAATGTTGATTTTATCCTGAGAAACCACATAATGTGACGCCGGAAAAATGGCCACATGCTCCAGCGTGGAAACGAGCCGTCCGCTCAGCGGATCCACCTCGGCGATCCGATCGATTTCGTCCCCGAAGAATTCCACCCGGATCAGATAGTCGCCGCCCTGTGCCGGATTGATCTCCAGAACGTCCCCGCGCACCCGGAAGCAGCTTCTTCCCAGGTCCATGTCGTTCCTGTCATACTGAAGATCAATCAGCTCCCGGATTACCGTATCCCTGTCCTTCGTCATTCCCGGCCTGAGAGACACGATCTTGTCCTTATACTCATCCGGGCTGCCCAGACCGTAGATACAGGACACGCTGGCAACCACCACCACGTCCCTCCGCTCTGCCAGGGACGCCGTAGCCGACAGGCGGAGCTTGTCGATCTCGTCATTGATGGCCGAGTCCTTCGCAATATAGGTATCCGATGAGGGCACATAGGCCTCCGGCTGATAATAATCATAGTAGGACACAAAATACTCCACCGCGTTCTCCGGGAAGAACTCCTTAAACTCCCCGTAAAGCTGTCCCGCCAGTGTTTTATTGTGGGCAATCACCAGCGTGGGCCTCTGCAGCTGCTGGATGATATTGGCCATGGTGAAGGTCTTTCCAGACCCCGTAACACCCAGTAAAGTCTGGAATTGATAGCCTTTTTTGAAGCCGTCCACCAGGTTTGCGATGGCCGCGGGCTGATCGCCGGTGGGCTGGTATTCTGAGTGTAGTTTGAAACCGGCGGCCTTTTCGCCGGTTTCATGAGCAAGGAGCTGGCCTTTGCCAGCGGATTGCGAATGTCCCTGGTTCTCCATAATAATTTCTTACTCCTTTTTCCCCGAATTTCCTTCCTGTCCCTATCTTTATGAGAAAAATAGTATTCTTTCTTTTTCGTTTTACCTCTTGATTCTATAGCTCCCTCGTCAGCCAGTTCTTTCAGCAACGCACGTGTCCGTGCCTCGCTCAATTCCAATATATCGGCAATTTCGTTCGTTTTTGCGGCATCAATCTGTGACAGGTAATTAAGAATTTTCTCCTTGTTTTTCAGTGTCTTGTGAGTCTGTTTTAATTCAGGTGCTTTTTGTGCTTGCTTTTTTCGCTTGTTTTTTTTGCTTGTTTTTTTCGCTTGCTTTTCCAAAGGAAGCTTTAAAATTGTCCTATCCGGGTTATACTGCTCATTCACTTCCGGTTCTATCCACCCTTCCTCTTCCCAGACAGCAAAAATATCCGGCACCCCACTTCCTGCACGCTCACCAATTCCGATCATATTAAACAGCTTCATTAATGCCTTATTCCGGGGATCAGAAATACCGCCTTTCAGCATCTGCTGTTTTCCAATCCTCACATATCCCGGATATTCCATAATAATTTCATTCGGATTCTTTTTTATGACAACGCCTTGTCCAACGTAAAAATCAGTATTAATATATATTGGCTTCTGCTCACGCTTCGCCATAGGCACATATATCGCCAGGATAATGTTCCCGTTGTCCATTGTATATGTTTTTACATCTCTATCTTTCAGTAAATTAACAGATATTTTACTATGATTATTGATCGTATCCCAAAAATCTTTTCTTAACTTTGCTTCATCTGTTAATCCAGTGGCAGACCACCCTTGGCTTTTTTTATCTCCAGGCGATTATCTTCCCGATATAAACTGAAGTTTGAAAGATCAAAAATCATCTATATTCACCTCCCTATAATTGCACCCTGCCATTATCTTACTGCCGCCCAACTTCTAAACATCTGATTATCATCCCGATTATACCAGACGCAAAAGAAAAAGTACAGAACAAAATCGAATGTTTGTTCTGTACCCTTTCTCATTCCCAACTCCCAATATCCACCCGTCAGCCTCTTTACGCTGCAGTCTCAGCAGCCTCTTCCTGCCCCTCAGCCGCTCCCAGCTTCTCATTCATCAGCTCAATGGCCTTTTGAAGCTGGTTATCCACACCGTCGTTATAATAGGCGTCACCGTCAAAGGCAATCTCCACGTCAGGTTCAATGCCCACTCCATGGATGTTGTTGCCGTTGGGAGTGTAATAGTGGCTGACGGTCAGCTTTACGGCGGATCCGTCCGTGAGGGAAATGATCCGCTGCACGATGCCCTTGCCAAAGGTAGTGGTACCCACCAGCGTTCCAATACCATAATCCTTGATGGCTCCGGCGAGAATCTCAGATGCGCTGGCGCTGTTGCCGTCCACAAGAACCACCAGTTCCTCCGTCATCTCATGCTCGCCGTCGCAGCTGTATTCCGTCCGCTTTCCGTTCTTGTCTTCAGTATAGACAATCAGCCCTTTAGGGAGAATCTGTCTGGCGATCTCACAGACCGTGGAAAGGTTACCTCCCGGATTGCCGCGCAGGTCCAGAATCAGGCCCTCCATGCCTTTGCCCCGGCAGACTGCCAGCGCCTCCGTAAACTGATCCAGGGTAACTGTATCGAATTCCGTGATCTGAATATAACCGATGCGGTCATCCAGCATTTCCTGATTCACCGTAGGGCTCTCCACCTGACGGCGGACCACGTCAACCTCTAGATAATCCGATTCTCCTTCCCGAATGATGGTCAAGTGTACCTTAGTTCCCTCTTCTCCCTTTACCAGACTGGTCACCTGCTCCAGTTCCATACCCTGCACATCGGTTCCATCCACCTGATAGATCAGATCTCCGGCTCTCAGCCCGCTTTCCTGTGCCGGAGTTCCGTCGATGATTCTCGTCAGTCTGGGAAGAGAGGTTTCCGTATCAATTCCGATATAGGCTCCGATGCCGTAGTAGACTCCTTCCGTTTTTTCCTGGATCTGCTTCAGCTCATCCGGCGCATAATAAGTGGAATAGGGATCTCCCAGGGCTTCCACCATCCCCTTATAGATGCCATCCTCCAGAGTCTGTTCCTCCACGTCCTCCAGATAATATTTTTCTATGGTTTCCTCAATCACATCCAGCTTGTTCAGCGTGTTCTGCGTCGCCACACTGTTCGCGCTCACGCCTTCCGCAGTTTCCTGTACGGATACGTTCTGCGTTCTGGAATACTGAAAAAACATCCACGCCGAATATCCCAGATAGATGCCCCCCGCCACCAGCGCCACCGCAAGCACCCCTGTCAGAACTCCCCCCCAGAAGCTTTTTCGGTTTTTCATCTCATGCTGCTCCTTTCTGTCTGAACCTCCGTCCAGAAGGGCTGCTGCCGTCCAACGTTCCTTCCGTTCAAAGCCGAACGCCGCAGTCAGGCCAACTTTCAGGACCTCCCCCCGGCGTTCTTTTCTTTTCAGTAACCATTATATATTTGATCAGCTCAAATAATTCCAGGGATTCACATACTCCCCGTTCAGGCGGACGCTGAAATGCAGATGCGGCCCCGTCGAACGCCCTGTCGAGCCAACCGCGGCTATCGTTTCTCCCTTCGACACGGTCTGTCCGCTGGAAACGTACAGTGCGGAAGCATGCATGTAAATCGTATACAGTCCGTCTCCGTGATCAATCATCACATAATTTCCCATGGAGCTGTTGTAGGCCGCTCCCACAACGGTCCCATCATAGGCCGCCATAATCGGTGTGCCGGAATTCGCCGCGAAGTCCACGCCGTTATGGAATTTGTTCACGCCCAGCGTCGGATGAACGCGATAGCCGTACTCCGAAGAAACCCGTTTGTAGGAGGCAAGAGGCATCTGAAACATGCCGCCGTCATAGCTCACCTGCGGCTGATTCAGCTCCTCCAGCTGCTTTTTGGCCTCCGCCGCCGCAGCCTCCAGCGCGGCAATCGTGGAATTCTGTTCGGCGATATCCGCTTCATATTCCGCAATAGCAGCTTCTTTGTTATTGATGTCGGTCTGATAGGAGGTAATCTGCGCTTCCTTCTCCGCTATCAGAGTCTCCAGACCAGCCTCTTCCTCCTCTACCTCGGCCCTGGCTTCCTCCAGAACCTCCTGTTCTTCCTCGAGAGCCGTCTTACAGGCTTCCACCAGCTCTCTGTTCTTGATATAAATGGCAAGCTGCTCCTGATCATAGGCGTTCATCTGTTCAATATAGCCGACCCGGTTCAGAAGCTCTCCGAAGCTGTCGGCAGAAAACAGCATTTCCAGCAGATTTTCCGATCCCCGCTCATAGGAATACTGAATCCGGACCTTCATGGCCGCATACTGTTCTTCCTCCTGGGCAACAGCTTCCTCCAGCTCCTGCTGTGTTTCCTCAATTTCAGCTTCCTTCTCTTCAATCAGCCCTTTCAGCTCGCTGATCCTGGACTGAATCTCAGCCAGATTGCCGTCCAGCTGCACCACATATGCCTGCAGATCATCCTTTGTACTTTCCAGCTCGTCCACCATCGCCTGAATATTGGAGATGTTTGCCTGAATCTCCTCCTTCTGCTCCTGCGCCTGGCTGATGGCCTCTTCCTTTTCCTTAATGCTCTGCTCCAGCTCATCCGCAGTTGCCGCTCTGCTTTCAATTCCGTAAGCCGGCCAGCCGGTCAGAAGCAGAGAACACAACAGAAGAGGAAGAAATGCCCGTCTTCTTTTTCCGTATTTTCCCATAGGCTTCTCTCCGTTCGCTCTTTCCCGGTCAGACACGCAGATGCTTCCGCACAGTAACAAAACTGCCCAGGAAACCGATTCCCACACCGATCAGAACAACCACAGGCACCATGGTACGGTAGACCTCGTTTACCGGAAGGAACTGGAGCAGTCCCGACAGAATGGAAAACCGGTTGTTAATAAATTCCAGCACATTGTTGTACATCACATAGATTCCCGCCAGAGGCAGGATGGACCCCAGAATACCAATCAGAATTCCCTCGATCACAAAAGGAGCACGAACGAAGAAATCCGTTGCACCGATATATTTCATGATATTAATTTCTTCCTTCCGGACAGAAATACCGATGGTAACCGTGTTATTGATCAGGAACATGGACACCAGGATAAGAATGATGATGATGCCGGCAGAAACGTACGCTACCAGCGCATTTACGCCGGTCAGCGTATTCGCCGCAAGAGCCGACTCGTTCACCGTCCGAATCTCGGGAATGGTTTCCAGATAGGCGACCAGATCCGCCTGGTGCTCCACATCATCCATGAAAATCTCATAGCTCGCACAGTTTTCCAGCGGGTTGTCACCCTCCGGGAAGCCGTCCGCATATTCTTCCGGAATGAAATTCTCCTTATAATACTCCCAGGCTTCTTCCGCCGAGGTGAATTCCACCCGCGTCACATCGTCCCTCGCCTCGATCTGCGCGCCGATTTCCTTCATCCGTTCCTCCGTCGTTCCCTCCTGAAAGAAGATGGTAACGGAAACCCCCTCTTCCGCGGTATGGACGATATTCTGGAAGTTCAGAATCACGGCATAAAAAAGCCCCAGAATAAAGAGGCTGGCGCTGATCGTCGCAATGGACGCCAGCGAAAACCACTTATTCCGGAAGATATTGATAATACCCTGTTTTAATGTATAAAAAAATGTACTAATTCTCATCGATATAACCGCCCTGTTCTTCGTCGCTCACGATTACGCCCTTTTTCATCGTGACCACCCTTTTCTTCATCTCATTGACGATTTCCCGGTTGTGCGTTACCACCAGAATCGTGGTTCCGCCCTCGTTGATCTTCTCCAGAAGCTTCATGATCTCCCACGAATTCTTGGGGTCCAGATTTCCTGTCGGTTCGTCCGCGAGCAGAATCGGCGGCTTATTGATCAGCGCTCTGGCGAGCGCCACCCTCTGCTGCTCTCCTCCGGAAAGCTGCTTGGGCTTCGCTTTATATTTTCCCGCGAGTCCCACGGTCGCCAGAATGGCGGGCACATTTCTTCTGATTTCCCTTGTTGGAACCTGAATGACACGCTGCGCGAAGGCCACGTTTTCATACACGTTCCTGTCCTTGAGCAGACGGAAATCCTGGAATACGATTCCCAGCTTTCTCCTGTATTTGGGAATCTGGCGCCGTTTCAGATGCGCCACATTCTGTCCGTTTACCAGAATGGTTCCAGACGTGGGAAGCAGCTCCCGCAAAAGCAGCTTGATCAGAGTGGATTTCCCCGAGCCGCTGTCTCCCACAATAAATACAAATTCCCCCTTCTTCACGCGCAGATTTACGCCGTTTAATGCCGGAGCTCCCGTCTCATAGCTCTTGCTCACCTTATCCAGCACGATGAGCGAGCCGTCATCGCGGATTCTCCGCCTTGTCCTTTTCGCACCAAAAAGTCCCAACTTATGTACCTCTTTCGTCCTGCGCTTCCATACGCATGCCCCGGTACAGCTGTGCATCGGGGCATACCCGCAGGAAAGCCGCGGTTTAATATTCAAATGTTTCCATGTACTTCATATACTTTACCACCATCAGCGCAATTTTGAAAGTAATTGCATCCTCAAAAACTCTCAGATCCAGCCCCGTACTCTTCTGCAACTTGTCCAGCCGGTACACCAGGGTGTTTCGGTGAATAAAAAGCTGACGGCTGGTTTCTGAAACATTCAGGCTGTTTTCAAAAAACTTGTTGATCGTGGTAAGCGTCTCTTCATCAAAATCGTCCGGGCTCTTTCCCCCGAAGATTTCCCTGATGAACATCTTGCAGAGCGGGATGGGAAGCTGATAGATCAGCCTTCCGATACCTAATTCATTGTATGCGATAATGTCCCGTTCGTCAAAGAAAATTTTTCCCACATCCAGGGCCATCTTCGCTTCCTTATAGGAACGGCTGACCTCCTTGATCTCCTTCACCGTGGTTCCGTAGGCAATCCGCACGCCGGTCATGCCCTCTTTCTTCAGGAATTCGCCGACTGCCTCCGCCGTCCGGTTCACCTCTCCGGAGTCTTCTCCTTCCGTCAGCTCCTTCACGATGATCACGTTGTTCTCATCCACCGCGGTGATGAAATCCCTGCTGTTGCTTCCAAAGCCGGATCTCACCAGTTCAAGCACGTTTCCGTCCCTGTTGTCGTCCGCCTCAATGAGCAGGACCGTCCGGTCCACATCCACAGGGATGCGGAGCTTCTTTGCGCGGCTGTAGATGTCCACCAGCAGGAGATTGTCAAGAAGCAGATTCTTGATGAAATTGTCCTTGTCAAACCTCTCCTTGTAAGCCACAAGAAGCGTTTGAATCTGGAAGGCCGCCATCTTGCCGATGGTGTAGATATCCTCTCCGGCTCCCCCTGCCACAAGGATATACTCCAGCTGCATCTCATCAAATACCTTAAAGAACTGACAGCCCTGTACCTCCTGGCTGTCCGCCGGAGAATTGGCGAAATCCCTCGCTGCATCCGTAAGCTCCTCCATCTCCTCTGATGTGGAAGCCGCGATTTTTCCGTCCACATCCACCACGCACAGCTCTACTCTTGCAATGCTACGCAGACCATCGATCGTGCTCTGCAGTATCTGGTTTGAAATCATGCTCTTACCCCTCTCCTTCTCCTATGCAATTTTCACAAAAAATTCACAACTGCCAAAACTTTTTATGTAACACCCTTTTTTCATTTTAAAGGAAAACAACAAAAAAATCTATAGGAATCTCAAAAAATTTATGCACTTTTCTTTCTAATTTCCCATAAAAAAAGACGGACACCCGATTATTTTGCGCCCGTCTCCTTATGATTGTATTCCTGTACTCTTTTTTCAAAAATCCTGTAATGAAATCTTCTCCTGATCCTCGCCAGAAATGATGGATTCTGTATCCAGGATACAGCACCATACGGAAGGGATACCCAGAGACGGGCGTTCACATACTGACCATACTCCTTCATCAGGGTAATATCCTCCGGCCATGGCATTCTGGACAAAACCGCATCCGGAACGACATCATTCAGTTCATTCACCAGCCGTTCCGGCCGTCTGTCAAACAGCTCATACGCCCCCCGGCCCTGAATATACAGATTTCCCTGATATTCCTGAATAAGCTCCTCCAGCATTTCCAGCTCGGACTGTGTATCCGCCAGAAGGTAGACTCTGTTGCGGTTTCTGTAAAGCTTACGCAGGAGCTCCCTCAGATAAATCTTTTCATCAATTTCCCGGATTCTGCTTCTCGCCGCGATTCCGGCCGCCTCCAGCAGGTCCGGTTCCGTGCAGAGCGTCATATCCAGCTGCTCCACGCTTTCCTTGAGCTCCTCATCCCTGGAAGCCTGTGCGATCTGAGCGCTGGAAATATAGGCGACCGTATTCAGTCCCCCGCTTCCCAGAAAACGGTCCGTATTGCGGAGCGCCTCCCGCGCTCCGTAGTCATACAGGGTAATCCCCAGAATCGTAAACTTCTGCATACCTTCTCCATTTTTATAAAAGCGCCAGCAGAATCATGTAGGCAAGGCAGAGTACTATACCCACAATCAGGGGGGCGCCTGCAACCTTCCCCTTTTTTCCGCCGCCTTTTCCTTCCTGCCAGAGCCACCGGATATATTCCTGCCGGCCCTCATTCCTGCACAGCCATACCAGCACGCAGCCCGCAAGGGCAGTGCATACCAGCGCGAGCACCAGATAGACGCAGATCGTGGGAAGAAGCTCCTCCGGTCCCATGATCTGCTGCGCCTGCTCCTCCAGAAGCCACGGGAAAAAGCGGTCATATACATACATCAGGACAACCGACTGCGCATTAAAGACCATGTGCATCAGGATGGGTGCCAGCAGACTTCCCGTGGCCTCCATCAGAAGCGCCATGGCGACGCCCAGCGCAAACGCATAGGGCGCCTGATTGAAATTCATGTGGATCAGCCCGAACAGAAGAGAAGAAAGCAGAACCGCCTTCAATGCGTTTCCGCTCTTCAGATATCCCCTGTAAAGAATTCCCCTGAAGGCAAGCTCCTCGCATACCGGTCCGAAAACAGCCATCATGAAAAGCATGACCGGGAAAGGATATTCCAGCACCTGTCCGCTCATGTCCGTCACCGCATTGTCCACAAACAGCATGCTCACCGCGTTCAGAAATGTCGTCAGGGGCCCCATCAGAAAGGTGAACACCACGACCATCAGAACCGATGTAAATTTAAGTCCGTGAAAGCATAATACCCGGCCCGGTTTTTCCCGCGAAGCCAGAAGCGCGGTAAGGGCAGGAACCACCAGCAGCATTTCACTCAGAAAAAGGTTCATCAGAATGCTCATGGACGTAATTCTTCCGACCAGAAGCACAATGACCACCGCAAAATGCAGAAGCACCATTCCCAAAAAGCCCAGGTTCGCTTTTCTGTAATTCATCCGTAATTCCTTCTTTCCCCGCGCAGTGTCAGCCTTTCCGACGGCCGCCCTTATTTTTTCCGGATTCCATTCTCCGTGATCTCCACCTTTCCCTCTTTCAGAAGATGTCCCACGGCTCTCTTGAACTCGTTCTTGCTCATCTGCATTTTGGCCCGGATCAGCTCCGGAGCCGCCTTGTCGTTGAAGGGAAGCGTCCCGCCGGAGCGTTCGACCGCTTCCATCACCCGTTCCGCATCCTTTCCGATCATCAGATAAGCCTTATCCCGCACGCTCAGGTCCAGCTTGCCATCCTCATGAACGGCGGTCACCCTCGCTTCGATTCTGCTGCCGGGCTGCAGCTGTCCGTACATTTCTCTCGGCGGAATCAGCGCGGAATATTTATCATCCACGGCAACAAACGCGCCGAACTGTCTGCTTACCTCATAAAGATATCCGGTCACCCGGTCATCCTTTTTATAGGGGCTGTCCGTCCTGAGATAGTGATATATCTTCATCGTCGCGCACAGACGGCCGCTCTTGTCCACATACAGGGCGACCGGGAAGCTGTCTCCCGCCTTCACCTGCATGGTCTGCTCACGGAAAGGCAGAAAAAGATCCTTTTCCAGCCCCCAGGAGAGAAAAGCGCCCACCTTGCCCGTCTGTGCGACTGTAAGCACGGCAACCTCTCCCACGCACAGAGCCGGCTGTGCCGTAGTGGAGATCAGCCTGTCCTTCGAATCCCGGTAGACGAACACCTCCAGTTTGTCTCCCACCGAACATCCCGCAGGCACCTGCTTTGCGGGAAGCAGCACCCGTTCCTCCGCCCCATCCTGGGGCATACCGGCTTTGGGCCCCACGGCCCGGGGCGTACCGGCCTCCGGTGCGAGATACACTCCGAACTCCACCTTTTTTATGACCTTAAGCTTCTGTCTTTTTCCAACCTCTATCCGCATGCTCAACCTCTTGCTTTTCGTCTGAATTCCACAATCGCATAGGGCTCTCCCTCTTCACTGCACAGAGACACGCCCACCCGGTCCTCCTCCACAAAGGCTTCCGGCACAATACAGTCGTTTAAAAGAGCCGACTTTTTATATTCCGCCCGCATCTGTCCGATCTCAAAGCCCTCCGGCAGATAATCCTGTGCCATGTGGATGTACTGCCCGTTATTCACATGATGATTGCTGTCCAGATGCTGTTTTCCCACAAAAATAACAGGATGCTTCTCTCCCTCCCGGTCAAACCGGATTTTGCGCGGCTCATAGTTCATGTCCAGCTTCTCTTCCAGCCGGTAGGCATCCACCATTTCCTTCGTAGGTCTCGCCGGTCTGCCCGCTTTCATATCCATCAGCGTCCAGATGGAATTGGCGCGCACAATTTTCTCTCCCGCTTCATCCGCAATAAAAAAGTTCCGGTATCCCAAAAATCCCTTAAATTCATAGGGGAATGTCCCGATGGTAATCCTTTCACACAGCTTCGGGTATCTGTCGATCACAATCTGCCAGTAGGACATCACCCAGAGCATTCCTGTCCGGTTCAGATACTCGATTCCCACACCCAGCTCCTCCGACTGAAAGGTGGAACAGTCCTGAAAATAATCTACGATGGAAGCGATGGAAAGCTTTCCATCCGCATCCAGCTCGCTGTATCTGACCTGTGACTGAAATGTATACATATGTCCTTCTTCCTCATCCTGTTCTGCCGTACACAGCATTTTCATTTTCCGGCTCATCTTCTCTATTATACGCAATGAAGCTGAAATACACAAGATTTATGTTGCAAAGCCGAATACTTCTGCCGGAAAAGAGCCGAAAAAACGGGCCTGAGAACAGGCCCGAAAACAGTTTATCCTTATAGTTACATGTTCCATTGCCTCCATCCGGTTTCTTACCTTCAAAGCCATCGAAGTCCGCACAATGCTAGAGCGTCTCCCGCACCTCCTGCGTGATCTGTTCCCCGCCCTGCTCCATCCATTCCTCCACAAAAGTATCAAAATAATCCAGCCCCTCCTCCCCGGAAATGATACGCAGATAAGCCTTTTTTTCCAGTTTCTCAAGAGTCTGCCACGCTTCTCCCATGGTCTCCGTCTCCCCGGAAAAAATGGGGCTGATCACCGAAAGCTTTTCTTCATCCAGAAGGGAACAGGCCTCGATCCGGGACATATAGGCCGCCCACTCCTCCGCATCAGCCGTATCCGGATGCTCCAGATAGGCCGCGCATTTTTCATAATAGGAATGCTCCAGAATCTGAAGCTCATCCGGGCGCAGTTCTCCGTCCAGCGCGGCTTCAAGCTGCTCATAGCATCGATGGAGCGCATCGCTGTAGTCGATATTGATGGAGAGCGGACGGGCCGTGGAATCCACATTGATCTGAAAATATTCCTCCAGCCCCTCATTTGACGTATCCTCATAGCGCATTTTGTCAAACATGACGCTCGCCATCTTGAACACGATTTCCGGATGTTCAAAATCCGCACTCACCACCACGTATTTATAGCTGGCCTCCTGATCGTAGTACCTTATCTTCCCATCCTCCGTGGTGGACAGCAGATAGGGTTTCCACTCCGCGTCCGGATTCTCCCGTCTGGCATCCATCAGCGGATTGTTCGGCGCCCACCAGGGTCCGAAAAAGGAGCCGCACTGTCCGGACACCACCAGCTCGGCGATGTTGGTCATATTCCGAAGCATGAAATTCTCATCCAGCACGCCTTCCTCATACAGCCCCCTCAGATATCCCAGCGCTTCCTTCGCCTCCGGCTGTACGGAGCCGTAAGCCACATTTCCCTCAGCGTCCAGCACCCACTGCTTGGGGAATGCATTAAAGGAAGAAAAAACAGGATCCAGCTGAAACTCATAATTGTAGCCGCTCTCTCCCGTCAGGTCTCCGTGACAGACCAGACCGATGGTATTTCCTGCCCCGTTTCCTCCCGGATCCTTTTCCACAAAGGCGCGGATAATTTCTATGGCGTCCTCCACCGTTTCCGGCTCCTCAAGCCCCAGCTCGTCCATCCAGTCCTTCCGGAGCCACAGCAGATTCGGCCCGTCCACGAAACTCGGCTCCGGAAGGGCCATCAGCTTTCCGTCCACCATTGCCGAATCCAGCGCGGACACCTCATAGCTGTCATACATCTCGATCAGCCGGTTGCTGGCGCAGTCCTCAAATGCCTGAGAAAGATCCGCGATCATTCCCTTTCGGGCCAGCTCAACCAGCGTCTGACGATCCTCTATCACCA
Source organism: Candidatus Eisenbergiella stercoravium (assembly GCA_019113175.1). GTDB lineage: Bacteria > Bacillota > Clostridia > Lachnospirales > Lachnospiraceae > Eisenbergiella > Eisenbergiella stercoravium. The sequence goes on along the minus strand of DXHY01000063.1, from coordinate 37,340 downwards.
TCACATCAGGCAGTTCCTTTGAAGCGATCGCCATTCTCACATTGGTGGTGTACTGCTCCTCGCTCTCCTCAAAAACATCCTCGTTCTGGATGTTCAGCGCTTCCCGGAGATAGCGGGTGTAAACGTTATTTTCATAGGTATCGCCCTCCGGCATGTTGGAGTTGTTTTCTCCGGTCATCTTTCCCAATGTATAGGTCACCAGAGAGGGATATTTTCCATATGGCGTTAATGCAGCCTCTTCCCAGGACAGATTATCCTCATCGAAGCAGTCCCGGGATAAATCTTCTCCGGCCGGCTGATCTTGCGTCAGTCCGCTCCCGGCCTGTTCCTCCTCAACCGGCGTTTCTTCTGCAGCGCCGCCGTTTTTCCCGCCCGCCTGCGCGCACCCGCCCAGCATGCACAAAACCATAATCAAACAGAAGATTTTCCGTTTCATCCGCTATCCTCCAGCTCATTTCAGAATACAGACCGACTGCCCGGGCATACAGAGCACATCCTGCATCCGCACGATCTCTTCTCCGTTCAACGTCAGGTTTCCCCGAATTTCCCTTTCTTCCAGCCCGCCTTCCTTCAGGTCGATTTCCGCTTCCTCATCAGAAATATTATATACGATCGCAATGCTGCTGTCTTCCCATGTTTTCAGAATGACCGCCTGCTGCTCATTACAAAGAGCCTCCACCTTCTCCGCCGTTCCCCTTGCGATCTCCGGATTTTCATTGCGGAGCCGTAGAGCCCTTCTGTAATAGTTCAGAATCGATGTCTCATCCAAAAGCTGCTCCTCCACGCTTCCGAATGCGGAACCGATCCCCTCATCCGCCCCGGGCGGATCCAGCGTCTGCCCCATTTCATCGGTGTCCGACCAGTACATGGAAAGCCTTTTGTTTTCATCCTTTGTTCCTTTGCTTCGCATGCCGATCTCTTCACCGTAATAAACGAAGGGGCTCCCTCCCATCGTCAGGAGCAGCCCGCCGGCCATCTTGACGTCATTCTCATCCGAGATCAGCGCATTCGCCGTCCGTCCCATATCATGGTTGGTGAGAAAAGGGGCATCGATCCACCCGGAATTTTGGGCGGAAAAATCCTCCTGATACAGGAGCATGGCATCCGCCAGGCTTTCCGCGCTGTATTTCCCTCTTGCCGCCTTAATCAGCTTTCCTTCCGCATCCGCCAGGTCAAAATTGAACAGGGACGGCGTGCCGCTTCCGTAATAATCCGCGATGGTCTTTTCTCCTGCCCAGACCTCCGACACCATATAAAAGTCCGGATTCTGCTGCAGGCAGTAATCATACAGCCAGCGCAGTACCTCCGTATTAAAGGCCGTATCGTTTTCTTCATAATGCATGACCGCATCCATCCGGAAACCCTCCGCGCCGAGTTCGATCCAGAAGGAAGCTGCCTTTTCCAGCTCCCCGCGCACCGCTTCGTTTTTCAGATTCAGATCCGGCATGCCAGACCAGAAAACTCCTTCATAATACCACTCCGTTCCCGTCACCGGATAATAATTCTCATTCTCCTGTTCTCTGGAAAAATGATAATATTCCGCATATGGACAGGTTTCACCGGTAATCTCCTCCCCCGCCGCCAGCCCTGCGAGATATTCGCAGGCAGCCTGAAACCAGGGATGCTCCGAGGAAGTATGATTGATGGGCATGTCGATGATCAGGCGAATGTTCCTCTCCCGGCAGTCCTCCGCCAGCCGCCTGAAATCCTCCGTCGTGCCGTACCGCTCATCTACGGCGCAGTAATCCGTCACATCATATTTGTGGTAGGTCGGGGAGGGCATCACCGGCATGAGCCAGATGCCCGTAAAGCCCATGTCCTGTATGTAGTCCAGCTTCTGCGCCACGCCGTTCAGATCCCCGGTTCCGTCCCCGTCCGAATCATAAAAGGAGGAAACAAAAATTTCATAATAGTTCCGGTAATTGTCATCCGGTATGACGATCTCCCATTCCGTCCGCTTCGTTACATCCTCTCCCTGGGACACAGTTTCTTCCGTCCGCTCCGCCATGTCCGCAGTCCCGTATCCGCAGCCGGCAAGTAGCAGGACAATACAGAAAATCGGCAGCAGGCGCGCAAGCCCGCTGCCGGTACTTCTGCCGGATTCCGGTTTCCTTATACCGGGGAAAAGAGCCTGTTTCTTCATTCCGCCCTTCTCCATATCCGCTATCCTTTCACAGCACCGCCCGTCACGCCTTCCACATAATACTTCTGGAGGCACAGGAACAGAATCGTCACCGGAATTGCCACCAGCACGCCGCCCGCGCAGAACCGAGTGAAATATCCCTGATAGTCGTTGGTCCATACCCAGCGCTGAAGCGCCACTGCCACGTTGTAGCTGTCGCTGTAGCCGAACGCCACGTAGGAAGCGAACACATAATCACACCAGGGAGCCATGAATGCCACCAGAGCCGTATAGATGATGATCGGCTTCGCCAGCGGCAGGATGATCGTGACCGCAATTCTCGCGTTGGTTGCCCCGTCAATACGGGCGGATTCATCCAGCGCCCGCGGAATCGTGTCCAGATAGCCCTTGCACACATAATAGCCCATGCCGGAGCTGGCCACGGTCACCAGAATCAGGCCGGGAATGGCTCCTTCCTGCGTCAGCCCGAACTGTTTGAGCAGGAAATACAGGCAGATCATGGTCAGAAAGCCCGGAAACATGCCGAGGATGAGCCAGAACTGCATCAGGGCCTGCCTGCCCTTAAAACGCATCCGGGACAGAGCGTAGGAAACGCACAGAACCATGAAGGTATTCAGGACCGCCACAAAGCACGCGATCACCAGGGTATTCAGATACCATTTCACAAACTGGCATTCATCGCTGAACAGATAGGTATAATTATCCAGCGAAAAGGCTTTGGGAATGATATAGCTCACCATTCCGCCATATTCCGTCGCGTAGGAGCGGAAGCTCTGGAATACCAGTCCCACGAAAGGGAAAAGCCAGACGATGCTGATGATGATCAGCACAGCGTAGGTGATTCCGTTGCTGATTTTCCGGTTTCTGCTCCTGGACTGCAGCTTCTTTCCGTTTGTATTTGCCATTATTGAAATCCCTCCTCATCTCTGACCGACGGCAGGAGCCGGTATACTACCAGCGAAATCACCGCCGTAACCGCGAATACCATAATGCCGAGGACGGCGGCCATCCGGTAGTTCGTATCGTTGACGGTCAGCTTATAGAGCCAGGTGATCAGAAGGTCAGTATAGCCCGCGCCGCCCGTAAGCTCCATGGAGGTGGGCTTTCCCTGCGTCAGAAGGTAGATCACGTTGAAGTTGTTCAGGTTGTTCGTAAAGGAGGTGAGCAGATACGGCCCCGTCACGAACAGCATATAGGGCAGGGTAATCTTGCGGAACATCTGGAAGGCGTTTGCCCCGTCTATTCTCGCGCTCTCATACAGATCCTCCGGAATGTTCATTAGAATGCCGGTCGCCATCAGCATCATATACGGAATACCGATCCATACGTTGATGATAATGATCAGGATCCGTGCATAGGTCGCGTTGGACCAGAAGGGGATGTAATTGCTGATCAGCCCCCACTTGATCAGATAGCTGTTGACCAGTCCGTCATCCGCGAACATTTTGTACACATACAGCAGGGATACGAACTGGGGAATCGCGATGGTCATGACCAGAATGGTTCTCCATAGCTTCTTGAACTTAATTCCCTTTTTATTGATCAGGATCGCAACGCCCATTCCCAGAAAATAGTTCAGGAAGGTTGCAAAAAAAGCCCATACCAGAGTCCAGCCCAGCACGGTGAAAAAGGTGGAGCCAAAGCCTGAAGAACCGATGGAGAACAGATTCCGGAAGTTCGTCAGGCCCACCCAGGTAAACAGGTTGCTGGGAGGCTGATGGTCCGCGTCATAGTTGGTGAACGCGATGCAGATCATGAAAATGATCGGCACGATCACGAACACGAAAACGCCGATATTGGGCAGAGCCAGCAGTGTCTTGTCAAAATTTTTGTTGAACAGAGACTTCAGATCCTGCATGGAGGTCGGCAGGGGCCTGCCTTCCTTCTGAAGCTCCTCAATCTGTCGGTTCTGACGGATGTTCACCCGCCACAGATAGATGAATGCGATCACAACAAAAACGGACAGGATTCCGTACAGCAGGATCAGGAAGCTGTTGTCCCCGTATACGGTGACCGGAACCACCCCCGTCTTATCCGTGTGCGTCGCCACGGTTCCCAGGGTCGGAAGCTTTAAGACATAATGCGCCCCGAAGGTAACCATAAAATAAATAAACAGAATCTCTGTTGCCAGAAACAGAACGCCGCGCAGCACCTGCCTGTGTACGAGCTGGCCAAAGCCCATGATGAGGAAGGATACTCTGGTGCTCCAGCTTCCCTCCGCAAAGGTCCTTCCGATGTCTGCGATACTCCTGCCCAGCCCTGCGGCCGCGTTCCTGACGATTTCCATACGTTTCTTTTCTTTCGCCATACCTGCCTCCAGAATCATAACGGTTCAGGTCCGCCTGAACCGTTTCCAAGAATCATCTCCCACGGACGGCTTACGCCGCAGTCCGGCAGCTGTCGGCCTGCGGCGTCACCTTTTCCTTATTCCGCCGCTGCTGCTCCCGTCGCATAGGATTCGCAGGTGGTCTGGAAGTTTTCAAGAACGCTCATCAGATCCTCGTCAGAACTGTTGCTGTAGTTTCCTGCTATGATATCGTCACCCAGGGAAGTGGCAAGATCCCAGTACTCGTTCGGATACTGTCCCTGAGGGATCGTGTAGGCGAGCTGTTCCGCCAGCGCCGTCAGAGCTTCGTCCGCCTGTACGGCCTCGTCAGCCTGCGCTTCCAGATTGGAAGGGCCCCAGCCCACTTCCTGATAACGGGCAAGCTGTACTTCCGCGCTGGACAGGTATTTCGCAAGATCCATACATACGATGGCTTTATTGGTATCAGTCTGAGGCTTCACGCCCAGCAGCTTGAAGCCGCCGAAGCCGCTCATCTGATACTCCTGTCCGTCCGCCTCAAAGGTAGGCAGCTTCGCGCAGGCGTAATTGTCGCCGAACAGCTCCTTCGCAGCGCCGGAATCCCATGTGCCGTCCACAATTGCCGCCGCGTTGGTCGCATTGCTCACGGAAGAGCCATTGTAGAACGCGGAAGAGGATGCCAGGTTGATCAGCGCCTTCAGCGCGGTAAGACCTTCCTCAGAAGCATAGGTCACGTTCGCGGAGGTAAAGTTTCCTGCGGAATCCGCTTCGTAGGTCAGCTCACAGCCGGTCGCGAAGAAGAATGCGGTCTGATACCAGCCGGAATTGATTTCCATGTAGAAGCCCTTTCCTGCCGCCTCGCAGTCCGCGATGATCGCTTCCAGAGAAGAAGGATCCGTCACAACGCTGCTGTCATAATACAGGAAATAGCCGTTGTCAGAGGTGAGCGGGAACGCATAGACCGCGTCGCCCATGGTCGCCGCGCTGACCGCACCGGAGTCGTTGCTGGTGGAAACAAAGTCCGCATAATCTCCGATCACTTCCATCACCGCGCCTGCCGATACCAGTCTGGCAAGCTGATCCTGTGCGAAGCCGTAGATGTCCGCGCCGCCTTCCACGTCCGTGATCATGTTGCTGGCCGCATCGCCTTCGCCCACCGCTTCAACCGTCACGGTATAGCCGGAGTATGCCGGATTATCCTGCAGGAACTGCTCCGCCTGCGTCTGCGTGAAGGACGTCACTTCCTCCGCCACCCAGATCGTGATGTTGCCTGAGCCATAATCCACGTCCTCTGCTGCAGCATCATCCGCTGCCTCATCCGCCGCGGTGTCCGCTGCCGCACTCTCTGACCCACTTCCCGCCGCAGAGCTGCTGCCCGTTGAGGAACTGCTTCCCGTCGACGAACCCGATCCACAGGCCGCCAGACCAAGAGTCAGCACGCCCGCCATCAAAATTGCCAAAGCTTTCTTTTTCATATTTGCCCTCCTTTTGGTTTTTTCAGGTATGTTTTGATTATAATTGACCAAAAAAAGAGCGTAAATATCAACTATTTTAGATAGATATCAGATTTTTGTGAACCTATACGGATTTCTTCAGACGGACGCGGAAGCCTGCCCCACATGCCCTGTCTGTCAGTCTGCCGGAAAATGAAGACGCATGGTTGTTCCCTTCCCCACCTCGCTCTCCACCGTAATTCCATACTCCTCCCCATAAAACAGGCGGATCCTTTCGTTCACATTCCGCACGCCGTAGCCCCTGGATTCCATACTCAATATTTTCTGCGCCGTATCCAAATCCATGCCAAGGCCGTTATCCTCCACGGAAAACCAGACGCAGCCATCTTCCATCCAGCCGCGCACCACAATCCGTCCCCGCTCCCCGGTTTTCGGCTCGATCCCGTGGGTGATGGCGTTTTCCACCAGCGGCTGCAGAATCAGGTTCAGGGATTCACAGGGCAGAATCTCCGGTTCCGTGATGATCTCGTAGTCAAAATCATGGTCATGCATCATGCTCTGGATCTCCAGATAGGCCCTTGTATTCTTCAGCTCATCCTCCACGCGCAGCGTGTTTTTCCCCCGGTTGAGTGCCGTCCGGTAAAATGTGGACATGGCGAGAGTCATGCGGCTGATGTCATCCTCCCCTGCCTCAATCGCCTTCCAGTTGATCAGCGACAGCGTATTATACAGGAAATGAGGGTTGATCTGCGCCTGCAGCGCCCGTATTTCCGCCTCCTTCTGGGTAATTTTTCCCACATAGACCTCGTTGATCAGCGTCCGGATACGCCGGAGCATTTTCCCGAAGCCCCGATAGAGAAGGCCGATCTCGTCCTTCGCTTCGCTGTCCACAGCCACCTCCAGATTTCCCAACTCCACCTCTTTCATCCGTTCCGTCAGCTTCTCAATCCTGCCGCTGACCAGGGCGGAGGTCACAAAATAGGCGACAACAGCCACAACCACGCAAAGCAGCACCGTCAGCACGATCATGACGCTCACCGGGCGCATCGCCTCCCCCGCGATTCCCTTCGGCTGATACAGCCAGATTTTCCAGCCTGCGGCATCGGAGTTTTCCGATATGATCGAGTAAGACGAAGCCTGCCCCTTTTCCTGCTCACGAAGGAAGTCCTGATAGCTCAGACGGTATCCGCTGTTTTCTTCAGAGAAACGGTCTCCCCGAAATATCACATTTCCAGCCTCATCCGTGATGAAGATGCCATATTCCGTCGTAAGAGTCTGCTGATAGGGAGCAAACATGTCATCATAGTCCACTTCAATGCACAGCACATCCCCCCTGCCCTCCCCAGCATCCGTCGGCATGCGCCTGGCGGAAAAAATCTTTTTTCCCTCTTCCTCCACATACCACTCAGCACTGGTGGTTTCCTGCGCTCTCTTATACCATTCCTGATCCGCAACTTCAGAAACGGTTCCTATCGTAGTATCATGCCTGACCATTCCGTTGTCCGTATAAATAGTAATGGTTTTAATTTTGTCATGGAAATATTTCAGCGACTGGAGCACCGGATCGACCACTTCCGTTACCTGCTCATATTGTTCATATGCATTTTCATAGGTTCTGGAAAAGACGGCCGTCAGATCCTGATCAAACGCGATATAGTCAGACAGATTATCATACACATCCAGCTTTCCATCCATGGTTGATACCGACTGGTAAAGATAGGACTGCAGGTTCAGTATTTCCTTGTCCGTTATGATCTGACGCATCTGCACAAAGCTGAACAGAAACAGGACCATGACAGGCAGGAAACAGAATACCACATAGAACAGGGCAAGCTTATACCGCAGCTTTACCGAATTAAGCCCCTGTCTGATTCTTTTCATATCCCCCAACACCTTCTCCCTGATCACGATATTTCTGCGGGCTTACCCCGTAATATTCCCGAAAGCTCTGGCAGAAATAAGACACATTGGGATACCCGACCTTTTCACTGATCCCGCCAATTTTCTCATGGGTATTTTCCAGCATTTCCCTGGCTTTTTCCATACGGCACGCTTTGATGAACTTGCTCAGATTCTGGCCTGTTTCCTTCTTGAAAAGCGAACTCAAGTAGCTGGGCGCAAGATAGACCATCTCCGCAAGCTGCTCAATACTGAGTTCCTCCCCATAATGGCTGAAAATATACCTTTTGACCGTATCCACCTCCCGGTGAACGCTTCCTGATTCCTTTTCCAGCTTTTTCTCCAGAAGGCCTGTGTTTTTTTCGATAATTCCGTGCACCTGATCCATATCCTCCGCCCGGTACAACCTGTCCATTTCCTCATCCAGTTCCCGCTCCGTCTTTTCCGGAATTGCTTCATAAAGAAGCTTCAGAAGGCTCGCAAAAACGAATTTGACATAGATCTGAGAAAAGCCTGCATTTTTCCCATAATTAAGGAACAGACGTCTGCAATGCTCCTTCAGGCTGAGCATATCTTTTGCGCGGATATCCTGGCGGATCTGCTTCATCAGCGTATCGTCATCCAACCGTACATCCTCCGCACTTTCCGCCTCATTCTCCGCCATATAGACCCGGCTCTCCAGATCGTAAAAGCGATTTTCCATCAGAAGCTCCAGCTCCTGATAACGGTCCGCGATCTGTGTTCCATCCTTCAGACCGGAGGAAACCGAAATATAGCTTCTTTTCTCCGTCCCGCACCGCCGCGCCAGAACCGCATTCAGCCGGCCGGCCAGCTCCTTCCAGTCCTCCGCTTCGTCCGTGAAAAACAGGACGCACTCCTGGGGGTTCAGATTCAGATAGTCGAACCGGACTCCCTGCGCCTCCCGCACCATCTCGTCCATAAGCTCCTTATCTCCGCTTCCAAAGAAATCGCCCCCTGTCTCCAGCAGCATCATCCGTCTGTACTGATTCAGAAAATCCAGAGAGAAGCCCTCTGTACGCCGCTTCAGCCCTTCCATATCCGCGCCGTTCACAACCGCGTTCAGCACATATTTTCGGAAAAAATCCCCCTCCGCCGCTTTCCGCTCCTTTTCCTCCCGTTCCAGGTCCAGGGCGTCGAACAGCTTATCCATGGCCTTCCGGAATTCCTCCGGATCCACGGGCTTCAGGATATATTCCTCCACGCCGAAGCGCATGGCCTGTCTGGCGTACTCAAACTCCCCGTATCCGGAAAAAATCAGCTTCTTCATGTCCGGATACCGTTCGGAAACCTGCTCCAGGAGCCCGATTCCGTTCATCAGCGGCATTTTCACATCTGTCAGCAGAATATCGGCCCTGTTTTCCTCCAGCCATTTCAGCGCATCCATGCCGTTGACAGCTTCCGCAATCTCCAGCTCCCTTCCCTGACGTCCCAGCAGGAGGCGGATTCCGTTTCTTTCAATTTTTTCATCGTCCACAATCAATATCCGGTACATGTCTCATCCCCGCAAACAGATCTCCCGGATCCGCTTTTCAATTTCAAACCAGTCCGCGCCTTCCACCCTGTAGTCCGCTCCGGCGGCTCCATCCGATTCTGCCGCCTCATCCGCAGCCGGGCTCAGATTGGAATGAATATACAGGGTTTTCATTCCCGCGTTCCTTCCGCCCGCAATGTCCGTCTGCAGATCGTTTCCGATCATCAGTGCTTCCTCCGGCCGGACGCCCTGCTCCGTAAGCAGCGCGTCAAAGAACCTCCGATCCGGCTTGCGGCAGCCATAATCCGAAGAAATGTAGATGCCGTCAAAGCAGTCCGTAAGCCCGAGCGCCTCCATCTCATAAGCGGTAAATACCCGCTGGGCGTTGCTCAACAGCCACAGCCTGTGCCCGTCCTCCCGCAGCGTTCTCAACGCCTCCTTCACTCCCGGATACAGCCGGATATAATCGATGGAAAGAATACGGAAAAGCTGGGCCGCATTCCATCCCAGGCGCTCCCGTTCAGCGCGGATTCCCTTTTTCTCAAAAAGCTGTTCAAAGATCTTCTCGATCTGAAGCTCCGGAAAGCATTCATAATCCTGCCCGGCAGCGCCCTCCTGCGCCGCGGTCAGCGCCAGATATTCCTCCCGGAAGGACTGCGGGGTATAATGCGCCCCGTAGAAGCCGTAATAAAGCGCCGTTTTTTCCCACATGATATCCAGATCCGTTTCCGTATGGATATCCACCAGAGTTCCGTACAGGTCAAAAACAAGATTTTCGTATTTCATCCTTACCTCTGTTTCCGCCGCCGGCAGGCGGCTTTCTTTTTATTTTTGATTTTATCATCAGATAACGGGAAAGGCAAAGCGTCCGGTGAAACAGGGGCGGCTTCCTCCATTTCCCCAGAAAAAACCCCGGCAGTTCCTCTCTGCCGGGGTTCATAAAGCAGGGCTACAAGGATTCGAACCTTGAAATGACGGAGTCTTAAGTCCGTAATTTCATGCTCAGTTTTTCCCCTGTTTAGGCCGTTTTGGGGACGAGGGCAAAAGAAATTGACCTTTGGATTGACCTATTGTATTTTACCGGGAATTTCAGGCAACTTCTTCTCCCGTGTGAAGAATTCACATCGGGTTCCTTTACAACAGCAATCCTTCACATAGCATTCATTCAGACTTGTTTTTGAATATCTTGCAGGTGTGTTTTGCGTAATTTGCGACAAAAGAGCTGTATAATACCGCTCCGGACTGGCATATCCGGTGCCAATCATTTCCTCCGGATACCGGATACTTTGCTGCACTTCTGCCACACGGGAAAACATGTCTTTCTGCAGAAGCGTATATTCAAAGGATTCCGGAAGATATAAATCTGCGCCAGTTAAAAGAAGATCCTGAATATACGCTCCGATAGCACAGCCATCCCCTATCAGCAAAGTATTATCGGAACCATATTTTGAAAGATTACTATTCCCTTTACTGCTTGACACTTTACTGCCAAAATACGTTTTATAATACTCATAGCCAGAATCTTCATCCTCTGTCACGATAGCATCTGCATCACGCAAAGTCTCATAATCCGGAAAAATACGCTCCAGGGAGTGGAATTTTCCGGATGCCTTAATACCATAGATCTCCTTATAGCTGTATGGAATTGCTGAAAGTGACTCCCTCGTAATGATAAGAAAACAGTTATCAGAAATCGTCGCAGCCTTTGCAAATTCCATACTCTTTAAAGGGCCAAAATCTTCATCAATCACGTAAATTCTGCCGGACTCTTCCTGAAGCTCTCTAAGATAACCGCTTTCATTCAGTGGCCGTACCGGCACATCGCAGGAAACAGTGACACCGGACATTCTGGAAGAAGCAGCGTCACTCACCATCTGAAACAATGTTGTTTTTCCTGTGGCACTGTCGCCCCGAATGATGGTGAACTTGCGGTAAACAGTGAATTTAAACTGAACGCCTCTTTTATTATTTACTATGACGTCATGTTTTGTCTCCATAGCAGGTACTCCTTCTCATATTCTGCCGCCCTGTGGCAGATCTTTCCTGTCCTGGCGATCTTCATATCGAAAGTAAGATTTCCAAACTTCATCGGGTAGGACAGGTAAATAGAAAAATCTTTCTTCGTACTCAACTCTGCCAAAAGCGGCGCACAATTATCCCCGCAGCTGTTTGCGTTGCTGATTACGGTATTGTCAGAATTCATGGTAATCAGAGCCTTGGCTCCGCCACTAATCTCTCTGATCGTAATTGGCCCCAGCACCGGGCTTTTCACCATTCCTTCAGATACAAGCTCTGATTTGTCAATTTCGCGGATCACTCTTTCCGCCCAATCATCCAGCCACTCGTCTGTGTAGGAATTATTAAAATATTTGGATGTAGATATAATCTCTTCATCCGGGAGTTCAAAATACACTGTAACCATCTGTTTTCTCCTAAATCTCTGAATTCAACACCTTCCCATCCGAATCAGTATTTCGGTAAAATCCGTACCTCTGTTACCAGATGAAATACTTCCTCGCATTCCAAACGCATTCCGGAAAGTTCCAGCAGTGATAGCTGCTTTCCCTTGTCAATAAGAAGGTCAACCTCACTTTGATATGTTGCTGTCCCTTTTGCAAAAGAACCAAACAGATACAGTCGCTTTACACAATACTCTTTCGCAATCGGCTTCAATAATCTTTTTATTTCCGTAACACTAAGGGTATTTGTATCCTTTTCGATTCCTAAGCTATCATTGGATTTCATCGTTTACCCCCGCAACCCTTTTGGTCTCTTTGATTATATCAAATCCTTTTGCGTTTTACTATGCTTATCAAACTTCTATATATAAATCCAGGAAAAATTGATTTTTAAAATATACCATCTTTCCACTTTTCTCACCCACACCGCAAGGGACTGTAGACCACATCACCGTCTACAGCCCTTCACAGCCCCATACAGACCGTCATATTCTATTCTCCGATTTTTCATCAGCAGGCCTTAATGCTCTAAATAAGCCATTTCTCGCTTCTTAAATTGACCTATAAATTGACCTATCCTCTAAAAATTCTCCTCAAAATCCCCCACAATTCAGGAAATCCGAAAATCCTCCTCTTCTCCTCCAGTTTTCCCCTCGCTTTCCGGAGAGCTGGAAAACCCGCATATTTCTGCCATTTCCACAGAAAAATACCCCGGCAGTTCCTCACTGCCGGGGTTCATGGAGCAGGGCTACAAGGATTCGAACCTTGAAATGACGGAGTCAGAGTCCGTTGCCTTACCGTTTGGCGATAGCCCTCTATTTTTGATTGTCACAGGCGTTTGTCACCTGCAAGAATGAATTATATACGATAACAGGAGATTTGGCAAGCACTTTTTTTAAAAAAAAGAAATTTTTTTCATCATCCGCTTTTTCTGCTCCGTGCCCGCGGTCCTGTAAATCGGACCGCGGGTACGAAACCTTTCACAGCGCGGCTTCCGTTCCGGCGCTGTCTTATACCTCAAACATCAGATCGCCATAGGTCGGGAACGGCCAGTCTTCCTTGTCAACGAGCATCTCCAGCTCATCGGCAGGCTTTCTGAGAGCCGCCATTGCGGGCATAACCGCATCCTTGTAGAAGAATGCCTGTGCCTTTATATCCTCCATCGCGGAAGCCTCTGTCTCGATCTTCTGCAGATTGGCAAGCGCTCCCTTCATCTCGGTCAGCTTCTCATTCACCTGGGCAAGAAGTTCTGTCTGTACGGAAGGCTCCACACCGGCCGCCTTCACATCCAGCACGGTCTTCGCCAGCTTCTGCGTATACTCCACAACGGCAGGAATGATCTGTCTGGAAGCCATATCGATCATGGTCAGCGCCTCGATGTTGATGCTCTTCGCATAGGTCTCATACTGAACCTCTTCTCTGGATTCCAGCTCCGCCTTCGTGAAAATGTGGAACTTCTCAAACAGCTTCACAGCCTTATCCGTGGTCAGTGCGCTGGCGGATTCCACCATGGAACGAATGTTGGGCAGGCCTCTGCGCTCCGCCTCCTGCACCCATTCATCGGAGTATCCGTTTCCGTTGAAAATGATGCGGTGATGCTCGGTCATGTACTGCTTGATCAGATCATGAACAGCCATTTCAAAATCGTCAGCCTTTTCCAGGACATCAGCCGCCTCACAGAAGGCCTCCGCAACGATGGCGTTCAGCACCGTGTTGGGGCTTGCGATGGAATCGGCGGAGCCGACCATACGGAATTCAAATTTATTTCCGGTGAAGGCGAAGGGTGAGGTCCTGTTGCGGTCCGTAGCATCCTTCGGCAGATCAGGCAGGGTGGAAACACCCGTCATCAGTTTTCCGCCAAGCAGGCAGGAACGGGCCTCTCCTGTCTCGATCAGCTGCTTTACCACATCCTCAAGCTGGTCGCCAAGGAATACGGAAATGATGGCCGGAGGCGCCTCGTTGGCTCCCAGTCTGTGGTCATTTCCCACATCCGCTGCGCTCTGGCGCAGGAGATCCGCATGGGTGTCAACCGCCTTCAGGATGCAGGCGAGCACCAGCAGGAACTGGATGTTCTCGTTGGGCGTTTCGCCGGGATCCAGCAGGTTCATGCCGTCGTCCGTGGTGATGGACCAGTTGTTGTGCTTGCCGGAGCCGTTCACGCCGGCGAAGGGCTTCTCGTTCAGCAGGCATCTCAGTCCGTGACGCTCCGCCACCTTCTTCATGGTCTCCATCACGATCTGGTTATGATCCACCGCGATGTTTGCCGTCTCATAGATGGGCGCCAGCTCATGCTGCGCGGGAGCCACCTCGTTGTGCTGGGTCTTCGCGGTCACGCCCAGCTTCCACAGCTCTATGTTCAGATCCTTCATGAAAGCGCCGATGCGCTCTCTGATTACGCCGAAGTAATGATCCTCCAGCTCCTGTCCCTTGGGAGCCGGCGCGCCGAACAGGGTACGTCCGGAGAAAATCAGGTCGGGTCTCTTCAGATATTTCTGACGGTCGATCAGGAAATACTCCTGCTCCGGTCCTACGGAGGCCGTCACCTTGGTCGCCTTCGTGTTGCCGAACAGTCTTACAATACGAAGCGCCTGCTCGCTCACCGCCTCCATGGAACGAAGCAGCGGCGTCTTCTTATCCAGCGCCTCTCCGGTGTAGGAGCAGAACGCCGTGGGGATGCAGAGGATCACGCCCGTCGCATCCTCCTTCAGGAATGCCGGAGATGTGATATCCCAGGCAGTATAGCCTCTCGCCTCAAAGGTTGCGCGCAGACCGCCTGAAGGGAAGCTGGACGCGTCAGGCTCGCCCTTGATCAGCTCTTTTCCGGAAAACTCCATCAGCATCTTTCCGTTCTCGTCCGGATGGCTGACAAAGGAATCATGCTTCTCCGCCGTGATACCGGTCAGCGGCTGGAACCAGTGGGTATAATGGGTGGCGCCGTGCTCCACCGCCCAGTCCTTCATCGCCTTCGCAACGATATCAGCGGTTGCCAGGGACAGCTCTCCGCCCTGATCCATGACCTTCTTGACTTCCTTAAAAACATTTTTCGGCAGCCGTTCTCTCATCTTGCCAAGATTGAACACGTTTTCGCCGAAGATCTCTTCGACATTCAAAAGCTCGCTCATAATCTCCTCCATTCCGCCGCCTGAGGACGGCTGTTTCCGCTTTCATCACATGACCGCGCATTTCTTAAAACAAAAAAAATGCCCCAAAAAAACCTTTTGGAACACCCTTGTTCATGATACCATTATTCAGAAATCCGCTTTCACTCTACTTACCATACTCCAATTCAGGCAAAAAAGCAAGTAAAAAAATAAAGAAATTGAATTTTGGTCACTTCTACAAAAATACACACGGATTTCTGCTTATATCAAGTCAATTCATCAGAAGGCGGCGGTCCGGTTTTTCTGCTACATCTTATCATATCCGCCCCGCCGCGGCAACTGCCAGGTTACACAAAATATATCGAATCTTTTCCCTTTTTTCCGGCTTCTGCACAGGTTCCTTCAGTCTCTCTATTTTCTCATCCGCAGCAGATCATACTTTTCCGCCGGCTCAGACAGCTGTACCTTCAGTTTCTGCTTCGCGTGGGGAGCACTTTCCATATCCTGTCCGTCCTCGTCCAGAATGCGTTCCACACGGGCCGCTATATCACGGCCGTCCGGCTTCATGATTTCGATCTCATCTCCCACACAGAACTTATTGCGCTGCTCAATGGAAATCAGGCCGTTTTCCTCCGCCGCATCCACGATTCCCAGATAAACTGCCTCACTGATGTAAGTGCTGTTGTCATAGATCTGGGATTCTTCCGTGGGCCTTCCGAAGTAAAAGCCGGTATTGAACTTCCGATAGGTACATTTTCCGATCTCATGCAGATACCAGTCCATGTTTCCGCGATAGTTCTCCTCTCCGGAAAGATAATCGTCGATCGCCTTCCGGTAGGTTCTCGCCACCGTCGCCACATAGAGTGCCGTCTTCATGCGGCCCTCCACCTTGAAGCTGTCGATTCCGGCATCGATCAGTTCCGGAATGTGCCCGATCATGCAGAGATCACCGGAGTTGAAAATGTAGGTCCCCCGTTCATTTTCATAGACCGGAAAGTATTCTCCCGGCCTGCTCTCCTCCATCACCGCGTACTTCCAGCGGCAGGGATGGGTACAGGCTCCCTGATTGGCATCCCGTCCTGTAAAATAATTGCTCAGAAGGCAGCGCCCGGAATAGGAGATGCACATGGCTCCATGCACAAAGCTTTCAATCTCCATCTCATCCGGAATGTTGGACCGGATTTCCGCGAGCTCCGCAAGCGTCAGCTCTCTGGCGGATACCACGCGCTTCGCTCCAAGCCCCCACCAGAAGCGGTAGGTCATATAGTTGGTGTTGTTGGCCTGAGTGGAAATATGGATCTCCGCCTCCGGCCAGACCTCTTTTGCCAGCGTAAACATGCCCGGATCTGAAATGATCAGAGCATCCGGCCCGATTTCCCGGAGTTCTTCAAAATAAGCCCTGGCACCTTCCAGATCCCGGTTATGCGCAAAAATGTTGGCGGTCACATACACCTTCACGCCCCGCTCATGCGCGAAGCGGATTCCTTCCGCCATATCCTCCGCGGAGAAGTTCCTGGCCTTCGCCCGAAGACCGAACGCCTCTCCACCAATATATACCGCGTCCGCCCCGAAGGTCACCGCCGTTTTCAGCACCTCCAGGCTGCCTGCCGGAATCAGAAGCTCCGGCCTTTTCTTTCCGTCTCTCATCGCTCTTTCCATTCTTTTTATTCTGCTATTTCACGCTTTACGCTGACTGCCACGCCGTCCCCCACCGGAAGGATGGAGGTCACCAGACAGGGATGATGCTTGATCTCATACAGGTACTCCCGCATTCTGGCGTGAATGGTCCGGTTTCTTCTCGTCACAGCATAACGGGATTCCAGAATATCCCCGTCCTGAAGCACATTGTCCGATACCAGCAGTCCGCCGTCACCAAGAAGGCGAAGAACCTGGCCCAGCAGGACCGGATACTGCCCCTTCGCCGCATCCATGAAAATAAAATCATACCGGCCAGACATGCCATGCGGGCCTTCCATATGGGAAAGGACCTCCGCCGCATCGCCCTCCAGGAGAGTAATCTGCTTTTCCTTCCCGAAGCGCCGGAAATTCTCCCTGGCGATGGGAATCCTTTTTTCGTATTTTTCAATCGTTGTGATATGACAGCCCCGGGGCGCGTATTCGCTCATACAAAGCGCAGAAAAACCAATCGCCGTCCCGATCTCAAGAATCTCACAGGGCTGCTTCATCGCAATCAGCGTTCTCAGCAGGCTCTGGGTCTCTGTGCGGATCACCGGCACATTGGTTTCCCTCGCTTCTTTTTCCAGTTCATTCAGATAAGCCGGATTTCCCGCGTCCAGAGAATTGATAAAGGCCGTCAGACGTTCCTCCAGAATCATCCATACCTCCCGCCATGGCGCTTTTTGCGCCATGCCTCATTCCTCCTCAGCCTGGGATGCCGACATGGTTTCAATCATTTCCTCCGGCGTCTGAGAGGTATTCAGCGTATAAGTACCCGGCTGCAGCCCGCTTTTAAAGCCAACCAGCTTTTCCTGAATCACAAAAAGCCCTGCATCGCGGATCAGTCCGGCCTGCTCCAACTTTTCGGCCACATCCTGCACGCTGTCCGTCTCTTCCACCGTGATCACAATATCCGTACCGGGCGCCTCTGCCATGGCAGGTTCTCCGAAGATTCTCTCCCCATAGGTGTAGGCCATGCTTCCAAGCCGATAGATCACCATGACGATCAGGATCAGAACCACGATCTTGACTACGGTATATACTGCATTTCCGGCAATCTCTTGTCTCTTCTTCGCGTGTTTTCTGCTTCTGCTGCTACTCAAAATCCACCGCCTCTGCCAACTTTACGTCAATTTCCTGCATCATACGGCAAAATGCCAGTTCCGCATCCAGAAATTCCTCCACAAGCGGATCCTCTCTGAATTTCTCATATTCTCTCTCAAAAGCTTCCATCTTGTCAAGTAAATCTTCCGTATATGCGGAATTCTGCAGTTCAAAATTACGGATACGATACTCGTCGATCTTCTCCCGCATGTTTCCCGCATTATCCACTCTCTCGCTCTGCTTCCGGTATTCTCTGTAAATTTCTGAATCCCGAATGGCCTGTGCCAGCTGCTGAAGCGCTTCCTGTACTTCCATTTTTACCTCCATGCCGAAGCGGTACGCTGAGGCCGCGAGGAGAAATCACGCAGGTGATTTCTCCTCTGCGATCACGGCAGTTTTGTGCTCCGGCGCAAAACTGCCAATTGAAAAATAAGCCATCGGGCTTATTTTTCAATCTTACACATCCATGATGATGGGAAGGATCATGGGACGGCGTTTGGTCTTTTTCCAGATATAATCTCCAAGGGAGTCCTTGACCGCAGATTTGATCCTGCCCCAGTCGGTGCAGCCCTTTCCGATGCAGCGGTCCAGCACATCCCGCATCAGCTCCTGCGCCTCGTCCATCAGTTCATCCGATTCCTTCACATACACAAAGCCGCGGGAAACCAGATCCGGTCCGCCCACCAGCTGTCCGCTGGCAGAATCCAGGGCCAGAGCCACGATCATGATGCCGTCCTCCGCCAGATGCTGACGGTCCCTGAGTACTACATTGCCCACATCTCCAACGCCAAGACCATCCACCAGAATCGCGCCCACAGGAACCCGGCCCGTCACCTGCGCCTTTTCACTGTCCAGCTCCAGTACGTCTCCTGAATTGAGCATGAAAATATTTTCCTTCGGGATTCCCAGATCCACGGCAATCCTCTGTTGCGCCTGACGGTGCTTGAACTCTCCATGAATCGGCACCGAATATTTGGGATGAACCAGGGTGTAAATCAGCTTGATTTCCTCCTGGCAGGCATGTCCGGACACGTGCGCGTCCTGGAAAATCACTTCCGCCCCCTTCCTGAGCAGCTCGTTGATCACCTTTGTTACCGCCTTCTCATTTCCCGGGATCGGGTTGGAAGAGAAAATGATCACATCGTTTGACGTGATGGAAATCTTCCGGTGGACGCTCGCCGCCATACGGCTGAGCGCCGCCATGCTCTCTCCCTGGCTTCCCGTTGTGATGATGACGGTACGCTCGTCCGGATAGTTTTTCAGCTGTTCGATATTGATCAGCGTATTTTCCGGAATATTCAGACAGCCCAGATTCATGGCCGTATCAATGATATTCACCATGCTGCGGCCTTCCACAACCACTTTTCTGTTATATTTGTAGGCCGAATTAATGATCTGCTGTACTCTGTCCACGTTGGAGGCAAAGGTAGCGATGATAATCCTCTTATTGGGATGCTCATGGAAAATCGTATCAAAGGTCCGGCTCAGCGTCCTCTCAGAGGGAGTAAAGCCCGGTCTCTCCGCGTTTGTGGATTCACACAGGAGCGCCAGCACGCCTTTTTTCCCGATCTCCGCGAAGCGCTGAAGATCGATGGCATCACCGAATACCGGCGTGTAATCCACCTTGAAGTCGCCTGTATGAACCACCGTCCCGGCCGGGGAATAGATCGCCAGAGCCGCCGCGTCCACAATGCTGTGATTCGTTTTAATGAACTCGATCCGGAACTGTCCCAGATTAATGGACTGTCCGAATTTGATCACCTTTCTCTTCGTGCTTTTCAGCAGGTTATGCTCCTTCAGCTTGTTCTCGATGATTCCCATGGTCAGCCTGGTGGCGTAGACCGGGATGTTCAGCTGCTTCAGAATATAAGGCAGAGCGCCGATATGGTCCTCATGCCCGTGTGTGATCACAAAGCCCTTTACCTTCTCCACATTATCCATCAGATAGGTAATGTCCGGAATCACCATATCTATACCCAGCATGTCATCATCCGGGAAGGAAAGACCGCAGTCCACCACAACAATACTGTCCTCGTATTCGAAGGCAGTAATGTTCATGCCAATCTGCTCCAGGCCTCCCAAAGGAATGATCTTCAGCCTGGAGCCGCCATTATTCACCTGTTTTGTTTTCTTCAATCAAATTACCTCCGTATTTCCTACGGCTCAGACAGCGGCTGGACCCGGAACATCTGGTCAGGAGGATGATGCCGGCGGTCCTTCCTTCGTCTCCATACCGCCCCGCGCACGTCATTCCTTATCCATCCCGGTCCACGTTTCGAATAAACTCCAATCGATCCGGCCGTTTCCACAGCTGATCGGTCTTACGGTCTGCCCAGCCCCCGTCCGTTGCCATAAATTTTTATAAACAGCAGACAATTCCCCTAACCGGAATGACCTGCTTTTTACCTGCTTAAAAACCGGAACACACGTTACCTTTCCAGGTCCACATCCTCCAGCATATCCGCGAAAACGGAAGCAACAGCGTCCAGCTCCTGCTCATCGTCCACGGTCTCATAAAGAGCATCCTGATCCTCAGGGGAGGAAACATCCTTCAGAATCAGCGCCTCTCCTTCTTCCTCATCCAGATTCTCCGTCACCAGGATATAATCCCGGCCCGCAATCCTGGTCTGCTCCAGTACATAAAATTCCACGGCCTCTCCGCCGTCCGGGCAAAATGCAATCTTCTCCAAAATGTATTCCTGCTTTCCCAATTGGACACTCCGGCAGCCGGAACAGCTCTCCCGCTGATGGTACATGTCCCTTCTTTATTGTTAATTCTTTTCTTCGTCTGTCTCCGGGAATATCCCATCCGCATCCGTCTGCGTATTTTTCCGACAGTCCAGATAACCCTGCAAAATAAGAACCGCTGCGATGCGGTCCACATGTTCCTTCCTGTGCTCACGCCGGATCCCGGCCTCCATCATCGCCCTGTCCGCCGCCACAGTGGTCAGGCGCTCATCCCAGAAAACGACCGGAAGCGCCGTTCTTCTCTCCAGCTTTTCCGCAAATTCCTTCGTTGCCTGTACCCGGTCTCCTTCCGTATCATTCATGTTTTTCGGAAGGCCGAGTACAATCTGCTCCACTCCGTATTCCAGAATCAGCTCTTCGATCCTGGCGAGCGTGCGGCGCAGCTTATTCTCTTCTTTTCTCCTGATAATTTCAATTCCCTGAGCAGTCAAAAGCAAAGGGTCACTGACGGCGACTCCAACTGTCTTTGACCCGAAATCCAGTCCCATAATGCGCATTATATCCAGACCTCATTTCTTCCGCCGCAGGACGGCATGTTCATCATCTGAAGATCCCTTCCGGGAAGAACCGGCCGGGGCCGCTTTCCGCCGCTCCGCGCCGGTTCCTTCTGCACAATGCAGATCAGCCCCAGTGATTATTCTTAATATATTCCTTCAGCATCTCCTCCACAATCTCGTCCCGCTCCGCACGCATGATCATGCCGCGGGCATTCTTGTGGCTGGTGATGTAGGTAGGATCGCCCGACATGATGTAACCGACGATCTGGTCAACCGGATTATAGCCCTTTTCCGTCAGCGCTTCGTAAACCGCGGCCAGAATCACCTTAACTCCGTTCTCCGGCTCTTTCTCCACTTTAAAATACTGTGTGCTGCCAAAATCCTGGTTCTGCATTTCCTACTCCATTCCATCCTGCCCTTCAATTTCAGGATATCAGTTCTATCCTATCATACCCTACTTTGTCAGAAATTTCAAATCCTATTTATTTCCCGATTCACCTGTCTCAGCTCACGGGTTTTGCCACCGCTGCGAAGCGAACCGGAGCAGCGGTTCAGAGGACCGGCTCCAGCCGAAGGATCTCATCCGTCAGAAAGCCCGCCGCGCGGCCCGTGATCAGCTCGTTTCTTCCTGCCAGCGCAGCTGGAACCGCTGCCTTCACATAGGTCTGTGTATGCCCCAGCCTCCAGTTTTCTCCGGAAAGCTCCACACAGTCCTCCGTCAGCACCGTGATCTCCTTTCCTATGTACTGAGCCCGGTACTCCCTGCTCAGTCTCTGCTCCATTTCAATCAGCCGGGCGCTCCGTTCATTTTTTATCTGTTCGGGCACCTGGTCCTTCATAACCGCAGCTGCTGTCCCCTTTCTGACAGAATACTTGAACACATGCATTTCAAAAAAATGCACCTTTTCCAGGAAAGCCGCCGTGGTTTCAAATTCTTCTTCCGTCTCTCCGGGAAATCCCACAATCACATCCGTCGTGATCGCCGGGTTCTCAAACACCTCCCGCAGAAGCCTTACCTTCTCATAGTATTCCTCCGCCGTATAGTGCCTATTCATCCTTTTCAGCGTGGCGTCGCAGCCGCTCTGTAAAGAGAGATGAAAATGGGGGCAGACCTGAGGAAGCGCCGCAAGCCCTTCGGCAAACTCCTTCGTGATGATCCTCGGTTCCAGAGAACCGAGGCGGACCCGTTCAATTCCTTCAACCCCGGCTATCTCCCGCACCAGATTCAGAAGATACTGCCGCTTCTGCGCCGTCTGCCGCAGATCGCTCCCGCTTTCAAGATAGTCTCCATCCGTTTTCTGAATAAAATCCATCCCATAGGAGCTGATATGAATTCCCGTGAGAACCACCTCACGGCAGCCTCCTGCCGCCAGCTGCCTTACCTCACGCAGCACATCAAACGGCCTTCTGCTGCGCACTCTTCCACGCGCAAAAGGAATAATGCAGTAGGAACAGAACTGATTACAGCCGTCCTGAATCTTGATATAGGCGCGTGTATGCTCTCCCGGCAGTTTCGCCTCCTCGTTCCCGGACAGCATTTCCTCATACTCCTGCTCCCGATCCATATTTACTACACTTTTGTTGTTTAATGTCTTCCGTTTAAGAAGCCTGTCCTCTTCCGTCCCGTCAGATTTTTCTGCTTCCTTTCTCTTCCGGAGGAATTCCTCCAGAATCTCGGGAAGCTCCTTCTTCCGGTTATTTCCCACCGCAAGGTCTATGCTCCCATCCAGCAGCGCCTCTTCCTTTCCCGTCTGTACATAGCAGCCAACCGCCACCACGACCGCATCCGGATTCCTCTTCTTCGCCCGATGCAGCATCTGACGGCTCTTCCTGTCAGCGATATTGGTTACCGTACACGTATTTACGATATAAATATCCGCAATATTATCGAATGGTACAATCTGGTATCCTTTTTCTTGTAACTTTTGTCCGATTGCCTCCAATTCGTATGCATTCACTTTACAGCCCAGATTATGTAATGCTACACTTTTCATAGTAATCTCCGCTTTTTTTGTCATGTTTGATGCTTGACTTTTACCCCCTCTCCCTTTAATATGTAAACAGAAGGTATCAGACAGCCCGGACGTATCGCGCTCAGGCTGTCAGTCAATTAAGGAGGTAAAACAAAATGAAAACCGTTAAGATTTCATTAAATTCCATCGATAAGGTAAAATCTTTCGTAAATGATATTACGAAGTTTGATTATGACTTCGATCTGGTATCCGGAAGATACGTTATCGACGCAAAATCCATTATGGGCATCTTCAGCCTTGATCTTTCCAAGCCGATCGACCTGAACATCCATGCTGAAGACAATGCAGATGAGGTTCTGGAAGTTCTTAAGCCCTACATGGTTTAATCCATTCGCTTCAGCTATGAAGCTGTACATCTGAATACTTAAACGGAAAAGGCAAGACCAACAATCCGGGGGGCTTGTCTTTTTGTTTTCCCAATGAGCCGTGCATCAGAAAAGGAGGGAAGTCTGAATGGGAAACGGGCCGAAGGCCCGCTTACCAGACAGGCTTTGCTCCTTTTCTGATATGGGGCGAATGCCCCACAGCGAGAGGGCATCGCCCTCGAGCGGCACGGCGGCCCCACGCATCCTCCCCATCCCCCGCCAGGAAAAAACCTGCGGCAAGCGGGCAAAGCCCGCGGACGCCGCAACCGGGAGGCCAATCACACACTCAGCCGCCACACACCAGAAGGCCAACCGCCCTCGAGCGCACGGCGGCCCACCGCATCCTCCCACATCCCCGCCAGGAAAAACCCCCGCGGCAAGCGGGCAAAGCCCGCGGACGCCGCAGCCGGGAGGCCAGCCCTTCACCCGCTCAGCCAAACCGCACCGCGTCATCTCCGCTACGCCTCCACTACAATCAATTCCTTCGTATCCAGCGCCGTCTGCACCAGCTCGTCAATCTTTTCATCCAGATTCTTCTCATGCTTACGGATCACGTTCAGATTCGGCTTGGTCACCGGATGCTTCGCCACAAAGATGGTGCAGCAGTCCTCATAAGGAAGAATCGAAGTCTCATAGGTGTCGATCCGTTCCGAAATATTGATGATCTCCTGCTTGTCCATTCCGATCAGCGGACGGTACACAGGCATGCTGCAGACCTCGTTGGTGGCCGCCAGCGACTGCATGGTCTGGGAAGCCACCTGGCCGATGCTCTCTCCGGTGATCAGGCCCAGACAATCCGTATCGGCCGCAATTTTTTCTGCAATCCGCATCATATAGCGGCGCATGATGATCGTCAGCTCCTCATGCGGACATTTTTCATAGATATAGAGCTGGATATCGGTAAAATTGATCACATGCAGCCAGATCGGTCCGCTGTAGCGGGCCACCTTTCTGGCCAGATCAACCACCTTCTGCTTCGCCCTGTCACTGGTGTACGGAGGCGCGTGAAAATAGACCGCGTCGATCTTCACGCCGCGCTTGGCAATCATCCATCCAGCCACCGGCGAATCAATTCCGCCCGACAGAAGGAGCATGCCCTTGCCGTTGGTTCCCACGGGCATTCCGCCGGGACCGGGGATTTCGATGGAATACACATAGATTTTTTCCCGGATCTCGATATTCAGCATCACCTCGGGATGATGCACGTCCACCTTCATTTCCGGATAGGCGTCAAGAAGCACGCCGCCCACCTCACTGTTCACCTCCATGGATTCCATGGGGTAATCCTTTCTCGCCCTTCTGGTATTCACCTTGAAGGTGAGATTCCGGTCCGGATAGGCTTCTCCCATATAGGAAACCACAGCGCTGCACAGGCTCTCAAAGCCTTCATCCTTCAGCTCGATCATCGGACAGATCTGCGCGATGCCGAACACAGTTTTCAGTCCCTCCATGGTTTCCTCATAATCATAGCTTTCGGACAGGACCTCCACATATACTCTTCCTCTGGTGCGCCGGACCGTGAACTCTCCTTCACAGCGCTTCAGCGCATGGCGGATCTGACGGACCAGGGCGTCCTCAAAGATGCCGCGGTTTCTTCCCTTCACTCCGATTTCCGCATACTTAATTAAAAAAGATCTGAATTCCATAATACTCCTTATTCCAGCCCATATGCAAAGTGTACGGCTCCGCATATGTTCTGTTTTCCTACGTCGCCGAAGTCTCTGCCTTCACAGGCGGAAGAATGCGCGTTTGCGCCTTTTCCGCCCGGAGCAGAGTTTCCGTTATCGTCTGGTAAATCTGCGCAGCATGGGAACCAGCTCATGCAGAGCGCACAGGGCGTAATCGATTTCCTCCCGAGTGGTAAACACGGACAGGCTGAAACGAAGCGTGGAACCAAGAAGCTCCTTATCCAGTCCGATCGCGCGCAGTGTGGCGCTTCCCGCCGTTTCCGGCCGGTTGGAAGAGCAGGCGCTCCCCGCCGACACATAGATCTCCCGATCCTCCAGCGCGTGCAGAAGCACTTCACTGCGCACGCCGCGGAAGGAAACGCTGATCACATGGGGAGCGCTGTCCCTTCCCGTCAGCCCGTTGATCTGAACGTCCGGCAGCTCCAGAACACCGTCGATGAATCGCTGCTTCAGTTCATACAGCCTTGCCGTATCCGCATCCAGTCCGGCGTAGATCTCTTCCGCCGCCTTTGCCAGTCCTGCGATACCGGGCACGTTTTCCGTTCCGGAGCGCAGTCCCCGCTGCTGGCCGCCGCCGAAGATGATGGGGTGAATTTTTACCCGGTCATTCACATACAGCAGTCCCGTTCCCTTCGGCCCGTGAATCTTATGGCCGCTTAAGGAAAGCATGTCAATTCCCATTTTTCTGGGAAGGATGCGGAACTTTCCGAAGCCCTGCACCGCGTCCACATGAAACAGGGTGGAGGGGTTTCTTCTACGGATCAGAGCGCCCGCCTCCGCAATGGGCTGAAGGGAACCGATTTCATTGTTGGTATGCATGATGGATACCAGAATCGTATCCGGCCGCAGGGCACATTCCAGATCCGAAAGCCGGATTCTCCCCCATTCATCCACTGGAAGATAGGTCACTTCAAAGCCCTGTTCCTCCAGATACTGCATGGTCTGAAGGATGGCAGGATGCTCAATGGACGTTGTGATCAGATGTCTCCCGGCACGGCAGTTTGCAAACGCACAGCCGATCAGCGCCAGATTATCCGATTCTGTGCCGCCCGAAGTAAAAAAAAGCTCTTTTCCATTCACCTTGAGGATCCTGGAAAACACATCCTTTGCATAGCGAAGGTATTGCTCAGCCTGCACTCCCTTCCGGTGCATACTGGATGGATTGCCATAGTCCAGACACATCACCTGCGTCATGAGTTCTGCGACACTGTCAAAGCATCTTGTTGTGGCTGAATTATCCAGATAGCATTCCATGGTTTCTCCCAACTTTCTATTTCAATATGTAAAGATAAAAAAGGCTCGGACTCCTGTCAGGAATCCGCCTGCTTTATTATATGGCGGATTCCCCTTCACCGTTCTCTGACTGCTCCACAGGGAACGCTGCTTCCGGCTCTGCATCCTCCAGCCGGTACATCAGCCACGCCAGAACGGTGAAACCTGCCGTTTCCGTGCGCAGGATTCTCTTTCCCAGAGTGATGGGAGTAAAGCCCGCTTTCCGGGCCTCTTCCACCTCAGAGTCCTCAAATCCCCCCTCCGGGCCAATGAACACGGCAATGCTCTGGCCTGCCTTTACTGCGTCCACCAGTCTTCTGGTCTGCTCCATTCCCTCTGCCAGCTCATAGGGAAACAGCTTCACGTCCATATCCGAGGCAAAGGAAACCGCCTCCTTCATGCTCATCACATGGGTGACCTCCGGAATGATGCGGCGTTTGCTCTGCTTCGCCGCCGCTTCCGCAATCTGCTGCCAGCGGGCCAGCTTATTCTTTTCCTTTTTTGCATCCAGCTTCATCACGCAGCGCTTTGCCGCAACCGGAATCACCGCGTAAGCGCCGAGCTCCACCGCCTTCTGGATCACCAGTTCCATCTTGTCCGACTTGGGCAGACACTGAAAAAGATAGATCCTGGAAGGCAGCTCCAGCCCTTCCTCCTTAATAAAACGAAGCGTACAGAGGATTTCGTCCTCCCCCAGGCTTTCTATTCCGCATCGGTATTCCTTTCCGTCCACGCCGTTGCTGACGGAAATTTCCTCGCCGGGCTTCATGCGCAGCACATTCTTAATGTGGTTTACATCGCTCCCCGTGATCCGGATCGTTTTGCCCTGTATCTGTTCCGGTTGTACAAAAAACTGGTACATGCCGCCTCCTAAAACCGATAAATACCGTCTCTCATTCAGCCAATGGGCTTTCTCGCGGTAATGCCGACCCATTCACCCTGATAATTCACATCCAGGAGCTCCAGACCTGCCGCCTGCACCGCTTCCCTTACCACCGATTCCTTATCGTCGATGATGCCGGAAAGAATATAGATGGCTCCCGGCTTCATCTGAGCGATCACCACGGGGGTCAGCGCCACCAGCACATCTGCCAGAATGTTTGCCGCAACAATATCATAGCAGCCATATCCCACCTGATCCTGCACCTCTTTTTCCGTGATCAGATTGCCGATCAGAAGGGTGAATTTTTCCGGATCGATGCCGTTTGCCTGCAGGTTATCCTGCACCGCATCCACGGCACAGGGGTCCAGATCCGTGCCGACCACCTTCTTCGCGCCGAACATGAGGGCAAGGATTCCCAGAATTCCGCTTCCGGTTCCCACATCCAGCATAACTGTCTCCGGCGTCACATATTTTTTCAGCTGACGGATGCACAGCTGGGTGGTCTCATGCATGCCGGTTCCGAAGGCGGTTCCGGGATCGATGTGCAGGATCATCTTATCCCGGTCCTTCTCCTCCACTTCCTCCCAGGAGGGAATCACCAGCAGATCGTCGATGTAAAACTGGTGAAAATACTGCTTCCAGTTATTGATCCAGTCAACGTCCTCCGTCTCATCCACGCTGATGCTGCCTTCTCCGATGTCACAGAAGGCACGCAGTCCGTCCAGCTCCTTTTCCACCGATTCCAGAACGGCCTCCTGCGTGGTTTCCTCTCCGTTCACCACGAGCTTTCCGTCCTCATTCTCTTCCACAAAAAAGCTGAGATAAGCAATGCCGTCATCCTCCGGCCCTTCCGGCAGGATATCCACAAACATCTGCTCCTTCTCCGCAGCGGTAAGGGGAACCCTGTCTTCGATCTGCGCGCCCTCCAGGCCGATGTCATAAAGGGTGCTGATGATGATATCCTCCGCATCCGTAACCGTTTTGATCCTGAATTTTTTCCATTTCATGGCTGCTGTCAGCTCCTTTTTTCTGCACTCCGGGGTGATTTTACATCCGTTCCATTCATTATCCGGTCTTTTATTGTAGCATAAGGAAACGGATATCACAAGGTTTTACACGGTTTCTGTTTCCCTGTTATCCGGTTTTCGTCGGGTAATGAAAAAGAAATACAGAACCGCTTGCTTTAATTCTTCCTACGCAGTTCTGTATTTCTTTTTCTCCCATATTCCATTATCCTGTTGCGTTTTCTGCTTTTTACTTCCGACAACCGATCTGAATGATCTCTACCGAATGTGGTCTTAACCGGACTTCTATTCCTCTGCGGAATGTTCCAATCTGTTCCTGCTGAATCACAACCTGCGTACGTCCGATGTCATTGTAAGAAGAAACGCTTTCACCACAAATATAGTATCCCTTCATCTCTCCTGCAGCCTCAAAATCAAGCTGTACCGCGGCATATTCCGTTTCCAGCTTATTCACCAGGGCCACCGCCAGTCCGGGACGATCGCTGAATTCCGTTACGCATACATCCACAACATCAATTTCTTCCTTTTCCCCATCACTGTTGGTCACACATATTGTTTCCATATTCTGAAATTTTACATCTCTGACGATATCTCCCATATAATTTGTGTATAAATAAAACACCTGGTAGGTACTTCTTAAAACAATACCGTCTTTGCAGGTAAAAATACATCCCCTTGTATTCACAGCAGGAGCAAAGGCAGCCATACCTACGATATCGCAGTTTCTGTTGATGGCATTCAAAAAACAGGCGGTAAATATGGCATCACCCATCGTGTAAAGAGAATTATTGTCATTGGCATCTCTTGGATATAAATACTCCTCCCTGGTAACTCCCTGTTCAATCGTATGCACCTTTGGATGATACCACTCCTTCATATTCCATTCATCAAAAGCAATTTTGATCTTCTTTTCCAGTCCCATCGCCATAAGAAGTCCCTTCACTCTCCGAATGGAATCTTCCGTATGGTTAGTAAATCCCAGAACTGCCTCATAGTCCGCGGGGGTATTGGTCTCATGAATTCTGTCCCAGTACTGATGTATCGAAATCCAGTTCAAATATGGAGCGCTGTGCTTCAGCAGATTAATATTCCAATCCAGATCTGTCAGCGCGGCCGCAGTAAGTTCTATCGTCGGATCGACATGCTTCATCATTTTTGCGGCTTCCGCGACGATTCTCCCCCATTCTTCGACAGACTTTGCCCCGATCTCCCAATTCCCATAATTCTCATTTCCAATACTCCAGTATTTCACCTGATACGGCTGGGAATGTCCGTTTTCGATCCGCCATTTTGCATAACGCCCTTCCGTCTGCAGATTACAATATTCTACCCAGTCACTCATTTCCTCTACCGTGCCGGTTCCGGCATTTGTACAGATATAGGGTTCGCAGCCGATTTTACGACACATCTTTATATATTCATCCGTTCCGAATGTGTTAGGCTCTTCCACCCTCCACGCCTTATCAAAAAACGACTTTCGTTCCTTTCCCACCGCATCTTTCCAATGGTAGGAGGAAACGAAACAGCCTCCCGGCCATCGTATAATCGGAACATGAATGTCTCTTAAGGCTTTCAACACATCCCTCCTGAATCCGTCTTCGTCCGACAGCTCATTTCCCGGATCGTAAATTCCTCCGTAAATCTGCCGATGAAAATGTTCCATAAACTGACCATAGAGCATGGGGCTTCTTTTTCCAATTCTGTCATATTCAGAAGTATAAATTTTCATATATTTCCCTCCTTTTAATCAAATAATATATACATTTCTTAATATTGTCAATTAGATTTACGTTAATCTTATAATAAAATAAAAAGGCATATCATCTGTCTTAACGATACACCTTTCTCCGCTCGATCATATCTTTTTCACTGTGCTCTCCGCTTCATACAACATGACCGGAAGAATTTCAGAAACAAATTCATATTCTGGATTGTCAATACGCCTGAGCAGTAATTCTACTATCCTTTCCGCCAGTTCTCCGGCATTCTCACACCCTACGCTGGATAAGGGCCGCAGATATGGCATCCCACAGCGTATATGGTCAAATCCGATCATGGAAATATCATCCGGGACACGATAACCATAAGCCAGCAAAGCATTCATAACATAATAGGCAATCTGATCATTAAAGGAAAAAATCCCGGTATAGCGAATCGGCTGCAGCAGCTTAAACAGCTCTGCCGAATCCCGCATGGGATATATCTGGTCTCCCCTGATAATCCTGATCTCGGACGGACCGATTCCATATTCGGACAGTGTGTCCAGAAAGCCCTGCTGTCTCAGCGGCTGTGCGCCATTTCCTTCCGGTCCGCAGATATAAAGAAATTTTCGATGGCCAGCCATATACATGCACTCCGCCGCAAGCACTCCTCCCTGATAATCATCCACCCGAACAACATCTGTTTCAATTCCTGAGACAGCCCTGTCTACAAGGACCAGCGGTATATGATTTTTCTTTATCCGTTCCGAAACATTCCTGTCATTGGAATCAGGAAAATAAATGATCCCGTTCACCAGATTGGATATCGACAGATTTGCCATCTTTAAACTTTCTTCGATTTTTCCATGGGAGCAAAGGATCATGATATCGTAGCCATTTTTCTTCAACAGAGAATCTATTTTGTCAATCAGAGTGGAATAATGTGGATTGGGAAGATCATCCACAATAATGGAAATCAGATGACTGCTCCCGGACCGCATGGCAGATGCCATATTGTTCCGGACATAGCCCATTTCCTGCGCCGTTTTCTTAATCTTCTGAATGGTGGCTTCCGAAATCTTCCGGTCATCCCGAAGGGCACGGGATACCGTGTTCGCCGTCACATTACACTTTAAGGCAATATCCTTGATTGTTACTCTATTTTGGTTCTTTTTCATCCTTAATCCACTCCCCTTTTAGATATTCTTCTATTCGTCACCCCACATCTCCCTTTTGCCTTTCCAGACAGAATCTCCGGTGATATTTCATCCTCGCGTATTCGCTGATACGGTTCATGTACACCGCATCCCCTGCTCCGCCGATGACGCCCGCAATGGGAATTCCCTGGAGGAACTTCATATACAGAAGCTCGTCGGAGAGGATGCCTGCGGTACGGCGGATCATCTCCTCCATCCCTTCCTCCTGCGGAAAGCAGCCGTGTTCCATGAAAAAATTGAGTTTCTCGTTGACGCGCTCAAGCCTTTCCCCATGGGTCATGGCGCCCTGGATCAGAAGCAGGATGAAGCGCTTCTCCTCTTCCGTATCATAGGAAAAGCCGTAATGCAGGGCCGTCTCATAGATGCTTCTCAGCATCATTCCCGTCAGGAAGGGGATGTCGGGAATTCCGATTCCCAGAAGCCCCATCCCGACGCCGGCCGCAGCGGAAGCCAGCGTATTGCCCGCTCCGCTTCCCGCCGCCTGTCTGGAAAAGCTCTTCAAGGACTTCCGGTCGCCTCTCACATCCGCCGCATACTGCCGGATGCTGCTTCTTTTTTCCAGCTCCTCTTTATGGTAGGTCTTTTCGATGACGCCGGTTCCCTTTTCAAAAATCAGGGAAAAAGCTTTCGCAAAGGCCGCCTCCAGAGTTCCCTGAAGCTTATCAGGAATCTTATCCTGTAAAAAACGGTTCAGAGGCAGCTCCTTCCGTTCTCTGTTTTTTGCAAGAAATTTTTCTTCCTGCTTCTCTAATTTCTCCAGCTCGGCCTGCACCGGGTCCTTTTTGGAAAACAGCTTCATTTGAATCCTCCTTT
Source organism: Candidatus Eisenbergiella stercoravium (assembly GCA_019113175.1). Taxonomy (GTDB): domain Bacteria; phylum Bacillota; class Clostridia; order Lachnospirales; family Lachnospiraceae; genus Eisenbergiella; species Eisenbergiella stercoravium. Next base: position 5,465 of record DXHY01000063.1, on the reverse strand, counting down.
CGGAGCGCAGCAAAGCTTTGCTTTGCCGCGACAAGGTGAAGAGAAATCGCGAATGTGATTTCTTTTCTTTCTCATAGAAAAAAGCCGGAACCGGTGCATATAACCTGCACCGATTCCGGCCGCCTGCACAGTTTGCATCGGCTATTTCCAGAAGCCTCTCTTCTTCCTTCCTTCTTTTTCCTTTTCTTTTCCTTCGGGAGCCTCGCCCATCATGCGTTTCGCCGCGTTCAGGCTGTCTCCGCTGACCTCGTCGAACTTTCTCAGAAGCTCCTTCGCCTCTCCGGAAAGCCGGTCGGGCACCTGAACCACAAGGGTCACATAATGGTCGCCGCGCACATCCTTGTTGCGCAGGTTGGGAACACCCTTGCCCTTCAGACGCACCTTGGTATCGGTCTGCGTTCCGGGCTTCACATCATAGACCACCTTACCGTCCACGGTATCGATCAGCACCTCACCGCCCAGTGCGGCAACGGGGAAGGATACGGGAACTGTGGAGAAAATGTTGTAATCCTGACGCTGGAAAATGGGATGGCGTCCCACGATAACTTCAACCAGCACATCGCCTCTGGGCCCCCCGTTTGTTCCGGGTTCTCCCTGTCCGGCAAGCCGTTTGCACTGGCCGTTGTCGATTCCCGCAGGGATATCCACCTCAAACCGCTTGCGCATGGGCACATATCCACTGCCATGGCAGTCCGTACACTTCTCCTTGATCACCTTACCGGTTCCGTTACAGTCCGGACAGGTCTGCACGTTCCGCACGGTACCGAAGAAGGACTGCTGTGTGAATACCACCTGGCCCTTACCGCCGCACTTGGAACAGGTAACCGGCTGGGTACCGGGCTTTGCGCCGGTGCCGTGGCAGGTCTTACACTCTTCCTTCACGTTCAGCTCTATGGTCTTGGTAGTACCGAATACCGCCTCTTCAAAAGTAATATGAACACTGGTACGCAGATTCGCGCCCTTCATCGGCGCATTTCCCGCACGTCCTCCCCTCCGGGAGCCGCCGCCGAAGAAATCTCCAAATATATCGCCAAAAATATCGCCGAAATCAGCGCTGCTGAAATCAAACCCGCCGAAGCCGCCTCCTGCGCTGCCGTCAAATGCGGCATGACCGAACTGATCGTACTGACGTCTTTTCTCCGGATCACTGAGAACGGCGTATGCCTCAGAAGCCTCCTTGAATTTCTTCTCGGCTTCCTTGTCGCCGGGATTGGTGTCAGGATGGTACTTTTTGGCGAGGGCTCTGTATGCTTTTTTCAATGCGGCCTCATCGGCATTTCTGTCAACGCCAAGGACCTCATAATAATCTCTCTTCTGTTCCGCCATCTCAATCCTCCAAACTTCAGAACACAACATCAAGGGACACGGCAGTGCCCCCTGGTGTCTGTATTTTTATTTTTTCTTTTTCAGGGATACCGCCCTTCGCGGGCCATCCGTTATTTTACACCTCTCTGAAGTCTCCGTCAATCACATCATCTTCCGGAGCAGAGCCTCCTGCATTTGTATTTCCGCCTGCGTTCATATCAGGGCCTGCCTGGCCGCCTGCTGCCTGCTGTGCCTGCTCATAAACCTTGGAGAACAGGCTCTGCGCGCTCTGCATCAGCTTCTCCTGTGCAGCCTTGATTTCGGACACCTGAGAATCCGTAAGCTCCTGATCCTTGGTCTGCTCCAGCAGGCTCTTCAGGGCATTCAGATCTCCCTGTACAGTTGCCTTATCGGACTCTGCGATCTTGTCGCCTACTTCCTCCAGGGCCTTTTCGGTCTGGAATACGAAGGAATCAGCCTCATTTCTGGTATCAATCGCTTCTTTTCTCTTCTTATCCTGAGCTTCGTACTCAGCAGCTTCCTTTACAGCCTTGTTGATCTCATCCTCAGACATGTTGGAGCCTGCGGTGATCGTGATGTGCTGCTCCTTGCCGGTGCCCAGATCCTTTGCGGATACGTTTACAATGCCGTTCGCATCGATATCGAAGGTAACCTCGATCTGCGGAACACCACGACGTGCCGGCGGGATTCCATCCAGTCTGAACTGGCCAAGGGACTTGTTGTCCTTTGCGAACTGTCTCTCACCCTGCAGTACGTTGATGTCAACTGCCGTCTGGTTATCTGCTGCAGTGGAGAAGATCTGGCTCTTCTTGGTAGGAATCGTGGTATTTCTCTCAATCAGTCTGGTTGCGATGCCGCCCATCGTTTCGATGGAAAGGGACAGAGGCGTAACATCCAGAAGAAGGATATCGCCTGCGCCCGCATCGCCTGCCAGCTTGCCGCCCTGGATAGAAGCGCCGATAGCAACGCACTCATCCGGGTTCAGAGACTTGCTGGGCTCATGGCCGGTCAGCATCTTAACCTTTTCCTGTACAGCCGGGATACGGGTGGAACCGCCTACCAGCAGAACCTTTCCAAGCTCGGAAGCCGTAATGCCAGCATCTCTCAGAGCGTTCTGCACCGGAATCGCCGTCTTTTCAACCAGATCATGGGTCAGCTCGTCGAACTTCGCTCTGGTCAGATCCATATCAAAATGCTTCGGGCCTTCTGCCGTCGCCGTGATGAAAGGCAGGTTGATGTTGGTGGTGGTGGCGCTGGACAGCTCCTTCTTCGCCTTCTCAGCCGCCTCTTTCAGTCTCTGCATTGCCATCTTGTCGCCGGACAGGTCGATGCCCTCCTGCTTCTTAAACTCGCTCACCATCCAGTCGATCACCTTGTTATCAAAGTCATCGCCGCCAAGGTGGGTATCGCCGTTGGTAGCCAGAACCTCGATGACGCCGTCTCCGATCTCAATGATGGAGACATCGAAGGTACCGCCGCCCAGGTCGTATACCATGATCTTCTGCTCCTTTTCATTATCAAGGCCGTAAGCCAGAGCAGCGGCTGTAGGCTCGTTGATGATACGTTTTACATCCAGGCCCGCGATTTTGCCCGCGTCCTTGGTAGCCTGACGCTGTGCGTCGTTGAGGTAAGCGGGTACGGTGATAACTGCTTCGCTCACTTTTTCACCGATGTAATTCTCCGCATCGGCTTTCAGCTTCTGCAGGATCATTGCGGAGATCTCCTGAGGAGAATATTTCTTTCCGTCAATGTCCACCTTATAATCGCTTCCCATATGTCTCTTAATGGAAGAAACGGTTCTCTCCGCGTTCGTCACCGCCTGACGCTTTGCAGGCTCACCGACCAATCTCTCGCCGGTCTTCGTGAATGCAACCACACTGGGCGTGGTGCGCGCGCCTTCCGCGTTTGCGATAACAGTAGGCTTTCCGCCTTCCATAACTGCCACGCAGCTGTTTGTTGTACCAAGGTCAATACCGATAATTTTGCTCATAATAAACTCCTCCATTCCGCCGTCCGGGCGGCTATTCTATGGGCTTTTGCCCAGCCTTAATTTGCAACCTTAACCATGCTGTGTCTTACCACGGTGTCATGGTATGTGTAACCCTTCTGGAATTCTTCCGCAACCACGTTTTCACCGAGGTTCTCGTCTTCAATATGCATCACTGCATTATGAAAATTGGGATCGAATTCCTGACCTACAGCCTCTATGGGCTTGACGCCCATATTATCCAGCTCGGTCAAAAGCTGTTTATATACCTTGTTCATTCCTTCCACGAAGGCGCTGCCCTTTTCCTCTTCCGGGACGGCTGCCAGACCTCTTTCGAAGTTGTCAACCACCGGAAGGATTTTCTCGATCACGCTCCTCGCTCCGGTTTCGAACATTGCTGCCTTTTCCTTATCGGTGCGCTTCCGGAAGTTTTCGAATTCCGCCATCTGGCGTTTCACCCGATCCTCCAGCTCATCGATCTTTGTTTTCATGGCTTCTTCCTTCTTATCTTTTTTCTTCTTCCGGAAAAAGCCTTCCTTCGCGCCGCCGGATGCATCCGCGCCGTCCGCGCCCTCATCCTCAGCGGAATCGCTTTCATTCTGCGCCTCTTCCGTTTCTTCTTCAGAAGCGCCTGCGCCGTTTTCCTCCTCGAGGTTTCCATCCTCTACCGGAATCTCAACGCCTCCATCCTCTTCCCCGGCTTTTGCCTCGGAAGCGGTATCCATTTCTTCTTCCGTATTTCTGTTATCCTGATTTTCCATATTATCCATAATTACGCATCACTCCATTTTCTGCATCCGTCCATGACGTCCGCCGCTCTATGTCTTTTTATACAGGGTTTCCAGCTGATTCATCAGATTCTTCAGGATTCCGACTACCTTATCGTAATCCATCCGCTTCGGTCCGATGATTCCAACCGTTCCCTTCATTCCTTCTCCCAGCTCGTAGGTTGCAGTAACCACACTGCAGTCCCGCATGGTCTGTACAGGCGATTCGTTTCCAATATAAACCTGAATTCCCGTGCTGCTTTCATCTGCCAGTGTTTCCTGTACGATCTGATTTAATGCTTTCTTTTCCTCAAAGGCTGTAATCAGCTCACTGGCCTTTTCCTTGTCCGCCAGCTCCGGATACTTCAGAATATTGTTCGTGCCGCTGGTATAAATCTGCAGGTCCTCATCCGCCTGTATGGCTTCAGCAACTGCATCAATGATCTCTCCGACCATCACGCTGTGAATGCCTGCCTGCTGCTTCATATTTGCGATCATCCCGAGATTGATCTCATCCAGAGTCTTTCCGTTCAGATGCGTATTCAGCAGGATGTTCAGCTTCAGCATGGTCTCCTGATCCGGCGCCTGCTCCACGTGGAGCATTGTGTTCTTGATCACATTGCCTTCCACCACGATCACCGCCAGGACCTGATGCTCATCCACACGGGACAGCTGAATAAATTTCAGCTTATTCCCATGATAAAGCGGCGATGAAATCATTGCCGCATAGTTCGTGTTGGCTGCCAGAAACTTTGCTACCTGCTGAAGGAGATGATCCATCTTATCCTCCTTCTCCACAAGCAGTCCCTTGAGGTCATCCACCTCTCTGTCCTTCTCTTCCAGCATGCTGTCCACATACAGACGGTAGCCTTTATCCGAAGGAATTCGTCCGGCAGAGGTATGGGGCTGGATGATATATCCAAGCTCCTCCAGATCTGCCATCTCGTTCCTGATCGTAGCTGAACTCAGATTCAGATCCGTGTACTTGGAAATTGTCCTGCTTCCCACCGGCTCCCCTGTTTCCAGATAGTTCCGGATGATCGCATGCAGGATCTTCATTTTCCGCTCATCCAATTTTTCTTCCATTAACTGTCACCCCATTTCGGGTTGTTAGCACTCAATCAACCAGAGTGCTAACACCTTCTGACTCATACATTATCACTTCTCCCACCCGTTGTCAACGGATTTTTTAATTTTTCTACAAGCCGCGCAGTCATACCGAAAAATACCGGCCGGGAAGCCGCTTGCGGATTCTCCGGCCGGTACTTTTCGGTATGAATATGTGGCGCCAGCCACATAGCGAAAGGACGCAGGCCTTGAGCCTGCGCGGCCCCCCGCCAGCCCCTCTCTCCTCCCCACAGCGAAAGGGCCAAAGGCCCTGAGCC
>DXHY01000062.1 GCA_019113175.1 Candidatus Eisenbergiella stercoravium | reverse complement strand
TCTTTCTGTAAAAGTTTATTTAGTCGCATAAATAAATTTTACATCAGGAGCCAGGCCTTGCATAGGACCTGGCTCTTATTCTTTGCAAAAAAGTGCTGCCGCACTAATTATTTAGTGCGACAGCCCCATTTGGAACTATTTATTTCCCGACAGCCCCCCGTTATTATTCTGCATTTTCTCTTACCGATATCTCATACTCCGGAATCACCCGCACGCCGAAAAGCTCACAGCCCTGCTTCACCGGCAGGTCATAGTACACCCGGTTTCCGTAAGGATTGGGGATCGGGCAGTCCGTAGAATAAATGCGCAGCGTCAGCGCGGAAGGATAATCAAAACGCTTCAGCGCAATATGCCATTTCTCCCCGTTAGTAAACCAGTCATCCACCAGCTTCCCATTCAGCCATACCTCCGCCCGGTCTCCCGCATAGTCGGCTTCCAGGTAGAGCTGATGACAGGCCGGTGCCTGCTGTTCTTTTGCAGGGCAGGATGCGGAAGAGATATGCACCGCATATTCCCGGTATTCCGGCTTCTCTTCTCCTTCCATGGCTACTTCTCCCGTCAGTTCAAAAGAAGCAGTCACTTCCACTCTTCCGTCTTCCGCTCTGCCGCCCGCCGCTTCCACGGTCAGCTGCCGGGGTTCTCCGGTTTCCTCATAAACCGTCAGAACGGTCTTCTCCGCCTTCGTGATCAGATACAGCTTTCCGTCTCTTCTGATCAGGCAGTCATCCTCATGCTCCGTGATGTACAGACGGTTTCCGAAACGGAAAGCACGGTCCGCTTCTGATTCGGAAAGCACCACCACGTCACAGGCTTTTCCATCCTTCCAGGTAAAGGACGGCTTCATTTTTGAAGCGTCTCCTTCCGGCATATAGAAGAAAATCTTCTCTCCCAGTCGGCACAGCAGGAAGGCGTTTGTGGTCTCCAGCTTCCTTTCTCCGAACGGAAAATCAAAGGGAATTACGCCGCAGGCTCCCTCCGGCAGATTCAGGCCTGAAATCTCCTGCTGATGATCCGCAAACTGCAGGCAGACGGAAGCGTCCTGATGAGCTTCCATCATTCTGTGCCTCTGGTGGTTGTTCACGAACAGGAAGCCGGCTCCCGTTTCCGGATTCACCCGTGCCGTCACGCGCAGGGTATGCAGATCGTCCGGGGATTCAGGCTGTTTCTGGGCAAAGAAGGTTCTGGTTCCTGCCAGGCTTTCTCCAAAATCCTGAAGCATAAGATGGATTTTTTTCAGCTTCCCGAAGCTTTTGTTAATCTCGCCGGATTCCCGGATGCAGGTCTGGAAGTCATAGCTCTTTACCGGCAGATCGTTGTTGTAGCCGGTGGCCCGGGATTCCTGCAGAGTGCTGTATTTTCCATCCGGATTGATGCCGCCGTGGTACATATAATAGCCCAGCAGATTGGCTCCTCCTCCCAGCATACAGACGGACTGGGCCTCGATGTCCTCCGGAGAGGGCCAGGTCCGTCTGTGGGAGGTCACCTGAAGGCCGCCTCCCAGCTCCGCCGTCAGATAAGGGCTGATGGAGGGATCGAAGGTGAAGCCTGCGCTGTCATCCCGCTTCAGATCCGAGCCAATGTTTTCATCCTGCTTGTAGGCGGAAAATACGAAATTGGCGCTGGCGGGCATCTGTTCCACATGCTCCGCCCAGGGAGCGTCAACATAGCCGCCCAGAACGGGAAGGGTCTCCCCGTCCACCACGTATGCACCGCCCCATCCCGTCGCCGTATAATAGGGTACGTCAAAGCCCGCTTCCAGCGCCAGCTTTTTCAGGGTACGCATATGCGCCATTCCCTCTTCCCGGTCGGAAGGGCCGCCGCAGTGGCCGTATTCATTTTCCAGCTGGATGCCGATGATGGGACCTCCATCCTTACACATCATTCCTTCCGCCTGCTCGCCCACCTTCTGATAGAAAGCTTCCACCAGTTCCAGATAGGCGGGATCATTGGTTCTCACCTGCATGGTCTTATCCTGTACCACCCAGTCCGGGAAACCTCCGTTTCTGCATTCTCCATGTGCCCAGGGCCCGATGCGCAGCCACACCGGCATATCCGTTTTTTTGCAGATCTCCAGGAAGCCTCTCAGGTTCCGGCAGCCGGTGAAGTCCCACTCGCCCTTCCTTTCTTCATGGTGAATCCAGAACACGTAGGTGGCGACGATGTTCACGCCTCCGGCCTTCATTTTCAAAAGCTCCTCCTCCCAGTCCTCCGGCTCGTATCTGGAAAAATGAAATTCTCCCATCACAGGGAGGAAGCGCTTTCCGTTTTTCAGAAAGCTCAGGTTGTCTACCTGCCAGAGATTCCCCCGGCTGTCCGTTCCGCTCATGGGGAGAAGCCTGGTCTCTTTCCGGGTGCTGTCAATGATGATTCTGTTTTCTTCCATTAATAAGTCTCCTTTTCCCTCTATTGTCTTCCCTTTCATATACGTCATGGGCCGTCACACCATATGTGGCGGCCCATTTCTTTATCGAAAAATCCGTTTCCGTCATGTTATATTTCAGGCTTTTCTATGCTTTCATATGAACAGAACCGGTTTTCCATTTCTGTTATTCTTCCACATATGCTGCCGCCTGGTTTTCCATCTCTGCCAGTACATCCCGGATTCCGGCGCTCTCCAGTGCAGAACGTAAAGCTTCAATCGAGGCGTCCACATCATCTACAAGACCGTTGGTGAGAGGCTCATAATAATTTCCCAGCGCCGCTTCAACTGCTGCAAACTGTGTACTAACCTTCGTGGAATCAAAGTTGAATCCGTCGTACGGATGTGCGTCTTTAATGTTGTTATTCCACTCTTCCAGCATAGCGTCATAAGTATCATCCAGTGCAGTTCTGTCTTCAATGTATTCTGTTCTCTGAATTTCTGCATTGGTCCATCCCCAGTTACAGTTATTGGATACACCGTAGTTGGTTTCATCGATCACCTTATACTGATCATCTCCTACTGCCTCCCAGTGTTTTCCTTCAATTCCCAGCATGGCAAGATCATATACCTCAGGATTGGTATAGAACTCGTTCAGAACCATCATGGCCCGCTCTTTATGCTGGCTGTTGATATTAATGGCAACTCCATTGTTAATATACGAATTGACTCTCTTCGGCAGATCCGAAACAGGATCAACCAGCGTTACATTCCAGCCCGGATTCTCCGCATTTGCCTGTTTTGCATAAGTTCTGCAGCTTCCCATATTCCAGATCATACCCGCCGTTCTTCCGGTCAGAAGGCCAGTCTGTCTCTCATCGCTGGAATTCAGCACATCTCTGGACCAACATCCCGCATCAGCAAGTTCCTTTGCCTGATGGCAGTAATCTGTGAAGCCATCCCAGTCAAGCAGATAATAGAAATTCAAATCATCCGGATCCTGAGCGTTATAGAGTACCAGTTCACCTGCATTAGGAGCGCCACCAGTTGTGGAAAGTCCCTGCTCCTGGAAATACTGATACCAAGGGCCGCCCTGTCCTGCATACATTCCGTTCTCCGCACAGGCCATATAAAATTCTTTAAGCTCATCCCAGTTGGTTATCTGATCTATTCCATATTGTTCCATCAGATCTCCCCGCACTGCCAGAACATCCTGCGCAAACTCATTCTGATAATTGGGAACCATGTAAATCTGTCCGTCGATCCTTGCCTGATCCCATGCAACCTCCGGTACAACTTCCCAGATATCAGGAGCATAGGTCTGAATGAACTCTTCCGTAAGCGGATAGAAACCACCCAGCGCAACCGTCTGTTCATAATGGCACCAGCTTGACGCGGTAAAAATCAGATCGAAATCCTCTCCGGAGGAAAACAGAAGCGAATACTTTGTATCATGCTCGCCCCAGGAAAGAAAATCCACACTGATCGAGCAGTTCAGCTTCTCTTCCAGAATTTTATTAATCTCGCCATATACTTCATCAAAATCAGGTGTTCTGTCACCGATCAGATACATCTTCAAATCCACATGCTCTGATGTATCCACCGTTCCTGTCTCCCCCGCTTCCTGAGAAGCACCCTCAGCCGCGGAAGCAGCCTCTGTTCCGGCAGCAGATTCCGTCGTTCCGCCGCTTCCGGAAGAACCACATCCGGACAGGACGCCCATTGCCATCACAGCGCTGAGCAGCAATGCAGCCACCTTTTTCATTCTTCTTTTCATAAAGCCCTCCTTAATAAATATAATTATGTATTTTGTCGTTTTCACGGAAACAACCATATGCTACAAACGGATAATATTTATCCTTTAACAGCTCCGATGGTAATACCCTGTACAAAATACTTCTGTACAATGGGGAATGCCAGGATGATCGGTCCTGTTACCACAATTGTTAACGCCATCTTCAGTGTCTGGGTCGGCAGGGACAGCGAGCTTACCACCGCACTGCTCACCGCATTGCTGGAAATCAGCTTCTTATAGGATTCGATGTTGTTTACCTGCTGGTACAAAAAGTACTGCAGCGGATAACGTTCTTCCGATTTAATGTACAGCATGGCATTGTACCAGTCATTCCAGTACGCCAGCGCTATGAACAGTCCTACCGTGGCCAGTGCCGGCTTAATCAGCGGAAGCACAACCTGGAAAAGCGTACGCACCTCTCCGCATCCATCAATCTTCGCCGCATCAATCAGAGAATCCGGTATGGCTGTGATGTAACTCTTCATAACCAGCAGATTGTATACCGAAAAAATCAGAGGCAGCAGTAGCGCAAGATAACTGTCCTGCAGGTCAAGCGTCTGGGTATACAGAATATAGGTAGGAACCAGACCGCCGCTGAAAAGGGTAGTGAAGTAGAAGAAAAAGGAAAAACCATTTCTCCATTCAAAATCCTTCCTCGACAGCACATATGCCGTCATAGTCTGTAAAATCAGACCAACTGCTGTACCGACAACTGTCAGGCCGATTGTCGTCGCATAGGCCCTGACCACCACCAGGGGCTCCTTGAAAACCGTTTTATAGGCTTCCAGAGAAAAATCCTGAGGCAGAATGGAAAATCCGTTTGCCGTAATCGCTTCCTCCGAAGAGAAGGAACCGGAAAGAACCATCAGAAACGGGATCAAACACAACAGTGCGAGCAGGCCGGTAAAACAATAAGCAATGATATTCAGAGCAATAACATCTTTTCCTTTCCGAACCTTTCCAAGATGATTTCGTTTTGCCATTTTTCTCTCCTCCTCAGAACAATGCATAATCCTTATCATACAAGCCGACCAGCTTATTCACTATTGTTACGGTAATAAAGCAGAGAACCGACTGGAACAGGCCGATCGCCGCTGACATTCCGAAATCATTGCTGGATATCAGGGCCCTCATCGCCAGCGTATCGATAACATCCGTATAGTTATAAAGCAGTCCGTTATTTCCAACCAGGTTGTAGAACAGATCAAAATTTCCTTTAAAGATTCCGCCCACGCTCATCAGAAGCAGGATTACCATGGTCGGCATGATCATCGGGATCGTCACCTTAAAGATTCTCTGGAACACGTTGGCCCCGTCAATCTCGGCAGCCTCATAGATGGAGGTATCAATTCCCATAATTGCCGCCAGGTACATAACCGAACCATATCCGACGCCCTTCCATACGTTGAAGAAAATCAAAATAAACGGCCAGTACTGCGGCGTTGTATAGAAGGAAATTTTTTCACCTCCCAGCATTGTAATCAGCCGGTTAATGAATCCGTAATCTGAACTGAAAATGTTAAACGCCATAACGCCGACGATTACCCATGATATAAAGTAAGGAAGGAACATCATTGACTGGCTGATCTTCTTAAATTTCTTTCCATGGATTTCAGTCAGGAACACGGCCACGGCTACCTGGGTGAAAGTGCCGATCGCAATGAATGCCAGGTTGTACAATACCGTGTTTCTTGTTACGATCCCCGCCTGTCCGGATTTAAAGAAGAAAGCAAAATTGTCGAGACCATTCCATGGGCTTCCCCATATTCCGCCTGCATAGTTATATTTCTTAAATGCCATGACAATTCCGGTCATGGGATAGTAGGAAAAAATCAGAGTATATATAACCGCAGGCGCAAGCATCAAAAGATATACTCTGTATTTGAACAGTTTTTTGAGAAATCCTTTTTTTCTGACTTTCGTTTCCATAATACCTCCCCGCTTTCATTTTTGTTGCGCATTGCGCAGTGATTGTTCTTCGCCTCTTTGGCCTTTTGCTGTAATTTATTATATAATCAGGCAATCAGAAAGTCAATTTGCATAATATCAGATTTTCTTTTTGTAAATAAGTACAAATTACATAAAAAAATAAAGAGTTATTCCAATTCGTTGCGCAAAGAATTGCGCACCTTTCAAACGGAATTGCAGGATAATGCAACCACAAAATGAATCAAAAAAACCGTCCGGCAGCTTTCCTGCCGGACGACTCAATCATTCTCCTCTGCCTGCCATTCTGCCCGTATTTATGCACAAACGAAATTTCTTCCGTATCCGCAAATCTTCAAATCACTTTCCCTGCTGCATACGATAAAAAGAAAATCTCCGCATCATAACATACATGGGTGAAGCTGAGATGGACACCCCAACCGTAACCGGCTCCGCATCCAGCCTGATCCCCTCCAGACGGCACTTCACAAAACCGTGCTCCGTCGGATGCACCAGAATTTTCTTTTCTTCTTTCTCTGTCTTCACAAACAGAAACACACTCACGCCTGTGGTATCAGTTCCCTGCATTTCTACCTCAAAACAATAGTCTCCCGCCTCCATAATCCGAACCTGCTGGCAGATCCGATAACTGAACTTCTGCTTTCCCTCCACGCGGAGCGCGTTTACTGGCGGTGCCGGATAAGGTTCCACAAAGTCCGGGTATATCTGAGCAACAAGATGCTCTCCGCTGCTCTCCGTCTGCCACCAGACCATTCCTTCATCCCAATTGACATCCTTCAGCAGATTTTTCTTTTCCGCATCACTTTCCGTTACGCGCACCGAAACAGAAACTGGAAGCATTTTTTCCTGCACAAGTCCCTGAATTACGAAGCTCCCGCTTTTTTCAAAGGAAACACTGGCTTCTGTCTGCCATTTTACCCTCTTCCTTTGCAGAGTTCCATTCATCAGGAGTACAGACACTTCTTCCGGTAAGGTTACCTGTTTTCCCGTCCCCACCGTAATTTCCTGCGGCTCATACACCTTTGCCCATTCCATCGGATCATATTTTTCTCTCGTAAACTCAAATGCATGAATTCCTTCAAGCACCCTGCCTGATTCATCCAGAAGCCCCATATTCTCCGCCCAGGCTCCCACGCCGTTTACGGGAAGGCAAAGCGGCTCCCAATAAAAAACTCCCATTCCCATCTGCCCCGGCAGAGAAGCGACAATTCCATTTACCAGATCCAGCACTTTATGCTGTCCCTCAGGACTTGCCGGAAAGCCGGCAATTTTTTCCTGGGCCTCATCAATAAACCCGTTCTCACATTTTCTCCAGGCGTACGCGCTTTCCACAATCATGATCGGTTTTCCATAATCTTTTACCAGACGTTCCATCGTCTCTTTCAGATCTGTATAGGTTCCATGCCAGAATGGATAGTAAGACAGCCCAATCAGGTCAAAATCCATCAATCCTTCTTCAAAAGCATGCTGGAACCATTCCTTCAGATAAAAATATCTTCCACCCTGATCCAGATGGATCATAATCTGCATTTTTGAAGAATCCGCCACGCTCCTTGCCGCCCGGATCCCTTCATTTACCAGCCCAGTCATTCCGGCATAATCCGGCAGCTCTCCTTCCGGAAACAGCAGACCGCTTCTGATTTCATTTCCGATCTGAACTATATCCGGAAGCACCCCCTTTTCCTGCAATGCAAGAAGCGTATCCCGCGTATAGGCAAAAACGGCATCCTTCAGCTGTCTATACTCAAGGCCTTCCCATGCTTTCGGCTTCTGCTGATGCCCCGGATCAGCCCAGAAATCGGAATAATGAAAATCCAGCATAAACTGCATGCCGTATTTTTTTATTTTTTCGGCCATGGAAATGGTATGGGCAAGATCACAGTATCCCCCTGACTCCGGAACATTTCCCGGTGTATGCCATATCCGAAGACGTACCGCATTCACTCCGTATTTTTGCAGCAGGTCAAATGGTTCCATCTCTTTCCCGTCCAAATCCTTCACTTTCATTCCCGCATCAAGGCACTGCGGAAGAAAAGAAATATCAACACCCTTATAAAAATCAGGCCTTTTTTCCATAATTACCCCTTTCTCTGCCCATTCTGCATCATAATTTTTTCTACCTGTAAGTAGATGTCCGAATCAGAATGTCATAATCAATCATTGTTTTTTTCTGGTATTCTTTTCCCTGCAGGAACTGAATCATCTGCTTTCCTATCACATTTCCCACCATCCTTGCAGAAGCATCCACCGCAGTCACGGCAGGGACAAAGCTGTTTAAGGTCGGGCTGTTATACAGGGACGCGATCGCGATATCCCTGGGAATCCGATATCCTTCCGCCAGCAGCTGAGAGATCAGGCTGATGCTCAGGATATCGTCTCCGCAGATAACACATTCCACCTTTCGCGAAATTAAATTTACGATCATGGAGTTCAGTAATTCTTTTCTGAATTTTCCCGTATAGATTTCCTGTTTATCCCTCTGAAGCCCGTTTTTGAATATGGCCTTACAAAAACCGTCGTAGCGGCTCCTGTTGACATGAAAGGACATATCATCCAGAAGCAGTGCAAAACGCCGAAATCCCTTTCCGATCAGAAGAGAGGTCAGCATTTCGGCCGCGCCCTCATTATCCGTATCCACCTGGATGATATTATCATAGCTGCACAGCCCCGTTACTCCCGCCGGGAAATTTTTCTCTGCGAGATAACGAAGCGCCTTATCATCGTCCAGGCTTCTTGTCAGGATCACTCCATCCACCTTTTTCTGCTCTACAAATTTCCTCACCCCGGAAATATCCTGCGCTGTTCCCGTTGTTATAACCACGTTATAGTCCATCAGGGCAGCCGCTTCATAAATTCCCAGAAGGCATTCAAAAAAATACTGATTTCCATTCACGAAAATATCATCCGGAAAGGATACTCCCAGATTATAAGTTTTTTCTGTCTCTGTCCTTTCTGCCGCTTTCCCGCCTTCATGCTCCTGCGCAAACTGTTGGATTTTTTGGCGGGTCTGCGCTCCGATTCTCCCTTTTCCGGACAGTGCCCGTGACACGGTACTCTTGGAAACTCCCAGTTCCCTTGCAATTTCATCCAATGTCATTTTCCATATCCCTTTCTGACAGGCAGGATACTGTCTTCCCTGTTTCTTTTTGTTGCGCAAATTTGTTGCGCTTTCTATATTCATGAATGTATATTTATTATATAAACAACCATTTTTATCGTCAATATACTATTATTCCAAACTCATTCTCATATAAATATACTATTTTCACAATTCCCGTTTCTATTAATGCGCAATTTTTGCGCATGACTTTCTCCGGTAAGACTGCGCCAGCTGCGTCAGAATTGAAAAAATGGGAAAGCAGGTCCTCAGACCTGCCTCCCAATCCTTTCATTTCTCATGGACACCTGATTTTTTCAGCAGATCCCATGATCCTGTTTTACCAGGTTATCCATGTAAACCCTGCACATCATGTGTGAAGGCTCGATGGCGACCGCTTCCTTCAGGAATTCCGCAGCCTTTTCGTTTCTGCCCAGGCCGATGTTTCCAAGGGCCATCAGATAGTAGCAGTGGGCGCGGTTCCTGAGCGTATAATCGTCATCAAAAATCAGGAACTCCGGCAGGGATACGGCGAAGTATTCGATCTTCACCTGATCCTCCAGATGCCTCTCTCCGTAATCAATCAGACGGTAGAAGCGGGATCTGGCCTCTCTCACCTTTCCGAGCTTCAGCCAGGCAAGGCCCTGATACAGGATCATATCCGCAGGCTGGTCATTGTAATACATGGCTCCCGCAGGCTCATCCGTACCGATGGTGGCGCGTTCAAAGCATTCCTTCGCTTCCTCCGCTCTTCCCTGACCTTCCAGCGCAAGGCCAAGATGGTAATATATGTGGTTGTCCTTGGTGCCTTCCAGCTTGCCTTCTCCCAGATTCTCCGGATAGACAAGAGCTTTCTTAAGCAGCTCCTCCGCCTTCTCAAACTGTTCTTCCTTCAGCGCCTTTCTCGCCATCTCAAGAAGAGCCAGCGTGTACTGCGTGGTGATCTTTCCTTCTCCGCCCTCCCAGGGATGGAAATGGTGGCCCATGATGCATTCATACGCCTTCTCATGGTCTCCGCAGAGGTTCACCAGAGTGATGTATTCGATATACAGGTCGTCACGGCCCTCGATCAGCTCACTGTGCGCTTCGTAATTCTCCAGCCTCTGCTCAAAGGTCCAGCCCAGCTTCTTGTAAAGCTGATCCAGCTCCAGGAAAATGCGCACATCGGAGGTATTCAGTACAAACGCCTTCTCCATCTCCTCTTTAGCGCTTTCCGGATCATGGCATTTATTGTAATAGGCAAGAGAAAGATTTCTGTGCACGGTGGCAAAATCCGGATCCGTCCGTTCCGAAAGCTCCCAGAGCTTCACGGATTCCTCCCACTGCAGCTTATCATAGAACAGGCAGCCCAGATAGTAGGGAGCCTTTGCCGTACATCCGTGATCGATGGCAAAGCGGAGCACTCCGATATCCTCCAGCTTGTTGGGGAAGCAGTAATCCGGCGCGGTCTCTTCCGCCTTCCGGAGAAGTCCGCTCACATCCTCTCCCAGACAGCTTCTGTAATATGCCTCATAATAGTACAGCATGGGCTGTTCCTTCGTGCAGGCATTCAGCAGAGAAGCCGCTTCTTCAAAGCCGCCGAACTCCGCGTAATCTCTGGCGGTCATCAGGTAATTGTCCGCGAAATCGCGCATTTTTTCGTTCAGGGCAATGCGAAGCTCTGCTGCGGTGCTAAGCTCCGCTCCATTCCGCATCTCTGCCTCCGCTTCAGCCCCCGTTCCGCCGGCGGCCTCCGCCAGCAGCACCTGCTCGTTCCCGGAAAGGAAGTCGAAGGGATCCAGTGCCAGATTCTCCTGAATCCAGGCGGCTGCCTCCTCCGTTCTTCCAAGCTTTCTCAACAGATACGCCTTCAGGCCTCTCGCCTTGATGTTGTGGGCGTTTTTCACCAGAGAGCGCTCGATGTGGGACAGGGCTCTCGCCAGTCTCATCTGCACGGTTCCGGTTCCGGGAGCCGGAGCATGCGTCCCGCCTCCTGCCGGCTCGCGCAGCACGGCTCCCGCCGCCTTCGCGTCGATGGCCGCCAGATAATAGAAGGACATCTCCTGCTGTTCATTGCTCCATGTAGCCTTATAGAATGCGTCGTAGGCTTCCTCATCCCGTCCCAGATTCAGAAGATCCAGGCCCAGCAGATAGTAGGCCTCGCTGTTGTAGGGATTGGGATTTCTTTCAATCAGACGCTCCAGCGCCTTACGAAAATATTTTTCCGCCTTCCGGAACGCTCCTCTTCTCATCAGCAGCGCGCCGTAGGCGTTGTTGATGCGGATATCGCCCGGATCCCTCTTCAGTCCTTCCAGATAGTAGGGATCAGGCAGATAGGTGGCATGCCGGTACTGCTCGATATGAAGTCCGGTCAGGTACAGTTCCTCATTGGTCTGTATGGTTTCCGGATCCTTCGCCGCCTTTGCGGGATCGGGAAGCTTCGGTATTTCCACCGGATCCGGCGTGTATTCCACCAGGCAGGAGCCGTCCGCCGCATAAACCGCCACATGCAGATCCTGCTCTCTCACGCAGTCAGGCGTCAATCTTTCTTCTCCAGCAACAAGTCCCGGCACCGGAACCTTCTTTTCATAAATATCCACAGGAGACAGCTTCACCGTCTCATCAAGGACCACATTTCCCTTTACGGAAAGCACCACATGGGCATTTTCCCGCAGACTGGTGGCGTAAACGATCACATGAGCCTCGCCGTCCGCTGCGGACAGATGCACCGCCGCCTCGGAGGTGGCATTTTTCACCTGTCCCACCGCCTTATAGGGCATAAAATACTGGGTAAAGGTCTTTTCCTCAAAGGGCTTCAGCCAGGTGAAATCAGGCTGGTTGTCCGTAAATACGCCCGTCATCAGTTCCACGTAAGGGCCGTCCGCATCCGTCAGGTTGCGGTCCCATGCCTTTCCGAAATCTCCACAGCCCCAGGTCCACTGCTTCTTGCCGGGAGAAATGTGGTGATCCGCCACATGCAGGATTCCAGCTTCTTTTCCATAATCGTAGCCGCCCACGAAGTCATATTTGGACTTCTCCGCCATATAGGAGGTGGGCACGGGAATGTTCTTATAACGGGAAATGTCCACGCCCTCGCTGTAGTCCTTCTTATAATAAACGCCGGTGGCGATGGGGAACCGGGATACATCCCTCTTACCATGATCCATCACCGCATGCACATCGGGCGGGAAGATGGACTGGGTATTGTCGTTGACCGGGACCGCCGGATTCGCCCACCACAGGAAGGTCTGCGGCATGCTGGTACGGTTGTAGAGCTGGCCGATGATCTCTATGTATGCCTTTCCGGGATACAGGCTGATCTTCGCGATTCCCTTGGTGCCGTACATCTGATCCACGTCGTGAAGCAGCACGGATACGCTGCCGTCCTCATTCTCCAGGGTCGTATAATCCACCGGAAGGAAGGTGGTCGGCCTGTGGTGCTGCGGCCAGTTGAACTCAATGCCTCCGGAAATCCAGGGTCCGGTCAGTCCCACCAGCGCCGGCTTGATCACATGGTTATAATAAACAAAATCATAATTGTTCGTTTTGTCATAGGCCCTCTGGATCCTGCCGCCCAGCTCCGGCAGCACCATCACCTTCAGGTACTCATTTTCCAGCCAGACCGCCGTGTACTCCTTGTCGGTCTTCTTTTCACTGATTTTCTCCACCGTGGGATAGGGATACACCTTTCCGCTGCTTCCCTGATACACACGCTTGTCCAGAAAAATGGGATTCTTTTCCGCTTCTCCGATTTCGTAGGTGGGAATTGTAATCTGCTCCACCCACACCTTTGCTCCGTTCATGGCTTCCTCCGTTCTTGAAATTCTGCTGCAGGGCAGCGATACGTTTTCCTTATGTCCGTATTTTACCCTGTCCCGTTTCAAAAATCATTCCTGTGATTTGCTGTCTGATTTATATTTTTTGCTATTGTGTTTTTCCCGGTCTGCGGTTATGATGAAAACAAAACACCGGACCTTTTTCGTGGACGCCGCCTGATTTTTTCAGGAACGAAGTCTGATCCCAAAATATTTTTCGGAGGTATGCCTTATGAAATCCTGCGAGGATCTGGTCGCTCCCGTATCCGACTATTTCATATACTCCCCAAGCCGCATGGCGCAGGAGACGTTTCTGTATCCGCTGCAATGCGGTCTGTTTTCCTATCTGCCGGGATATTCTCTCACCAGAGAATCCTTTGACAGCTTTCTTCTGATGTATATCCAGAAAGGGGAACTGGAACTGAGCTTTGAAGGCCGGACCTTTCACGCCTCAGCCGGACAGTTCATCCTGATTGACTGTTATAAAAGACATGCCTATTCCACCCGGACCGGGTGGGAATGTCTGTGGTGCCATTTTGACGGCGTCACCGCCAGATCCTACTATAAAAACATCGTCTCCCGGCTTGGAAACGTGTTCTCCCTTACCGACAGCTTTCCGGTTCTGAACAGAATGACCGACATCCTGAAGGTATTCTATAACGGCAGCGTGGTGCGCGAACCTCTTCTCTCCAGGTATCTGACGGATATCCTGACGGAGTTTCTGCTCTTCTCTCCGGAAGGCACTGCTTCCCGCAGCTATGCGGACATGGCGGAACGGACCATTACCTATATCAACGAACATTTTGCCCGGAATGTTTCCATCCCGCAGCTCGCCGAACAGGCGGGCTTAAGCCAGTATCATTTCATCCGTACCTTTAAAAAGGAGACCGGCTTCACCCCGCATGAATATCTGGTCAACACCCGCCTCGCCACCGCCAGATATCTTCTGAAAAATACCCGGCTTCCCGTGAAGGACATCTGCTTCAACACCGGCTTTTCCTGTGAGAGCGTGTTCTGCAGCGCCTTCAAAAAGCGTCAGGGCATGACGCCGGCCCAGTACCGGGCGCTGGAGCAGTGACGGAAGGGAGGCCTTCAGAGCCTCCCTGTCCTCATTTCTCCCGTTCCCGAAGGAAACGGCACTGGAGGGAGTCTTCGCTCATCTGCATCAGCTCGATCCGGTTTCCGTCCGGGTCATGGGTCCAGCACTGCCAGTTTCCGTCGCATCCCTGCCTGACTCCGGAATCCAGAGGCGCTCCCGCTTTTTCGATCCGTTCTGCCGTCTCATGGATATCCTCCACCTCCAGACACAGATGGGAATAGCCGATGTTCTGATCCTGATATTTCTGGGGGTTCACCCCGCCGTAAAACAGCTCGATGAACTGGTTTCCTCCCGCATGGACATAGACAATCCAGGGTTCTCCGGTCTCCGGATGCTTCAGTTCAAAGGCTTTTTCAAAGCCAAAGGTCTCCCTGTAAAACCGAAGCGCCCTCTCCATATCCGAAACGTTGAATGCGGCATGTGCAATTCCTTTCATCATCTTTACCTCCATGCCGAAGCGATACGCTGAGGCCGCGAGGAGAAATCACGCAGGTGATTTCTCCTCTGCGATCACAGCAGTTTTGTGCTTCGGCGCAAAACTGCCGATTGAAAAATAAGCCATCGGGCTTATTTTTCAA
>DXHY01000005.1 GCA_019113175.1 Candidatus Eisenbergiella stercoravium | reverse complement strand
GGAACGGGGAGAAAGATGGCTGTCGTTAGTCATCTTTTTCTCTTTTTTGAGGATAAATTTCAGGGGCAGGCGTGACTCGCATGAGTCACACCTGCCCCTGTTTGGAACTATCTATTTCCCGACAGCCCCATATTTATGTTTCATACATATATGCTCTTACAGATATTTACTGTATTCCCCTTCAGGAAAAGGATTTTCCAGGCCGAGCACTCTGGGCCATAACCCCGTATCATCAATAATGAAGCCCATCAGCATATTTATTTCCCTTCCAGATACTCCTTCTCCGTATTCACGTTCCAGATGTTGTCTCTGGAGCGGACGCCGTTCAGGATGTTTTTCACCGTCTCGAAGGAGGTTACCATGGAGTGGTCAATGTTGTTGTAGCGGTGCTGGCCGTTTCTGCCCACGCAGTAGAGGTTGTCGATGCTGTCCAGCCATTCCCGCAGCACATCCATATCCTTATAGGTGTCGAAGTAGGCGGGATAGGCCTTTTTGACCTTTTCCATGTGGGTATCGAGAACCACGTCAGGGCTGTCGATCAGGCCCATCTTCACCATTTCGGAAACGGCAAATTCGGAAAACTCCTTTTCTGACATGCGCCAGAGAGAATCGCCCTCCGTGCAGAAATATTCCAGGCCGACCCAGACGGTGTTATGCAGATCCTTCACCATATAAGGAGACCAGTTGTTGTAGATCTGGAAACGGCCCATCTGTACGCTGCGGTCATGGACATAGATCCAGTCGTCCGGAACGATGTTGCTGATGGTTTTAATTTTGGTCCTATTGACCAGATTCAGCTTCGGGATCAGGACGCCGAGGGTCATATAGTCACGGTAAGGAAGTCCTGCGGCGATTGCGGCTTCCCGTTCAGGAACGTCGTTCATGCCGCCGACCAGATCCTTGATGGGCATGGAGGAAATGAAAATATCTCCGGTTTCTTCATATTCCTGCCCGTCCTTCTCATAGGTGAGGCTGGTGAGATGGTTCTTTTCGTCCCTGTGCAGGCGCACCACGCGGCAGTTTTTCAGAATCCGGCCGCCCATTTTCTCAATTTCGGATCCGGTTACATCCCAAAGCTGGCCGGGACCAAGCTTGGGATAGCTGAACTCCTCGATGAGGGAGGTTTCCACATGCCCGGTTTTTTTGCCGGGGAGAAGCTTGCGGAACATGTCCGCAATGATCGCCATGATGGAGAGCCCCTTTACGCGCTGCGCACCCCAGTTGGGATCGATTTCCGAAGGGCTTCTGCCCCAGAGATTTTCCGTATATTTCTCAAAAAACATGGAGTAGAGCTTCCTGCCGAAACGGTTTATATAGAAATCCTCCAGAGAGTTTTCCTTTCGTTTATGTACGACGCTTACCAGATAGCTGAAGCCGGCCTGGAGGGTCGTGATCAGGCCCATGTTTTTAAAGGTTTCCCATTTCAGGGTGATCGGATAGTCAAAAAATTTCCGGTCAAAATAAATCCGGGATACCCGGTTTCTGGTGAGCATGACCCGGTCCGTCTTTTCCGGATCAGGGCCGCCGGCGGTAAGCGGAGGCGTGCGCTGAAGGACAATGTCGTCATAAGCGGGCGCGCCCTGCAGCGGGAGCATATTGTTCCACCATTCGTTCACCTTCGGATCTTTGGAAAAAAAGCGGTGGCCTCCCATATCCATTCGGTTGCCATTATGTTCTACTGTTTTTGAAATTCCCCCAAGGTAACTGCTTTCTTCAAAAACGATGACCTCGAACTTTTCAGTAGAGGCATCTGCTGCGGAAGCTTTCAGTAATTCATAGGCGGCTGTCAGGCCGGCCGGTCCGCCGCCTATTATCAGAGCTTTTCTCATAAGAATATGGATTCCTTTCCGGGCGCATATCCGGATATTGCATATGGGCGCCGCTGTTGGATAATCATTATTTCCATCTTATCATATCTCCATGGTTAATTCAAATAGAAAGAAGCGCCAGGATAATCCGGAAAAGAAGCACCAGGATAATTCGGAACAGACAATGCTTTACGCTACTGGGAGCGGATAACAGAGTGGCTGTGGATGTAAAAGCTTTCCTGACTGGGGCGGTATTCCTTTTTCAGGGGTTCAAACTGCCGGTCAAACTGTTCCGCGGCTGCGGGATCGAACGAATAGGCGCTGTTTTCCTGATAAAACCATTTCCTTCCGTCCAGAAGGCCGGGGATGAGTTCCAAAACAAGCATGGCGGCCGGATAGCTTCCGTCCTGTGCGCATACATGATATCTGCTGCAGCTTTTGAAACCTCTGGAGACGTAATTATCCGGATCGCCAAAGATAACCACAGCCTGATAGCCGAGCCTGCGCGCTTCCTCAAAGCTGTATTCCAGAAGAAGCCTGCTGATTCCTCTTCGTTGAAAATCCGGATGAACGCTGATGGGGCCGAAGGTGAGAATGACGGCCTCGTTCCCATTTTCATCAATGAGACGGGCCTTTGTATACATCACGTTTCCCACAATGCGGCCGTCTGCGGTTTCGGCTACCAGATCCAGCTCCGTGACGAAATCCTCATGCTTCCGCAGAATATGTACCACGTAGTGCTCGGTGCAGCCCGGCCCGTACACGTTCCAGAAGGCCTGTCTGGTCAGCACTTCCACGGTGCGCTGCTCCTCATTCTTTTCCCGGCGGATGGTGATGGGAGGTTTTGCCTCCTTTCCGTATTCGGAACGGAGGATTGAATACCAGGTTTCATCACATACTCCCTGATTATTGATACCGCCGGCCCGCCAGGTCCCCTCCAGTGCCATACCACAGCTGCGCATCACTCTGCCGGAATTGGGATTTCTGGGGTCATGGCAGGCGTTGACGCAGTTCATTCCTACTTCCTCGAAGAAAAAGCGGATCACCTCACGGAGGGCTTCGGAGGTGATGCCCTGTCTCCACCAGCGTCTGCCGATGCAATAGCCGATGGTGGCGGATTCGGTTCTGTCGTCGGTCTTGACAGCGGCGATGGAGCCGATGGGCTCCTTTATCTCCTTCAGCTCGATGGCCCACTGATAATAATCCGGCGCTTCATAGCCTTTGCACCAGTCCGCGATGACGCGGCCGGTCACTTCCACATTCTTATGCGTGGGCCAGGTCAGAAAGCGGGTCACTTCCTTGTCCGATGCCCAGTTGCGGAACATGGGAAGCGCGTCTTCGGGCGTAAACGGACGGAGGATCAGCCGATCGGTTTCCAGACGGACGGTTCCTTTATGCTTCATGAGTGAAACTCCTCCTTATTGATATATTACGATAAAGGTATTAAATCTCCTGCATCCTGTCAAGAGGAGAACAAAGCGGCAGGCGGTATCCATTGACAGAAGCGAGGCTGGACTACAATTTAACGCTTTCTGCCTCATACATCAGATAAAGGATATTGGAGCCGTCCGCCGGGCAGGCTCAAGGCCTTGCGGCCTTTCGCTTAGCGGCTGTCGCCGCATATCCGTGAGAACGAGAAACGCCCCGGGAAAACAGTCAGCCTGTGGCTGACCGTTCTCCCGGGGCATTTCCCATTCTCCCGGCTGCACGGCTCGTAGCGTTGGAAAAATCTTGTCATTAAAAGGTGATTGTGTTAAACTGAAGTGATTATAAGCATTCAAAATGCCGCGGATGGCGGCGGGAAGAATGGCAGATACGGTTGAATTGAGAAAGTATCGGAGGAAGGCATGCGCAGGATTGCGTTTCATTTGAACTGTCTGGAGCAGGGCGGGGCGGAACGGGTGGTCACGAACCTGGCTCATCAGTTTTATGCCGAAGGGTATGAAGTATTCATAGCCACGGAATGGTTTGGAGAAAATGAATTTCAGATAGATGAAGGCATTCGGCGGGTTCACGTAGGACTGACGGAGGAAGATAAGAGGCAGAGCCGGGCGGTGCAGATCGTGCGGCGGGTGACGCATCTGCGGCAGTTTGTGAAGAAGTATCAGCCGGATGTGCTGATCGCCTTTGCACAGAAGGCGAATTACCGGGCGTTGATGGCGACCGTGGGAATGAAGGTTCCGGTCATCATTTCGATACGGACCGACCCGGTGGGGCATTATGATTCTCTGGCGGATAAGATTCAGATACCGCTGCTGTTTCCCAGAGCCGCAGGCTGCGTGTTCCAGACGCAGGGACAGAAGGAGTTTTTCCCGGAGGGGACGCAGCGAAAATCCAGAATCATCTTAAATCCCATTAATGACAAGTACATCGGTGTGCCGCGTCCCGAAAAGCGCACGAAGACGGTGGTGCAGTCGGGCAGGCTGGTGGACTTCAAGAATCAGCTCATGCTCATCCGCGCCTTTGTGAAGGTGCATGAAAAGCATCCGGACTATGACCTGAAGATTTACGGCGGCGATTCTTTTGACGGGACGAAGGAGCTTCTGGAGGCGCTGATCGCGGAAAAACACGCGGGCAGCTTTGTAACACTGATGGGAGCGAGCGATGAGCTGGAGAAGGTTCTGAACGATGCGGCTGTTTACGCTTTTTCTTCTGACTGGGAGGGGCTTCCCAATGCCCTTCTGGAGGCAATGGCTCTGGGACTTCCCATTGTGGCGACAGACTGTCCCTGTGGAGGGCCGCGGACGGTGATGCAGGATGGCTATAACGGACTTCTGGTTCCCATCAAGGATGAGGACGCAATGGCGGCGGGAATCTGCCGGCTGATTGAGAATCCGGAAGAGGCCGAACGGCTTGGTGAAAATGCCAGAAAAATTGCGGAAATCGCAAACGGCCAGGCGGTATTTGAACAGTGGAGAGATTATATCGAGACTTTGATTGGCTGAAACCATAGCAGGAAGCTGATCAGAGTCTTGTGATAATCAGCTGAAAACTGCGGCGGAGAGGGCAGCGTCCCGACTGAACAGAACGTCGGAAACGGGCGGATGTCCTGTTCTGGTTCTCTGGCGGCCGTCAAAACGGATATGGAGATTGCAGATATGTTTTCTTACAAAGAATATAAAGAGATCATACAGATCATTAAGGAGAGCGGCCGGATGGCCAATTTCAAGCAGGCGAGGGGGAAGGATCAGTTCATCATCATGCGCCATGATGTGGAGTTTTCCGTAGACCGCGCCTTTGCTCTTTCCAAGCTGGAGCTGTCCATGGACTTCACGTCTACTTATTTCTTCCAGTGGACCAACAATTCCTATAATATCCTTTCCAAACGGAATATGGATATGATCCACTACATGCACGAGAGAGGTCATGAGATCGGCCTGCATTTTGCCCTGAACGGTCTGACCGATATGGATCTGATCCGGAAAAAGATCATGCAGGAGATCAACGTGCTCAGCGAGATGCTCGGATTTGAGATCATGGAGTTTTCCATCCATCGTCCGTCGGCGGATGTGCTGCGGGAGGACATCAAGCTTCCCGGCATCATCAATGCCTATCAGGATGAGTATTTTACCTTTGCGGAAAAGGTGACGCCGGATACGAAGCTGGCGGTGAAATATATTTCCGACGCCCAGCACCGCTGGAATTACGGAAAACCGGACCGGGAAACGCTTCTGGGCAACGACAAGGTACAGATCCTGACGCATCCCTATTCCTGGACCAAGCAGGGCTATGATAATCTGGAGAATTTCCGGACGCTGATCGCGGAGAGAAATGAGGAGCTTCTGGATACCATAGATAATGAGTGCAAGCATTTTGCAACGGTGAGAGATCTTCTGTAGGCGGACAAAGCTTCGCTTTGTCCTGGAAATTGGCCCCGCGGCCAATTCCTTCATAAGAAATGCCGCCTGGCGGCGGCAGAAAAAGGGGAGGAACGCCCATGTGTGGAATCTGCGGTTTTATCAGCACCAGACAGATTACGAAGAAGCAGCTGAAAAGCATGAACGATACCATGGTTCACAGAGGGCCGGATGACTCCGGGGAGGAGATTTTCCCTGCGGCCTTCGGCTATCAGGTAGGGCTGGCCCAGCGCCGCCTTTCCATCCTGGATCTGTCCGAGCTGGGGCATCAGCCCATGCACTCCCAGGGATACTGCGGCGCTCCGGACGGCAGTGTCAGCATCGTCTATAACGGGGAAGTTTACAATTTTCAGGAATTGAAAAAGGAGCTTTCCGATTATCCGTTTCGTTCCAGCTGCGACACGGAGGTGATACTGGCGGCCTATCTGAAGTGGGGAATTTCCTGTGTGGAGCGGCTGAACGGGATGTTCGCCATCGCTCTTTATGACCGGAGAAAACAGGCAGTGTATCTGATCCGGGACCGGATTGGCAAAAAGCCTCTTTATTACTGGCTGGATGGGGAAAATCTGGTGTTTGCCTCCGAGCTGAAGCCCATTATGGCCTGTCCCGGATTTTCGGGCAGAATCCGCAGGGAGGTGCTTCCCCGTTTTCTTTATCAGCAGTACATCAACGCGCCGGATACGATTTTTGAAAATGTGTATAAGGTGGAGCCGGGCGGAATCCTCCGGTTTGCGCTGGATCCGGATGCAGCCTATGCGGCGGATGCGCCGGAGTATGCCGAAGGCGTCAGCAGGCAGGAGAGGGGAAACGGACGCCGGGTGCGGAAGTGGAAGTTCTGGGATATCAAAAAGGTGTACCGGGAGTGCATATCAGATCCCGTGACGGATTACGGGCAGGCAAAGGCTGAGCTGAAGGAGCTTCTGAAAAAATCCGTCGCCTCCCGTATGATTGCGGATGTTCCGCTGGGCAGCTTCTTAAGCGGCGGTTATGATTCCTCTCTGGTGACCGCCATCGCGCAGGAGCATGCGGGAGAGCCGGTGAAAACCTTTTCCATCGGCTTTTCGGAGGAGCGTTTCAATGAGGCGAAATACGCGAAAGCGGTAGCCGAATATCTGGGAACGGACCATACGGAGCTGATCATCGATGAGCAGGAAATGTTCAGGCTGGTGGAGAGCATTCCTCAGTATTACGACGAGCCATTCGCGGACAGCTCCCAGATCGCTACCATGCTGGTGTCCCAGCTCGCCAGGCAGCAGGTGACGGTGGCTCTGTCCGGCGATGGAGGAGACGAGTTCTACTGCGGCTATAATATTTATGAAAATGTGGCCCAGGCTCAGCTGCTGGACGCGGCGGGCGGCCTGGTGTACGGCCTTTGCTCCCTGCCGGGACTCAGACAGGCGGGGCTTATGAGCAGGCTCCCCTTCCGGGTACAGGTGGTGGCGCAGAATCGGGAAAAAGAGACCAAAACCCAGTTCTGTTCACCCAGCTACATTGAGACGGCTCACCGCATGGTGCCGGGAGAGGCCTTAAACTGCAAATATCCGATAGAAAGCGCTTACGGCGTGGATAACTGGCAGATCCGCCGGATGCTTCTGGATATGGACACTTATCTGCCGGGAGACATCCTCTGCAAGGTGGACCGGGCTTCCATGAAGTATTCCCTGGAAGCGAGATGTCCCATTCTGGACCGGGATGTGATGGAGTATTCCTTCCGTCTGCCGCACAGCTTTAAATATGAAAAGGGCATTAAAAAAAGGATTTTGAAGGACATCGCCTATGACTATATTCCGAAGGAACTTCTGGACCGCCCCAAGGTGGGGTTTGGTGTTCCCCTGGACAAGTGGCTACGCGGTCCGTTAAAGGAACAGCTTCTTGACTTTGCGGATGCAGGCTTTTTGAAGCGGCAGGGGATTTTCGACGCGGATTATGTGAGCGGACTGGTGAAGCATTATCTGGAGACCGGAGATGCGGGCCCGGCCACAGGGGCCAATTTCTCCAAGGTGACCTGGTCCTTCTTCACCTTTCAGCAGTGGTATGAGAAATACTGCGGCTGATGAAAAAGGCTTTTGCCGGAAAAATCGTCATCCGGCCTGAAAGATGCTGCTGCGCGGCGGAGGCGGCGCTGCGGTCATAAAGCTGTAAAGAGGAGCGCGTTATGGAGCATAATACATCCCCAAAATCTCAGAGCGGACAAAAGCATATCGTTCTGTTCATCAGCGCGCTCCGCAAGGGAGGCGCGGAACGGGTGATGGTGAATCTGGCGGATTATCTGCATAGAAACGGTGTGCGGGTGACGCTGGTGACCCAGTATATCTGCGAGGAAGAGTACACCCTTCCGGCGGGAATCCCCCGCATCTTAAGCGAGATCACGCCTCAGGAGGAGACAGGCAGCCGGATCGGAGATTTTCTGGCCAGATACCGGAAACTGTGCCGGATTTTTACGGAGCTTCATCCGGACTGTATCCTTTCCTTCATCGGGAAAAATAATATCATGACGCTTCTGTGCACCCGCTTTAGCGGGATACCTGCCGTGGTTTCCGTGCGGGGGGAGCCCAAAAGCGAATACTATAATTTCCCCATGCGTTTTCTGGCCAAGACCCTTTTTGCCTGCGCGGCGGGAGTGATCGTTCAGACCAGCGCGGCCAGGGACTTTTTTCCGCCCGTAATCCGGAAGAAGGCGGTGATTCTGAAAAATCCCCTGAATCCCGCATTCGTCCGGGAAAGAAGGACGGGACGGCCGGACGGGCGAATTGTGTCGGTGGGACGGGTGGATGCCAATAAAAACCATGCGCTGATCCTGCGCGCTTTTGCCCGGATTGCGCCGGAGTTTCCGAACGCTTCCCTGGTCGTCTATGGGGATGGGGAGAAACGCCAGGAGCTGATCAGGAAGACGCAGGAGCTCGGGCTTTCGGACCGGGTGCAGTTTCCCGGAGCGGTCAGCGATGTAGCGGAGAAAATCCGGACGGCCAGCGCCTTCGTTCTTTCCTCCGGACATGAGGGCATGCCCAACGCTCTGATCGAGGCCATGTGCCTGGGGATCCCTTCCATTTCTACGGACTGTCCTTGCGGCGGCCCGCGGGAGTTAATCGAAGACGGCGTCAACGGATACCTGATCCCGGTGGGGGATGAGGAGGCGCTGGCCGACAGGCTGCGGCGGATTTTTTCGGATGAGGAAGGGGCGGAGAGAATGGGGAAGCAGGCGGCCTTGCTTCTGGAAGAATACCGCCCGGAACGGGTGAACGCGGAATGGATGGACTATCTGCTGGGCTGCGCAGCACGGTAGAGAGAGTGCTGCACGGTAGAGCGAGTGCTGCACGGTAGGACGAGTGCAGCGCGATAGGGCGGGCGCGGCAGGAGGAAATGAGGAATAATGAGCCGGGGGAAAGGAAAGACAGGAGAAAAGACGGCGAAATGAGGAAGAAACAGCTGCTTCAGGCCGTGGTGTTTTTGGCCATTTTTTTTATCATACTGACGCATCTGACATATATCATACGCACAAGCGGGGATCTGAAGGCGCGGTTTGCCGGTTTCTATGCGGAGCCGGATAATACCATAGATGCTATTCTGATTGGGTCGAGCCCGGTGTATCCCTATTATGCGGCACCGAAGATCTGGGCGGATTATGGAATCACAACCTATCCCCTTTCCACCAACAATCAGCGGCCGAAGGCAGCAAAATATCTGATTCGGGAGGCGGAGAAGACCCAGAACCCTTCCCTCTATATTTTCGAGATGCGTATGTATCTGGCATCAGACGAGGATCTGACGCAGAATATGGCGTTCACCAGAGGCGTCACCGACAACATGAAATATTCCTGGAACCGCATTCAGACCATCAACGCGCTGGTGGATGATGTGAGCGAGCGTTATACCTACTATTTTGATATTTTCAAATACCATTCCAACTGGAAGACCATCGTCATGCCGAGTCAGCTTGCGGCTTTCCGTTATGAGAACAAGCATCCTCTGAAGGGGCATTTCATCAGCGACGAGGTGGGGCCCAGCGAAATGGCGGATTATTCCTGGGTGACGGAGCGCCAGGCCATCCCGGAGGATGAGGAAGAGGTCCTGCGGGACCTGCTGGAGTATCTGAAGGAGCATGAAATGAACGCCCTGTTCATCGTGTCTCCCAACACAATGACTTATGAAAAGCAGGCCCAGTATAATTATATTGCGGACATCATCGAGCCCTACGGCTACAATTTCCTGAATTTTAACGATTATTATGAAGAAATCGGCGCGGATTTCACCACGGACTTTTATGACTACGGCGGCCATGCCAATGCCATAGGAGCGGAGAAATATACCGCCTTCCTGGGAAAATACCTGGATGAAAATTATGATTTTTCCGATAAGCGCGGAGACGCCGGGTATGAAAGCTGGGATGAATCCTATGAAAGATGGTCTCAGGAACTGGAAGAGGCCAAGGCTACCATTTATGAGCGGATTGAAAATAAGGATTTCAAGGTGATAGAGGAGGAGTGAGGCATGTGCGGAATTGCAGGCCTGTGCGGATGGCAGGGAGACTGGAAAAGCAATCTGATCAGAATGTGCGAGCGCATGCAGCACAGAGGGCCGGACGGCTCCGGGCTCTGGGCAGAGGAGGATGGCAGCGTGGCGCTGGGCCACAGGAGGCTGGCCATCGTGGATCTGTCGGAGACGGGAGCGCAGCCCATGCAGTCCCACAGCGGCAGGTTTGTGATTTCCTTCAACGGGGAGATCTATAATTACAGGGAAATCGCGGAGCGCCTTTTGAAGGAAGGACACGTGCAGGCCTTCCGTGGAACCTCGGATACAGAAGTGCTGCTGGAAGCGGCGGAGCACTACGGGATCCGGCAGGCTCTGTCCCTGTGCAAGGGAATGTTTGCCGCAGCGTTCTGGGATAAAAAAGAGCGCACCCTGACCCTGGCACGGGACAGGGTGGGGGAAAAGCCCCTGTACTATGGCCGCGTGGCGGGAAGCTTTGTCTTTGCCTCTGATCTGGGAAGCATCGCTGTGCTGGACGGATTTGAGGGGCGGATTGACAGAAGCATCCTCCCCTTCTATTTCACCCACGGCTACATTCCCTCGCCTTACAGCATTTATGAAAACATCCGTAAGCTTCCGGCAGGCTGTCTGCTGACCATCCGGGCTCCCTTCCGGCAGGAACCGGTCATCGAACCCTACTGGTCCATGCGGGAAGCGGCGGAAAGGGGCATCCGGAATCCGTTTTCGGGAAGCAGACAGGAGGCGGCGGACGAGCTGGAGCGGCTTCTGAAGGAGTCCATCAAAGGACAGATGGTGGCGGACGTTCCGGTGGGGGCGTTCCTGTCGGCAGGGATTGACAGCAGCACCATCGTTTCTCTGATGCAGTCCCTTGCGCCCGGAAGGGTGCGCACCTTTACCATCGGAATGGAGGAAAAGGAATATAACGAAGCGGACGCGGCGGAGCGGATTGCCGCCCATCTGGGAACGGATCACATGCGCCTTACGATTACCGAGAAGGAGGCGAAGGAGGTGATTCCCCGGCTTTCTTCCATGTTTGCGGAACCCTTCGGAGACTCCTCCCAGATCCCCACGTATCTGGTAAGCCGTATGACAAGGGAGCATGTGACAGTGGCCCTGTCCGGAGACGGCGGGGACGAGCTGTTTGCAGGTTATAATATTTACGGCTGGTGCGAGCGCATCTGGGGAAAGCTACGTTCCCGGCCGGCGGTGCTCAGAAAGGCGGCGGGAGGACTGATCGGCCTGCTTCCCTTTTCAGGCCGGGAAGGGATTGGCCTGAAGGGAAAGCTGCTCCTCTCGGACAGCATTCTGGATGTGTACCGCACCAACTATGAGCGTGAGGCTTTGGCGGAGCGGATTGCACGGATGGACGGGAGAGTTTCCGGCGGGCAGGATGCCTTTATCGGCGGAAGGAGCGAAGAATTTCCCGGCGGGCAGGGTGCTTCCGGCAGTCGGAAATCCTTCGGCGGCGGGAGGACCGCACGGGACTGCGTCCGGGAGTTCTACAGCCGTTTTCCGGCGGAGCTTTTTGACAGTACCCCGCTGAAGGCGGTGCAGCTTCAGGACATGTTGCTCTACCATCCGGATGACATTCTGGTCAAGGTGGACCGGACAGCCATGGCGGTGTCTCTGGAGACCAGGGTGCCCATGCTGGATAAGGATGTGGTGGAGTTTGCCTGGTCCCTGCCGGAAGAGTATCTGCGGCAGCAGGATACCGGGAAGCTGGTGCTTCGGGATGTGCTTTACCGTTATGTTCCGAAGGAAATGATGGACCGGCCGAAGAAGGGCTTTTCCATTCCCATCCGCAGATGGCTTCTGGAGCCGGAGCTTCGCGCCTGGGCGGAATCTCTTCTGGACCCGGCGCTGATCCGCTCCCAGGGATTCTTGGATGCTGATGCGGCGGGGCGGATCTGGAAGGATTTCACGGAGCAGGGCATCTGGAGACCGCAGGTCTGGTATCTGCTCATGTTTCAGGATTTTCTGCAGAAGGAGGGTGCGGCGCGCCGTCCGGAAAAGAGCGGCACAACATTCCGCTCAGAAAGGAGCGGAATGTGAGAATTGTAGAAAGCTATCAGCCTGCGCCCGTGGAGCCGTCTTCGCAGGAACTGATCTCCGTGGTGGTTGCGGTCTATAATATTGAAGCCTATGTGGAGCGGTGCGTGCGTTCCCTCATGGCCCAGACCTACGGGAGGCTGGAGATCCTGCTGGTGGACGACGGTTCCGCGGACAGAAGCGGGGCACTCTGTGACGCTCTGGCGAAGGAGGATTCCAGAATCCGGGTGCTTCACAAGGAAAACGGAGGCCTGTCGGATGCAAGAAACGCGGGTGTTAAGCTTGCGTCCGGAAGCCTGATCGCCTTCGTGGACGGAGACGACTGGGTGGACCCCGGCATGTACGCTGATCTTTACGCCTGTATCCGGGATTTTGACGCGCCCATCGCGGTCTGCCGCTACCGGCAGATCTATCTGAAAAAGACAATTGACGGCTCCACCCAGAAGGCGGTGGTGCTGGAGGGCAGCGAGGCGCTGGAGCAGTTCATCGCAGAAAATGACGCCGTTCCCCTCCGCAATGCGGCCTGGAACAAACTGTACCGCAGAGAGCTGATGGGAGAGCTGCGTTTCCCAAAGGGAAAGCTGTATGAGGATATTGTATATACCACAAAGCTGCTGGCCCGCGCGGACCGGCTGGTCTATCTGGACCGGGCTGAATACAATTATGTCTGCGAGCGGGAAGGCAGCATCATGGGAAAGGGCCTGGGAGAGCGGATTTTCACCGATCAGATCCCGGCCTACCGGGAAAAGGAGGCGTTCCTTCGTTCCATCGGCAGGGAAGACCTGGCCTGGCAGCACCGGTATTTTTTCTATAAGAGGCTGCTGCTCTATTATAACCGCTGCCTGCGCGAAGGAAGCAGACGGGGAGTTCCCGCCGTGGTGAAAAAGGAACAGAAGCGGTACCGCGAAAGAATCCGGGCGCTGGTTCTGGAAGGCAGGCGGGAGATGGATCAGGTTTACGGCTGGCCGGGCGCAGGGGCGAATGAAAGGCGGAAAATGAAGATTTTTCTGGCTTCGCCTTTTCTGTACCGGGTCATGACGGAACTGAATGAGAGAATTCTGCTGCCCCTTAAGACGGCGCGGGCCTGACGGGAGCTGCAGGCCGGAGGACTGGCGGGCCTGAGCCTGTCTGGCGGCCCGCCTCCAAATTACCGGCCGGAGAAAAAAGAGCAGCGGCACTATGCCAGAGAGAGGAAAAAGAAGTGGTCATCCTGCAATTATCGGGCGGACTGGGCAACCAGATGTTTGAATACGCCCTGTATCTGAGCCTTCGGGCAAAAGGGAAGCGAGTGAAAATCGATGACGTGTCCGATTACCGGACGCCGGACAGAAGGCCGGTGCAGCTTTCGGTGTTTGACGCGGACTATGAACGGGCGTCAGAGGAAGAGGTGATCCGGTATACGGATTCCTCCCTGTCTCCGCTTTCCCGAATCCGGAGAAAACTCACGGGAAGAAAGAGCCTGCTTTACCGGGAAAAGGATATGGAGTATGACGAAACGGTTTTTGAACGGGATCCGGTCTATCTGACGGGCTTTTTCCAGAGTGAAAAATATTTTGCGGATGTGAAGGAGGAGGTCCGCCGCAGGCTGACCTTTTCCGAACGGGTGAAAGCGGAGCTTCCGGAAAGCGGTCGGGAAATCCTGACGCGGATCGAAGCCGGTCCGTCTGTGTCGGTGCATGTGCGCCGCGGCGACTATCTGCACGCCAGCCATAACGGCATGTACGAAGGGATCTGTACCGTGGATTATTACCGGAAGGCGATGGCGCAGATCCGGGAAAAGGAGCCGGAGGCGGTGTTTTTCCTCTTTTCCAACGACATGGAATGGACGAAGGAGCATCTGGCCGGGCCGGACTGTGTTCCGGTGGAGGGCGGAAGCGAAGAAAAAGGTTATCTGGACCTGTATCTGATGAGCCGCTGCCGCCATAACATCATCGCAAACAGCAGCTTCAGCTGGTGGGGAGCCTGGCTGAACGGCAATCCGGAAAAACAGGTGATCGCGCCCGCCAGATGGATCAACGGACGGGAGTGCAGGGATATCTATACGGAAGGAATGATAAGGATATGATTGAAAACATCAGCAAACTCAGACACATATTGAGCAAGGCGCAGAAGCGCAGGGTCTGCGGACTGGGCGTCATGATCCTGATCAGCGGCCTTCTGGAGACCATCGGTATCTCCGCTATTCTTCCTCTGGTGCAGGCGGTTATCGACCGGGACGGAATGCTTCAGAATGAAACGGTGCAGATGGTCTGTGGCTGGCTGGGCTTTACGCTTACGGAGGAAAATTTCAACAATTTTATCCTTCTTCTGCTGGGGCTGGTCATCGGCATCATTGTGGTGAAAAACCTCTTTCTGCTGCTTGTCACCTATGTGCAGGCCCGGTTCGTCAATTCCAACCAGTTCCGCACGGTCAGCTACATGCTGGAGGAATACCTGAACCGGCCCTATGAATTTTATCTGAACGCGGACATTCCCACCGTATTCCGTCTGGTGGACAGCGACGTGCCCAAGGTGTTCACCATCCTCATGGAATACATCCAGCTGGCTTCGGAAGGTGTGGTTGCCGTGTTCATCTGCGTGTTCCTGCTTGTTGTGGACTGGCGGATGACCCTGATACTGGGCGGCATTCTGGGCGTGATGACCCTGCTGATCATAAAGGTGATGAAACCGAAGCTGAATGCCATGGGATTAAAATCCCAGAAGGTGCAGAGCCGCATGGGAAAATGGAGACTTCAGTCCATCTACGGCATCAAGGATGTGAAAATCCTGCACCGGGAAGCGTTTTTTGCCCGGAATTTCCGGAAGTATTCCCAGATCGCCGGGGAGGTGACCAGCAAATACAACGTGCTCAATAACATCCCCAGACTTCTGATCGAGACCATCTGCATGGGAGGCATTCTGGGATATCTGGGAGTCTATATTCTGATGGATCAGGATCTGACCGCCATGGTGACCCAGATCGCGGCCTTCGGCTATGCGGCCACCCGTCTGATTCCCAGTGTCAACCGCCTCAACGGCCACATGACCAATATCGCATTCTTTCAGCCTTCCCTGGATTATGTCTATGAAAATGTGGATTTCAGCGACTATACCAAATACGGGGAGTATCAGAATAAGGATGACGCAAACGCCGCGCCCATTCCTGTGAAGGATGAGATCCGCATGGATCACATCACCTACGCCTATCCCAACTCCACGAAAAACGTGCTGGAGGATGCCAATATGCGCATCCCCATCGGAAAGAGCGTGGGCGTGATGGGGCCCTCCGGCGCAGGAAAGACCACGGCCATCGATATCCTGATGGGGCTTCTGAAGGTGCAGAATGGAACCATCTCCTGCGGCGGAAAAAATATATTCGACAATTATCCCTCCTGGCTTTCCCACATCGGCTACATCCCCCAGTCCATCTTCCTGACGGACGATTCCCTGCGGGAGAACATCGCTTTCGGCGTGGAACCGGATCAGATTGACGACGACAGGGTCTGGGAGGTGCTGGCAGAGGCACAGATGAAGGAATTCGTGGAACAGATGCCGGAGCAGCTGAATACCAGTGTGGGAGACCGGGGCGTGCGCCTTTCCGGCGGCCAGCGGCAGAGAATCGGTATTGCCCGCGCCCTTTACCACAACCCGGAGATCCTGGTCTTTGATGAGGCCACATCCGCTCTGGACAACGATACCGAAAGCGCCATCATGGAGGCCATCGACAGCTTCCACGGGCGCAAGACCCTGATCATCATCGCCCACAGATTGCGGACGATAGAGAATTGTGATATCATCTACAATGTGGATCAGGGAAAGATAACCATGACAAAAGGAAAGCTTTGATCTGCATTCCGTCCGCGATTGCGGGAGCACCGAAGGTGCGAAGAAATCGACTTTCATGCGTGTTGAAACGAGGAAATTATGATCGGAACCGAATTTTTAAAAGGGCAGGGGCTGGGAAACCAGCTGTTCTGCTATGTGACGTCCCGCTGCATCGCTCTGGAGAGAGCCTGCACATTCGGCACGGCAGGCCAGGAACAGCTCGCCGTGAATATCCACAGCAAAAAGGGCATGTATTTCATGGACATGGACCTGGGAGAAAAAATCGGAGAGGACGGCGTGCCGAAGGAGTCCCTGAAGCGCTATGACGAAAAGGAGCTCCGTTTTTTCCAGGGAACCTCACGCCACGACATGGAACACGGCTGCTATGTGGCGGGAGAGGATCCGGCCCTGCACAGCCTTCCCGATGACACGCTGATTTACGGGAACATGCAGGACGAAGGATATTTCGGAAAATACCGGGAGCAGATCCGGGAATGGCTGAAGGTGCGCCCGGAGTATGACAGCCACGAATTTACCAGAGACAATCTGTGTATCATAAATTACAGGGGCGGGGAATACACCGGCCACCCGGAGCTGTATCTGGACCGCAGCTACTGGATGAACGGGATGAAAAACATGAGAAAGATCCGTCCTGATATGGAGTTTATCATTGTCACTGATGATCCGGAGGCGGCCCGCAAGCTGCTGCCCGGCCTGCCGGTCTATCACTCGGATCTGGACAGGGACTATGTGATGATCAAGAACGCCAGATATCTGCTTCTGTCCAATTCCACCTTTGCCTTTTTCCCGGCGTACACCTCGGAGACCCTCCGGGCCGCCATCGCGCCCAAATACTGGGCCAGACACAACGTGTCAGACGGTTACTGGGCTTCGGAGCAGAATATCTACAGTATTTTCCAGTACCAGGACCGGAAAGGGAGGCTGTTTTCTCCGGAGGAATGCAGGAAGGAGCTTGCGGCCTATCGGGAGAAATCTGCCAGGTACCGCAGGGCGGGAAAACGTCCGGAAGGGCTGAGAAGAAGCCTGTGCCTGCTGGAAGTAAAAGTGCGGTACGGCATTTTTTATCTGAAGAAAATCCTGTACTCACTGATGAGAAGAGCGGGATATCAAGTGCCGTATGCAAAAAAAGCCCGGCAGGAATGACAGGACCGGCCTTCGGGCGAAACAGAAGGAACCGAAACGGATGAAAGAGATCATGAAAGAAAGTGAAAAGCTTCAGCTTCCCAACGTCACCCTCTGCGCCATGACCAGCGTTCAGGTGCGCGCGGCGGTGAAGTCGCTGGAATACAGCATGCGGGGAATCCATTTTGCGGATGTCCTCATCATCACGGATAAGAAACCCCTGTTTCTGCCGAAGGGGATCCATTACCGGCATACCTCTCGCCTTTCCAGCATAGACGATTTCAATTACAAGTGCGTGTATGAACTGGGCGACTACATTGAGACGGAGTTCGTTCTGCTCATCCATTCGGACGGCTTTGTGGTGCACCCGGAGATGTGGCGGAAGGAATTTCTGGATTACGACTATATCGGCTCCCCCTGGCCGCTTCCGAAGGAGGGTGACAATACCACCTACCGGGACATCCACGGTAACCTCTGCCGGGTGGGCAACAGTGTGGGTATCCGCAGCAAGCGGCTGCTGGACTACCCGAAGAAGGCGAACATTCCATGGACGCCGGAAAAAGGATGGTACAACGAGGATGGATTTCTCTGCTGCCGGATCCGTCATCTGCTGGAGGCGGAGGGCATGCGGATCGCGCCCCTGGAGGTGGCGAAATATTTCGGCCATGAGAACATGATTCCGGAGATTGAGGGAATTACCCCGTTCCTGTTTCACAAATGGGCAGGAACCAACGCGGGCTATCCGGACTTCCGCAGAAAACACCCGGTGATGAACGCCCTGCGCAGGCTTCATGGGAAGCTGGTAAACGGCTGAAGCAGGTCGGCGCTGCCCGCGTGCGGGCGCTGCGCCTGGAGTGGAAGATGGGCGCGGGCGCTGCGCCCCGGAATGGAAGGCCGGCGTTGCGGACGCCGCCGGGATAAAGAGGAACAATATGGTATATGATTGCTTTCAGTTTTTCAATGAACTGGATATTCTGAAGCTGAGGCTTCACATCATGGACCCGGTGGTGGACCGATTCGTGATCAGCGAGGCCACGGAGACCTTTTCCGGGAATCCGAAGCCTCTGTATTATGAAGAAAATAAGGAAATGTTCGCGGAATTTGCCCACAAGATCATCCATGTGGTGGTGGAGGACACGCCGCCCGGCTACACCCATGACCGGGACACCTTCCAGAAAAACGCGGTGGGGAGGGGGCTGAAGGACTGTACGGATGAGGACATCATCATTTTCAGCGACCTGGATGAGATTCCCAACCCGGAGAAGGTGAAGGAGATTCTGCAGAATTTTGATCCCACAAAGATCTACCACTTCGCCCAGCGGATGTTTTACTGCTATCTGAACATGGAGGAGGTGTCGGGAAACCTGCTTTCCTACGCGGGCGAGTTCCCCGGCGTCACGAAAAAGCAGTGGATCGGCTCAAAAATGTGCAGCTTCCGCCTCCTGCGGGAGCAGAACCTTCAGCTGGGAGAACTCCGTTTCCCGGAGCGCAAGGAGATCGGAATCCGGGTCTCTGACGGCGGCTGGCATTTCGGCTATATGGGCGGCCACGGAGAGAAGAACGCGAAGAAGAGGGTAGCCGAAAAGGTGAGATCAGCCGCCCATCAGGAATTCAACAAGGCGGAGATCCTCTCCGGCGTGGTGGACAACATCAAAGACGGGAAGGATATTTTCGGAAGAAACGCCTCCTTCCGGCTGGTGGAAATCGACGATACCTACCCGGAATATCTGCGAAACCACCTTTCCGAGTATGATTTTCTGATCCTGAAAAAGGAAGGCGGAGCACACAGGGCGCTGCGTCATGCGAAGTCCTGGCTCCGGAAAAATTATTACCGGGCGGGCAGGGGCGTGAAACGCATCTGCAGAAAGCTGACCGGAAAGGGATGAGAGAGATGGAGAAAGAGATGAGGCAGGCCCGGCCGGAAAAGATTGGCTCGGCCGAAAAGCGGAACCCGGCTGAAAGGCCGAAGGTCTCCATCTGTATTCCGGCCTATAACAACGAGGCGGAGGTGAGGCGGCTTCTTTCCTCCATCGCCGTCCAGACCATGCAGGATGCGGAGATCATTCTGACGGACGATTCCACCAACGGGGAGATCGAGGCGCTGGTGGAGGAAATCCGGAGCGGAAAAAGTGCGGAAGCGAAAGTCGACGAAAAAGAAGCTGTGGACGCGGCAGCTCCTGTTGATGTGAAAGATGCTGTGCCCACCGAAAGCGCCGCAGGCACGGGAAGCGTCGCGCGCACAGAAAGCGCCGCATGCACAGGAAACGCCGCCGGCGTCCGATGGAACGCGCCCTGCATGAGCCGTCTGCGCTACGTGCACAACGAAAAGCCTCTGGGCCATATTTTCAACTGGAATAAGGCCCTCTCCCTGGCGGAGGGGGAATATATCAAGATCATGTTCAGCGATGACTGGTTTACGCGGGAGGACAGTCTGGAAAAGCTGACGGCGCTGCTGGATGCGGATCCGCAGGCTTCCCTGGCCTTCTGCGGCACCAGACAGGTGTCGAAAAAGCGGACCTGGGAAAGGGCAGCCGGAAAAGCATATGTGGAGAGGCTGAGGCGGGATTACCGGTATCTGTTTCTCGGAAATGAGATCGGCGCGCCTTCCGCGACTCTGTACCGGGCCTGCGGCGCGGCCTTTGACGAGAGAAGCAACTGGGCTTCCGATATGTTCCTCTATTTTGAGATCCTGCAGAAGAATCCACGTTTTGTCTTCACGCCGGAACCCCTCATTTCCATAGGCGTCCATGAGGAGCAGTATACGGAAAGCTTCACGGAGAAGGATATCCGAAAATATCAGGACCGCCTGCTGATGTATGAGAAATACGGGCTTAAGACACAGGAGGACTGCAGGAAGGAAATGCTTCGTCTCACTGTGATGTACGGACAGGGATTTCGAACCGCTTCCGCCTGCGGGGCTACGGTGGGAGAATATCTGAGGCAGAGAGCGGTCTGGTTCTGGCACAACACGGTGCTGGGATACTGGAACGGCTTTCTGCATAAGCTGGGCCTGAAAAGCTGAATGGAGAAGGAAAAGATGGGAAGAATCACCGCAGAAAACACAGGAGAGAAACGAATCGTACAGATCGGCCGGATCTGTTTCTGGGCCGGTCTGCTTCTGGAGCTCCTCATTGTGGTTGTGGACACGAGCGCCTGGACCAATCCGTTTGAGGGACAGCTGTTCCGGCTGACCTTTCTCCTGTTTTCCATCAAGGTGCTGTGCAGCAGATTTACTCTGCGGGAATGGCTGTGGCTGCTGTTCTTCGGCGTTCTTGCAGGCGTCTGTTATCTGTGCTCCGACCGGGACGAGGCGGTCCGTCTGGTGGTGTTCTGCGCGGCATTCCGGGATGTGGATGTGAAAAAGGCGCTGAAGCTGGCCTTTTTCGTGACGCTTTCCGGCTGTCTGGTTCTGGTGTTCCTTGCGGCTTCCGGAATCTTTGGAAACATGTATATTATCGATGACGGAGACAGAGGGCTGCGTTATACCTTCGGTCTGGGCCATCCCAATGCCTGCTACTGCCTGTTCTGGGCGCTTGCAACGCTTGGCATTTACCTGTGGCATGAAAAAATGAAGCTGTGGCATTACGGCCTGATCGCTTTGGCGGGCATCCTGCTGTTTGTGCCCACCCGGTCGAGGACGGGCCTGATGTTTCTGATTTTTACGCTTGCCCTGTCCCTGTTTCTCGCCTACAGAAAGAAGCTGGGAGAGAGAAAGCTTCTGTACGCGCTGGGCATTGCCGCGCTTTTGATCTGCGTGGTGCTGTCCGTCTGGATCGCGTATTACGAACCCTATCAGGGACCTTTTTATACTCATATCGACCGTTTCATTACCGGACGCATCACCAGCATGAACACTCTGCAGGAGGGCGGCGGGATGCTCCGCAACTGGCGGCTGTTTTCCCGGCCGGAAAACGTCAAATATTTTGACCTGGGCTATGTGCGCCTGTTCTACTGGTATGGGATCATTCCGGGCGCGGCGTATGTGATCATGTACGCCCTTCTCCTGTGGGAGTGCCGCAGGAGAAAGGATCCTTTCGGTTTTATGATGCTTCTGTCCTATGCCCTGTATACCATGCTGGAGGCACATTTTATTTCCGTTTATATGGGAAGAAACTATGCGCTCTTTCTCATGGGAGCGTACTGGGGCGGCATCGTGGGCAGAAGGAGACAGACCGGAAGGGAAGGAAAAGGACTGTGCCGGGAAGAAGAGGATTACCTGTGGAGATTCCCCGGCAGGCTGATGAGAGCTTTTCGTAAGGCGGCCTGAGAAATGCGGAAGGATTTGTAAAAAGGAAGGATCATATGCGGCTGGTCATCGATTGTTTTAAACTGGTAAAAGGACAGGGAAAGAGCATCGGCATCTATAACCTGGCGAAAAATCTGACACGCCATCTGGCGCAGACCAATCTGAACCGGGAGCATTGCGAGGAGATTGTGGTGCTTGGAAATGAATATAACCGGAAGGACTTTGAGGTTCCCGGCGTCCGGTTTGTCCAGGTGAAGGGAAATCCCACAAACAGGATCGCCTTTACGCTCTGGGAGCTCTTCGGCGTACCGCGCGCGGTCAAAAGGGAAGGCGGGGACCGGGTACTGTTTCCCAGAGGCTACCGTCCTTTGTTTTACCGGGGAAAGGACGTGATCATTGTCCATGATCTGATCCCCTTCTTTTATGATCAGTATTTCCCCGGCGCGCTGAACCGGGTGGAAAATGCTTACATCATGAATCGTCTGCGTGCCTCCATCCGTCACGCGGACAGGATTGTGACCATATCGCGCTATTCCATGCAGGAGATGGAGAAGCTCTGTCCGGGCTGTGAGAGCCGTACTACTGTGATTTACAATGGTATCAATCCGGTGCCCTGTTCCGATGTGCCTTCTCCTCTGAAGCCGGACGGCCCCTATCTGTACGCGGGGGTATCTGCCCTTCCCCATAAGAATGCACTTGGCGTTCTGAAAACCTATGAGGCCTATTTTCAGACGGAAATCCGGGAAGGACGGAATCCGGCCCGGCTGGTGGTCATCGGCATTGACGGCCCGGAAAGCATTCCGGGGGGAGAAGTACTCAGTCCTCAGGCTGCGGAGTATGTGACCTGCTGCCGTTACATCGAGAGCGGGGAGGAGATGCACAGCCTGCTGGCCGGAGCCAGCGCCTTTTTGTTCCTGTCACTGATCGAGGGCTTCGGTTTCCCGCCACTGGAAGCCATGCAGCTTGGCGTTCCCGTGATCTGCTCCAACCGCTCCTCCCTGCCGGAGGTGATCGGTGACGCCGGCCTTCTGACCGATCCGGATGACATCGATGGAACGGTCTCCTGCATCCGCCGTCTGCTGGGCGATGAGAAGCTGCAGAAGGAGCTGATCGCGAAAGGATATGAAAACGTGAAACGCTTTGACTGGGACAGCCGTGTAGAGCAGTACTGGGAGGTGCTTACGAAGTGAAGGCCCTGATTTCGGTCATCGTCCCGTTCTATAATGCAGAACTTTATCTTGCCGACTGCCTGGAGAGCCTCATCCGCCAGACCCACAGGGAGCTGGAAATCCTTGTCGTGGATGACGGCTCGACGGATGGAAGCGCCGCCCTCTGTGCGGAACTGATGAAAAAGGACAGCCGCATCCGCCTGCTCCGGAAGGAAAACGGCGGCGTATCCTCCGCCCGCAATCTGGGGCTGGACGAGGCGCGGGGAGAATACGTGGCCTTTGTGGACGCGGACGACTGGGTTCTGACGGACATGCTTGAGACGCAGCTCATACAGCTCACCAGGGAAGGCGGAGACATGATCCTGGGCGGCTATCTGGCGGTGGGGGAAAAAGAGCGGGAAAGCTGGAGGAAAACCTGCCGCGAGGAAAAAGGGGACGGAGAGCAGGAAATCCGGACTGCCGGGCATGCAGCAGAGACTTCGGCGGATTCCGGAGCTGCAGCACAGGCCTGTGCGCCCTGCCTGGCAATGGACGCGAAAGGGTATGTGAACGACTTCCTGCTTCAGAGCAGTTCCCGCTGCTGGAGCATTCTCTTTCGGCGGGATGCCATCGGAGAGACGCGCTTTCCCGAGGGCCTTTCCATCGGTGAGGATCTGCTGTTCATGGCCCGGCTGATGCCCCGGCTGAACCGGGTACTGGTCACCGGAGCATGCGGCTACTGCTACTTTATCAACGAAGCGGGAGCCATGCTGAAGGAATTCCGCCCCTCCTATATGGACCAGATCACCTGCTGGGAACTGGCGGAAAGGGAACTGGCCGGGTTTGGAGAAAAAGCGCAGGAAAAGGTGCGGCTCTGCCTGTTCCAGGCGGCTCTGCTGGTGGCGGGGAAGCTGGCGCAGATTGATCCGGCTGTGGTGAGGCAAAAATATGGAGCCTGTCTGGAACGATGTGTCCGGGCGGCGGCTGAAGCCTGGCGGGAGCTGGGCCGGACAGGAAGAAAACGGCTTTCCAGAGGGTACCGACTGAAAGGACAGATTTTTCTGCACATGCCGTCAGGGTATCTGAGGCTGTATCATATCTGGAAGCGGAAGGATAGAACTGCAGCAGGACGGGAGGAGTCCAATTAAAAAAACTGGAGGAAGATGAGCAGTATGCGGCGTTATCAGGGAAAAACGGATAAAATTGTCCTGTATATGCATGCCGGGAGCGGAAATCACGGCTGTGAGGCCATTGCGAATACGATCATACGGATGCTTCCGAAGCCGGCTATCGTGATGACCAACAGCCTTGCCGAGGATGAAGCGTATTCGCTGAAGGGAAAGGCGACCATCCTGGAAGAGCGGAAGGTGAGAAAAAATTTTTTCATTCACTGCTGGTACTATCTTCTTGATCGGGTTTTTCACGATCCGGAGGCTGCCTTTCGTTACCGGTTCCGTGAGGTGTGCGGCAGAAACCTGCGCCGTATGAACATTTCCATCGGCGGGGACAACTACTGCTACGGAATCCTTTTGAAGGAGCTGAAGTGCTCCAACCGGCTCTTCACCGGACAGGGGGCCATGACGGTGCTGCTTGGCTGCTCCATCGAGCCGGAGCTTCTGTCGGATCCGGATATCATTGAGGATATGCAGCGCTATGCCTGCATTATCGCCAGAGAATCCATCACCTGGCAGGCTCTCGTGCAGGCAGGGCTGAAGGAGAAAAGCTTTCTGGTTCCTGACTCCGCTTTTCTGTTGGAAGCGAAGCGGATGCCCGTTCCACAGGGATTTACAGAGGGAAACATGGTCGGGCTGAATGTGAGCCCCATGGTGGTGGAACGGGAAAGCAGTCCGGGCATCACAATGGAAAATTACAGACGCCTGATCCGTTATATTCTGGAGAAAACGGATATGGGAGTGGCGCTGATCCCTCATGTTGTCTGGAAGAGCAATGACGACAGGACCGTGCTGCGGCAGCTCTGGCAGGAATTCCGGAATACGGGCAGGGTGGTTATGATCGAGGATGCGGACTGTGAAGTGCTGAAAGGATACATCGCCCGCTGCCGTTTTTTCATCGGTGCCAGAACCCACGCCACCATCGCGGCCTATTCCTCCCTGATTCCCACTCTTGTGCTGGGATATTCGGTCAAGGCGAGAGGAATTGCGTTCGATCTGTTTGGCACCTGGGAAAACTATGTACTTCCCGTGCAGTCGCTTCAGAGAGAGGATGAGCTGA
This sequence comes from Candidatus Eisenbergiella stercoravium, assembly GCA_019113175.1. Classification (GTDB taxonomy): domain Bacteria; phylum Bacillota; class Clostridia; order Lachnospirales; family Lachnospiraceae; genus Eisenbergiella; species Eisenbergiella stercoravium. The sequence goes on along the minus strand of DXHY01000005.1, from coordinate 26,243 downwards.
CGGAAGGATTTTTATGGCTTCAGAAAGAGGAGAGCGCGATACGAAGGAGGCTGACGGCAGTGATGCCAGCCTATCTGGAACGGGCGAGACAGGCGGGAAGGATGATCGGCCGTCTGATGGAAGGCCGCGATCCCATGTGAAGCGATAAGGAAGCTGTATTTTTGAAGAAAATGGACGTAAAAAAGGATATGGAGAATAGCATGGAAGAGCTGCAGGAGCTTCTGCAGAGAACGGAAACCATACAGAAAATCAATGCGCTGCAGGAGCAGACGGCCGTGGAAATTTTTTCCTGGCCCGCATATTCGGGAAAGGACAGGCTGAAAAGAGGAATCAGAAAGTATCTGCTCAGACAGGCCGTGCCCCCCATGGACCGGTATTCCTGGCCCAATGCCATGCTGGCCGGAGGTCTTTCCCAGCTGCAGAAGGTAACCAGAGACAGCAGAAGCGCTGAAATCCTGAAGAAATATTTCGACAGGTGGATCCGCAAAGGAATGCCTCTTTATTATGTGGATAATGCGGCGAATGGGATGCCTCTGCTCGATCTTTACGAGAGCACGGGAGAAGAAAAGTATCTGGAGGCCGCGTCCCGCATCGCCGCTTTTCTTAAGGAACATAAAAAGGATGAACAGGAAAACATTCCCTATCGAAGGAAGGATATGAGCCATATATATGCGGATACCATAGGCATGACAGCCCCTTTTCTGTGCCGGTATGGAAATCTCAGGGGAGAGAGCGGGCTTGTAAAGCTTGGTGTGATGCAGATCGTTCATTTCCTGGATTGCGGTATGGATGAAAAAACCGGACTACCCTATCACGGCTTCGACAGCAGAACCGGAATGAAATACGGTGTTGTGGGCTGGGGCAGGGCGGTTGGCTGGCTGATGATGGGAATTGCGGAAACGCTGTCCTGCCTGCCCGAGCAGACGCCCCAGTTTCCTTTCATGCAGGGTCATCTGCAGCGCCTGACGCGGGCCGTGGCGGAATATCAGAGGCAGGATGGCAGTTTTTCCTGGCTCCTTCCGGCCTCGGAGGGCCACGCAGATACTTCGGCGACGGCGATGATCGCCTGCGCGATACTGGCCGGAATCCGCAGGGGCTGCCTGGAAGAGGACTGGGCGGAGCAGGTGAAGGCGGCCGCTGAATTCCTCCTTTCCTGCATGAAAAACGGAAGGGTGGAGCAGTGCTCCGCAGAATGTATGGCCTTTGCCGAATATCCGCAGCGTTATGGCAGCTACCCCTGGGGAGACGGCCCTGCGCTGAAGCTGTTTGCCATGCTGGAGGAAGTGGAATGAACCGTCTGATTTTATATGATACCTGCAACTTCCGGGACTATCCGGTGGGAGGGCAGCTGACCAGCATTAAAAATTTTCTCCGTTATCTGGCGGAAGCCTGTCCGGAATACTGTGAAAATGTGCTGCTGGCAGGAGTTTCCTGCGATCCGGAAGAAGTCGGGAAAATACAGAAAATTACAACCGCCTCCGGAACCTTCTCGTTCCTTGCCGTGGTGCAGGCGGAGTCTGATCTGGGAAATGTGAAAAAATCTCTCCGGCTGGAATATGTGAAGGGGCTTTGGAAGTACCGGAAGCTGATCGGGCTGAAAAAAGAGGACTGCAATTACATCCATACACCGGAGGCCTTTGCCGCAGTACGCCTCATGCGGCCCGGCGCGGTCTGCTACGTGTTCTCCCATGGCACCTATCTGAACATGTGGCAGCGGGTACGCTTTTTTAAAAAGGCCCCCTTCATCCGTCTGATGTTCCAGGAGTTTCTGATGCAGGTGATCAAAAAAAGCACCGCCGTGTTCGTACTGGACAGGGGAACAGAGAAGGACTACAGTGCCTATAACCGGCGTGTCATCCTTGTGAGAAATTCCATTGTCTGCCGCAGCAGACAGGAGCGGCATCCGTCTTTCCGGCAGAATTCTGAACAGGAGGTACGCTTCCTGTTTGTGGGGCGGCTGTCCGAAGGAAAACGGATCGGCACCATCATGGAAGCGGTAAAGGGATATCACAGACCCTGTACGCTCAGCATTCTGGGAGACGGAGAAGAGCGGCAGAAGCTGGAGGAAGAGGCGCGCGGCAGCGAAAGAATACGGCTTCTGGGAGCCGTCGAGCCGGACGAAGTGGAACGGTTCATGCGCAGCTCTGATATCCTGGTGATGAATTCCGACTCGGAGGGGATGCCCATGGTCATCCTGGAGGCCATCCGTACCGGAATGCCTGTGATTACCACGGATGTGGGAGGAATTCATGAAGCGCTCACCTTTGGAAGCGACAGTGAGGTGACGGATGGAACCGCACAGGGAATCAGAGATGCTGCGGACCGGATTCTGGCCGGCTACGACAGATATTCGGAAAAGGCATATGAAAAATCCCTCCAGTTTGATTACAGAAAGGTGAACGAAAAAGTCCTGAATATTCTGAATGAAAGCCTTCATTGGGAGATAAAGTCTGATAATGAAAGAAAAAATACCTGAAAAAACGGTCAGTATCATCGTTCCGGTCTATAATGCACAGAATTTTCTGAAAAAATGTGTGGACAGCATCCTGACACAGACCTTTCACAGGCTGGAAGTTATTCTGGTGGACGACGGCGCGCAGGATGACAGCCCGCGGATGTGTGACGCTTATACGAAGCAGGATTCCAGGGTGAAGGTCATTCATAAGCCCAACGGCGGCCTGGTGAGCGCATGGATGGCGGGAGTAGAGCGTTCCTCCGGAGAATATCTGATGTTTGTGGACAGCGATGACTGGATTGACGCCTGCATGGTGGAAGAGCTTGTGAAAGGCGCGTCGGGAGAGACGGGAGAGATTGTCTGCTGCAATTTTGTAATTGAACGCCCGAACGGAAAAGAGGAATGCCGCCATGAGCTTGCTCCAGGCGTTTACGAAGGAAAAAGGCTGGAAACAGAAGTGAAGACGGAGCTTCTTGGAAATGAAAGAAGGACCGTTTCCATGTCACGCTGCATGAAGCTTTTTTCCAGGGAGCTGATCACGGATAACCTGCAGTTCTGCAATCCTGAGCTCAGAATGGGTGAGGACGTGATTATCGTGCTTTCCGCCCTCTGCGACTGCAGAAGGCTTGTGATCTTAAAGGATGCCCTGTATTATCATTATTTTTACAATCCGGCCTCCATGGTTCACAAATATGATCCGAAAATGGCCGAAGGAATCCGGGGACTGAACCGCACCATCCGGATCATTCTGGAAGCGAAAAAGGTGGAAAATGGAAAAACGCAGCAGGAGAGGGAGAGCATCTATCTGACCATGCTTTCCGTCAAGAATGAGCTGCGCGGTGGAAAGAAAGGCTATGCAGGACGGATTGCGGAGCTCTGCCGCAGGGAGCATATGGGCGACAGCCTGAAACAGTATGACATCCGGGCTCAGGAACGGGCGAACCGGATGATACTGTGGATCATGAAAAGGCCGGATACGCTCCGCTGTATGGCCGGAAAGCTGGCATTCAGCCTGTATGACAGATGGATGTCGGGACATTGAGGAGCAGACGCGGAAGCGCTGCGGTTAAGATACCGCAGGGATTACTTTGCAAAATTGTGTGACAATAAACGGATTTGTCAGAAAAGAGAGAAAACGATGATTATCATCAAGGTGATGGGCGGACTGGGAAACCAGCTGCAGCAGTATGCGTTATATGAAAAATTCCGGGCGCTCGGAAAAGAGACGAAGCTGGATATTTCCTGGTTTGAGGATGCCGCGCAACAGGAGAAGGTGCTGGCGAAGCGCAGTCTTGAGCTCCGCCAGTTTGATAACCTGCAGTTTGAGAAGGCCTCCCGGGAAGAATGCGAAGCGCTTCTCGGAAAGGGTGCCCTATCCGGAGCGGGCGGCCTTTCCGGACTGACGGGCTTCCTTGGCAAGATGAAAAGGAAACTGAATCCTGCCTCAGATAAACATTTTTACGAAACCGATATGTACCATCCGGAGATTTTTTCTTTTACAGACAGATATCTGGAGGGCCATTGGGCCTGTGAGAAATACTATCACGATATCATGTCCCTGCTGCGGGAGAAGATCCGCTTTCCGGAAAGCGGAAATCCTCAGAATATCCATACGATGGAACGGATGGAGCAGGAAAACTCCGTCAGCGTCCACATCCGCAGAGGCGACTACCTGGATCCGGAAAATGCGGGCATGTTCGGCGGCATCTGCACGGATGCCTATTATGAAACGGCGATGAATTATGTGCGGGAACAGCTTCCGGATACGCATTTTTACATGTTCTCGGACGATCCCGCCTATCTGAAGGAGCATTTTCAGGGGGCGGAATACACCATTGTGGACTGGAACCGGGGAGCGGACAGCTTCTTTGACTGCGAACTGATGAGCAGCTGCCGGGCCAATATCTGCGCCAACAGCACCTTCAGCTTCTGGGGAGCCAGACTGAACGGACGGGAGGATAAGATCACCATCCGTCCGGCGAAGCACAAGAACAGCCAGGTGATCGATCCGGTCCGGATGCATGAGCTCTGGGAGGGCTGGGTGCTGGTGGATGAGATGGGGAAGGTGCTGTAGAAAAATCGGAGGATAAATGAGAGGGAGAGAAGATTTCAGGAGGAAGAAAAGTGTTTCATGAGAACAACAGGGAAGCTGGAAAAATTTTGGAAATCCGGGTATATACAGGTTTTTGTATTAGGATATTTTGTGGCGATGCTGAGCTTTGCCATACTGCTGATACGGGGAGACGGGATTTTTACACTGGGAAATGATTTCAATGAACAGCAGATTCCGTTTCACATGCTGGCGAATAGAGCAGTAAAAAGCGGGAATACCGGCTGGAGCTGGTCCGTTGATCTGGGTTCCAGTCTGATCGGTGCCTTTGGATTTTATGTATTTGGAAGCCCCTTTGCCTGGATTTCCTTCCTGTTTTCCGCAGAGCATTATCCCTATGTCACAGGCTGGCTGTATATGGCGAAATATGCCGCTGCGGCAGTATGCGCCTATTCTTATCTGAAACGGTTCGTCGGGAAGAAATACGCGGCGCTTGGAGCCATGCTCTATGCATTTGCGGGATTTCAATCCGTGAACCTGATTTTTCATCATTTTCATGACGCGGTAGCCTTTTTCCCACTGATGCTGACCGGGTATGAGAAGCTGTCACGGGAAGGAAAGAAGGGAGCGCTGGCATTGGGAGTTGCGGTCAATGCCTTCGTGAATTATTATTTCCTGATTCAGGAAGTGATCTTTTTGATTTTTTACTTTCTGGTGCGGGAGGGAGGTCATCTCTGGAAAAGGAGAAGGCTGATCGGAAGCTGTCTGCTGGAGGGGCTTCTCGGTATTATGATGGCGGGAGTGCTGTTTCTTCCTTCCGTGCTGTTCACGCTGGAAAATCCCAGGCTGACCAATCACCTGCAGGTTTCCAACTGGTTTTATGGCGGAAACCGGGATTATCTGCAGGCAGTGCGGGCTCTGCTCTTTCCGGGAGAGCTGATGAGTGCCCAGTCCTGCATCAAAGAGTACGACTGGTCTTCCTGGTCAGCTTATCTGCCTATGACAGGATTGTCGCTTCCGCTCTGCTATATTCTGAAGAAGAAAAGGGACTGGCTCTCCATTCTTCTGGCAGGCGGGACGGTTATGACAGGGATACCGCTGCTGAACAGCGTTTTCGGGCTGTTTTCCGATACGAATTATCACAGATGGCTGTTCATGCTGATTCTTCTGATGAGCCTGGCCTCGGCTGTTGTTCTGGAAAACAGGCGGGAATACCCGGTCAAAAGCGTCTGCACTGTATTGGGGTTATTTATGACGGCGATGACGGTCGGATCTTTCTGGTGGTCGGAAAACAGGTATCAGCTGATCTATCAGAAGGATGTTTTTCTGACCTGGTCTATTACCGGAACCGCAGGCGTGCTGCTGACCGGTCTGATTGTGGGTGCTATCAGAAAGCAGAGGCAGTATATGGCATGTGTGGGAACAGGAATCCTGGCATTCTGCATTTTCACTACAGGCATGACTGCCTGGCTGTATCAGCGTGACTCCGGGCAGAGCCCGCAGGAGTATTATGACAGGCTGAAGGCATTTGGACAGTTCTCACTTCCGGATGAACGGTACCGCATTGCCAGCAGTGACAATACGCTGCTTATGGCGAATGCGCTGCCGGGAACCGGTTCCTTTACTTCCATGGTGAGCGGTTCCATTTTCAGATTTTATGAAGCGATTGGATCTCCCCGCCCTATTTTTTCTCCAGAGGGACCGGACGGGACAAGGGAGCTTCTGGGAGGAAAGTATTATGTGACGGCGCAGCCGGAGGAAGATGCGGTTATTCTGCAGGAAGCTTCCTTTGGAAAGAAGAGGTTTTACCTCTGTGAATATGAAAACGCAATGCCTGTCGGCAGTGTATATCATACTTATATGACGGAAACGGATTTTCATAAAATCCCAAAAGAACTTCGTGCCATAGCGATGCTTCGCTGTCTGATCGTGCCGGACAGACATGAGAAAGAGGTGGAGCATGTGCTGGAAGAATACGATCCTGCATTGGATGGCGGACTGATGGCAGAACAGAAAGATACGCTGGTGCAGAAGCGTGAGGCTGATGGCATACACAGTCTGAAAAAGGATTCGAACGGTTTCACCGCTTCTCTGAACGCCCGGGAGGATGGATACGTCCTGTTCACCGTACCCTATGACGACGGTTTCCGTGCGCAGGTAAACGGGGAGCCGGTTCAGATACTGGAATCCAACGGCATGATGGCAGTGCCAGCTGAGAAAGGGGAAAACAGGATCCGCTTTATCTGGAAAAATCATGATCTGATGGCAGGAACGGCATGTACTGTCTGTGGCACGCTTCTGTGGGCACTTTATATCTGGCTGGAGAACAGGAGAATTGAAAAGAAAAGATTCTGATGATGCGGCAGGAGAAGAGCAAAAAGGAAAGAAAATTCTGAAAACAGAAAATTCTTTCCTTTTTAAATTTTATGTCTGCTTATTTTCCCATTCTTTTACGGAATCAATAGTAAACAGAATTTCCGGATACCTCTCCGGGCTTTCCATATTTCAGACAGCTGGAAACAGCTTTGGCATATAACTCCCGGCCGGCCGCGGTCAGATGAACGCCGTCTTCCAGATAGTCCTCAGCGGTATAAGTGTTAATTCCCAGAGTAGAATAGCCGTCAATGAAAAGCGTATTCTGAGTTTCCGCTACATTCTGACATACATTGGCGTAGTCAGTCAGCGTACCGCCTCCAAAATCTTTCATGTTGCTGTCCGTATACATATATCCGTCTTTCCAGAACTGACAGTAGGTTGGAGAAATCAGTAAAATCTGAGCATCCGGATAAGCATTCCTCAGCCGGTCAACTGCAAATCGCAGCGCGCCGCCATATCCGTGGGCGTCCCAGGAATTGGGATTGTCGGCATTTAAAGGAGCGCCGGCAAAATAATCGTTCAGTCCATAGGCAATGATGAAATAATCCGTTTTAGAAAAATCGATGTTCCGAATAATACCCCCTGTAATATAACCCTCAAGGAATATTTCCGGATCAACCTTTCCGATGGCCACATTCACCATGCCGGAAAGGGAGGTGGAATCCCAGGTATCATAATTTTCAGAGGATTCGCCGGCCTTCAGAGTGGCTCTGGTACCGCCGATTGCACAGTTGTAAACATCGGCACCCGTATACTGTGATACAAGATAGGCTATTCCGGTTTCATCCCGTGTGCTGTCCCAGATACTGTCCCCGAAAACAACGATCTGCGTCCGGTCATCGTTTTCTGTATTTTCAGAAGTTTCTTCAGGTTCGGCAGGATTATCCGGTACAGTCTGAGATTCCTGAGCGTTTTCAGTGTTTTCGGCAATTGCGGATGAAGCTGTTTCTGCAGGAGGGACTACAGTTTCTTCCGTTGTCGCTTCGGAACCGGTATATTGTGCGAGCTGCTCATTCAGCCTGTCTATTTCCTCCTGAAGCTGCTGAATCTGATTTTCATATTCCGTTTTAGCATCATCCGAAATTCCGGATGAGCATCCGCTCAAAACGGATAAAAACAGGAGGGATATCATGAGTAAAACGGCTATGGCTTTTCGGGTTTTCATGTTTCCTCTCATTCCGCCACACAGGTGACTAATTGATGTTGATTTGGAAAATTTACAGTTTCCAGTATATATCAGGATTTCATAAAGGACAAGGAGCTTTATGAAATCTTAAGAAGCTTTTAAAAGAACCTTTTATTCCGTCGGAGACGGCGAGTCCGGTGAAACGCCAGTTATGCTGTTTTTCTGATAGTATCTGGACATTAAAACATTCGTCCAGTCGGAAGGATCCGTTGAGATATCGCTGAAAAACAGTAAATACGGTTTTGTCTGAAAAAGCTCCAGGCGGATATCGGCTCCTTCAGAAGAATGGAGCGTTTCCGTCCGCTGCGCTGCCTCTTCACCGTAACGGGCAGCTTCTCCGTATATCAGGGAGTGCGCGGCAGAGGTGGAAGTAAAATAATCAGGATTCGCCCGGGCGTACAGAATACTGATGAATGCCGCAACGGCGAAAACTGTAAGAAGATACAGTTTTGTATCACGTCTTTCCAGACAACTGCCTCCATTCTCCTGGATGGATTTCATATGTTGACAGAACCATCCGGTAATATAAAAGAGGTTACCCACAATGAGGAGAAGAAAATCAAGAAAAATGATATTGAAAATTCTTCCTCCGCCCGCTTCGCCGGTTGCATAGAGACTGGGTGTAAACATGGCTGAAAGCAGACAATAGGAATTGACCGGCACCAGCAGCGGACAGGGAAAGGAAAAATGTCTGCCGGCTGCTCTTGCAGCCTCCCAGATGAAGGGGAACAGTGCGAGAATAAATATGATCCAGGTCCAGTCAAACCATATTTCTGTGATATATTCTATGCAGTAATAGAAAGACAGAAGAACAGATTTTATCACGCCGGGACGATTCACCATTTCCGCCTGCCGGACGGAATTCCCGGGAGCAAGCACATTCAGAAGAAATGCCGCAAGGAAAAGAATAAAGGGCAGAATAAGCAAACCCGCTTCTCTCTTCCTGCGAAATAAAAGAAGCAGGAGAAGAGCGGATATAAAAAGAACAGCCGTAATAAGTCCGGTGATGTAATTGCTCCCTCCCACAAAGATGGAAGCTGCACAGATCAAAAGAAGCAGTCCTGATCTGCCAGGACGCCTGCCGGAGAAATGGCCGGCAGCAGAAGATGGCTCTTCGGACAGATAACGGATTAAAAGCCCGGCAAGAAAAAGGGCGGCGCTGTGTGGTATCATATAATGGGCGGCACCGTTAAACCAGAAAAAAGCCTGTGTCTTGTCAATCATACATTCCAGTGCGAAGATCAGATAAAGAAAGGAAATGCCCAGGAATACATTCCGATCTGCATGGATGATTTTCCGAAATATTGTGTGCAGAAAAAATAATGTCGAAGCAGACATTGCGCCGATCATGATCCAGGGAACAAGACAGTAGAAGGTTTCTCCCCATATGGCCGGCTGGAGCGCCATAATAAAGATACTGGAGAAGGTTCCCTGCCAGCCAAACCACCGCTCCACTACGGTCCGGACGGCGCCTGCCAGAACGGAAGGGACCGAATGAGTTTCCTGCCATGCAATATGACTGTATGCGCTGAAGCCGAAGTCATCCGCACAGGGGTAATTATACCGGCTGAGCAGAGCTATCGGAATAAGCGCTGCGATAAAAAGCAATACTAAAAAAACAGATACCTTTGTGGCAAATTTTCCTGATTTCATACCATTATCCTCTGCTGTTCCCTGTATTCTTCAGTCTATAAATATAGCACAGACAGAGGATAAAATCCATGTCTTTCCAAAGAAAACGGTTCGTCGGTTGAAGAAACCGGCCGTTTATGGTAAGATACACATGAATATGGGGTAAAATTCTGGAAAAATACAGAAAGAAGTCATACATGGGACGAGTGAAATATGCGGCCCGGAATATCATGTTCGGCTATCTGAGCAACGCCGTAACAGGAGTTCTGGGAATCGCTTTACAGAAGATATTCATTATAAAGCTGGGTGAAACACTGCTTGGCGTGAACAGCACCTATACGAGCATCCTTTCCGTGCTTTCCCTGGCGGAGCTGGGGCTTGGAACGGCGGTGAACTTCAGCCTGTACGGGCCGGTAGCCAGAGGCAATAAGGAAACGGTCAAGGCCTATATGCAGTTTTACAAGAAGGCTTATCGGATAATCGCTCTTGTGATCGCCTGCGTGGGCCTTGCGCTGGTCCCTTTTTTGAGATTCATTATCAGGGATCCGGTGGGAATCGACAGCAATGCCGATCTGATCGGCTATTACCTGATTTTTCTGTTCAATACGGTGAGTTCCTATTTTGTGGCATACAAGTACAGCCTGCCCAATGCGGAGCAGAAGAATTATATTCAGTCCAATGTCCTGACGATCACAAAGATCGCGACGGTGCTGACTCAGATCGCGCTTCTGCTGCTGGTGCCCAATTTCTATCTGTATCTGCTGGCGGCCGCCGCCATCGAGCTGATCCAGAAGATTTTTGCGAACGCATACCTGAACCGGAAATATCCTCTGCTGAAGGAAAAGAATGTGCGAAAGCTGACAGCGGAGGAATTTTCTGACATCAAAAAGAAAACAGGAGCGCTGGTCTGTCATAAGGTTGGGGATGCCGCGAGGCTTCAGACGGATTCCATTATCATTACGAGCTTCATCAACGTTACAATGTCCGGTTATGTGGACAACTATAATAAGGTGATCAATCTGATCGCCAATTTTGTCAACGTGATATTCAATTCCGTGATTTCCAGCTTCGGAAACCTGATTGCTACGGAATCGAATGAGAAGCAGTATGAGATGTTCCGGGTATACCGTTTTTTCGCGTCCTGGATCTACGGATTTTCCTCTGTGGGATTCTTCCTCCTGCTGACCCCGTTTATTACCTGGTATTATGGGGACAGGTTTGCCCTGTCTGCGGCTGTGGTGGGGGCGATCCTGATCGATTTTTACTTTAAGGGGGAGCGGGTGGTGCTCTCCAATTATAAAACTGCGGCAGGCGTGTTTGAACAGGACAAGTTTCTTCCTCTGATTCAGGGGGCCGTGAATCTGGTGCTCTCCATCGTTCTTGTGCAGCGCATCGGGCTTCTGGGCGTTTATATCGGAACGATTGTATCCGGACTGATTGCGAATATCATCCGGCCTGTTATCATTTACCGTGCCTGCTTTGACCGGAAGGCTGACAGCTATTTTTATGATGCGTTCCGTTATATCGGTGCTTCCATTCTGGCGCTGGCTATCTGCGCGCTTGCCGGGAATGTGGTACTTTCCTCTGTAAGTCTGCTTCGTATGATCGTGATGGCAGTCATCGTGACGGTTGTATATAACGGAATTTTTCTTCTTTTCTTCGGGAGAACTTTTGAATTCAAATATCTGTATGGAATCCTGAAGACAAGACTGAAATAATAAATAAAATACCGAATATATCAGAAAATTATGAAAATTCCGACAAATTTCGGAATAATCAAATAAAAATGGGAAAAGAGAACCAAATGACGGAAAATCTGAAGTATCACAGCATCCTGGGGACAAAAATCAATGTTACGGATATGGACAAAACGGTGCGTTATATCGATGCGCATCTGGAAGAGCTGAAGAGCCATTATATCTGCGTTTCTAATGTACACACTACGGTGACGGCGTATCGGGATCCGGAATACAGGGCGGTGCAGAACGGCGCCGCCATGAACATCCCGGATGGAAAGCCCCTTTCCATCGTTCAGCATCTGAGCGGTGAGAAGGAGGCGGGGCGTGTGCCCGGTCCGGATCTGATGCCGGAGCTGTTCCGGCTTTCAGAGGAAAAGGGATACCGCCATTATTTTTACGGCAGCACGCAGGAGACACTGGATGCGCTTAAAGACAGGCTGTCCGAAAAATATCCGGAAATGAAGATCGTTGGCATGTATTCTCCCCCTTTTCGCCCTATGACAGAGGAAGAAGATCGGGAAGCCGTAGAGCGGATCAATGCGGCGAAGCCGGATTTCATCTGGGTAGGGCTGGGCGCTCCAAAGCAGGAAAAGTGGATGGCGAACCATGAGGGAAGGGTCTGCGGCGTCATGCTGGGCGTGGGAGCGGGCTTTGATTTCCATGCAGGCACGGTGAAACGTGCGCCTAAATGGATGCAGGAGGTCTGCATGGAATGGCTGTATCGGATCGGCCAGGACCCAAAGCGGCTCCTGATCCGGTATCTGGATACAAATTTTTCCTTTGTGTTTGATCTGATGAAGGAAGGGCTGAAGGGAAAGAAGGGAATTGATGCGGGAAACAGGGAAAAGGAGTGGGCTGCAGACATGAACGGAACAAAATGGGATAATACCCCGCAGGTCCCTGCGGCTCCCATCGGGAAGCACGGAAAGCCTCTGAAAATCGCCATGATCGGCCACAAGCGGATTCCCTCACGGGAGGGCGGCGTGGAAATCGTGGTGGATGAGCTGTCCACCCGGCTGGTGAAGCTGGGCTGCAGGGTGGATGCCTATAACCGGTATGGCCGTCATACGGCAGGGAAAAAATATCTGCAGTATAAGGGAAAGGAATACCATGGAATCCGTCTGATTACTATCCCTACATTCCGGAACGGGAAGCTGAACGCGATCGTATATTCGGTGCTGGCTGCTTTCCGGGCCCTGTTCGGCGGCTATGATGTGATCCATTTCCATGCGGAAGGCCCCTGTATCATGGTATGGCTTCCGAAGCTGTTTGGAATCCGGACCATCGCGACCATCCACGGTCTTGACTGGCAGCGATCCAAGTGGGGAAATTTTGCGTCGAGAGTGTTAAAGGCCGGAGAGAAGATGGCGGCACGCCGTGCGGATGAGGTTATAGTTCTTTCCAAAAACATGCAGGATTATTTTCAGGATATTTACGGAAGGCAGACCAGGTTCATACCGAACGGTATTCAGCGTCCGGGACGGTATGAAGCGGAAGAAATCAGAAAAAAATACGGTCTGGAAAAGGATGGTTACATCCTGTTCGTGGCCAGAATTGTGCCGGAGAAGGGACTGCACTATCTGATCGACGCCTATAAAAACATTAAAACGGAAAAACGTCTGGTGATCGCCGGAGGAAACAGCCATTCGCAGTCATACATGGAAGAGGTGGAAGCCATGGCGGCTGAGGATCCCCGGATTCTGATGACCGGCTTTGTGGCGGGCAGGGTTCTGGAGGAACTCTATTCCAATGCCTGCTTTTTCGTGCTTCCCAGCGATGTGGAAGGAATGGCGGTGAGCCTTCTGGAGGCCATGAGCTATGGAAACTGCTGTCTGGTGAGCGATATTAAGGAAAACACGGAAGTTGTGGCTGAACATGCCGTCAGCTTCCGTAAAAGCGACACGCAGGATCTTCAGGAGAAAATGGAATATCTGCTGGAGCATCCGGAGGTGAGGGCAGCATATCAGGAAAAGGCGGCTGAGTATATCTGCGGAAAATATAACTGGGATGATGTGACGGAGCAGACGCTTCGTCTCTATGAGGACGGGATAACGCGATGAGGGTACTGATCGTCAACAAATTCCTCTATCCGAACGGAGGATCAGAAACCTACATTTTCAGGATTGGAAAGCAGCTTGCGGAAAACGGACATGAGGTACAGTACTTCGGCATGGAGCACGAAGGCCGTATTGTGGGAAACCGGATGGAAAGCTATACGTCAAGCATGGATTTTCATACGGGAAAGCTCGGAAAGCTGCTGTATCCATTTAAAATCATCTATTCGCTGGAGGCAAGAAGGAAGCTGCGCCCGGTGTTGGAGGATTTTGCGCCGGATGTGGTGCATCTGAATAATTTTAATTTTCAGCTCACCCCTTCCATCCTCTATGAGATAGAACGCTATGAAAAGAAGTCCGGAAAACAGATCCGGATTATCTATACAGCGCATGACTATCAGCTGGTATGCCCCAACCACCTGCTGCTGCGCCCTCTGGAATATGAACCCTGCGAACGATGCCTGCAGAATGGGTTTCAGGAATGTATCCGCGGAAGATGTATCCATGGATCACGGATCAAAAGCATTCTCGGCTGTATGGAAGGGACTTTATATAAAAAGCTGCATGTCTACAGAAAGCTGGACGCGGTAATCTGCCCCAGCCGTTTCCTGCGGGACAGGCTGGCGCAGTATGAGGATCTGAGGGATAAGCTCCTCGTCATGCATAATTTTGTGGACAGAGAGGACCTGGGGAGCGAAGAGACAGAGCACCCGCGGAGCGGAGCGCGGAAAAACGGTCTGCAGGCCGGAGATCAGGGCGGCCATGCGCCTGATGGTTATGTGCTGTATTTCGGACGATTCTGTCAGGAGAAAGGCGTTAAAACGCTGCTTCAGGTATGCCGGAGCCTTCCGCAGATTCCCTTTGTCTTTGCGGGCAGCGGCCCCATGGAAGAGGAAGTGAATGCAGTAAAAAATGTGGAAAACCGTGGCTTTGTGTCGGGAGAGATGCTGTACCGGCTGATCGCGGAGGCAGCCTTCTGTGTGGTCCCGTCCGAGTGGTATGAAAACTGTCCGTTCAGCGTGATGGAAAGCCAGATCTACGGAACGCCGGTCCTGGCGTCCGCAATCGGAGGAATTCCCGAGCTGGTAAAAAATGGAGAGACGGGCGAACTGTTTACTCCGGGAAATGTGGATGAACTCAGAGAAAAAACGGAAAGGCTGTGGAAAGACAGAGAACGGCTTGGAAGATATACAGAAAACTGCCGCAGCGTGCGATTTGATACGACAGAAGAATACTGTGAAAAGCTGATGGAGGTATATAAAAATGGCAGAGCGGCTGCGGAAGAATAAGAAAATATGGCTGGTGATTGCAGCCGTGGAAATTCTGCTGGTATGTCTGGCCGGGTTCTTTTACAGCAGGAGAGAGCCGGTATTACTTTCCTTTACACAGGAGGATCTGGTTTATGATTCCGGGGAGCCGGGCTTTTACATTGATACAACGACGGGAAGCCAGATAGCTACGCCGGAATTTACATTGCCCAGGGGAATGTATACTGTTACTATCCAATATGAGTATGAAGGGCCAGTTGTTATGAATGTATCCTATACGGATGGACGGCTGGTGCCGGACTTTAGCGGCGATATTCAGACAAGAAGCTCTGGAACAAGCGTATGCGATATTAAGAACCGTTACAGCAACAGACCCATGCAGGTGAGAGGACGGCTTCGTGGCGATGCGTGGGAAGGATGCTATCTGCTGGTTCAGGGGATTACGGTAACAGCTTCTTCGCTGGCATTGAGAAATTTTCTGTTTCAGTTTGTAACGGTACTGCTGGCGATAGATGCGATGGGTTTGATTTTTCTGTATAAAACCAGTTGGAAGATTACGGAAGAATATGCAAAGACAGGAAAAGCATTGTTTCTGCTGGCGCTGTTTGTCAGTTTACCTTTACTGGTTGATTATCTTCCGGGGGCATCGCATGATCTTGGGTTCCATTTAATGAGAATAGAAGGAATAAAGGAAGGTCTGCTGAGCGGTATGCTGCCTGTGAAAATTCAGCCGAACTGGCTGGGAGGGCATGGATATGCCGCATCGGTCTTTTATGGGGATCTTTTCCTGTATATTCCTGCAGTCCTCAGAATATTTGGAGTTTCCATACAGTCGTCCTATCAGTTTTACGTACTGCTTGTCAATATTTTCACTGTGTTTGCTTCTTATTATTGTTTTTCTAAAATGAGCGCCAGTTCCAGAGTCGGCCTGTTCTGTTCAGCGGTCTACAGTCTGAATATATATCGGCTGATCTGCCTGTATAACAGATCGGCAGTGGGGGAATATACTGCCATGGCATTCCTGCCAATCATTCTGTACGGTTTCTGGAAGGTTTATACAAAAACTGAAGGTTCTGATGAACACAGGAAAAGCTGGATTACGATTGCACTGGGATATACAGGGGTATTTCTTTCTCACATGATTTCCTGTGAGATGGTCGCTCTTTTTACAATTATTCTGTGTATTGTGCTTTGGAAAAGAACATTTCGGAAGAAAACGTTTATTGTTCTTGCCAAAGCGGCCATGTCTATCGTATTTCTGAATCTCTGGTTTATAGTGCCGCTGCTGGATTATCTTCAGAGCGGAACCTATATCCTGAATGATCCAAATGGTTACGCTGCATACAGGTTGGAGGAGCGGGCCTCTTTTGCGGCGCAGCTGTTTATGAACGTATATGACGCGATTGCTCTGTCGGAGGGTCATTCGGCCGGGGTGCCTGGTGATATGCCGCAGACGCCGGGAATTGCCGCATGGCTTCTGGTGGCAATCTGGATGATATTCTATGCAGGAAGGAAGGGGAGAGAAAGGTCCGAAAAAAAGACAGAGTGGCTGTGCGTGGGATTTTGTCTGCTGGCCGTTTTTCTGGCTACGGATCTGATGCCTTATGCCCTTTTGGTCAGAGTGAGTTCGATTTTTGAATTCCCGGAAAGAAGCCTGCAGTATCCATGGAGATTTCTGTCCGTTGCCGCCGTTTTCTTCGCATGGCTTGGCTGCATCCTGATGGGGAAAAGGTGCATCGAAAGAAAGAAAAGATATGTCTTTGCCGCAGTAGCAGGCGGGGTGGCCTGCTGGCAGGCGCTGACCTTTATGAGTATGATACTCCAGAACAGCGAGCCTTTCCGCGTCTACCAGGAGGGAAATTTATCTACCTTTGAAGTGGGAGGAGGAGAATATCTTCCTCTGGGCAGCAATACGGAAGATTATATTGAAGCTTTAACCTATCCGGCAGAGAATATACAGGTAACTGCGTGGAAGCGGGAAGGAAACAGGATCCTTGTAGAACTGAAAAATATTTCTCAGGATGTTTGTCAGGTTGAGGTGCCGTTGCTTTATTATAAAGGCTACATTGCGGAAGATGAAGCCGGAAATCCTATGGAAATCATCCCGGGAAAATCGGGCAGGATTTCCGTCGCAGTCCCGGAGGGCTTTGAAGGGAGCTTTTCGGTGGAATTCAGGGAGCCCTGGTACTGGAGGATCACGGAAGTAATATCGCTCGTCATGTTTCTGGCGGTACTATACTGTGGAATGAGAGATTTTAAGAAGAAAAGAGTAAATCAATTATGATTATAATGAAAAAAGCAATTCGGCTTGTTAACAGCAAAATCACATATTATCTGTTTACAGCTCTGGTATTTGTGACCGTATTCTGCCTGCTGGGTGAAAGGGGCTATCTGCTGTGGAAAGATAGTCCTGCCTATCTGGCTTTTGACGGAAGAACCGGAATTGTACCCGTATATCCCATTCTTCTTCAGGTCAACAGAATGATTTTTGGGGAAGAGAGCTTTTTGTATGCGGTAGTGGCGGAACAGACAATTCTTACCGTGATCTGCATACTGGCGTTTACGGAATTTATACGAAAAAGGTTCCGGCTCAGTTACCTTGCATCTTATCCGGTGCTGCTGTTTTCTATATTTATGCCCTTTACGACCAATTATCCTTTGTCCATATCCAATCATGATATCATGACGGAGGCGTTGGCCTATCCCATATTTTATCTTTATATGATCTGCTTCCTGAAATGTATTTTTGATAAAAAGTATAAAGATATTGTACTTATGGTTCTTATGTCTGTGATACTGGCGCTTATCAGAACGCAGCTTCAGCTGGTGGGAGTGTTCAACGCGGCCGCGTTCATTTATATTTCCTGGATGAAGGGAAGAAAGTATCCCATCGGCAGGCAGCTGGTCAGGGGTGTGTGTTATGTACTTTTGTCTGCAATGGTTCTGCTTGCGGGAGAAATTGTGATACTGGGCGCTAATTCTGCAGGACAGAGGCTGATTGCCGCCATAAACAGGGAACTGGAAGCGAAGGAAATGGTTATGTCGGAGGAAGGAGAGCCGGAGGAGGAAGCGGTAATTGAATCGGAAGTAGAGACGGAGTCGGAAGAGGAAGCGGTAATTGAGCCGGAAGAGGAGACAAAAGAGGAACTGGATTTGGATGAGGGAATGAAAATGCAGCCGGAAACCTCTTCCGCTGTGTCAGTAAACCCCTCTGGCAGCAATGTGACAGATCAATACGGGCATCTGCTCATAGATAAGGCGGTTTACGAGATCGATGAGGATGATTACCTGCTGTTTGAGGACGAAGAATTGCAGAAACTTTGTAAGGAGATATATGAGGAGTCTGATGAAAAACATCAGAGATATGTATATGCCCGGGATGATCTCTGGATGTGGCAGGATATTATGGATGGAATCGCCAGCGGAACGGCTATTGCCGGAGCGGCCTGGGATAAATATCTGGCGGAAAATCCGGATACGGAATTGACCTATTCCGCCGTAAATCAGATCGCGGCAGTATTGTTGATGGAGCACTTGGGAAGGGTAATATACCATACCCTTCGGATGATGCCGCAGGGGTTTATCTGTACGGTATTTTTTCAGAAAGAAGGGATTTACCTTCTGTGCCACCTGATAACTCTGCTGATCTATATCAGCGCGATATTGCTGGTGGTATGGGGATATCACAGGAAGGATCTCGAAAATCAATACCCGGAGTTTCTGCTGGGCTGTATTGTGATTAACGTCTGCTTTGTTCTGATACAAAGCGCCATGTTCTTTGCAATGCAGAGATATCTGGTATACTGCTTTGGAATCTTTTATGTGGCCTATTACCTGATGTTGAAAGAGGCAATCAGAATATTATGGCTCAGCAGAAAAAAATATGATATACTGTCAAAAAATGAAGGAAAGTGAAAAAATTATGATACAGTGTGATAGAGGAAAAACAGTGAATATTCATATCGAAGAAATCCTATATTATGTCTTTATCATAGTTTTGATGGGCGCAAAAGGAATCGGACTGACAGACGGACAGAGGCTGTTTACCCTCTGTCTTTTGTCGGCGGCTGTTTTATGGGTGTTGAAGATATGTCTGACCAGGCATTCCGTCCGGGAATGGCTGCTGATTCTGGCCCTGTTACTTCTCGGGGGGATCATTTACAGAAGAACCGGGGAAAAAGCGGCGATTGCCGCAGCAGCAGTGATCGTGGGAATGAAAAATGTCCCGCTGGAACGTCTGATGAAGGTATCTCTGGCGGTATGGGGCGGAACCTTCCTGTTTTCCATAATAAGAGCGCTGCTCGGATTTTACGATGGTGTGGTGGTTGTGCATGAAAAGCTGGGACTTGGGCCCATTATCCGGTATTCTCTGGGATATACCCATCCCAATGTGCTGCATGTGACCTATTTTATTCTTGTGATGCTGATCATATATGTGTGCAGGCCGCACGGAAAGAAGCTGTACTGGTCTGCTCTTCTGCTGTTTGGGGGTAATCTTTATGTGTTTTTATATTCCATCAGCTATACGGGAATTCTGATCGTTACGGCATATCTCCTGCTGGTTATCTATTTCGATATCAGAAAAAAGCTGATGTGGCCGGAAAAGGCTGCGGCGCTTTTGCTTTTTGTTTTCTGTGTTGCGTTTCCCATAGCCGGTCCGTTCCTTCTGAAGGGAGAGGCATTTCATTTCTTTAACAGACTTTTATCCACCAGGTTCGAGCTGGTATACAATAATTTCACTCAGAATAAAGTTACACTTTTGGGAACCTATATACCACCAAATCCTGAAGTAAATCTATCGCTTGACAGCTCTTTCGCATATATGTTGATGTATTATGGAATTATCGCCTTTGTTTTGTGCGTGGGGCTCTATTTTTTCAGCATATATTACTGCATGTCGCACAGCCGGCTTCAGGAAACAGCAATCTTACTTGGCACAGCGATCGCCGGTATTACGGAACAGTTCCTCTATAACCTGTCCTTCAAGAATCTTACGTTTTTTATCATGGGGTATGTCCTTTATGAAGGGCTTCTGAAAAGCCGGAAAACATTATGGATATGTCGGGAAAGAACCCTGATGCCCGTAAAGAAAAATGCTGTTATTCAGATCAGAAGAACAGGGTTTGGGGAAAAAATGCGGGCGGCGGTATCCGAAATATGGAAAGAGAAAAAAATCCAGATCCTGTGCATCGGCATATTGTCTGCGGTTGTTCTTACCGTTATGTGGAGATGCTTCGGAAAGATTCCGGATTATGTGCTGGTTGGGAGAAGGACTACCGATTACAGAGGGGAAGACGAGCTCGTGATGGGGCCGGAGGTGACAGCGCCCGACGATTTTTATCTCACATTCGGAGATGTGTCAGAGGGAAGCGGAGTCTATAAGTTCGCAGGAAATACTGTAAAAATGGAACTGTACAGAGGAATGGCAAGTACAGTGGTGTGGGGATTCCTTGATGGATGTATTATTGCTTTTCTTATAACAGGGACGAAAAGAACGATTGCCCGAAAGCGACGGAAGGATGAAGGGACATGAAAACATATGCGGCGGTGGACGTAGCCAGATTTTTCTTTTGTGTATGTATTGTTTTTCTGCATTCAGGAGCATATCATCTCGTTCCCGGGGAATGGTATGTGCTTCACTGTCTGCTGAGACTTGCTGTGCCATTTTTCTTTGTGGTAACGGGATATTTTTGGGGCGCCGGTATCTATGAAAAGAAGAGAGATATGAAGGAAGCTCTGGTAAAATTTGAAAAGAGAATGCTCTACCCTTATACTGTTTTCAGCATCCTCAATATCATAGTGGCGGCTATTGAACTGCATATGCAGGGAGAAACGCCGGTATGGATTTTTCTGAAAATATGCCGGTCAGTTATTTTCTATCCTTTTGGAGCGCTCTGGTATATATGGGCATGTATCATCGCTGTCCCGCTTCTTTATCTTTTTCTGAAAAGGAACAGACTGGGAAGCGCACTGATTCTGGGATTTCTGTTATATGCCATGGCTCTGCTTATGAACAGTTACTATTTTGTAATTGAAGGGACGGGACTGCAGAGAATTGCCGATCTGATCCTGAAGGTGGCAACTTCGGCAAGAAATGGTTTTACAGTAGGTTTTTTCTTTGTTGGAATCGGAGTATGGCTTGCCCAAAACCATGAGATGATATATAGTAAGAAATGGGTCAGAGGAGCATGGACAACGGCGGTTTTGGGATATGCAGGACTGGTGGCGGAAACCATCCTGATCAGAAACAGGACGACGGCAGACGATCATTCCCTGTTCCTGTCCTTCATTCTGCTGATCCCGGCGCTGGTGGTTCTCCTGTTGAATTGGAGACTTTCGATCCGGAAAGAACAGTCAGAACTGATCCGGCATATCAGTACCGGAACCTATTTCCTTCACAGATTCTTTTTATCTGTTCTGACACTGTCCTGTGCTGCGGCCGGGCTGGAAACAAACCGGATGCTGAACTTCCTTTTGGTATTATGCCTGTGTTTTGCCATTTGTTTATGGGTGAATAAGAGCAGGAAAGAGCCGCTGTATTCGCTGCTGAAATAAACCGGTTAGGAAATCGCAGCTTTTCAAGGAGAACTGAAGATGGAGGAACAAAAGATTCTTCTGATCATTCCCGCCTATAATGAAGCGGATAATATCGGACGTGTGGTGGAAAATCTGATACAAAATTTCCCTCAGTATGATTATGTGGTTGTCAATGACGGCTCATCGGACGGAACAGGTGAGCTCTGCATGGAAAAGGGCTATCAGGTCCTGAATCTGCCGATTAATCTCGGCATCGGCGGAGCTGTTCAGACAGGATACCGCTACGCGCTGAAATATGGATATGATATCGCGGTCCAGCTGGACGGAGATGGCCAGCATGACGCGGCATATGTGAAGAAGCTGATCGAACCTCTGCTCAGGGGAGAAGCGGATGTGGTAGTCGGCTCCAGGTTTCTGAGACGGGAGGGCTTTCAGTCCTCCCGCTCCCGCAGAGCCGGAATCAATATCCTGAGCGATCTGATCTGGCTCTGCACCGGGAAGAGGATTAGAGATGTTACCAGTGGTTTCCGTGCAGTGAACCGGCGGTTTATTTCCATCTATGCGGAGGATTACCCTTCCGATTATCCTGAGCCGGAGGCCATCATTACCGCGGTCATGCACCGTGGGAGAGTCGCTGAGGTACCGGTAGTGATGAAGGAGAGAGAGGGTGGAACAAGTTCCATCACGTTCCGTAAATCAGTGTATTACATGATAAAGGTAACGCTGGCGATTCTGGTAAAAAGAATCAGCTATGGAATAAGGAGATAGCATATGCTTCCTGTGAATCTGAGAATTACGCTGGGAATTGCGCTGATTATTTATTTTGGACTGATATTGCTGTTTCTGAAGCGGAAAGCAATCGAACTGAAATATACTCTGCTCTGGTTGCTGGCGGGAGCGTGTATGACCATTCTGGTCGTATTTCCCCATATCCTGCCTGCTTTTTTGGGGCTGTTTGGAATTGTCGGAAATATGAACGGGCTGTTCATTATCTGCATTGCCTTCCTGATGATGCTGTGTATGGCGCTGACCTCTATCGTATCACGACAGGCGGGAAAGATACGAAAGCTGACGCAGAGTATGGCGATTATGGAGAAGGAGCTGCGGGAGCAGTCAACCGACAGGACGAGAGGATAAAGACGCTTCTTAAGGTGCAATCACGAGTTGATCTTATAATAATTATGACAAAACTGGGAGTTGTTCTGGTAAATTATAACGGAATAGAGTATAATGAGGCCTGTATTGAATCCATACGCGCCAGCGACTGGGATGGAGAAATTCTGATCTTCTGTGTGGATAACGATTCGCAGGATGGTTCGCCTGCCCGATTGGAGGAGTGTTATGGGGATGAGGTGTGGTTTCACCTTATCAGGATGGGAAAAAATGCCGGTTTCGCAACGGCAAATAACAGGGGACTGCATGAAGCGGTCAGGGCAGGGTGCGATTGCCTGATGCTTTTGAATAACGACACCTGTATCAGGAAGGATATGATTCGAAAGCTGGTTGCCGGCGCACTTTCTGTGCAGGGAAAAGCCTGTATCGTTGCACCGAAGATTTATTACTGGGATCATAAGGATACCATATGGGCGGCAGGTGGTTATCTGACTTCAATTGTAAAAAAGCCCGTCAGCCGGGGCGAGGGAGAGAAGGATACAGGAAAATATAGAAAAAAGAAGGAATGTACCTATCTGAATGGCTGCTGTATGTTTCTCTCGGCGGAAACGTTCCTTAAAATCGGAGATATGGATGAGGATTTCTTCCTGTATTATGAGGATACGGAATACTGTATGCGGGCCAGGGAGAAGGGAATCCGTCTTCTGTACTGCCCGGGAGCGAAAATGTATCATAAAGTAAGCGCATCCACTGGGGGCAGTTCAAGCCCGGCATGTGCCTATTATATCAGCCGTAACTGGCCGATGTGTATGAGAAAAAGGATGGAGAAATGGAGATTTCCGCTGTTTCTTATATATTTCCTGATCAACAGGACGGCGTGCTTCCTGCTTTGGACAGTACAAGGGAGGGGAGATTTGGCCAGAGCAGGGGGGGCAGGAATGGTGGATTTTTTGAGGGGGAGGAATAGAAGAACCGAAGCAGATGTTTGAAACTTGAAACGCTGTGTGGGAGAATTGCATAAACGATTTTGAAAAGGACAACAATTTTAGAGAAAGGGATGTCGAGACCATCTTTTCGACGAAACGATATATGAATCAGGAGCCGTTAATATCTATTATTGTCCGTACAAATAACAGGCCGGATATTTTGATAAATGCATTAAACAGCATCCGATCGCAAACCTATAAAAACATTGAGGCTGTGGTTATAGAGGATGGTAAAAATATGTCAGAAAAAATGATTAGAGAAAATTTTTCTGATATTAATCTTAAATACCATGCAACGGAAAAGAGAGTGGGAAGATCGGCGGCCGGGAATCTCGGCATGTCAATGGCGAGCGGGGTATACTTTAACTTTTTAGATGATGATGATATTTTATTCCCGGAGCACATAGAAAAACTTTATCGTTGTATTAGCCAGAATGGTACAAAAGCCGCGTATTCGGTCGCTGAAGAAAGACAAATTATTATTACTGGAAGGGAGCCTTATTTATATAAAGTGAAGCGAAAATTGGTTCGTTATCGGCAGCCTTTCAGCAGATTGGTTTTGTATTACCAAAATTATATTCCTATTCAGACAATTCTCTTTTCGAGAGAATTTTATGAGAATATGGGAGGATTTGACAATAATCTGGATATGTTTGAAGATTGGGATCTATGGGTCAGATTTTCAATATATGGTGATTTTGCGTTTTGTGATGACCTGACATCCGCATATTTTGTTTTATTTAAACGGAATCAGAAAAAGCAGCGTGCTGAGTCTTTTTATGATACGAAAAAATTATTGTTTAAAAAGTTTAAATCCTACGAAATTGAGATTTCAGTAGGGGAACTCAGGGAGGATCTTTCCAACACTCTTGAAGAGTATTTCAGCGGACGTCTTGTACGTTATCTGAAAATGGTATGGGCTTTTTTGCTCTATGGAGAAAAATGATGAACGTAAATACTGCAAAATTAAAAAATGATCTTGCCTTTATTTGGCGCTTTTCAAAAGATGATTTCAAAAATAAATTTGCCGGTTCAGTTTTGGGAACGGTCTGGGCGTTTGTTCAGCCACTTATGACTGTGGTTATTTATTGGTTCGTATTTGAAGTTGGATTTAAAAATCAACCTGTAAATGGATATCCATACGTTTTATGGCTCATGACAGGTTTGTTCAGCTGGTTTTTTTTCAGTGATGCCATATCGAGTTCTGCCGCATGTTTGGTAGAATACAGTTATCTTGTAAAAAAGGTATTATTTGATATCAAAATTCTTCCTCTTGTAAAAATCTGTTCTGTTTTTTATGTGCAGATATTTTTACTGGCTTTTAATACAATTGTTTTTTTGTGCTGTGGTTATTCTATAGATCTTTATGTATTACAGGTTTTATATTATTTGCTTTATATGTTTGTTCTTGTTACAGGTATTTCTTATTTTACTGCAGCATTATATGTGTTTTTTAGGGATATTTCTCAAATTATAAGTATTGTACTACAAGTCGTTTTTTGGACAACACCTTTTGTGTGGAATATTGATATTATGCCTGAAGCTGTACGGGCGGTTATCAGGCTTATACCAACATATTATATTGTAACCGGATATCGTGACAGCTTTATCCATAAAGTTGGTTTTTGGGAAAC
This sequence comes from Candidatus Eisenbergiella stercoravium, assembly GCA_019113175.1. Taxonomy (GTDB): domain Bacteria; phylum Bacillota; class Clostridia; order Lachnospirales; family Lachnospiraceae; genus Eisenbergiella; species Eisenbergiella stercoravium. Next base: position 1,213 of record DXHY01000005.1, on the reverse strand, counting down.
TCCAGGTATGTGTGTCTACTATTGGATGATATCATTGCTTATTTTTTTCACAGGAATTTTATTTTTTAAAAAACTGAAGCCTCATTTTGCGGATGTTTTATAGATATTGGGAGGCGGAGATGGCAGACAGTGTTATTTGTATCCAAAATTTAAAAAAAATCTACCGGCTGTATGATAAACCTGTAGACCGCGTTAAGGAAGCGTTAAGCCCGACCCGGAAAAAATATTCCCGTGAATTCTGTGCCTTAAATGATATTACTTTTGATGTTAAAAAAGGTGAAACTGTAGGAATTGTGGGAACAAATGGAGCAGGGAAATCAACTTTATTAAAAATTATTACCGGAGTTCTTGCACCAAGCGGCGGAACAGTGTCTATCGATGGAAAAATATCTGCGCTTCTGGAATTGGGAGCAGGTTTCAATCAGGAATATACCGGTATACAGAATATTTATCTGAATGGCCGAATAATGGGTTTTTCTCAGAAAGAGATGGAACAGAAACTGCCGGCTATTATAGAATTTGCAGATATTGGGGAATTTATTGATCAGCCGGTAAAAACGTATTCCAGTGGAATGTTTGCCAGACTGGCTTTTGCGGTTGCAATTAATGTTGAACCAGATATTTTAATTGTCGATGAGGCACTTTCTGTTGGAGATCTTTTTTTCCAAAATAAATGTTTTCGTAAATTTGAAGAATTAAAAAAGAATAATGTAACAATATTATTTGTTTCACATGATATTTCAAGCGTTAGACAAATGTGTTCCAGAGTCCTTTGGATCGATAAGGGAAATCAAAAAATATTTGGAGAAAGTAATCGGGTATGCGATTTGTATATGGATGAAAAGAGACTTAATTTGAATCAGCAAATTGCTTCTATTAATCCGGAAAATCAAAATATTCAAAAGGAAAGAAATAATGAATATCATTCGATTCCCAGAATTGCGGCGAAGGAATGTAAAATAAGCAATTCTGCATTTGATATCATTTCCTGTTATTTTGAAGATCAGAACGGCCAACAGGTAACGTACTTACAGGTAGATCATCATTACAAGACCCATGTAGTAATTCATATGAAGGAAGATTTGCCTTATATGATTGTTGGGTTTGTACTTGAAAATAATAAGGGCTTACCGTTATATGACATTAATAATTATATTAATCAGAATCAGCTGATAAGCGGGAAAAAAGGGGAATATATTGATGTGATATATTC
>DXHY01000061.1 GCA_019113175.1 Candidatus Eisenbergiella stercoravium | reverse complement strand
CCCCTCGTAAAAGTGGCCTGTTTTTTGGTTAAGGAATAGGACAACCGAGGGGCCGAGGCTCAAAAAAGCCCGGAATATCAAGGAAAATCATCGCTCAGACGATTGAAATACGGTCTCAAAGCCGCACGTCGTGCGCCTCAGTTCTCCAAGAGATAATCGACCATACAAAAACAGCGAAAAAGCCCGGAATCATATTGTTTTCCGGGCTTTTGCCATGCCAAAAATCTAAAGGGTCTGTTTCGCAGAGAGATATGACTCACAGAATTAAAAAAGGGATATGTACAGGCCATATCCCTTTTTTAATTATAATAATTTTTTAGAAATAGTCTGAAAAATAAGGCTTTTCCACCGGAATCAGACGTTCCAGCCAGGTGAGCATGTAGTATTCCGTTCTGATTTTCTCATGCTCATACAGATAGCTGGGGCGCTTATATCCCATCAGCATAGTGGTCAGGGTGTTGATGTCAAGATCCACCACATTGATGGACTGGTTGTTTTCCACACGTTCGCAGTGAGTTTCCCCGCCCTTCCAGGAAACCAGAAAATCACCGCCGTTCCATGGAGCCATTTCGTCCGTAACACGGAAATGAATGCGGAAGTCTTCCGGCTGAACCTGCCAGGGATATTCCCGCAGAAAGGTTTCAGCATCAATGATTCTCGCCATAATGTACGGGGAGATGTTTTCCGTGATCTCGCTGTCCTCCAGCAGATAGGCCATCGGTTCTCCTGAATAGTTATCGCCCACGACCTTCGTGATCATGGAAAAATGTGCGGTTATATAGTTCCAGAGACCGTAATTCGCTTCGATATTCAGATAGACCATTTCCTTGATATGGAAGATCTCATTCGCAATGTAGTAGACCACATAGCCGAGAGGCTTATGTTCTTTACTGTAATAGACGGCGACGATCATATCGTCATTTTCCCAGCGCCAGTATTCGTCCCAGGCAAGGTTATCCCTGATCAGCGCACCATGCCGCTGCAGGGCGAAGTAGGAATGGACGTTGTGATAATCCTCGGAATCCAGACTTACCCGCTCCACCATGCCGTCTACCGGGCGCGGCTTTGGAAGCTGGGTATCCCTGATGGTAAAGGTGATCTTGTCGGATACGATTTCCCAGCCCATTTTCCGGTAAAAAGGAATGGAATAGGGATAAAGGAAGGAAATCGGGAATTGCTGCTCATGCATGTAGTTGATGGCCCGCCGCATCAGGGAATGGATCAGTCCACGGCCCGTATATTCCGGATAGGTGGCGACGCCGGTAATCCCGCCCATGTCCATGATGTTGTCATGTATGTTCACCTTCATGGAATAAACCACGATCATGGATGCCAGCCGGTCCTTGTAAAACCATCCCAGGACATAAGCCTCTTCCAGCATGGGCCGTTTGGCGGATTTGAATTCGTCCTGCTCCCAGCCGGTCTGGAGCAGCTCGTAGGAGGTCACCTGAAACGCATAGGTCAACAGTGCGTTAAACTGTTCCAGGTCGCTGTTGTCCAGCTCCCGCATCCGGTAATCTCCGTGTGTTTCCAAGTAAACGTGCGCTTTTTGGGTCTGTTTGTTACTGTTGTCTTCTTTCTTCTCCATAAAATCCTCTTTGCTGCAAAATCCTCTTGGTTGCGCTTGAAACACATTCAAATAATAAAATCATGTTTATTTTACCTCAGGAAAAACGAGGCGTCCATGCTTTTTTCGCGTTTCCGGATAAAAAAAACGGCACTTCATAATAAAAATTTAAGCTTCGTAAACAAAATCCTTGCCATTAAAAATCCCCTATGCTATAATTAGAACGACGGGCAATGACAAAAAATTAACAATATGGTCAAAAACCCGATAATTCCGCATTTTTATCAGAAAAGAATAATGGAGGAAAGAACATGGCAAAGAAAATCGTTTTGGCTGGTGCATGCCGTACGGCCATCGGAACCATGGGCGGCAGCCTGAGCACGACTCCGGCGGCTGAGCTTGGTGCGATCGTCATCAAGGAAGCGTTAAAGAGAGCGGGCGTCGCTCCGGATGCAGTGGATCAGGTATATATGGGCTGCGTTATCCAGGCAGGCCTGGGACAGAACGTTGCTCGTCAGGCATCCATCAAGGCAGGCCTGCCGATCGAGGTTCCTGCCGTTACCATGAACGTTGTATGCGGTTCCGGACTGAACTGCGTGAACCAGGCCGCACAGATGATTCTGGCAGGCGAGGCTGACGTGGTGGTTGCAGGCGGCATGGAGAACATGTCCATGGCTCCTTACGCGATCCCGCAGGGACGTTACGGATACAGAATGGGAAATGCGACCATGGTGGATACCATGGTAAACGATGCGCTGACTGATGCCTTTAATCAGTATCACATGGGTATCACCGCTGAGAACATCTGTGAGAAATGGGGACTGACCAGAGAAGAACTGGACGAGTTCGCCGCATGGAGCCAGCAGAAGACGGTTGCCGCACAGGAAGCCGGAAAGTTCGACGACGAGATCGTTCCCGTTGAAGTGAAGAAGAAGAAGGAAACCATTATTTTCAATAAAGATGAAGGTCCCCGTCCGGGAACCACGAAAGAGAGCATCGCGAAGCTCCGTCCTGCGTTCAAGAAGGACGGTATCGTGACCGCTGCCAATTCCTCCGGAATCAACGACGGCGCGGCTGCCGTGATCGTGATGAGCGAGGAGAAGGCGAAGGAACTGGGAGTTACCCCCATGGCTACCTGGGTTGCCGGAGCGCTTGCGGGTGTGGATCCTGCCATCATGGGAATCGGACCGGTAGCTGCTACGAAGAAGGTCATGGCAAAAACCGGAATGACCATCGATGACTTTGATCTGATTGAGGCGAACGAGGCGTTTGCCGCTCAGTCTGTAGCCGTTGGCAAGGAGCTTCACATCAACATGGACAAGCTGAACGTGAACGGCGGTGCCATCGCTCTGGGACATCCCGTTGGAGCCAGCGGCTGCCGTATTCTGGTAACGCTGCTTCATGAGATGGTGAAGAGAGATGCGAAGAAGGGTCTTGCAACCCTTTGCATCGGCGGCGGTATGGGCTGCGCCACCATCGTAGAGAGAGACTAACAGCATATCGGGAAGCCGTAAAGCGCCGAAGCGGGCGCCTGCAGAAGCAGGAAGCGGTTCTGGCGCGGAGCGGTTTCTTTAAATCGGATGATTAGCCGGCGTTCTGCCCAGCTAATCATTCGTCACGCATACAGTCAAAAGTCTGATTTGAAAAGAGAGGATGAAAGACATGGATTACATTGTGTATGAACAGAAAGGCTCCTACGCGGTCATCACCATCAGCCGCGAAAAGGCTCTGAACGCGCTGAATTCCCAGGTTCTGGAAGAGCTGGACGCGACGCTTGATGCCGTTAATCTGGATGAGGTGAGATGCCTGATCCTGACCGGCGCAGGACAGAAGTCCTTCGTTGCGGGCGCTGACATCGGGGAAATGAGCACCCTGACCAAGGCGGAGGGAGAAGCTTTCGGAAAGAAAGGAAATGATATTTTCCGCAAAATCGAGACTTTCCCGATCCCGGTGATCGCTGCGGTGAACGGCTTTGCTCTCGGCGGCGGTTGCGAGATCTCCATGAGCTGCGATATCAGAATCTGCTCCGACAACGCGGTGTTCGGACAGCCTGAGGTTGGCCTTGGAATCACCCCCGGCTTTGGAGGAACCCAGAGGCTTGCCCGTCTGGTAGGCCCCGGAATGGCGAAGCAGATGATCTATACCGCCAGAAACATCAAGGCGGACGAGGCGTACAGAATCGGCCTTGTAAATGCGGTTTATCCGCAGGAGGAGCTGATGGCTGCCGCTGAGAAGATGGCTGCCGGAATCGCGAAGAACGCTCCCATTGCTGTCCGCAACTGCAAGAAGGCCATTAATGAGGGTCTGGATGCAGAGATGGACGATGCCATCGTGATCGAGGAGAAGCTGTTCGGAGACTGCTTCGAGTCCTATGATCAGAAGGAAGGAATGGCCGCTTTCCTGGAGAAGAGAAAAGTGGAGAAGTTCCTGAATAAATAAGGTTTCCTGTTATTTCAACATATATATTTAGGAGGATACATTCATGAAAGTTGGTATTATCGGTGCAGGAACCATGGGTTCCGGTATTGCGCAGGCTTTTGCCCAGACCGAAGGCTATGAGGTTTTCCTGTGCGATATCAATGAAGAGTTCGCCGCAAACGGCAAGAACAAGATCGCAAAGAGCCTGGAGAAGAGAGTTGCCAAGGGAAAGATGGAGCAGGCGGCTGCTGACGCCATCCTGGCAAAGATCACGACCGGTGTGAAGACGATCTGCACGGACTGCGATCTGATCGTGGAAGCTGCTCTTGAGAACATGGAAATCAAGAAGCAGACCTTTAAAGAGCTGCAGGACATCTGCAAGAAGGACTGCATCTTCGCAACCAACACCTCTTCCCTTTCCATCACGGAAATCGGAGCAGGCCTGGACAGACCCGTAATCGGAATGCATTTCTTCAATCCCGCTCCTGTTATGAAGCTGGTTGAGGTAATTGCAGGACTGAACACCCCCGATGAAGTGGTTGAGAAGATCAAGGCGATCTCCACGGAAATCGGAAAGACCCCTGTTCAGGTGAACGAGGCTGCCGGATTTGTTGTAAACAGAATTCTGGTTCCCATGATCAACGAAGCAATCGGCATCTATGCGGACGGCGTGGCTTCCGTAGAGGATATCGATACCGCCATGAAGCTGGGCGCAAATCATCCCATGGGACCGCTGGCTCTGGGCGATCTGATCGGTCTGGATATCGTGCTTGCCATCATGGAGGTTCTGCAGGCTGAGACGGGAGATCCCAAGTACCGTCCTCATCCGCTGCTTCGTAAGATGGTTCGCGGAGGCAAGCTCGGCCAGAAGACCGGCAAGGGCTTCTACGACTACAGCAGGTAATACATCCCGCAGGCAGGCCGCGGGGAAGGGTGCAAAGGCCTTCTTCCCGCGACCTGCCGCTGTGTGAAATCCGACAGGGCTTTTATAAGGCCTGCAGGAATAAAGATAAAACGGAGGAGTAAATAATCATGGATTTTACGTTAAGCAAAGAGCATGAAATGGCGAGGACTCTTTTCAGAGATTTTGCCGAAAAGGAAGTAAAGCCTCTTGCTCAGGAGGTTGACGAGACGGAAACTTTCCCCAGAGGAACCGTTGAGAAGATGGCAAAGCTGGGCTTCCTCGGAATTCCGATCCCGAAGGAATACGGCGGACAGGGCTGTGATCCTCTGACCTACGCTATGTGCGTCGAGGAGCTTTCCAAGGTATGCGGCACCACAGGCGTTATCGTATCTGCGCACACCTCTCTGTGCTGCGATCCGATCCTGACCTACGGAACAGAAGAGCAGAAGCAGAAATACCTGGTTCCCCTTGCAAAGGGTGAGAAGCTGGGTGCTTTCGGTCTGACCGAGCCCGGTGCCGGAACCGACGCTCAGGGCGTACAGACCAAGGCTGTTCTGGACGGCGATGAGTGGGTATTAAACGGCTCCAAGATCTTCATCACCAACGGTAAGGAAGCGGATGTATACGTGATCTTCGCAATGACCGGTGTGACCGAGGATAAGAAGGGCAGAAAGAAGAAACTGATCTCCGCTTTCATCGTGGAGAAGGGAACGCCCGGCTTCACCTTCGGAACGAAGGAGAAGAAGATGGGTATCCGCGGATCCTCCACCTATGAGCTGATTTTCACCGACTGCAGAATCCCGAAGGAGAATCTGCTTGGCGCAGAAGGCAAGGGCTTCGGAATTGCCATGCACACTCTGGACGGCGGACGTATCGGAATCGCTTCCCAGGCCCTCGGACTTGCGGAAGGCGCTCTGGAGAACACCATCGCTTATGTGAAGGAGAGAAAGCAGTTCGGCCGTTCCATCGCTGCATTCCAGAACACCCAGTTCCAGATCGCTGACATGGCTACCAAGGTTGAGGCCGCTCAGCTCCTGGTTTATAAGGCTGCCATGGCAAAGGCTACCCAGAAGGTATATTCCGTAGAAGCTGCAAAGGCGAAGCTGTACGCTGCAGAGGTTGCAATGGAAGTTACCACCAAGGCGGTTCAGCTGCACGGCGGCTACGGCTACACGAGAGAGTACGACGTGGAGCGTATGATGCGTGACGCGAAGATCACCGAGATCTATGAAGGAACCAGCGAGGTTCAGAGAATGGTTATCTCCGGCGCACTGCTGAAATAATCGATTGCGTTTAGCTGTTTGTTTGAGAATAGACAAAGAAACAAGGAGAGAAAGTACAATGAAAATTGTTGTTTGTATTAAGCAGGTCCCTGATACTAAGGGCGGCGTGAAATTCAAACCCGACGGAACGCTTGACAGGGCTGCCATGCTGACGATCATGAATCCGGACGACAAGGCCGGTCTGGAAGCGGCTCTGAGACTGAAGGATCAGTACGGCGCAGAGGTTACTGTTATCACCATGGGACTTCCCAAGGCAGAAGAAGTCCTGCGTGAGGCTCTGGCAATGGGCGCTGACAACGGCATCCTGGTAACCGACAGAGTGCTGGGCGGTGCAGATACCTGGGCAACCTCCCAGACCATCGCAGGCGCGATCCGCAACCTGGAGTATGATCTGATCATCACCGGACGTCAGGCAATCGACGGCGATACCGCACAGGTTGGTCCTCAGATTTCCGAGCATCTGGGAATCCCGGTTATTTCCTATGCACAGGACATCAAGATTGACGGGGACAGCGTGATCGTAGAGCGTCAGTTTGACGACAGATATCATGTGCTCAAGGCGAAAATGCCCTGCCTGATCACTGCTCTGGGCGAGCTGAACGAGCCCAGATACATGACTCCCGGCGGAATCTTTGATGCGTTCAAGAAAGAGATCACCGTCTGGGGAAGAGCAGACCTGAAGGATGTGGACGATTCCAACCTGGGCCTGAAGGGATCCCCGACCCAGATCGCGAAGGCATCTGACAAGGTGAGAAAGGGCGCCGGTGAGAAGTTCACCTTCGATACCCCGGATGAGGCAGCTTCTTTCATTACTGAAAAACTGCAGGAAAAGCACATCATTTAAATTTTAGGAAAAGTGTGGTGAATAAGGATGAATTTAGAAGAATATAAGGGAGTATTTGTCTTTGCGCAGCAGGTGGATAACGTGGTGAGCGGTATCGCTTACGAGCTGATCGGCAAAGGAAAAGAACTTGCAAAGGATCTTGGAACCGAGGTGACCGCTGTTCTGATCGGTTCCGATGTGAAGGGCCTTGCGGATGATCTTGCCGCTTATGGCGCTGACAGAGTGATCGTTGTTGACGATCCTGAACTGAAGGAGTACAGAACGGAGCCTTACGCACATGCTCTGGCATCCGTAATTGAGAAGTATAAACCTGAAATCATGCTGGTAGGTGCAACTGCCATCGGCCGCGATCTTGGTCCCCGCGTATCCGCGAGAATCCACACCGGTCTGACCGCAGACTGCACGCAGCTTGAGATCGGCGATTTCCCGCTGAATCCCGTTCCCGGACAGGAACAGAAGCACAATCAGCTGCTGATGACCCGTCCTGCATTCGGCGGTAATACCATCGCTACCATCGCCTGCCCGAACTTCCGCCCTCAGATGGCTACAGTTCGTCCCGGCGTTATGCAGAAACTGCCCAAAGTGGAAGGCGCAAAGGCAGTTGTGGAGGAATTCAATCCCGGATTCACTCCCGACAACAAGTATGTTGAGATCCTTGACATCGTGAAGTCCGTAGTGGACACCGTAGATATCATGGACGCAAAGATCCTGGTATCCGGCGGCCGCGGTGTTGGAAGCCCGGAGAACTTCAAGCTTCTGGATGATCTGGCAGAAGCCATCGGCGGTACCGTGAGCTGCTCCCGTGCCGTTGTTGATGCAGGCTGGAAGCCGAAGGATCTGCAGGTTGGACAGACCGGTAAGACCGTTCGCCCGAATGTGTACTTCGCCATCGGTATTTCCGGCGCCATCCAGCATCTTGCAGGAATGGAGGAATCCGATCTGATTATCGCCATCAACAAGGACGAGACCGCTCCCATTTTCGATGTGGCTGACTATGGAATCGTGGGCGACCTGAATAAGATCGTTCCGCTCCTGACCCAGCAGATCAAGGCGGTTAAGGCGCAGAATAAGTAAAAAGAAACAGCATGTCAGAGGGACGCTGCCGGAAAGCGGGGAATTGCCGCAAGGGCGGCGTCCTTTTTTCACGGAAGAAAGGAGTGAACGATGAGCGATTTTTGTTTAAGCTGCTGTTCTACAGCAGATCTGACGGCAGAGCATTTTCAGGAGAGAGGAATTTCCTATATCTGCTTCCATTATGAGCTGGACGGAAAGGAATATCCGGATGACTGCGGAAAATCCATGGATTTTGAGACCTTTTACCGTGCCATGGATAACGGAGCGGATACTAAAACCTCTCAGGTGAATACGGGAGAATTTGAAGCCTATTTTGAACCCTTCCTGAAGGAAGGAAAGGACATCGTGCACGTCTGCCTTTCCTCCGGCATTTCGGGTGTGATCAATTCGGCGAATGTGGCGAAGACCGAACTGGAAGAAAAATATCCCGGCAGGAAAATATATGTGGTGGATTCCCTCGGCGCTTCCTCCGGCTATGGACTTCTGATGGACCGTCTGGCTGACCTGCGGGATGAGGGAATGAGCGCACAGCAGGTTTATGAATGGGCGATGGAGCACCGTCTGAACGTGCATCACTGGTTTTTCTCCACGGATCTGAAGTTCTACATCAAGGGCGGAAGAATCTCTAAAACAGCCGGTTTTGTGGGCGGCATGCTGGGAATCTGCCCGCTTCTAAACATGGACGATCAGGGAAGGCTGATTCCCAGAGCCAAGATCAGAAGCAAGCGCAAGGTGATCCAGGCGATTGTCGATAAAATGGAAGAGAATGCCGAGGACGGCCTGAATTATTCCGGAAAATGCTACATTTCACAGTCCGCCTGCATGGAAGATGCCAGAGAGGTGGCACGTCTGGTGGAGGAGCGCTTCCCGAAGCTGAACGGCAGGGTGGAAATCAACTATGTGGGTACCACCATCGGAAGCCACACCGGTCCGGGGACGGTTGCCCTGTTTTTCTGGGGAAAGAAGAGAGAGGCTTAAGAACGGACTGGGAGGTAAGTATGGCTAAGAATAAGGAAATCAAGACCAACGCCATGCGCATTCTGGACCGCATGAAAATTCCCTATTCGCATTATACTTATGAGTGTGAGGAATTCATAGACGGCGTGCAGGTGGCGGATATGCTGGGGCTGCCCCATGAGAAGGTCTACAAAACGCTGGTGGCGCAGGGAGCTTCCAGAGAATATTTTGTTTTTGTCATCCCCATAGAGGCGGAGCTGGATCTGAAGAAGGCTGCCCGGGCCGTGGGAGAAAAATCCGTTTCCATGATCCATGTAAAAGAGATCAATTCCGTGACAGGCTATATCCGCGGCGGCTGCACCGCAGTCGCCATGAAAAAGCAGTACCGGACCGTGATCGATGAAAGCGCTGAAGCACTTTCTTCCATGATTGTCAGCGGCGGACGGATCGGTTCCCAGATTGAACTGGCCCCTCAGGATCTGGCAAAGGCCTGCGGCGCACAGTTCGGGGACATTCTCGCATAAGGGAAAGCAGGGAGAAGCCATGGAAAAAATCTACGGAACAAAAATAGAAGGCCGGAAAGCAGCCGACAGGGCAGCATCCTACAGGTCAGCCAACAGAACAGCATCCAGAAGGGCAGCATCCCACAGGGCAGCATCCCACAGGGCTGCGGCGGACAGGCGTCTGGCGAAAAAGCTGGATTCCCTGTGCCTGGCTGCGTCTGTTGTGATTATTGCGGTTACGGCGCTGCTGGAGCTTCGGGACCGCAGAATTTCAGGGGAACGCCCCCTGCGCTGATGAGAAACAGATGAGGAAACAGCTTTGGAAAAAGAAAAGACGATTATGGATTATGATACGGTCAGCCTGGACGATGAGGACAGCGCAGTGGTGATCATCGATCAGACCCTTCTGCCCGGCAGAACAGAGCTGATCCGTTTAAAAACAGCAGAGGAAATCTGGAATGCCATTTATCTGCTGAAGGTGCGCGGCGCGCCGGCTATCGGAGTGACGGCAGCATTTGGCATTTATCTCCTTGCAAAAGCCTGCAGAGAGGAAAATTATGACAGATTTCTTGCAGAATTCAGAAATAATAAGGAATATTTGGACTCTTCCCGTCCCACGGCCGTAAACCTTTCCTGGGCGCTGAACCGGATGGAGCGGGTGGTGACGGAAAACGCAGACTGTCCGGTGCCGCAGATCGTCTCCCTTCTGAAAAGGGAAGCCGAGGAGATTCGGGATGAGGATATCCGTGTGTGCAGAAAGATCGGAGAATATGGCCTGACGCTTGTGAAGAAGGGGGATGGGATTCTCACCCACTGCAATGCGGGCCAGCTCGCCACCGTCCGCTACGGTACTGCCACCGCGCCCATCTATCTGGGACAGGAGCGTGGATACGGCTTTCATGTATACGCGGACGAGACCCGGCCCCTGCTTCAGGGAGCGAGGCTGACCGCATTTGAGCTGCTCTCCTCCGGCGTGGATGTGACGCTGATCTGCGATAATATGGCGTCCACCGTGATGAAGAACGGCTGGGTGAATGCTGTATTCGTGGGCTGTGACCGGGTGGCGGCAAATGGGGATACCGCAAACAAGATCGGAACTTCAGGCGTGGCCATTCTGGCGGCACATTACGGAATTCCCTTCTATGTGTGCGCGCCGACCTCAACCATCGATCTTTCTACGCCGACGGGAGACAAGATACGCATCGAGGAGAGAAAGCCGGAAGAGGTGAGCGAGATGTGGTACCGGGAGCGGATGGCCCCGGAGGGCATAAAGATTTTCAATCCGGCCTTTGATGTGACCGATCACAGCCTGATTACCGGAATCGTGACCGAATACGGCGTCCTGCGCGCGCCTTTTGAAGAGGCGTTCCGGAAGCTGCCGGGAAAGCGGGATTGACTTTTTTCAAAAAATGGAATATAGTGAGGTTCGTCTAAGAGGGGCCGCAGCAGAAAAATCAGTCCCCCAAAGAGGTGCCTTGCAGAATGAAACAACAGACAATCGCGGTAACAAAAGCGGCGGAACGGAATTACAGGATGGACAACCTGAAATGCCTGCTGATTTTCACAGTGGTTTTCGGGCATATGCTGGAGCTGTTCATGGGAAAGAACGACAGCTTCAAGGTTATCTACCTGGTTATCTATTCCTTTCATATGCCGCTTTTTGCTTTTATTTCGGGAGTGTTCGCCCGGTACAGTCCGGAGAAAATCAGAAATCATCTGATCTATCCCTATGTGGTGTTCCAGGTCCTGTACCTCCTGTTTGCAAATCTGGTGCTGGAGAAGGAGGCGGAGGTGCAGTTTACCACGCCTTACTGGCTTCTGTGGTATCTGTTTGCCAGCATCGCCTGGAACCTTCTGCTCCCGCTGGTTCAGGGAAACGGCTTTACCTGGCGGAAAAAGGCTGTGGTGCTCACAGCCGCATTTTTGGCAGGAATCCTGATCGGCTTTGACAACAAGGCGGGATATTATCTGTCCTTCTCCAGAATTGTGGAGTTTTTCCCCTACTTCCTGCTGGGAGCCTATTATCGGGAGTGGGCGGACCGGAGGAAAACAGCAAAGCGGTTCCCGGCCGATTCCCGGAGTTTGGCGGACGACGCATCTTTCATGCGGACCGGACAGCCGGCCATGCGGTCTGCCGGACAGACGGAAGCAGAAAGAGAAGCGTGCTCTGCAGGAGCTTCCCTGAAAAAGAGAATTCAAAAAGCTGCAGCGCGTCCGGCCGCCATGCTCTGTCTCGGCGCTCTGCTGTGTGTTCTGATCTATGTGATTACGGATAATGTGGATGAGATCAAGTATGCCTGGCTGTATGGCTCGGTATCCTATGAGACGGGAAATTACAGCTGGCGTTTCCGGCTTCTCAGCATCGGCGCAGCCCTGCTCTGGCTGGTCTTTTTCCTGGTGAGTATTCCCGGACGGAAAATTCCTTTCCTGTCCCATATCGGCGCCAATACCATGTCAATCTATCTGCTCCATGGCTTTTTAATCAAGCTGATGAGCAAAACCCGCCTGTTCAACGAGATTGAACATGATCTGTTCAGCGGACTTCTGATCAGCGCCTGCCTGGTCGTATTTTTATCCTGGAGGCCTCTTGTGCGTCTGCTGTCGCCGCTTATGAGGTGGGAGGGGAGTTTCCTTCCGGCCAGAAGGACTCCGCACAGAAACGCAGGGGAACGAAACGGCTGGAGAATACAGGGAGGCTTCAGGAGCGGGGAAAGACGGCGCGGCGGAGACGGAAGCGCCGGCCTGAGACGGAAGATGAGTATGAGAAGATAAAAACGGAAGAGAACAGAAAAAGGAACAGCGAGGTGTCGTATCCGGCGCTGTTCCTTTTGTTTTCATATTGCTGAATTTCCAGCCAGGGCCGGAAGGCTTTTAGTATTCCTTCGCCGCCTCTTCGCCCTTCATGACGCGCAGGCCGCCCTGTGCCAGAGCGAGAAGCTCGTCTTCGCCGGGATAGAGAACGAAGTCCGCAATCCAGCCGACCCGTCTCTTCAGATCGTTGCAGATCACATCAGAGTAGGCGATACCGCCGGTCAGGATGATTTTATCAACCTTTCCTTCCAGAACTGTTGCCATGGCGCCGATGTCCTTTGCCATCTGATACAGGAAAGCGTCCAGAACGTCCTGATATTCCTTCTTACCTTCCGCAGCGCCCTTCAGCACGACTCTGGCATCATTGGTGCCCACATAGGCATTGAAGCCGCCGTTTCCAACCAGCTTTTTGTAGATTTCCTTTTCCGTATATTTTCCGGAAAAGCACATTTTCACCAGATCACCTGCAGGAACCGTTCCTGCGCGTTCCGGGGAGAAGGCGCCTTCGCCGTCAAGAATGTTGTTGACGTCAACGATGCGTCCGTCTCTGTGCGCACCAACGGAGCAGCCGCCGCCCATGTGTACCACGATCAGACGGAGCTGTTCATAGGGGATGCCGGATTCTTTGGCATATCTTCTCGCTACAGCCTTCTGGTTGAGCGCGTGGAAAATACTTCTTCTGGGAAGCTCAGGGCAGCCGGAGTATCTGGCAACGGGCTCCAGCTCGTCCACCACAACGGGATCCACGATAAAGGAAGGAACGCCGATGGAATCTCCGATCTCTCTGGCAAGGATGCCGCCCAGATTGGAAGCGTGCTGTCCCTGATAGCCGATGGTGAGATCGTGAAGCAGCTCGTCGCTCACCTTATAGGTGCCGCCCGGGATGGGCTTCAGCAGGCCGCCGCGGCCCACGATGAAATCCAGAGAATGAATATCAAAATTTTTCTCCTTCAGAAGGTCCATGATGATATCCTTACGGAAGTCCTTCTGATCAATGATGGAAGCGTATTTGGCAATCTCCTCCGTGGGATGGCGCAGAGTCTCTTCAAAGAGAAGAGTCTCGTCTTCAAATACGCCGATCTTGGTGGAGGTGGAGCCGGGATTGATGATTAAGCTTTTAAAAGACATGTTACCTCTCCTTCCGCCGTCCGAAGGACGGCATATGGTCATGTTTTTCTATTATTCTTTGTTCAGGTTTTCCGCAACCACAGCGGCAAGGGCGATGGAATTCACTTTGGTCTCAAAGGTGTCGGAGCGGCTGGTCAGAATGGCGGGAACCTTGGTTCCGGTCAGAATGCAGCCGTTCTTTACGCCGGGCACCATGTGAACGATGGCCTTGTAGACCAGATTGCCGGCATGGATATCAGGGAACAGCAGAATGTCGGCGTCGCCCTGGATCTTGCGGTTCGTAGCACCCTTATGCTTTGCAGCCTCCGGATCGATGGCCAGATCCAGAGAAAGAGGTCCGTCCACGATGCATCCGGTGATTTTGCCTTCTTCGTTCATTTTGGTCAGTTCCGCAGCCTCTACGGTGACGGGCATCTTGGGATTGACCACCTCCACGGCGGCAAGAGGAGCCACCTTCGGATTGGGAATGCCGCAGGCATGGGCTACCTTTACGGTGTTTTCGATGATATGTACCTTGTCCTCCAGAGAGGGATAGGTCATGAAGGCCACGTCCGTGAAGAACAGAAGCTGTTCGATGCCGGGAATATCAAATACGCATACATGGGAAAGCGGATGG
Source organism: Candidatus Eisenbergiella stercoravium (assembly GCA_019113175.1). Lineage (GTDB taxonomy): Bacteria > Bacillota > Clostridia > Lachnospirales > Lachnospiraceae > Eisenbergiella > Eisenbergiella stercoravium. Next base: position 18,509 of record DXHY01000061.1, on the reverse strand, counting down.
CCGGTCCGAAGGCCAACCTCCTTGTCGAGAATGCTCTTTAAGAAGGTCTTGGTTTCCAGAAGGCCCTTCATATACATGTCCACTTTTCCGTCATGAGCAAGCTTTACGGCGGTCAGAGCGGCCGTCCATTCATCCGGCTCATGAATAATCTCAAAATCGGAAATATCAATACCGTCTTTGGCGGCAACCGCCCTGATCTTTTCTTCATCGCCTACGAGAACGGCATTGGCGATACCACGGTCCTTGGCAGCCCTTACGGCTTCCAGAACAGCGCTGTCCTGTGCGACAGCAACGGAAACGGTCTTCTGTCCGCATTCCTTTACCTTGGAAATCAGTCCGTCAAAACTTGTACTCATTTGTCTGCACCTCATTTATCATAATTTATGGATGGTTATCAGGGAACCGGGAAAGCGCCTCCGGAGAACGGAAGCTGACAGGATTTTCTGAAAAAATTTCCCGATAAACCCATTGTTAAAAGTGTAACACTTTTACTGGTAAAGGTCAAGGCGTATGGCCGGGTTCCGGGCGGTCTCCCATATGCTCAGGCTCGGGAGCGGATTTCGGAAGCCAGGTGGAAGGAGGCGGGAATTTTGACGGACATGTAGTCGTTCATGTTCAGCTTCAGCTGCTCCATATGAAACAGGGCGGCGATGTCACCGGTCAGCGGATTGCTGATCTGTTTCCCATTCCGGATTCTTTTGACGGCAAAGGCGATGTGATCCGCCATGGGGAAGAGAATGTTCCAGTCGATCTTTTTGAAGATCCGTTCTCCTTCCTTTAATATCTGTTCGGCAATTTCCAGAAAGACCGGATCGATTTCCCGGATCAGACCCTGTGCGCTGCCGCGTTCCGTTTTTTCCTGAAGGGAATAGACCGTACAGCCTTCCGGGGCTTCAAGACGTTCGGAGACCTTTTTCCCAAAGCCGATCCCCTTTCCGATTTCGCAGCGTTGTATGCTGTGGCTTTATTTTTTGCGGGAAGCCTGATGCGTGTCGGCCTGAGACGGCTTTTTGAAGATAGAAAAGGCATTAACATGCAGAAACATTCCGGTGATTCATGCATAGTTAATGCCGGCCGTACAGTAACATACTATATCGTGGCTTCAGCCTTACATTTTTGATGAATTTTACCAATTGATTTATGAAATTTTTGTGCATGAATTTTGAAGGTGGACGAAATGAAAAAGGCAGGATGGTAAATGTTAACAAAACGGAGCTGAAATGGCCTGAAAATCGGACTGCATGGCAGATAAAAGTTGAATAACAGGTTCTTTTCTGTTAAAATAAAAAGAAGTGTGGGCAGACAGCTTTGCTTTTCACCGGAATTTCCGGGAATGGATCCTCAGGGATTCCGGGAAAGGTGAATGAAAGGAATGCCCGGACGCAAGGCACGCGGACAACAAGAATGGAGCAGGTATTAAGATGAATATCATTCAAAAAGTTTTCGGTACGCACAGCCAGAGAGAGCTGAAGCGGATCGAACCCCTTGTGGAAAAAATAGAATCCCTGAGACCTGAGATGATGGCGCTTTCCGATGATGCGCTGAAGGACAAGACGAAGGAATTCAAGAAGAGGCTTGCGGATGGAGAAACTCTGGACGACCTACTGCCTGAGGCTTATGCCACAGTGCGTGAGGCTGCCCGGCGTGTCCTGAACATGGAACCCTTCCGTGTACAGCTGATCGGAGGTATCATCCTTCATCAGGGACGTATCGCGGAGATGAAGACAGGTGAAGGAAAGACGCTGGTTTCCACCCTCCCCGCCTATCTGAATGCGCTGGAAGGCAAGGGCGTGCATGTGGTTACGGTCAACGACTATCTGGCCAGCCGTGACGCGGCCTGGATGGGCGCCGTGCATGAATTCCTCGGCCTGGAGGTGGGCTGTGTCTTAAACGGCATGAAGTCGGAGGAACGCCGCGCGGAGTACGCGAAGGATATCACCTACGTGACCAACAACGAACTGGGTTTCGACTATCTGAGAGACAACATGGTCATCTATAAGGAACAGCTGGTTCTGAGAGATCTGCATTATGCCATCATCGATGAGGTGGACTCTGTGCTCATCGACGAGGCCAGAACGCCTCTGATCATTTCCGGCCAGAGCGGCAAATCCACCAGACTGTATGAGGCCTGCGACATTCTGGCCAAGCAGATGGAACGGGGCAGGGATATGGAGGATCTCTCCAAGCTGGACGCCATCATGGGCGTGGAGCAGGAGGAAACCGGAGACTTCATCGTCAATGAAAAGGATAAGGTGGTCAACCTGACCGAACGCGGTGTGGCCAAGGTGGAGAAATTCTTCCAGATTGACAATCTGGCTGATCCGCAGAATCTGGAGATCCAGCACAACATCATCCTCGCGCTGCGGGCGAACAACCTGATGTTCCGTGACAAGGACTATGTGGTGAAGGATGACCAGGTGCTGATCGTGGATGAGTTCACCGGCCGTATCATGCCGGGACGGCGCTATTCGGACGGACTGCATCAGGCCATCGAGGCGAAGGAGCATGTGAAGGTTAAGCGGGAGAGCAAGACCCTTGCCACCATCACCTTCCAGAACTTCTTCAATAAATTTGAGAAAAAAGCCGGCATGACCGGTACGGCGCTGACGGAGGAGAAGGAATTCCGCGATATTTACGGTATGGACGTGGTGGAGATCCCCACCAACAAGCCGGTGCGCAGAATCGATCATCAGGATGCCGTATATAAGACGAAAAAGGAAAAGCTTCACGCCATCGTGGAAGCGGTGGAGGAGGCACATGCGAAGGGCCAGCCCGTGCTGGTGGGCACCATCACCATCGAAGCTTCCGAAGAGCTTTCCGGCCTTCTGAAAAAGAAGGGCATTCCGCATAAGGTGCTGAACGCAAAATTCCATGAGCTTGAGGCGGAGATCGTGGCGGACGCCGGTGTTCATGGCGCGGTCACCATCGCCACCAACATGGCGGGCCGTGGTACGGATATCAAGCTGGACGATGAGGCGAGAGCAGTGGGTGGTCTGAAGATCATCGGCACGGAGCGTCACGAATCCAGACGTATCGACAACCAGCTGCGCGGTCGAAGCGGCCGTCAGGGAGATCCGGGCGAATCCAAGTTCTACATTTCACTGGAAGATGACCTGATGCGCCTGTTCGGTTCCGAGCGCCTGATCAATATGTTCAATGCGATGGGCGTGCCGGAGAACCAGGAGATCGAGCACAAAATGCTCACGGGTGCCATTGAATCCGCCCAGAAGAAGATCGAGGGCAATAACTTCGGCATCCGTAAGAACCTGCTGGAGTACGACCAGGTGATGAATGAGCAGCGTGAGATCATCTATGCGGAAAGACGCCGCGTGCTGGACGGTGAGAGCATGCGCGACGTGATCTACAAGATGATTACGGATACGGTGGACAACACCGTGGATATGGTGATCGGTGAGGATGCGGATGTGGACGAGTGGAATTTCACCGAGCTGAATTCCCTCCTGCTTCCGATCATCCCCCTGGCTCCGGTCACGAAGGAGCGGGTGGCAAAGCCCAAGAAAAACAGCCTGAAGCAGCAGCTGAAGGAAGAAGCCGTCAAGCTGTATGAAAATAAGGAAGCGGAGTTCCCGCAGGCGGAGATGATCCGTGAGCTGGAGCGCGTGGTGCTTCTGAAGGTAATCGATAACAAGTGGATGTCCCATATCGACGATATGGAGCAGCTCCGTCAGGGCATCGGCCTGCAGGCATACGGCCAGAGGGATCCTCTGGTGGAGTATAAGATGAGCGGCTATGAGATGTTCAACGCCATGACGGAAAGCATCCAGGAGGATACCCTGCGTCTGCTCTTCCATGTTCGTGTGGAGCAGAAGGTGGAAAGAGAACAGGTTGCTAAGGTGACGGGAACCAACAAGGACGACTCAAAGGCGAAAACTCCCGTGAAAAAGGCTGCGGCCAAGGTTTACCCCAATGATCCCTGTCCCTGCGGAAGCGGTAAGAAGTATAAGAACTGCTGCGGCAGGAATAAATAACAGAGGAAGAAAGCAGAGAGACAACGCTGACGGCAGGCGGATGAAGCATGCCCCGGCAGAACAGGTTTGAAAAAGAAAAGGTGGTGATTCGCAATGGTCTTGCTCGATCAGATGAAGCAGGAATTACAGTCTTACAAAACTCCATTAGCGGAAGTGAGGGATTCACTTTAACCTCGCTGAAAAGACGAAGAGGATAGAAGAGCTGGAACGGGAGATGGAAGCCCCAGGCTTCTGGGATAATCCCGATTATTCCAACAAAAAGATGAAGGAACTGAAAAACCTCAAGGATACGGTGGATCAGATTAACGGTCTGGAAACCCAGTATGAGGATATTGAGACCCTGATCGAGATGGGAAACGAGGAAGGGGATGAAAGCATGGCCGAGGAGATCCGCGGCGAGCTGGATTCCTTTGCGGGCGAGCTGGAAACGCTTCGCATCAGTACCCTTTTGACAGGGGAGTATGACAAGAACGACGCGATCCTGAAGCTGAACGCCGGAGCGGGCGGAACGGAAAGCTGCGACTGGTGTAGCATGCTCTACCGCATGTATACCAGATGGGCTGAGAAAAAGGGCTTCAGCGTGGAGGTCCTGGACTATCTGGACGGCGATGAGGCGGGCATCAAGTCTGTTACCTTCCAGGTGAACGGAGAAAACGCCTACGGCTATCTCAAGTCGGAAAAGGGCGTACACCGTCTGGTGCGCATTTCTCCCTTCAACGCTCAGGGAAAACGGCAGACCTCCTTCGTATCGCTGGACGTTATGCCGAATATCGAAGAGGATCTGGATGTGGAGATCAACGATGAGGATCTGAGAATCGATACCTACCGAAGCAGCGGCGCGGGCGGACAGCACATCAACAAGACATCCTCCGCCATCCGCATCACCCACCTTCCTACCGGAATCGTGGTGCAGTGCCAGAACGAGCGTTCCCAGTTCCAGAACAAGGATAAGGCCATGCAGATGCTGAAGGCGAAGCTGTACATGCTCAAGCAGGAGGAAAATGCGCAGAAGCTTTCCGGCATCCGCGGCGAGGTGAAGGAAATCGGCTGGGGCAACCAGATCCGTTCCTACGTCTTCCAGCCCTATACCATGGTGAAGGATCACAGAACCGGCCATGAAACGGGAAATGTGGACGCGGTGATGGATGGTGACCTGGATCCCTTCATCAATGCCTACCTCAAGTGGATCAGCACGGGGAAGGCTGAAGGAGAAGAATAGAAAATATAAAGCATCGGCCATTATTGTAATGGGCCGATGCTTTTCCGTAGGTGCACGTTTGGGGCGGAGCATGTTCAGCGAAAGAACATCTTTAATGATTAGTGAGAACCCTGCCCATTCCTTTTGCTCATCAGCTCCAGATAGAAATTGGAGTAGGTGGTGTTCATATAGGGAATCACGAACAGCAGACCGATGCAGCAGGTGAGGAAACCCAGCAGATACAGAGGGATAAAGCTCACATCCAGATAAAAGCGTCTCGCCTTGTTCCCCTTCATGATCTTCCGGCTGAAGCGCAGGCACTGAACTGCGGAAAAATCCGGGAAATCCAGCATCACGAAGTAGCTCTGTGAGTACATCAGCGTGATGATGATGGATGCTGCCAGTCCGAAGCAGAAAGTGACGGTGATGGGAATCAGCATATAGAGCGTGTCGATCACCATCCACAGAGCCAGAAAGAGAAACAGCGGCACGAAAGTCGCCAGCATCAGAAGAAGCTGGAAAAGCTGGATCAGGATGGCCTTATCCGGATGATGGGTGAAGCCGTAGAACACATCGCTGACCCGGATGTTTCCGCCGCAGGAAATGTTCAGATACAGATAGGTCTGCCCCGCGATGAAGATTCCCGCAAAAAGCTGCAACAGACAGTCAATAATAAAACTGATGATAATTCCCGGTATGGTCTGTGTATTCAGAGGAAACGTGATGATGCTGCTGATCACAAACATGATGATCTCCACGATGAGGATCGCGGGAATCACGGTTCCGTATTTTCCAAGAAGCTGCCCCTTTGCCCTGGCCTTCAGCTCGGCTGAGGTTGCATGTCTTTCCATATTTGTTTCTCTCCTTTTGGTAAAATTGGCGCCACAGAAAGGGCATTACCGGCTTTCGCCGTAGATCCCCTGTATTTCGTCCCAGGCGTCGTCGAAGCTTTCCCCGTAGAAATACTCATAATACTGATTCAGCTGGTCATGAAATTCCTCCTGCATGTTTGGATTGGTGAACAGCAGCAGAAAGGAGCTCGCCACGATCAGGACGTTGACGATCAGGCCGAGTATGGCCGTCAGAACGCCGACCTTCGCGTTGGGAAGCATGGCCCTGTCATTTCCCTTGGACAGAAGGGCCAGGATGATGGAAAGTCCTCCGCAGATGATGGGAGGAAAAACCGTTCCCGTAAATGCGCTGAGAATGGCCAGGATGCCGAGCACCATGGAAGCGGTTGCAAAGGAGCTTCCGGGATGTCTGGTCGGCGGCGTATAATACGGCGGAATGCCGGAATTGTTGTTCTGCCAGGGCGGGATCTGCCCGTTGTTATAATTGTCCATGTTTACCTCCGTGCGCAAAAGGCACAAATTCTGATTTTTATGGAAAAGCTTATGAAAGATATTGTAGCACGCATGGGGAGATGTGACAAATAAAAAAAGTGTGAAAGCGCCCGTTTATGAGCAAAGGTAGCTGCGAAGCGCGGCTTTGCGAATGGCGCGGAGTAAACTGTAACAATCCCGACTATAGAGTGAAATAAAAAGGAAGTGAAAGAAAAAAAGGAAGAAGCTTGAAATTACGCGCCTCCTTCCACTATAATAAAAGAGCGTCCCGCACATCTCTGCGACTGGAGAGGGTGGGAGGTTCTTTTATTTTTATGAAAGGAAAGGGATATCCTGTCTGCAGGACAGGAAATACAGACGACAGAAAATGGATATCACAGGAAAGCTTACAGAAGAACTGAAGGTTCAGAAATGGCAGGTGGAAGCGGCGGTAAAGCTGATCGACGAGGGGAATACGATTCCCTTCATTTCCCGTTATCGTAAGGAAGCAACGGGCTCTCTGAATGACGAGCAGTTAAGAGATCTTTACGAACGCCTGAACTACCTGAGAAATCTGGAAGAAAAGAAGGAACAGGTTTTATCCAGTATAGAAGAACAGGGAAAGCTGACGGAGGAGCTGAAGGAAAAGATCCTCGCGGCCGAGACCCTGGTGGTGGTGGACGACCTCTACAGGCCTTACCGTCCCAAGAGAAGAACCCGTGCCAGCGTGGCGAAGGAGAAGGGACTGGAAAGACTGGCGCAGCTCATTCTGGCGCAGGAGACAGACCGTCCACTGGAAGAGGAGGCCGCCGCTTATGTGAGTGAGGAAAAGGGCGTGGAGAGCGCCGCGGACGCGCTGCAGGGCGCGAAGGATATCATCGCGGAGATGATTTCCGATGAGGCGGACTACCGGATTTTCATCCGGAATCTCACCTTTGAGGAAGGAAAACTCACCAGCACGGCAAAGGACGAGAAGGCTGCCAGCGTTTACGAGACCTATTATAATTATGAAGAGCCGCTGAAAAAGACGGCAGGCCACCGCATCCTGGCTCTAAACCGTGGAGAAAAGGAAAAATTCCTCACCGTGAAGGTGGAGGCTCCCGAGGAGCGGATTCTGCAGTATCTGGCCAAAAAGGTCGTCACCAGGCAGAATAACATCACGGAACCCGCGCTCCGTGAGGCGATTGCGGACAGCTATGACCGTCTGATCGCGCCTGCCATCGAGCGGGAAATCAGAAACGACCTGACTGAGAAAGCGGAGGACGGCGCCATTTCCGTGTTCGGAAAGAATCTGGAGCAGCTGCTCATGCAGCCGCCTATCGCGGGAAAGGTGGTGCTGGGCTGGGACCCGGCCTTCCGCACGGGCTGTAAGCTGGCAGTGGTGGACGAGACGGGAAAGGTGCTGGATACGAAGGTGATTTATCCGACGGCGCCCCAGAATAAGGTGGAAGAAGCGAAGAAGGAGCTGAAGCGCCTCATTGACAAATATCACGTTTCCCTGATTTCCGTAGGAAACGGAACCGCTTCCCGGGAATCCGAGCAGGTGATTGTGGAACTGATCAAGGAGCTTTCCACACCCGTGCAGTATGTGATCGTAAATGAAGCGGGCGCTTCCGTGTATTCGGCGAGCAAGCTCGCCACAGAGGAATTTCCCAATTTTGACGTGGGACAGAGGAGCGCCGCCTCCATCGCGAGACGCCTGCAGGACCCGCTGGCGGAGCTGGTAAAAATCGATCCCAAGTCCATCGGTGTGGGTCAGTACCAGCACGACATGAACCAGAAAAAGCTGTCGGAAGCGCTGGAGGGCGTGGTGGAGAACTGCGTGAACCGGGTGGGCGTGGATCTGAACACGGCCTCCGCATCCCTATTGGAATACATTTCAGGAATCACGAAGACCATCGCAAAAAATATTGTGGAATACAGAGAAGCCAACGGCAGGTTCACCAACCGGAAACAGCTTCTCAAGGTGCCCAAGCTGGGCCCGAAGGCCTTTGAGCAGTGCGCGGGCTTCCTGCGCATTCAGGACGGGGAAAATCCTCTGGACGCCACCAGCGTGCATCCGGAATCCTATGAGGCGACCATGAAGCTTCTGGACCGACTGGGCATGACGTTTGATGATGTGAAGAAGCTGCAGGCGCAGGCGGCCGCAGCGAAGAAGAACGGAAAGAGCGGCTTACGGACGGCGGCCGGAGCAGGCGGCGGAACCGATGCGAAGGGCGCAGCCTCCGGCGGAACCGGCAATGCCGCAGGACAGGGAGGCAGAGGAACCGCACAGAACGGCTCTGACAGAAAGGGCAGCCGGATGGTGATCCGCAACACGAACACCGCCATGGGCCGGGCTCTCGCAGCGGCCATGGGAGGCATTTCTCTGGAAGAAGGCGGACAGAACGCGAAGAAGCAGGCGGCGCGGCAGGATGCCGGAAATCAGGCGAAAACGCAGACGGAGCAGTCCGGGCATGGACCGGAAAACGCTTCCGGACTCTCCGCTTCCGGCCTGGAGCGAAGAGTCGGAGATAAGGCGAAGCTGGCGCAGGAGCTTGGCATCGGGGAGATCACTCTGACGGATATCTTAAAAGAGCTGGAGAAGCCCGCAAGAGATCCCAGAGAGGATATGCCCGCCCCGATCTTAAGAAGTGACGTGCTGGATATGAAGGATTTAAAGCCCGGCATGATCCTGAAGGGAACCGTGAGGAACGTCATCGATTTCGGCGCTTTCGTGGATATCGGCGTGCATCAGGACGGCCTGGTCCACATTTCTCAGATCACTGACCGCTTCATTAAGCATCCGCTGGAGGCGGTCAGCGTGGGAGACGTGGTGGACGTGAAGGTTCTGGATGTGGATGTGGCGAAGAAGCGGATCTCCCTCACCATGCGCCTGGATCAGGAGGCGAAGCCGAAGGACAGACAGAAAAAGTGAGAAGGGAAGCGCCGCTGAGACAGGAAAGGGATATGGAAAAGGAGCAATCGGATAGGGGAAGGAACTTCCTCTATCCGATTTCGCGATACGCACAGCTTATGACATGCCGCTCGCTGTACTTGCCCGGCAGAAGGAGCCTTCTTCAATATTTTGCACGGAGAAAGCCGGTACTGACGGAGAAACAAAATTGTGCGGTTGAAGGGGAGCTGGATTCCGGGGTATAGTAGAAACAGGAAAAACAGAACCGGGGATGAACCGGAAAAGGGAGGGTTTCAGTATGGCAAAAACGGAAAAAGAGCTCTGCGCACTGATGGAACGGGTGAACGATTACTGGATCGGGCAGAATCCGGAAACGGGGGACTGCGCCTGGGAGCGGGCCGCTTATTTTCTGGGGAATATGGCGGCGTACGAGATTCTGAAAAAACCGGAATATCTGGAATATGCCGTCCGGTGGGCAGAAAACAACGGCTGGAATTTTTACAGAAATCCGCAGGATCAGGCGACCAACGCGGATGATTTAAGCTGCGGGGAGACCTATCTGGACCTGATGGAAAAATACGGCGTAAAGGGCAGCATGGAGCATATCAGAAAAACCATGGAATGGACGGCGCAGGATCCGCAGAATGATTACTGGTGGTGGATAGACGCCATCTACATGGCCCTTCATTTTTACAATCGTGCGGGACTCTGCCTGAAGGAGGAAAAATTGTTCGATAAGGCGTACCGGCTGTTTCTGAATACGAAAAAAGAACGGGGCCTGTATGACGAACAGGAGGGTCTGTGGTTCCGGGATGAAAACTATCTTCCGGACCGGGCGCGGACGGCGGACGGGAAAAAGGTATTCTGGTCCCGGGGAAACGGCTGGGTATTCGCCGGTCTTGCCAGGACGCTCGAGATCCTTCCGGAGGAGCACGCTTATTACAGGGAATATGAACAGACCTTTCGCAGGATGGCTCAGGCTCTGCGAAGCTGCCAGCAGGAAGATGGCTTCTGGCATACGAGCCTCCTTTCTCCGCAGGAGTTTGACATGCCGGAAACCTCCGGAACGGTGCTCAATGTGCTTGGCATGCTGATGGGAATCCGGTTGGGGATCCTGCCGGAGGATTACAGGGACTGCGCCATAAGGGGATTTGATGCCCTGGTGAAGGAAGCGGTGCAGGAGGATGGAAGGATCGCCTGGGTGCAGACGGTCGCGGCGGCTCCGGGCCCGGTGAGAAAGGAATGTACGAATGATTATGCGGTGGGAACCTTCCTTCTGGTATGCCGGGAACTGATTTATGAAATGCGGGCGGAATGATGAAAAGAAAAAGATATCGGTATCTGTACCGGCTGACCCTCATCATTTTTCTGATGCTTGCTCTTCCTGTCATTCTGATTACCTGGTTTTTCTGGAATCGTTCCTTTGAAGAGATGCGAAAAGGGAATGAAGCCTATTATGAAAAGATGACGGAGTCCTTCATGAACGGCTTCAACAGGGAGCTGACGGAGCTGAAGGATCACGCGTCCCGGCTGAGTGTGGGCAGCAGGAAGACGGACAGTGCTTTTTTCCGGGGAGAGGAAAGCTTTCAGGAGAACGCCTACTGGTATTATGAGGCGGTGGAGGAGCTGAAGGAGAATGCCAATTTCGACATCAGCGACTGGGGGATCTATTATTATGGAATAGACAGCGTGATCACCAGAAGCGGAAACCGGTCTTTGAAGCAGTATGTGGAAAACACGCTGCTTCAGGATGGAGGAGACGCTGAGCAGGCGATGCATTTTTTCTCCGAAGGGAACTACCGGCAGATGAAGATGGTGTTCGCGACGACGAACACCGCGGACAGCCATGAGGGAAAAATGCTGGCGGGCTACTGCACCACCCTGGGAAGCGGCGGAGACAAAGCCCTGATCTTCTATGTGATCGACCCGCAGAATTATAAGGATCTGTGGAATGTGGGCTATGATGAGGAGGGCGTATACTTTTATGTGTTAAACAGCCTGACGGATCAGGTTTTCCTCGCCTTTGGGGATGCGGCCGGGGCAGAGGAACTCAGACTGGAAGAAACCGAGAGAACGACGCACGGGATCAGGCAGAAGGTGCTGTATCAAAGCAGCAACAGCCTGCTGCCCCTTTCCTTTGCCGTGTATGTGACGGAAGACTCGCTGCAGAATAATATCACGGAGTTTTATCAGAATATGCGTCTGCTGTCCGTGTTTCTGGTGCTGTTTCTCCTGGCGTTGTGCGTGGCGGCCCTGTATATGGAATACCGTCCGGTGCACCGGCTGCTTGCGGGAATGGAGAATTATGAGGAGTATGAGGGAGGAGAGTTCGAGACGATCCAGAACGCTCTGCATGACAGGAGCGTGAAGATTCAGGAGCAGGAAATGCTCGTCCTGGACCTTCTTGTCAGCCATCTGCTTTATGGCGTCCCGGTGTCTGCCGGAAAGCTGGAACGCCTGGTGGCGGGAGCGCCCGCGACCGGTTACTGCGTCTATCTTCTGGAGGGACATGTGCTTTTGAGCAGCGAGGCGTCGCAGTTTGCGAAAGAGGCGGAAAAACAGTTTTCCGCGAGGCTGTTCGTAACCGACCTGCAGGAGGAAGATCAGAACGTCATCATCGCCTTTCTGAAAGAAGCGAATGCCGGGGAGCTGGAGGTATGGATGGAAGGAAGGTTCCGGGAGAGGTTTGTTTCGGATTATTCCTTTTATCCGGGAAAGGTGGTGGAATCTCCCGATGAGATCCGCTCCAGCTATCTGTACTGCTGTGAAAAAAAGAAGGAACGGGAGACGAAGCTGACTCTGGAATTGGAGGATCAGAAGGCGCAGCAGTCCAGGAAAGAGCAGCAGAAAAAGAAGAGGGACGAGATCCTTGCCTATCTGGAAGCCCATTACAGGGATACGGATCTCAGCCAGACCCAGGTGGCGGACGCCTTTCAGATTTCCAGCTATACCTTGAGCAGGATGTTTAAAAGTCAGGTGGGAATCGGCTTTACGGAATACGTGAACGCGAAGCGCCTGGATTACGCGAAGGAGCTGCTGCTGACAACCTCTTACTCCATCCGGGAGATTTCCATCCTGTCGGGCTTTGGCAACGACAACTATTTTTCCAGAATTTTTAAAGCGTCAACTGGCGTTTCCCCGACCCGGTTCCGGGAGGGATAAAATTGACAGCCTGCTTCAGAAGCGGCAGGCGGCGGCTTCTGGCTGCAGAACGATGCGGCCGGAGGCCGTTTCTTTTTTCTATGAAAAGTCGGAGGGACTGGGGAAAGGCGGACGGGACGCGCGGCAGATCGCATAAAAGTACGCTTCAAAATTTTGCTTTTGATGCAAAGTGCCTGAAATGGCAAAAAAGTATTCTTGAACGGCCGAAATATGCACAATATAATCGCATTAACAAGAGAAAAACAATACAAAATCACGAAAAGGAGATGGTGGATGATGAAAAAGAAAAAACGAACGGTTTCCTCAAATATCCCTCTGAGAAGCCGGATCTGGAAAAGCAGGCAGTATTATCTGCTGATCCTGCCCGCCGTGATCTACGTGCTGATCTTCTGCTACGCGCCGATGTACGGGCTGCAGATCGCGTTCAAGGATTATAAGGTTTCTTTGGGGATTCTGGGAAGCCGGTGGGTGGGCTTCCGGAATTTTACGGATTTCTTCAACGGATATTATTTCTGGAATCTGATCCGCAATACCTTCGCCCTGTCCCTGTACACGCTGTTTGTGGGGTTCCCGGTGCCGATCCTTGTGGCGCTGGTTGTCAACGAGCTGAGCGGAGGATTTAAGCGGGTGACGCAGACCGTGCTGTACGCGCCGCACTTTATTTCCACCGTGGTTATCGTGGGTATGATTACCATATTGTTTTCTCCTTCCATGGGAGTGGTCAATACGATCCTGAACGCGCTGGGAATGGACAGCGTGTACTTCCTTGGAGATCCGAAATATTTCAGGCACCTGTATGTGTGGTCCGGCGTGTGGCAGGATATGGGATGGGGAGCCATCATCTACATCGCGGCGCTTTCCGGGATCGATCCGTGTCTGCACGAGACGGCGTCCATCGACGGCGCGTCCCGGCTCCAGAGGATCCTTCATATTAACATTCCGGGCATCCTTCCCACGATCATCATCATGCTGATCCTGCAGATCGGCAATATCGCCTCCGTGGGCTATGAAAAGGTATATCTGCTTCAGAACGATCTGAACATGGAGGTGGCGGAGGTGATCTCCACCTACGTGTATAAACGGGGTATCGTCAATACGAGTTACAGCTTTTCCACGGCGGTGGGACTTTTCAACAACGTGGTCAATGTGGTCATGCTGCTGATCGCCAACGCGATTTCCAGAAAATACAGCGAAACGAGTCTCTTTTAAGGCGGAAGGGGAGGAAAGAAAATGACCGGGAAAACGAAAAGAAAAAAGCTGACGCCGTTTGACGTCGTGGTACATATCATTGCCCTGTTCCTGCTTGCTATCGTCGTCTATCCGCTGATCCTGGTGCTGTCCAGCTCCATCAGCGATCCGCAGATGGTGGCGACGGGAAAGGTCCTGCTGCTGCCGAAGGGGATCACCTTTGACGGATACGCGCAGATCTTTCAGAATCAGGACATCCTGATCGGCTATGCCAATACCATTTTTTACACGGTGATCGGAACCCTGCTGAATCTGCTCGTCACCGTGCCGGCGGGATATGTGCTGTCGAAAAAAACGGTTCCGGGAAACCGCTTTTTCATGACGCTGTTCATGATTACCATGTACTTTTCAGGCGGAATGATCCCCACCTTCCTGTGGGTGAACAGCCTTGGCCTGTACAACAGCAGGCTGGTGCTCATCATTCTCGGAGCCTTCAATACCTATAACTGTATCATCTGCCGTTCCTTCTTTTCTTCCATGCCGGTGGAACTGGAGGAGGCGGCGTCCATCGACGGCTGTTCCGTGATCGGGACGTTTGTGAAGATCATCCTGCCGCTGTCGAAGGCGCTTCTGGGCGTGATGGTCCTGTATTTTGCCGTCGTGCACTGGAATTCCTACTTTGACGCCATGATCTACATCCGGGACGACGCCAAACAGCCTCTGCAGGTATTTCTGCGGCGGATCCTGATCCTGGCGCAGACGCAGGCGGACATGGAGGAGGCGGCGGGCTACGGGCAGACGCTCGCCAATCTGGAAGCGCTGATGCGCTACGCGGTCATCGTGGTATCTTCGCTGCCGCTTTTGATCGTCTATCCGTTCCTGCAGAAATATTTTGACAAGGGAGTTATGATCGGCTCGGTCAAGGGGTGACTTCGCCCTGAGAAAGCCGGATTTAATTCAAAAAAATGCCGCGAAAAAGCGGCGGAAAGGGTGTTGTTATGAAGAAAAAACTGGTATCATTGATCCTGACGGCGGCCATGGTTCTGTCCCTTGGCGCATGCGGACAGACCGGAGGAGAGACCGCTTCGTCTGCTCCGGCCGCGGCGGAAACGCAGGAAGCCGCTTCGGAGGCCTCTTCCGGGGAGGAGACGGCCGCTTCGCAGGAGGCTTCGGCGGAAACGGCTGCCGCGGCGGAAGCCGGCACTTATCCGATCGTGGATGAGCCCATTACCGTGACGGGTCTGGTGGTTGGAAAGGACACCGCGACCAGAAGCGACCGTCTGGTGTGGAACAAGGTTTCCGAAGTGACCGGGATCAACATCGAATGGGAGGTCATCGACGCGGACGCTCTGGCCACCTATCTGGCGGGCGGCGACTGGCCGGATTTCATCCATTATAATCTGGATTCCAGCATGGTAAACGATTATGGCGTTGTGGGCGGAAGGTTCGTCAACTATCTGGATTATCTGGATCTGATGCCCAACCTTGTCCAGACCTTTGAGGACTACCCCATCGCGAAAAAGGCTTCCATCGAGATCAACGGGGAAATGTACAGCCTGCCCGGCATTGAAGTTTCGGCGACCACGGCTTCGGCAAGGCCCTATGTGAGAACGGACGTGCTGGATGCGGCGGGCCTGAGCATGCCGACGACGGTAGAGGAATTCCACGACGCGCTGGCCGTGCTGAAGGAAAAGAACGGGGAAGCGAGCTTCATCCCGGATCTGTCAAACGACGAATCCTACTGGGGGCCCATGCTGTTCGCTGCCTTCGGCCCTCTGACCAACATGAACTTCGACGATGACGGCACGGGTAAGGTGATCTTCAACCGTACCTCCGAGCAGATGAAGCTTTATCTGACCTACATGAACCAGCTGTATGAAGAGGGACTGATCGATCAGGAATATCTGACCATGGACGGGACGGTCCGGTTTGACCGGGCAAAATCCGGAAAGGTGGCGTTCATCGGCGGAGGAGAGGGAAATTCCCTGGAGGCTTCCGATTTCGCGGACAGAACCTTCCATCTGGACTGCATGGCTCCTCTGACCTCGGAATATGATTCCACTCAGGAAATCCTCGGAAAATCCGTTTATTTCCCCAACGGCGGCTTCTATATGAACGCCGAGAGCGAATATGTGGAAGAGCTCTGCCGGATGTTCGATATCATGTACGCCACGGAAGAGGTAGTGGAGGGAAGCGGCCTGTATGGAGAATCCTTCTGCTATGGCATGGAAGGCGTGGACTGGGATTACGGCGAGGAAGGCTCCGGCGTCTACGTGTTCCACTGCCCGGAGGAGTATGACGGCGCTTTTACCAATTATCAGTATGGAGAACTGATCTGGGAGGGCGCAGGACGTCAGGACGCTCTTGCCGGCCTGGTGACGGAAACGGAAGGAAACAGCAAGGCGAGACAGCAGGGCTTTGTGAATAACGTGATCCCTTATCAGTCCGACCTGTATTTCCCTGTGGACCTTCTGACCTTTACGGAGGATGAGCAGTACACGCTGGATAACCGGCTGACGGATATCAAGACCTACTATAAGGAAATGGAAGGCAAGTTCATCACTGGCGTGGCGGACATTGAGACCGAATGGGACAGCTACTGCCAGACGCTGGAACAGATGGGCATCAACGAAGTGCTTGAGGTCTATCAGGCATCCTATGACAGGTGGAACAGCCAGTAAAAAAAGATGGTTCATGCCGCCCGTGCGGCATCGGAGCATGCGGAAGCTTTCGGAGGGCCGGCCTTTTGGCCGGCCCTCCGGGGGTTGGGGCGATGAAACAGAAGAAACAGGTGAAAAAGGAGAGGCAGATGGAGGAATGGATCAGGAAAGTCAGACTGCGCGAAGGCTTCTGGAAACAGCAGAGCGACAAAAACCGGGAGATCACCATGCGCGCTGTCTGGGACCGGTTCGCGGATACGGGAAGGATAGGGGCCTTCCGCTGTGACTGGAAGGAAGGGATGGGGCATAAACCGGATGTGTACTGGGACTCCGATGTGGCGAAATGGATGGAGGCGGCAGCGTATCTGCTGGGCAAGGAGGAGATCCCCTGGATCAGAGAACGGCTGGAATGGCTGATCGACCGGATCGAGGAGAACCAGGAGCCGTGCGGCTATTTTAATACTCATTTTATGACAGTGGAGCCCGGGAGGCGCTTCACGGACCAGGACGCCCATGAGCTGTACTGCGCGGGACATCTCATGGAAGCGGCCGCCGCATACCGGGAGTGCTGCGGGGAAACAAGATTTTTAAACGCCATGTGCAGATATGCGGACTATATTTATGAGATTTTTTATGTACAGAAATCGGCCGCCTTTTCCGTGCCCGGCCATGAGGAGATCGAGCTCGCGCTCATCCGTCTGTACCGGGTGACGGGAGAACGCAGATATCTGGAGCTTGGCCTGTATTTTCTGAACACCAGAGGGACCGTGCCGCCCTTTGACAGACAGAGGCAGAACCACCTTCCCGTGCGCAGTCAGAAGACCGCGCAGGGGCATTGCGTCCGTGCGCTCTATCTCTATACGGCGATGGCAGACGCCGCACGGGAAACGGAGGATGAAGCGCTTCATGAGGCCTGCAGGGGCCTGTTTCTTGACATTACGCGGCATAAAATGTATCTGACGGGAGGCGTCGGCTCCACCTATACGGGCGAATGCTTTACGGAAAATTATGATCTGCCCAATGAAACGGCCTATGCGGAAACCTGCGCTTCCATCGCCATGATCCTGTTCTGTGAGCGGATGCTTCGGCTGGAGCATTCTTCGGTGTATGCGGATGTCATCGAGCGGGAACTTTATAACGGAATGCTTTCCGGGATCTCTCTGAACGGAAAGGCCTTTTTTTATGAAAATCCGCTGGAGATCACGCTGGCAAAAAGGCTGGAGTATGACGAAGGGATGGTGAAGCTGCTGGGAAAGGTCAGGCTGCCCATCACGCAGAGACAGGAGGTCTTTACCTGCTCCTGCTGCCCGCCGAACCTGAACAGGACCCTCGCTTCTCTGGAAAGGCTTCTGTACAGCGTGGAGGGGCGGACGGTCTGCATTCATCAGTTTGCGGACAGCGAATTATCCTGCGGCGGCATGACGGTAAGGGTGAAGACGGACTATCCGGTTTCCGGCAGGGTGGAGGTATCCGCCGCGGGAACGGAGTGTATCTTGATTCGAATCCCCGGCTGGTGCAGACATTTTTCCATCGACAGGGAATGGACGATGGAGAACGGCTACGCCTGTGTGAAGGCGGAAGCGTTTACGGTGGAATTTGATATGACCCCGGAATACCGGATGGCAAATGAAAATGTCTGGGAGGACGCCGGAAAGGCCGCGGTCATGAGAGGGCCTGTGGTTTACTGCGCGGAGGGTCTGGATCAGGAAGAGAGCCTGCATAAGCTCTGGCTGGATACCGGGGCGGCGCCGGAGGAAGAGGACAGCGAATATTTCGGCCTTCCCATTCTGAAAACGAAGGGATGGATCCGAAGGACAGGCTCGGGGCTCTATGAAAAATGGGAGCGGCGGATGGAGGAAACGGAAATCACGCTGATCCCCTACTATGGATTCGCGAACCGGGGAGAAACGGATATGCGGGTCTGGATGAACGCGCTGTGAAGCGCGGCACTTTGGCATGGAGGGAAGATTGAAAAATGCGCTCGATAGCGCATTTTTCAATCAGGATTTGCGCCGAAGCGTCGCAAATCCCGTTATCGCAGCGCCGAACTGGAGGTTCGGCGCGCGTGCCTCAGCGTAAAACGCTTCGGCATGG
>DXHY01000060.1 GCA_019113175.1 Candidatus Eisenbergiella stercoravium | reverse complement strand
TTCCTTTACATTCCACTATGTTTCCTATTAATCCCGCTCTTAAATAATACCCCTATTCTCTTACTTTTACAACCACATATTGTCGACCCGCTTTTTGAGATTCCAAATTCTGAATCACATTTTTTAATTTTCTCCTGAAAATTCTGATTCTTCCCACAGATATCCGCATTGTCAACCTCCCGTCATTTTAACCTTTTTTCCGGTCGACAGAGGCATTTCCTTCCTAAACTTATAACATAAAATCTGTCCTATCTTCCATCTTGCCCCAAAATTCCTTGTCGAGCCACTTCTCCTGCCTGCTCTTGAATAAAATTACGGAATCCAGAGTTTCATCAATATAGGGTTCCAGCTCTTTTTGAAGCTTCATAAGCTGAGGTTTTGACAGTTCGCCCTCGAAAACAGAATTTTGTATATGAGACAAATATTTCTTACAGATTTTAAATATATTGGCCCAACGTTTTCTGCCATTTTCCGTCTGACTGATATCATATACCAGAACAATATACAAATACAATCACCACCAAATCCTGAAGCCTTCGTATTCTTTCTCTCCAATCAGATGCTTTATCAGTTTATACGCTTCCAGGCGGATTAAATACTGATAAGATACCTGTCTGTTTAAATCCTTATGCATAATTGTTGTTTTCAGCTTCGCCTCAAATTCTCTGACAACTGTCTGAGACGCCTCTTTCTTCAAATGAAGAAAATTCAATTCTCTTGTGAAGCTGTCTTCTGTAATCTGATTTCGGTTTAACAGGCTGAAAATCAGTCTGTCACCAATTAAGGGCTTGAATACTTCTGAGATATCAAGGCACAACGAAAATCTTCTTATACCTGGCTCATGGAGATAGCTGATTGTAGGATTCAATTGCGTCTGATAAATCTCACTGAGCGTTTTGGAATATATCAGAGAATTCACAAATGAAATCAGAGAATTTATCATATTATCCGGCGGATGCATAACTCTTTTCTCAAAGTCAATTTCCTGATTTATAATTATTTTCCACGCGCGGTAATAATTCTTTCTGATGTTTCCCTCAATTCCCATCAGTTCTTCTATTGTCTCTGCTTTTGGGATATCCTTCCGGAGGGCGCTGATCTCCCCCATCTGTACAGATACATCTTTTCCCCGTCCGTTATAATATCTTAAATTCCGATATATATTATCTGCCGCAGCTTCCACAAACCTTTGAGCCAGTAGAAGCCTTCGTAATGGATCGGTATAATGCTCTACCTGTTTTACAAGCAATTGTCCTGCCAGGAGACTTTCTCTGGGATAGTAACTGCCCGTATAAAACTGATAATAATTAAAGAAATGAACAGGTATTCCATACTTTGAGATATAGTTGATAAAGGCTGTGTTAAATGTCATTTCCGCCATGACATAGATATCCGAAATTCTCTCAACAGGGATGTCTCTTTTTTCGCCTTCATAAGATGTAAATCTTAATGTATTGTCCTTTCTCTGCAGATCTCCGGTGTTATAAATATAATAACTCTGTTTCACCCCTCCACCTCTTTTCCGCTTAGATCAGGCACAGATCACCGTATGCGCATTTATAACAGAGTTTACTTCTCTGCATATCTCCCGGCAGTTCCTGATTTTTGATGTGTATAATTTCATCAATCACGGTATCCAGCTGTTTTCTGTCTTCCTCTGTCAATTCTACCGTCCTGTTCTTTCGAAGGAGCGGATAATCGATCTGCGCATGCAGATTTTCCACTCCCCTTTTCTCCAGATAGTAAAGATAATATTTGGTCTGCCAGATTCCTGCTTCTTCTATTGCCTTACTTTTTTTCACCTCATGGAGCTCATGATTTTCTCTGATGAAATCTATGCTTATGATTCCATCAATATCGATATGCTTATCATCTCTTTTATAACTGGTATCATCCAGTATTTTTCCAAGCATAACATTTTCATTATCCGATTCCATGCGGATTTCATGACAAAAATACCAGAGCTTACGTTTACACACAAAATAGTAATAAATCATAACGCCTGTAATCCGTTCTTCCATGGCAGTTCCTCTCATCGTGAGAACATACTTACAACTGTAATCATCAGACAAAGAATTCCTCCTGATCAACCGTATCCAGCCTCAGTCCCGCTCCCTTTCCTGTTTCTTCATCAAATTCATATTTCAGCTGACTTCGATGAATCTCTGTCCTTCTGTTTCTCAGATTTACTGTATTATCTTCCATATCCACACATATGGTATCCCGGTCTATATGATCCGGCCAGCGGTTGGAATAAATGTTGACATTCAATGTCAGTTCTTCGATTCTGGACCGGATCACTGCCTTGGCTTCTCCTCCTGCATAGGGTGTCTGCTGAAATCGAAGGCCTTCTTCTATCAGTTCCCGTTTTCTGTGAAAAATACAATCCGGCATGACGGTAATACTCTGAATATGCCTGAACTCTTTATCCGCTTCATCTTTGGTATATTCTGCAGGAGAAATTAAATCAAAGTGCTGAAGATATTTTTCTATCGTCTGATAGTATTCTGTTTCTGCTATTTCTTTTGGATCATACACCCGGTTAATATATTCTGTTTTCTGTGCCTCCGTAAATATGCCGCCCTGAAAGGGACGCAGGTATTTCAGAGAACGGTCAGCCATGACAGGATCATATACTTTGTTTTTTCCAATGCCATTCTGATTCACCAGGACAATCACGTTTGGACCGTCCGGAATATATCTGCCTTTACGATTGCATCTCCCCAGCCGCTGTAACAGGCTGTCTGCTGTACACATTTCCGTGTAGAGCATATCAAAATCGATATCCAGACTTGCTTCCACGATCTGCGTTGATACCCAGATGCCCGGTTCCCCTTCTCTTTCAGAAAAATCCAGAATCATCCGTTCCAGGATAGCCCTGTGTCTTCTGATATATCTGGAATGAAGCAGGAATACATCTCCGTCCTCCAGCCGGGCTTCCAGCTCTTCGCATACCTTCTGAGCCTGCGTTACCGTATTGCAGAGAACCAGAACTTTTTTCTTTCTGCCCTGTTCCGCGATTACATCAAAATCAAAGGATGTCTCACTGATTTCTATCCAGTGCCGCTTCAACTGAGATTCCACAGAAAAGTCCCGGAACCGATATGCTCCATTTCCCTCATTCAATCCATACCGGTCCATAAACATTCTCAATACCGGAGGAAAGGTTGCCGTAATAACCGAGTATCTGCCTCCCAGTTCTTTTACAGTTTTCAGTCCATATATCAGCGCCGCCGTCAGTTCCGGCGAATACGCCTGGATTTCATCAATGATTACCTTCGAATATTTCAGAGTCGCAGCAAACACTTCTGTTCCAAGTGCTCTGAATACAAATTTGAACAGTTGGTCTACTGTACAGACAGTAAGCGGACAGGACAGATTTTTGGCCTTTTGATACCGTTCAAAACCATCGGAATCCTGTTCTTCATAAAGATAACGGACCATGCTGTCCGAATGTACGAGTGCGGCATCCGGGAATTTGTATTTCCGTGTAATTCTTTCATAGATTGCGTTGGCAGATACTTTTAAAGGAAGCGTATAAAATCCCTTTTCTCCATTCAGCCACAGAAGAGCGGCTTCTGTTTTTCCAGAACCGGTACCGGCAGTGATAATCAGATTATCCTGCGTATGTTCTTCCATATATGCCTGAACCGGATGCAGACTTGTAAGCTGCGTCTCTATGTTTTTCTTCAGTTTCCTTTTTTGAAGGTCAGGCTTTATCTCCGCTTCCGGATATCCCGCGCTGACAGCCCAGTCAAACTTATTCAACATTCCCTTGCAAACCAGATATTTCATCCATACTGTCTTCTTATTTTCTGTCAGCTGCCATTCCGGATAAACTCCTCCACCTCCATGAAACAGAATTTTTTTTAAAACTACAGGCTCTATCCGCCCCTTCTCTTCTCCAAGCCAGGCTTTCAGATATGGTTCATAATATTTTTCCGCATATGATATAATCTGTTCAACGGTATATTTATCCTCCCGGGTATGATGATGATAGACGGCCGTAAGCAGTGCACAGTAGTCGGAGCATTTCCATGACGCATTCTGCTGTCGGAACACCTCTTCCGTAATGGAAAGAACGCTTAAAAATCCATGGGGAATCTGCTCTTCTCTCCTGCATATCTCGTTTATCGGCAGAATTTCGTTTCCGATCATGTCCTGAAAAATCAGATTCAGCTTTCCCAGATCATGTATCCGGCAGGCAAAACAGATCAGTTCCTGTTCCTCCGTTGTAAAATACTGCCCATAAATTTCAAAAAACCGTCTCGCGCATTCTTCCGTCTCTCTCAGATGCTCACCCAACTCCTTCGGTTCTTCCGGCTGTATCTCCTGTATTTTGACTGATGCTCTTCGAAGAATTTTCCTTTCTTCCTCTGTAAGTTCCCCTCCCAGCCTTTCTTCCAGCCGCTCTAATGCTTCCATCAGTCTTTGCTTCTGTACTTCTTCCGGAATACGTTTCTTCGATTTCGCATAAAATTTCATCTTTCCTCCACCTCCAATCCTTTTTCACTTTTTTCCACTATGGATCTATTTCTGTCAAATGCTCATGCAAGCGCTATCACATCGCCAAACTCATCCGTCAGTACATTTTCCAGCAATCTGCCGGATGGACAATAATAGGCCCTTACCTTTCCTCCTTCCTTTTTCCATCGTCTCAGTCCCTTCCTGGTGATTTCGTACTCCTTATTCAGGGTATAAACGGTTCCTCCATACTGTTTTATGCCGCTGTCGTCATCTGTCTCTCCCATATCATTCCAGCCATCTTCCTCAACCGTTTCCACTTTCTCCGGAATCGGAATATAAATATCCATCTTCGTTGTGGCACTTCTTCTTTTCTCCAGCCGGACCACATCGATGCTCTCCACATCCAGAAGATCTTCGTATCTGCCAAGGGAAAGATATCTTGCCGGATGCCTAAGCCCGGACAGCACCATTTCAAAATCCTCTTCCGCAGGGACCAGATGCAGCAGCATGTGATTTTCGCAGACCAGCTCGGTATATCCAATTCCCTTAAAGATCCCATAATCCTCCTTATCATGAACACAGAGCTGGTGCCGCCCTTCCTCGTATCTGGTTCCTGCAGTAAAGGAATACCGGGTATAAAGGTCGGAAATCGTTCCCCTGTTTGTTCCCTGAATGCTGACCTGCATGGGATGATACTGTTCAAATCCACAGGCGGCGTGCACCATGCCGATTACGGTAGAGTAGGGAGGCAGCGGATAGGTTTCTTTAATCAGAAAGCTTGTGGGCTTGCGGTAGTTTACCAGATTCTGAAAACACTGTATCCTAATGGCCCTCATAGTAATCCTTCACTTCCTTTTTCAATCCGGCAAAAGCATCTCCAACAGTTGCAGCTTCCAGATTTTTCCGGATTTCTTCTTCATTCTCAAACATCCCTGTCATCACTCCAACAAAGGTATGTTCCCGAATCTGCTGTTCTTCATCCATGATCTCCTTCAGAGGAGCCGTGTTCAGGCGGTTTTCATCCACTCTGATTCGATTTTCAAAGAATGGGTTCTTTCTTTCATATCTTCCTCCGATGACAAAAATGGGAGACAGATTTTCCCTTCTTCCTTTGATATCCCGGTAAAGATAATGAACCGCATCCAGAAGCCTGTCCACTCTGTCCGCTTTCTCCGCTTCTGTAATCTCAAGTTCTCCATCCTTTCCCACCCGGTCAAGATCAATGGATAAGGTATAGGAATACAGGGATCTCTGAATTTCACTCTGAGCGATCGCATTTCCCACATTTTTTCTTTTTGCAAGTCCCATGTTGGTCAAAAACTCCATATCGCTCTGATAGGGTTCCAGCGCGACCGCGTTGCTGAGTCTGGCGACCGCGCTTCTGGTTGCAGCTCCGCCTTTCTGATCTCCTTCCTTGGTCGTTTTCATATATCCAAACAGATCAATTTCCGGGTACTCCTTTATTGTGGCAGACGGCGCAAACTGTACCACACCGCTTTTCTCATCAACCGGCGTATTGTCCCAGCTCAGCTGACTGACAATATTGTAACGGAGTGCCTGTCTGGAAATATAGGAATACTGCTCGTAATTTCCCCGCGACATTTTTTTCAGTGTCGTAATATTTCCAACTCCCTCACCGTAATTGGCGCTTTCCGCCAGAAAAATCATGGTCACTGTCAAACCTTCTCTTCTCATTCCTGTATGCCCTCCTTACTCTCCGTATCCTCTTTCTTTTCCTTTTCGAAGTAACTTCCCTTCAGTCCAAAAACAAACGCATATCCGTAAGCCTGAAGCTGATCTCTGTCTCCCAGCATTCTCGTGAATCCGGCTGGAATTTCCATCTGACAGGAACAATAAAGACGGAGCACGATATCCATAAATCTTGATTCATTTTTTACAGACAGTGCATTCAGAAGCTGGTATACCGTCCCCCTCAGCGCTTCCTCCACATTCGGATTCTTCTTCTCCATTTCTTTTCTTAATAAATAGCCGTTTCGTGTCATGGCCGCATAAGAGCCAACTGCCATAGCCTTTTCACCTCCCAAATTGTTTTGTGCTTTTTTTTCTTTTTCTGTCTCTCTTTTTCGGATCAGCATGCTCCGAAGCTGAATGTCATGGATCAGTCCCGCCAGATACCCCGTCCAGGCGGAATCTCCTTTCAGAGACTGCTTTAACAGCCTGTTTTCCAGAGAATACTGACTGCGGTACTGCAGAATATTCAATACCGTTCTTTCGTACACATTAAAAGGCTCTCCGTTCAACTGACAGAATGGATGCTCAGACAGCTTTTCCAGCCTTTTCTTAACCTCCGCATCCTGAAGAATCATCATAATTTCCCGGTTAATCACCTGAAACAGATAATGTTCCTGCGCATCCATGCTTTTCAGGATGACCTGAATATTATGAACGCTCCCTTCCTTTCCTTCTAAAATAACGTTCATCATCCGCGCAAACCAGGCGGATACCTTTTCTCCCTCTGCTTCTTTTCGCTCCCGTTCAATTCCTTTATGCTCCTTTGCATTGCTGATCAGAAGGCTTTCCATGCTGTCATTTCTGTTTATGAATAAAAATCTGTTTCCCAGAAGCTGAAAACCAAGTGGAACCAGCGAATAGAGGAAGGTACAGGCCGGACATAAAAATGCATCCACATTTCCATTCCAGAAGGCGGAACGTTTTCGGTTCAAGTCATCCGCCGCATCCTTCATAAACGCAATGGAAGTTTTTTCTTTTGCATCCATCGCTTCTCCACAGTCAACACAAAGTTCTTTCGCCTTTTCATGACTGCTGCTCCAGAATTTCTTCAATGGAACGGAAAAATCTGCCTCATATACCTCCCGCACATCTTTCTTGGCATTTGCTCTGAGCAGAAAGCATTTTCCATCCCAAAACCGGTTGATATAATTATAAATCACCCCTTTCATGACAAAGGTTTCCCTGCACAGAGGCTGAATCAGAAAGGTCTTCAATTCCTCCAGGCGGCTGCTCAGCTCCGCTGTTTCCATTTTTTCACTCAATTTATTCTGATTCAGTTTCTCGTAAATCTCCGGATTCTCTATTCTGTTCCGGATATTTTCAAAACCACTTTTGTAACTGTTTGACAGCAGTTTGTCATTGATGAATTTCAGTTTTTCTTTTACCTTTTTGTCTGCCTGCCAGTTTTCCTGTTTCAAGACAGCCTGCATATCCTCTATGACATCAAGCAGACGCTGCCAGGTTGTAGAGGGAGCAAAGTATCTGACAAAAGCTTTAAAATACAAATCCGTCCAGTCCGTCTGCAGAGCATACTCCCGATTCAGCCAGACCGCCTGCTCTTCAATCCCATAATCTGTATTTTTAACTGCCCCGTTTACCTCCAGCATATAATGCAGGCCGACCAGTCCGGCATTCTTTGTGAAATCCCCCATCAGAAGCCGGATTCTATCCTCGCTCACGCTTCCACCTCCTACAATATAACCTCCATTTTCCCATGCCCTTCTCCGCAGCGGCTTCCTGCACCCGCAAGATGCAGGAAATTCAGAAGCTCGGGCCGGCCAGTCAGCTTATAAATTCCCAGATTGCCATCAAGAAGCCTCCCGAATGCCGGCACAACCACTTTTTTCCCTTTAATGGGCTGGATGGAAAAACCTTCCATGGAATAAGGCAGGTTCAGCTTTTCCAGCAGATATGCCGTGTTTTTAAACAGCACCTCCGAAAAATCCGTGTCGCTGTAAAGACAATATCTGTCCCGGTTTGTCTGCGCATCATGCTGTCTGACCAGAAGCGGGCTGAGCATTTTTACCACAACCTCACTGTCTTCAATCTCCTTCATTTCCTGCATGGAGACCCAGGTCAGCGTCATCGCGTTTTTCTCCACCGGATAAGAAATAAATTTCATTTTTAAAAACGCATTATAAAAATGAATCAATTCCTCCAGATCCGCATCTGAAAAAAGCATGATAAATCCCGGCTGTGCCAGTTCAATTCTCTCCTTCTGAAAAGATGCACCCGGTAAATAGTAAGAAAAGGTGTACGTCTTTATAATCGATCTGCTTTTGTCAAACAGACTGTCATAGAAGTCCTGTCCTTCCTTCTGCGCAGAAGCTTTCAGAAAGCTGACCAGAAGCCGCTCCATTTCCTTTGGAAGAAAATTGTTATCCAGCGAAAAATGCAGCTTAAGTTGAAACATGGTATCCCTCCTTTCTGAACTGCAGACACCTGAGTGCTGCAGTTCTGATATTATTCTATGTTTTTAATTATAGCAGCTTTTTTGTATAATGCAATATTTTTATTCCATTAATTATTGTTTATATTTTCTTGAAGCTATTTGGGCCGCTTTTTCTTGTATATTGGGCGGCAATGCCGTATAATATATAAGAAAAGGAGATGATTCTATGAGCATCAAAGAGCTTCGCTCCCAAACGGGCTTAAGCCAAAGTAAGTTTGCTGCCATGTTTGATATTCCTGTTTCTACTTTAAAGGATTGGGAACAGGAAAGGCGCACTCCGCCCGCTTATGTCGTGAATATGATAAAAAAGATTCTCGAATTACAGGGAATTCTCATAGCCGATAATTATATCGATTCCTGCGAAAGCAGACGGAGAAGTGTGGAGAGAGTTCTGGCGATTCTGTTCACCGCAACCAATGGCCCGGATGAAACTTTTATGAAAGTATTGGATTCCTATATTTCCGGTGAAATCACTCTGAAAGAAATGGAGACCCGGGTGGACCGATTAGAATATTTGGGAGTTAATGTATGAGCAACGGAAAATACTGTTATCCCGACAGTGATGTGCTTATTAACAAATATCATATTCATGACAGGCATCTGCTGGAAAAGCTGGAAATCCAAAAGGTTGCCGTAAAGCTTCTCGGCCTTGATGTACACCCCCAGAGAATAAAAGCGATTTTGGATATCGCTCATTTGACGTCAGTTCATAAATATTTATTCGGAGACCTGTACGAATGGGCCGGTACATTTCGCGATGAGAATCTTTATAAAAGTGAACGGGTTCTTTCCGGAGGTTCGGCGGAATATGCGGATTATCATGATATCGAGCGCAAATTAAATACTTTATTTCATAAATTCAAAACGTTTAACTGGAGGGAAGCCGACAGCCTGGAGATTGTTGTTTCTGATTTTCTGCTGGAATTATGGAGTATTCATCCGTTCATAGAAGGCAATACAAGAACCTGCATCACCTTTTTGTGGCATTATTTAAGATCTCAGAAAATAGATTTCCGTGTAGAGCTTCTCCGGAATACTCCCATGTATGTGAGAGATTCTCTTGTCATGGCAAATTACGACCAGAAACACTATCTCCAAAAAATCATTTCGGACGCTTTGATTGATCCGTTCAGCGGGAAAATATATCAGCAGGAAGAAAGCACACAGGAACAGTATCAGATCGCTAAATCTGATTATGAGGCTTTCCGCGAGAAATATTCCGTCAAAAAATAATCTCTTGATTTTTCTGCATCGGTCACATATATTAGATGAGTAATAAGCAAAAAATAATAGATACAGACTGGAATGTAAAGTTAACAATTGTATATGAACTTTACAATAATAGCTCCCATATTGGAATCAGGGGCAGGAAATTATCCCAGTGAATTTTTCCTGGAAATTTTCCTGTCCCGTCTTTTTCTCCAAGCCACTATCCCGATATTTCCCTTACTTCCACCACTCCCCCACCCAAGTAATCTCCTCCAGAAACCTCCCCGGCTTCACACTCGCCCCGGCAAACACGCCCCTTTTCATCCACCATGGCGCTTCAATACACCAGGTGAGCATAAGCGCATCGGAAAGCGTGCGCTCCAGCCAGTCCCCTGAACATCCTGCCCGGCTGCTTCCTCCAAAAGCCATCCATTCCCCATACCCTTCCAGAAAGGCATACGCCTTTTTCAGATCCATTTTCCCATCCTTCAGGACAAAGGACAGAATCGCCCGTCCCACATCATGGAGCCGGAAACCGTACTGACTGCGGTCAAAGTCCAGGATGGCAGACACCTCATTTCCGGAAAAGAGCATATTGTCCGGCGTGAAATCCTCGTGTCCGATCCCCGTCTCCAGGCGATCGAAAAAATCAGCGGGAAGCTTCTCCAGAATTCTCCGCTCCTGCTCCAGAGCACGAAAAAATTCCTCAGATGAATCTGAAAAATCCGATGACGAGCCTGCCGGGCCTCCCTCTTCAGCCGCTTTCCCGCATTCTTCCATCTGCGTCCGGTAATGCTCCCTCAGCTCATGCAGAACACTTTTCCTGTCCAGGGGATAGCCCCGCACGCCCTGCGGCGGCAGGGCGGAGAAGGTCCGGTGGATCTGTCCGCAGGCTCTCCCCAGCGAATACATCTGATCTGTCATAACGGTATTGTGATCCAGCATCACGCCCGGACAAAATTCCATGACCATGTAAGTGGTGCCGTCCGCCAGCGTCCGCAGGACCTTTCCCCGAAAAGAAAGTACGCGTGGGCAGAGCACGCCCTCCCTCTGCGCAATGATCTGGCGCTGCATGGATTCCTCGATCCAGTCAAGCTGCTTCTGTGAAAAACGTTTCCTGCTGTACTGCTTGACCAGCCATGCCTTCTCGCCGCAGACAAGCTTCCATTTTCGGTTCAGCCAGCCGCCGGAAACCGGATTGACCGAATCCCCGTGCAGGCCGAAGGAGGACTCCAGATCCGCCCTGATTGCTTCTTCCATCGCTCTTTTCTTCCTCCATGTCTCAGCGCAAAGCTTCGGCGCAAAACTATTGATTGAAAAATAAGCCATCAGGCTTATTTTTCAATCAGCTTCCATCATCCCTTCATGTTAATCTGACAGCCTTCTGCAGGAAGGGGCTCAGGTTGTGTGCTTTGAAGGCTTCCATCGGGATTCATCACGGTCACAAAGAACCGCTGATCCTCCTGCACAAAATGTCCCTCCTGCGGGCATATGGTCAGGGTTCGCTCCGGTTCCTTCCACAGAAGCCGCACCTGCGCATATTCCCCTTTTTCATAATCATAGCCGTCGCCGCTGTCGCGATACCAGATAAGTTCCGCATCCTGTCCGCTGTAAATCCGGATTTCAACCGGATTTTCTTCACAGGTATGCAGGGACTCCGGTCCCAGAAGCAGGATCGAGCCGGCTCTGACGAAGAGCGGAAGGATTTCCAGTGGTGCTTCCGCCGTTATCTGCGCACCGCCCATATGATACCGGCCGCTCCAAAAATCGTACCAGCCGGTTCCATCCGGAAGATAGACCTCCCTGGCCGTGGCTCCTTTTTCTGTCACGGGACAGACCATCAAAGCGCTGCCGAACAGATACTGATCCGAAATTTCCAGGCAACGTCGCTCTGTGCGGAAATCCATCCACAAAAAGCGCATGATGGTTTTCTGATATCGGGTAACCTGCCAGGCCAGCGAATAAATATAGGGCATCAGTCGATAGCGCAGCATCAGATAGCGGTGCAGAATTTTCTCCACCTCTTCTCCAAAGCACCAGACCTCACGCGGGCATTTGGTTCCATGCGCACGGAAAATGGGGCAGAATGCGCCGAACTGGAGCCACCTCACATAGAGCTCCCGATAATCCGGTGATTCACAGAGATCTCCCATGAAGCCGCCGATATCCGACGTCCAGTATGGCAGTCCGGACAGGGAATACTGCAGCCCGTCCGCGATCTGTCTCCGGAAAGTCTGCCAGGAATACCAGGTATCACCTGACCAGACGGCTGTGGCGTATTTCTGAATCCCGGCAAATCCGGTCCGGGACAGGATGAAGACCCGTTTCGTTTCATCCGTCTGCCGCTGGTGTTCATAGATGCTTTTCGAATGAGCCAGCGTATAAGCGTTGAGCCGCCGGGCTGCAGGCCCCAGACAGGTCTGATACATGTGATATGCGCCCTGCAGGCTCCACAGGTTCGGCTCCGTCGCATCCAGCCACCAGGCGTCCACGCCCTTCCGGAAAAGTCCTTCCTCCATGCGCCGCCAGAGCGCTTCTCTGGCCTCGGGATTCCACACATCGTAATAATTCCGCCGGAAACCCTGAAGCGCCGCCGTATAATCCCCAAGGCTTTCCGCCGGAGAATCATCCATCAGGAATCCTCTCTCTTTAAATTCCTGATAAGCCTCGTTTTTTTCGCTCTCTCCAAAATTGGGCCAGACGCTGACCATAAAATGCACATTTTCCTGATGAAGGGTATCGATTACCTCCTCAATATTTTCCGCATACTCCGGTGCAAACTTCAAAGCATTCCAGCCAAAATCTCCCCAATACTGCCAGTCCTGAACAATAGCATCGATGGGATGTCCGCGCCTCCGGTGCTCGGCAGCTATGTCCAGAACCTCCCGTCCGGTCCGATAGCATTCCTTGCTCTGCCAGTAGCCGTAAGCCCATTTGGGGAAAAGCGGCGCGTCTCCGGTCAGCTGCCGGTATTCCCGGATGATTTCATCTGCCTCCGGGCCGTACATCACACAGTAGTCAATGCCACCGGCAATCTCTGACCAGATGGAGGTTTCCTGCCTCTGCTCCGGTGTCTGATAATACAGGCTGACAGCCGCGTTTACAAAAACCGGATATTCCCTTCCTTTTTCCAGCCATACGGAGCCGGTGTAATAATTCGCGTGCCAGGAGGTTCCCCGTTCAATCACGTTTGTCTCTCCCACCCGGACCAGCAGATTTTCATAGCCCATGTTCTTGTTCAGTTTTTCGATAATCCATACATACGGCCCGGTCTGTTCCGGAACAAAAACTGTGGAGGACGTCTTGGTATATGGATTAAACTGCAGCCGCAGCGGCGTTTTACGCCGGTTAAGCTCCGTCAGGGAGCAGTTGCCCGTAGCCGTTTGTGGATACCAGAACCGGTACCGCGCTGATGATGTTAAACTGATTCAGATGTACAAACCGCCCTTTATAATTGCATGCGCCGTCCGCCTGCTGTCCCAGGCCGCCCAGGACCTCATCCTCCGCAGACACAAAAATTTGTTCCACACTGCCTGTCCACCCGTTTTCTTCCGAATTTCTGACGAAACGCGCCTCCTTTTCACGCAGGATCTCCCCGCCGCCGTTTCGATAAAACCACAGACTGTCATCATCGAAGGAATAAGCGGCGCAGAGCTTCCGGGTCTCCACTCTGACTACGTCCGGCATCTCCTGCACCGTCCAGGCGTCATATGGATGCAGACTGCCTGTCAGGATCAGCTCCTCCGACGCTCCCTGTCCGTCCACCCGCTTCTGCACCCGGATAATGCTTTCGCTTAAAACAGAAAGCTCTGTTATCCCCTGTTTTCCCTCAATCAAAATCCCCCGTTCTGTTCGTTTCATACCGCCTCTCCTTTTCCATGTAATCCATTTTCAGCTTAATATGTAAGAAAACAGAATTCTTCTCTCATTGTATCCCATGAAAGGGTATCTGTACAGAACGTCTTCTTCAGCGTTTTCCTGTCCTGCGTCTGCCAATACAGATAATCAGAAAACCCCTGACCGGTAAAGGTAAAATCATTCATTATTCATGCGCTCCATAAAATCTTTAATCTTCTGTGTAGGCTTCCAATTGTCCGATTCCATGTCCCGCAGTTCATCCAGTGAAAAAGATATGGTCTGATTTTTTTCCAGCTGTTCATAGCTGCTGTCAATACGTGCCAGATATTCAACATTCTGTCTTGCCTTCAGAAGTTCGTTATATTCCTTTTCTGAAAGCATCACAACATTTTCATTCTTGGGCCTGGCAATTACAACCGGCTCCCCACTGAACGCATAGACCATATTTTTTATTTATCTGAGCACTACCCGCACAGGTATTTTCGCAGGAACATTTCATAACAACAGATCTCTGTCCTTACATCAGAAAAATCACCGCCACCGCCGCATAGCTGAGCCATTTTTTCCGTCCGGCAGCCAGATACGCCAGTTCAAAAACAAAGGAAAGCACAATGGACATCGCAGCCGTCTCCCAGTTTTTGGTCAGAAGATGGGGAAAGCCCCACAGCAGAGAGCAGAACAGCCACCCCCAGGGAATAAAAGTGTTCCTTCCCTGACTGAAAAAGAGCTCTCCCGCCCGCTGTCCCAGCATGATCACTGTCAGGATAATGGCTGACTCCGCCAGATAATAGAGATACTGAAACAGAAAGCCCACCGTTCCTGCGCTTCCGAACATTTCCACAAAATGGCTCCATTCCGCGAGGGGCTTAAATGTCATATTCCAGTTGGCTGCCATGAACAGCACGCCCGCCGCAGTTATCACCGCCAGCCAAATCCACTGTATGGGGCGCAAGCTTTCCTTCTCTTCCTCTCTAAACAACTCCCTTCGGCGGGCGGCCTTATGTACAAGGATGAGTCCTGCACACCAGACCGCGCAGGTTAATGTCCAGTGAATGCAGTTCTGCCAGAACGCGGAAGGCGCTGCCCCATAAACTGCGCTTTCTGCCAGAAGCACCACGACCTCCAGTGCCAGGGTGAGAAACACCAGGATTCCCAGCCCCACGCACAGCCAGCCTTTTTTACGCATCGTTTCCATTTTCTGATCTCTTTCCATGATTTCCATCCTTTCTCCGTACGCCTGTGCCGGTGCCCGGAAACTTCCTTTTCTCCTTTCGCTCATCCGGCCAGGCGCAGCTTATTGTTTTATCGGCTATGAGTATACGCTTCTTTTTACGTTCTGTTTCGCATCTTGTCGCCGCATGACGCAGCTTGTCCGAAAAGCGCTGTTTTTTCCCGGCCTTTATGGTAAACTGTTTTTCAGGAAAAACTGTTTTGGGTAAAGGGAAAGGAACCGGAAGGATGAAAGTTTCAATCTTTGAAAATCCGGCGGTCACAGAGGATCACGCTGAGATTCACTGCCAGTCGGCAACCGATGAGATTCTCTGGGCGGCCGGACTGCTTGAAAATACAGGGAAACGGCTCATGGGAATAAAGGATGGGGCGGAAACTCCTCTTTCCATCTCCGGCATTTTCTATTTTGAAGCCGTGGAAAAACGAACCTTCGCCTGTCTGCAAACAGAGGTGTACGAGGTTTTCCTCACCCTGAAGGAAGCCGAAGAACGTTTTCGAAGTCT
Organism: Candidatus Eisenbergiella stercoravium; assembly: GCA_019113175.1. Classification (GTDB taxonomy): domain Bacteria; phylum Bacillota; class Clostridia; order Lachnospirales; family Lachnospiraceae; genus Eisenbergiella; species Eisenbergiella stercoravium. The sequence continues at coordinate 87,614 of DXHY01000060.1, read as the reverse complement.
CGGCTTCGTCCGGATCAGCAAATCCGTCGTAGTCAATCTTTACCGTGTCCAGGCCATAAAAAACGATTTTGAAATGCGCACCCTGATCTGTCTGGACAATCAGGAAAATCTGATCATCAGCCGCCACTACCGCTCCGCCTTCCGCGAGCGTCTGGCCGCTGCCGTTTCGGGAAAGGAGGCCCGCTCATGAGGCTGATCACAAGAAAAAATTTTTTCTCCATATTCTGTATGGTGTTTACCATTTTTACTCTTGGAGGCAATTTTCTGGAAATTCTCCTTCGCCGCAGCCTGAACTATACCCAGTTTAATCTGATCTTTTCGGCTGTTTTCGCCCTGATCGGCATTGCCGTCCTTTCCCAGAGTTACCGGCTGGACGGCCTCTCTCCACTCCGGGCGGGGATCCTTCTTTACCTGATTACTCTGGCCTGTGTGCTGGGTATTGTCTGGCTGTATGGATGCTTCCTGCCGCTCCATCCCGATGCCTTCCGCGACATTTTTTTCTCCTTTTCCATTCCCTGGCTCCTGTTCGCCCTATTCTATTTTCGCAGGCTGAAGAGGGAAACGAACCGGATGGACAGAGACATTCACCTGCTCAGAGGGAGTGAAAATCCGAACGGACAAATTTCCATTTAAAAAACGCATAAAAGATTTTTTACCGAATTGTATTTTCAGCAACTAATATTTGCGCCTCTCCTTTTCGGTGCAGAAAAAGAGAGGAATTTTCCCGGGCGAAGGTTTATTCTGATCACAGGAGGTAAACAGGCATGGAATGGATCAAACGCCTGAACCAGGCAGTTTCCTACATCGAGGAGCATCTCACAGAAGAAATCCGCTATGAGGAGCTGGGACGGACAGCCTGCTGTTCCGCCTATCATTTTCAGCGGATGTTCGGCTATATGGCAGGAATTCCGCTTTCGGAATATATCAGGCGCAGACGGATGTCCCTGGCTGCCGTGGATCTGATGAACGGGGAAAAAATTATTGACGTTGCGCTGAAATACGGCTATTCTTCACCGACCGCGTTTAACCGGGCCTTTCAAAGCGTTCATGGTGTGGCTCCGTCTGCGGTGAAAAAAGGCGACATTGTTGTCAAATCCTTTCCGCGCATCACCTTCAAAATTACTGTAATGGGGGTTGAAGAAATGAATTATCGAATTGAAACAAAGCCTGCCTTCCGCATCGTGGGTATTTCGCAGCCGCTGGAAAAGGAGATTGAAAAGAATTTTCTTACCGTACCGAAAATGTGGGACGACGCCGTCTCAGACGGCACGCTTTCGGAAATCCTTTCCAGAATGAATGGGGAGCCGGAAGGGGTCCTTGGTGTCAGCGTCTGTATTCAGGAGGAGGACTGGAGATATTATATCGCAGTATCCTCCGATGCCGACACCGGAAACAGACTGGAAGAATATGTGGTTCCTGCCGCAACCTGGGCCATTTTTTCGGGAGCGGGCACCGGGATTTCCATTCAGGAGCTGGAACGGCGCATCGCTGCCGAATGGCTCCCCACCTCCGGATATGAATTTGCCGACGCTCCGGACATTGAAGTGTATTTTGAGCCCAATCCGGAGGATACTCATTATGAGGTCTGGGTACCGGTGAGAAGGGCGTAATCCAGCTTTTCTTTCAGCATTTTCAGAGAAGAAATCTTCTCCGGCGCACCGATATTATCCCGGATGATGTTCACCCCGTAATCGTGGAGCAGCAGACCGAAGAGCAGGCTTTCCGACAGTTTTTTCGCTCTTCGGTCTTTCTCTCTCCGGAACTCTTCCCCGAGAAATCCCTCCAGATAATCCGGATCAAACCGGAAGCCGTCGCACAGGAGCCCGGACAGCTCCAGTTCAATGGGGGCAAGGAGGGCGTCGGCAAAATCAATCAGGCAAAGGCTCCCATCCGGACGGATGAGGATGTTGTCCGGGTTCAGATCACCGTGGACATAAACTGCCGGTTCCGCGCGTCTTTCATTCAGATACGCCCTTCTTTCCTCACGGAATTCTTCCGGGAAAGCCTCCCATCTCGCTTCCGCCGCCTTTGAGAACAGCGCATGGCTGTTGAAAGGTTCACAGGGGACATCCATCCGGTCAACGATCCTGCGCAGACTTTGTCCAATCCGGCGGCGTTCCGCCCCGGACATGTGTGCAGAACACGCCGCCAGCGATTCTCCATCCACATATTCCATCAGCAGATAGCGGAAAATATATGCATCCTCGATCACGCCCTCCGCGTACAGTCCGGGTGCCGGGATGCCCAGCTGTGCCGCCCGCCGCAGACCGAAGCGTTCCGTGAGAAAATCGCTCTCTCCGCCGATCTCCGATTCCTCCGGTGCAAAGATTTTGACGATAAAACCGCCAGAACAAAATACTGCGTTGGAACCGGGCGTGCAGGAATCGATACCGGAAAAATCAAGTCCTTGACGTCTGAAAATTTCCCTTACGAGAGGGGCAAATGCGGCTTTATCCTGAAAGATTCCGGCCCAATCCTTTAAATTGCGAATAGCATAAGGAAACAGCATTTTCCCTTCTCCTTCCCTTTTTTCCATTCTGTCACACTTCCCCGAATATCTAAACTGAGCAGCCAGGGAAATCCGGCACGGACGTATCGTAAAAGGCCGGACAGCTGAAGATTCTCACCTGTCCGGCCAGTATTCCATTTACTAATTTTTCTCTCCCACCATCCGCTTCACGACTTTCAGGCGGGTGAACTCTTCCCTGTCCTTTTCGTCCAGCGCATTGCTGATTTCCTTCACCAGCGCGGTATAGGAGGGAATGGTGATATTTTTCAGCGCGTTGGCGCGCTTCTGGGTCTTGCGGATATTCATGGCAAGACGGTAGGCGGAATTTTCCACCATGGACAGCTTCAGGGTCAGCTCCTTCACCTTCAGGAAGCCTTCCCTCGCGGCATCCACCGACTCGCTGGAATTGTAAAATCCATAGTAGGGAACCTTTTTTTCCTCTTCATGCTCCACCAGCGGGATCTCCGTTCCCATGATGCTTCTGGTCTTGATGCGCACGCCATTTTCCACCGGGATTGCCTGGGCAATCTGCTGGACATAATGGATTCCTACCTCGATATTCGCCTGCTGCAGAGCCTGATAAGCCTCCGTAAAGGTGCTGTCGATCTGGGTCTGAATGTTCTTCGCTTCCTCGATCAGGTTCATCAGCTCCCGAATCAGGATATTCCGTTTCTTATCCATCAGCTCGTAGCCCTGCTTTGCAAGCGCGAGGGAGTTCTTGGCGAGCATGAGATTTCCTTTTGTGGGAAATGCGTTTGTATTCATACTGTTCCTCCCTTCGGAACGTCAGCGGGGGCGGTCAGGCTCCCGCTGATGCCCCGGCACAAATCACCGGGATTTCCGTCCGGCCTAATCCTCCTGCATCGCCTCTCCGGCATCATAGTATTCATCCAGAATCTTGGTATCAATACGATCCAGTTCCTCTCTGGGAAGCATTCTGAGAAGGCTCCAACCGATGTCAAGGGTCTGGATGATGGTACGGTTTTCCTCCTGACCCTGTCCTACGAAATGCTTTTCAAACATGCGGCCGAACTTCAGATACTGCTTGTCCAGATCGGAAAGCTCATCCTCACCGATAACGCTGGCAAGGGCTCTGGCGTCTCCCACCTTCGCATAGGAAGAAAAAAGCTGGTTCGCCACGGACTGGTGATCCGCTCTGGTATAACCTTCACCGATACCGTCCTTCATCAGACGGGAAAGGCTGGGCAGCACACTGATGGGCGGATAAACCGACTGTCCGTGCAGGTCACGGTCCAGAACGATCTGTCCCTCTGTGATGTATCCGGTCAGGTCAGGAATCGGGTGCGTAATATCGTCGTTGGGCATGGTCAGAATCGGGATCTGGGTCACAGAGCCGTTGATCCCCTCCACGATGCCCGCGCGCTCATAAATGGTGGCAAGCTCCGAATACAGATAGCCGGGATAACCCTTTCTGGAAGGGATCTCTCCCTTACTGGAAGACACCTCACGCATGGCCTCCGCAAATGAAGTCATATCCGTCAGGATAACCAAAATGTGCATCTGCTTTTCAAATGCCAGATACTCCGCCACGGTCAGCGCTACCTTCGGCGTGATCAGACGTTCTACCACCGGATCGTTTGCCATATTCAGGAACATCACTACATGATCCAGAACACCGCTTTCCGCAAAGGTGGAGCGGAAGTATTCCGCCACATCGTATTTGACGCCCATGGCAGCGAACACAATGGCGAACTGCTCATCGGAATCATCCCCCAGGGAAGCCTGGCGCACGATCTGTGCCGCCAGCTGGTCGTGGGGAAGGCCGTTTCCGGAAAAGATCGGCAGCTTCTGTCCGCGGATCAGGGTGGTCAGACCATCGATAGCCGATATACCGGTGCGGATATAGTTTCTGGGATACTCTCTCGTCACGGGATTTAAGGGCTTTCCGTTGACGTCCGCATACTTCTCGGCAATTACCTCACCCAGGTTGTCGATGGGCTCGCCGATACCATTGAAGGTTCTTCCCAGCAGATCGCCCGTCAGCCCGATTTCCATGGGTTTACCGGTCAGTCTGGTATGGGTATTTTTCAGGGACAGATTCTCGGTGGATTCAAAGACCTGAACCACCGCCTTGTCCTCATTGATTTCCACGATACGGCCGAGTCTTCTGTCCTTCCCGTCCGCAATAATTTCCACAATTTCATCATAGGCCGCGCCCTTGACGCCCTCAAGCACGACGAAGGGACCGTTCACCGACTGCAGGCCCAAATATTCTATTGCCATATTTACCTCCATGCCGAAGCGCTTTACGCTGAGGCCGCGCGGAGAAAACGCGAATGCGATTTCTCCGCTGCGATCAACGCAGTATTGCGACGCTCCGGCGCAATACTGCCGCATGAAGAAGGTGCCATCAGGCACATTCTCATGCAACCTCCAATCTTAATCCATACGGAAGAATGGCCTTGGGGTCATTCTTCAATACGAGACCGGACTGTATACAGTCCGTAGAAGTTCTTGGCCGGCGTATTCTGCCGGCTTAGAACTTCTTCTCGTATTGTCATGCGTTACGCGCAATCACATCGTCGTAGAATTTATCAATCGCAGCCTTGTAGTCGTCAAATTTATCCAGACGATCATTCTCCACATCGTATTTGATGGCAATGACCTTATCAAAAATCTTATCCTCCTTGAGGACGGACATGGGCATACCCATTGATACCAGAGCCTTTGCCTTCGAATACAGATACAGGATAGTATCCATCATCTTCTTCTGTTTTTCCAGCGGCACACAGGTATCCTGGGGATGGAAGGCGTTCTGCTGAAGGAAGCCCAGACGGATCACTCTGGCGATTTCAAGCGTCAGCTTCTGATCATCCGGAAGAACGTCGTTTCCGATCAGCTTTACGATCTCCATCAGGCTGCTCTCCTGGTTCAGGATGGAAACCAGCTGATTTCTGTCATCGATGAAATCCGGTCCCACGTTGTCCGCATACCAGCTTGCCAGATCAGGCAGATACTCGCTGTAGCTGGAAAGCCAGTTGATGGCCGGGAAATGTCTGGAATAGGCCAGATTCTTGTCCAGTCCCCAGAAGCAGCGGACAAAACGCTTGGTGTTCTGGGTAACGGGCTCGGAGAAGTCACCGCCCTGCGGGGAAACGGCTCCGATGATGGTGACGCTTCCTTCGTTTCCGTTCAGGGTCTTCACCATTCCGGCGCGCTCATAGAACGCGGACAGACGGCTTGCCAGGTAAGCCGGGAAGCCTTCCTCTGCGGGCATTTCCTCCAGACGGCCGGAAAGCTCACGGAGCGCCTCCGCCCACCGGGATGTGGAGTCCGCCATGATGGCCACATGATAGCCCATGTCCCGGTAATACTCCGCAAGGGTCAGGCCGGTGTAAATGCTGGCCTCACGGGCCGCAACGGGCATGTTGGAGGTGTTGGCGATCAGCACGGTCCGGTCCATCAGGGGATTGCCGGACTTGGGGTCGATCAGCTTGGAGAAATCCTCCAGCACCTCGGTCATCTCATTGCCGCGCTCGCCGCAGCCGATGTATACGATAATATCAGCATCCGACCATTTTGCGATGGAATGCTGTGTCATGGTCTTTCCCGTTCCGAATCCGCCGGGGATGGCAGCCGTGCCGCCCTTGGCGATGGGGAAAAGGGTGTCGAGGATACGCTGGCCCGTCACAAGGGGGCGGGAAGCGGGGAAACGCTTCATCACCGGACGGGGCACGCGGATGGGCCACTTCTGGATCATGGACAGGGAAGCAACCGTTTCATCAGGCTGGAATACCGTCACCAGCGTCTCTCCGATGGTATAGCTGCCGTCAGGAACCACCGTTTCCACGGTTCCGGAAATGTCAGGGGGCACCATGACCTTATGCACGATGGCCGCAGTCTCCTGCACCTCCGCGATGATGGTTCCGCCGTATACCTGGTCCCCCGGCTTTACGCAGAGTTTTGTCTCCCATTTTTTCTCCATATCCAGGGAGTCCATGGAAAAGCCGCGGTCAATGTAGGCCCCGGATTTTTCCGCAATCTGCGCCAGCGGACGTTCAATACCGTCAAAAATATTCGTGATAATGCCGGGAGCAAGGGTTACTGAAAGAGTCGCTCCCGTCGGATAAATGGTTTCACCGGGCTTCAGGCCGGAGGTCTCTTCAAAAACCTGGATCGTGGCCATTTCGCTGTTTAAGCGGATCACTTCGCCGACCAGCTTTTCTTCTCCCACGTAAACCATTTCGCCCATTCTCAGATCCGTCTCGCCCTTAATGGTGACCAGCGGTCCGTTAATGCCGTAAATTCTGGCTGTTCTTTCCATTGGAAGATTTCCTCCTTTCTCTTATAAATGAAATACGAAGCCTTCTGCCGCTTCTTTTACCTTGGTTTCAAATGACTGGTCGATCAGGATGCCGCGGGATTTGATGACGGCGCGGATGCCGCCGCCGAAGCCATATTTGCTCACCATGACCGTGGTGTTTGCCGCAGCCGCGATGGAATTTTTCTTATCGATATCCGCAGGATCGATGTAGATCAGGATTTCGTCGTCTCCGGCGAACTCCTTCGCCGCGCGCACCTGGGCGATCAGGTATCTCTCATAATCTCCCGTTCCCATGTAGCGCTCCAGCTTTCCTCTCACCTCGGCGAAAATCTTCTCGGTCAGCTCCTTCTGCAGACGGCCCGTCTCCTCGCGGATCTCCATCTGTCTTCTGGCAACTTCCGCGTTTTTCTTTTTCGTAAGGCTCTCTTCCTTCAGCTTCAGAGAAAGCTCCGCCTTGCGTGTGGCGTTCTCCTTATAATCTGCAAAAACCTTATCCAGGCCCTTTTCATATTCTTCCAGCGCTTCCGCGTTTTCCTCGTTCACCTTCTGCGTCGTCACATCCATAAAATGCTTCAACTTTTCTTCTGTCGTCATACATGACCTCCATAATTTGCAGGAAGAATGGCTCTCCGGGCCATTCTTCCGTGTGAAGTGTAGTCAATCCTGGCCAGCGTCCCTGGCTGGCTTAGATTAACTTTTCACACTTCATACTTTAATACCGATTGCTTCGTTCACATAGGATGTGATGAAATCCGGGGCGCGGCCGGTGCCGTGTCTGTCCGGAATCTCCACAATCAGGGGAAGCCTGCGCTCCAACTTGATACGGTCGATGATATCCGGAAATTCCCTTCCGAACTTTTCCGTCAGAAGCAGGACACCGATTTCCTGATCGGCAAGCACCTTGTCGATTTCTGCCTTCAGCTCCTGTTTCTCGTGGACCACCGCACCTTCAATGCCGGCAAGACGCATGCCGGTCCAGGTATCAATGTTGTCGCTGATCAGATACATCTTCATTACAGCTGACCCAGGATCATGAAGGCGATGATCAGACCGTACAGGCAGACACCTTCGGCCAGACCCACGAAGATGAGGGACTTACCGAGGATGGAGGAATCTTCGCTGATGGCGCCGAGAGCCGCGCTGGCTGCGCTCGCAACGGCGATACCGCCGCCCACGCAGGAAAGGCCGATGGAAAGGCCGGCTGCCAGGTAGCCAAGGCCGGTGGAAAGGCCGCCTGCCGCAGCCACAGCCGTCTCAGCGGTCTCCGCAGCGGATGCGCTTCCGCCGAACATCATCACGCCCGTTGCCAGCATCAGGCCGAAGAACATCGCACCGTTTAAGGCAAGCGTTTTCTTATATCTGCTCTTTGTCTGCTCTCCCTTACAGAATACGCGGAAGGGAACCACGATACATGCGATCAGTGCTGCGAATAATAATACTTTCATTTTTTTCCTCCTGTTCTGGCCGCCTCAGGCGGCATTTCATTCATGAAAGAACGGCGTCAGCCGTTCTTTGGCGCGAACCCTGCGGTTCGTGCCGGACTCCTGTTCTGCCGCTCTCCGGGCGGCTCTCCTTTTTTCCGTTGTTTGTTACATGTAGGGCTTAAATTCTCTTCCGTCTCCCTTATAGAAACGGCTGAAGAACTCGTAATATTCCAGACGGAGCACCTGAATGCCAACTACCAGGCCCTCCATACCGCAGACGATGATATTGCCGAGAATGATGACGAGCAGGTTTCCCGTACCGCCGTTTTCCGCTCCCGCCAGCATCAGCACCACTCCCATCATGGCCGCATGGCTCACCGCGAAGGCACCGATACGGACGAAGGAAAGGGTGTTGGAGAAATAGCTCAGGCAGACCTCAAACAGTTCGAAGAAGGACTGCACCACAAACATGACAGGGCCTTCCTCCAGGTTCGCCTTTTTCTTTTCCAGAAGCCGGGTCAACGGCTCCTTGCAGGCGATGACCAGAAGCGGCACAACGAAAAGGATTACCAGTGCAGCTGCCGCAGGCAGATGATTTCCCGTCATAAACAGAACCACCACCAGCACGACGGCTCCGTAAAACACCAGGCCTGCCACTCCGTTGGTATCAAACAGCGCCTTGCCGTATTCCTTCGATTTGAAGGCATTTACGATGGAAAAGATCATTGTCAAAAGGATCAGTCCCATACCAATGGCAATTGTCACCACGAATACCGTATTCAGCCTTCCGATGAAGGGAAGTGTCGTCATGGCTTCCGTTGGCCGCAGCCAGAGAGCCGGTATCACATCTTCAAAGCCGAACACGCTTCCGTATAGGAAGCCGAAAATTGTGGAAAAGATACCGCAGCAGGAAATGATCGCCGCAAGGTTCAGCTTTTTGAAGCGGTACAGCAGGAAACCGCCGACAGCAAGGCAGAGGCCCTGTCCCGCATCTCCGAACATGGCACCGAAAATGATGGAATAGGTGAGCGCCACAAAAAACGTGGGATCAAACTCGTTATAATTCGGCAGTCCATACATGCGGACAAACATTTCGAAGGGACGGATGATCGCCGGATTCTTCAATCTGGTGGGAGGTGTGGAAATTCTTCTGTCCGGATTTTCCTCCAGCGTCACAAACAGCTCAGGATCCGCTTCCAGCTCCTTTCCAAGCTTTTCCGCATCCTTCTTCGTCATCCAGCCGCAGAGGATGAAGAAGGTTTCATTCTTCGACCGGGTGAAGGCTGCGAGCTTGCGGATATCAAAGCGGGAGGACTGAGTCTCAATCACCTCTTGTGCGGCAAGGATCCTGTCCCCGTCCTTCTTCAGATCTCCGGCAAGCTTCTCATCCAGCGCCTTTTCCTGCCCTGCCAGCGCCTCAATTTCCTGTTCCAGCGTCTGGCAGGCTTCGTCTACCGTACCCTGATAGGCGTCCTCGATGAAAATCCGTTCGAAATGCATGGAAGCGTAGATCGCATCCGCCTTCTTCGCCTCGGAGGCCGGAACGAAGTAGATGCCCCACACATAGGACTCGTCCACCCTGCACTTTTCAAAGATCGTGCAGTCATCCTCCTGCAGATAATCCTTCAGCTTCTGATAATATCCGATCGGAAGTCTTCCAAAGCGGAATCTTACATATTCAAAGTGCAGAATTTTGGAAAGCTCAAAGTGCAGGTTCAGATAGGGGCGGATGGCTTCCAGCAGTCCGCGCTTCTTTTTCAGCTCCGCCTCCAGCTTTGTTTTCTGCCTGTGGCTTTCCTCCATGAGGCCGTCCGCCGCCTTCACGACCTCCACTGCCTCTTCCGGAGACAATGCGGCAGCCCCGGTCTTCTTCTTTCCGTTCTGCGCCTGCGCTCCCGGCCTGGCGTCTCCATTGACGATCGCCGCGGCCTCCTGTGCTTTTCCGATCCATTCACGGTAGGGATTGCTCTCTGAATTGGGCACGATGTTTTTCAGATTTTTCAGCTCACCCACCGTATTTTCAAGCTGTATCTCGTATTTCCCAAGGTACTTTTCCGTTACCCGGTCAAGCTGATCCCTGGGACCGATGATACTCAAAAATTCCATTTTTTCTATCATTCGTTTCCGTACCCCTTCCTGCCGCCGGAGGCGGCATTTCATTTAAAGGGAAGAATGACGTCTGTCATTCTTCGGCATGAACCGCAGGTTTGTGCGCTTATGCCAGATATTCTCTGATTTTTTCAGAAGGAAGACCGTATCTGACGCATTCCATCGCTGTGATGATTTTATGCGCCTCCTGCTCCTTCCGGTACAGATAGACATCCAGGCAGGCCGCCGAATAGGGCTTTTTTCGAAGCAGCACTTCATGCACCGCTTCCTGCATGGCATCCATGCAGCGCTCCAGCTTCGGGTTGTCCTCTCCTTCCAGGAAACGCCCGTATTTTGTCGTCTCCATGATTCCGAGAAGCTCGTTCACATCAGCCGCCTCTGCCATCCGTTTTACCTGCTCTCTGGTGAGCCGGTAATGGATGGGCACAATCAGCGCATAAATCTGCGCTGCTGACATCCCGTAATATTTTTTTGCCCGGTAGATCCAGGTGAGGTTCACCGCGTCGATCTGCGCGCCTGCAGACTGGGCGATGGCCTCCTGGTCCTCTGCCTTCAGCTCCTTCTTTACCATTTTCCAGTAATTCAGGAAGAAAAACAGATCGAGGGCCAGCTCATAATCAAACAGCTCCCGTCTGGCGGATCCGTACACATCGGCGAGCACCTTCCTGTAGACCGTGCCGGACAGCGCCGCAATCAGCCCTTCCATGGTGTCCGCGTTCACGGCCTGCTTCAGGGAAATCGCGGAATGCCGTTCGAAGATCTCCCGGTACTCCTCCGTATCCGTCAGCGGCTCACCGCGGGTCAGAATGGAGCGGATGACGGCTTTGAGAAAATTGATCTCATACCGCATGAAGTAGCCGTTGAGGAAGCGCCTCTGCTCCAGATTGGAAAACCTGTACAGCCGGGCGAAATCCACGAACAGGGACTGCATAATGAGCCCTTCGGCCTGTCCTCTGTGCAGATTTCTTTCGTCCTCCTTCTCCAGAAGGGCCTCGTAGGAAGGCTTTTTCTTCAGATAGGCGATTACCTCGGGCACATTCGCCATGCTTCCGAGCCGGAGGAAATCCTCCTGAGTAAGCAGTTTACCGCTCATGGCCCTCACCTTGGCGGTCAGACCGCTGTAACGAAATAAACTCATATGCCTAAACCCTCACGCCCTTGATGGACTCCACAATTTTATCCGCTATCTTTTCATGTTCCGTATCATACTTGCGCTGAAGCCCGTCCAGCTCCTGCTTCGTCTTCTGAAGAAGCCCTTCCAGCTCTTCCTGCTTCTCCTTCTCCAGACGTTCCTCCAGCTTGCGGGAACGCTCCTCCATCTGTGCCGCGAGCTGACGGTCGAACTCCGCCTTTCTCGCGTCCGCAGCAGCAGAAAGTTCCTTCTTTCTGGCCTCTACCGCATCCTTCATCCGGCTGGCCGCCTCTTCCACGTCCACAAGGCGTTTCAGAACCTCTCCTATGGACTGTTCCGACGACCCGTCCGCAGTGCCGGCCGCTTTTGCAGTATCCGTATTCATCCTCCATACCTCCTGTACGAATCAAAGGTCCGTGCTGTCACATTTTCTCCTTTTGTTTTTCTTTTCAATTTGCTCCTGGCGTATTATACTATGGTTAAAACATATTGAAAAATAATAATGTGATATGAGTATTATGCCAAAATAACATATCTAAAGTCAATACGGAAAGAGGACTTCCCATGAACGCGAGCTTCGATTACTATAAAGTGTTTTATTATGTTGCCAAATACAGTAACTTTACAAAAGCCGCCAATGTGCTGCTTTCCAGCCAGCCTTCCGTGACCAGGAGCATCCAGAATCTGGAAAGCGAGCTGGGCTGCCGTCTCTTCATCCGTTCCAGGCACGGCGTCACGCTCACGCCGGAGGGAAAGCTGTTATACCGCTACGTGGCTCCCGCCTGCGAACGTATTCTGCGCGGGGAGGAGGAGCTCGGCCTTTCTCTGGGGCTGCACGGAGGCTCCGTCAGTATCGGCGCCACGGAAACAGCTCTGCACTGCCTGCTGCTTGACCTGCTCACACGATTTCAGAAGGAGCATCCGGATGTGAAGATCCGCATCAGCAACGGCCCTTCGGCCCAGGTGCTTTCCGACATGAAAGAGGGACGAACCGATCTCGCCGTCATCCCCACGCCCTTTCAGATTGAAAAGCCCTATGTGTCCGTCCGTCTGCGCCCGTTTAAAAGCGTTCTGGTGGGCGGCCCCCGTTTCGCCCATCTGTGCAGCACGCCCATGCGTCTTCCCGACCTGAAGCAGTATCCTCTGGCAGGACTTTCCGGCTCCACCATGTCCTACCGTTTTTATGAGGATTTTTTTGCAGCCCACGGTCTGACGCTTCATTATGATATAGAAATGGCGAACGCGGATCTGCTGCTGCCGGTTGCCATGCACGATCTCGGGCTTGCCTTTGTGCCGGAAAGACTGGTTGCTGACGCTCTGGAACAGAAAAAGCTGTTTTCCATCCCGCTGGTAGAGGAGATCCCTCTGCGTCACGTCTGTCTGGTCCGCGATCCGGGCCGTCCCCTCGGCGCCGCCACCAGATGTCTGCTGGAACTTCTCATGAAGGAACGGGCCCCTCAGACCGAGTGACCTCAGAAAATTTTCCGGATCTTTAAAATATTCTTTCCATCCTTATATTCATAGAGAATATCATCCATTGTCTTCTTCACCAGGAAGATTCCAAGTCCCCCTGCACTTCGTTCCCCAGCGGAAAGCGTCACATCCGGATCCTCTTTTTTCAGAGGATCATAGGGGACGCCGCTGTCGATGAAGGTGATCGTCACGGCAGGCGGCGCATCCTCTGTCTCCACCTGTACGGTTGCGGCTCCCACCTTTGGCTGATAAGCATAATGAGCGATATTTCCAAACAGCTCGTCGATGGCAACATCGATCTGCATCTGTGCCTTCATCGGGCAGCCGCAGCCCTCCAGCTGCTCATTGACGAACTCTGTTACCTTTTCAATATTTTCAATGGTCGCATCAAGAGTGATTTTCTTCATTCTCCGGCCTCCTTTTTCCCGTCTCCCGTTTCATTTCTGTTCACCAGGCAGAGCATGGTGATATCGTCAAACTGAGGCGCGTCTCCCACAAACCGGTCAATTTCCTCCTTCACCCGGGCAAGCGTTTCCTGAGCGGAAGCCTCCGGACATCTGTTGAGGGCCTGAAGCATCCGGTCCGTGCCGAAGAGGTTATTCTGCGCATCCGTTGCCTCCGCCACGCCGTCGGTATAGACGAAAATCGCCTCACCCGGTTCAAGAGTCAGCTCATATTCCCGGTAGCGGCTGTTTTCCATTCCGGCGAGCACAAAACCATGTCTGTCCTTAAACAGTTCAAACCCGCTTCCGCCACGCCGGATCGCCGGATATTCATGACCTGCGTTAGCCGCCACCAGCCTTCCGGTGGAGAGCTGATAGATCCCGAACCATACCGTAACGAACATTTCCGATTCATTATTTTCACACAGCTGGTTATTGACGCTCTCAAGCACCTCTTTCGGCGATACGCCCATCTGCGCCCTGTTTTTCAGGAGCGTTTTCGCAATAACCATGAACAGGGCGGCAGGAACGCCTTTTCCGGACACATCCGCCATCACCAGGGCAAGATGATCGTCATCCACCAGGAAGAAGTCATAAAAATCTCCTCCCACCTCCTTGGCCGGCGTCATGGTTGCATAGATATCAATCTCCTTCCTGTCCGGGAAAGGCGGAAATATGCTCGGAAGCATGTTTGCCTGGATTCTGGCCGCAACGTCCAGCTCGGCCCCGATCCTTTCCTTTTCCGCCGTCACTCTGGTCAGATTCTCAATGTAGGCGTTGATATCCTGTTCCATTTTCAGCAGGCTCTCCGAAAGCATCTGCACCTCATCTCCGGTGCGGATATTCCTCAGAGTATCCGAAATCATGTTGTCGTTCTCCACGAACAGATTGGCCGCCTGCGCCACCTGCTTCACCGGAGCGATCAGAGTGCGCATCAGCGCCCAGGTGGCCGCCGCCAGAAGAAGCAGGGTGACAGCGCTTCCTGCCAGAGCCACCCGGAACAGATAGCTTCTCACATTTCCCTGAAGAGTTGACATGGGAATTTCCACGCCGATGAAGGCCACCGTTTTCCCATCCTGCACCACCGGATACATGGCAGAGGTATTGTATCCGAATTCTCCCTCCGAAATAAAATAATTATCTGCATGTACACCGGTTTCATACGCCTGAATGCAGTCATTCACGTATTCCTGCAGAACGGAGCTTTTATCTCCCATGGAAAACTGATCCTCTTCTACCTGATAGCTGTCCGAAATGTAATAGATCGGATTCCATTCCATGCTGTCATAGGCTTCCTGGTCAAAATTCCGGAGCAGATCGATATCGAATACAAACACAAAAATATCATTTGCCTCCATGGAAGCCCTGAGCTCATCCAGCTGCGTCCGGATCTGCTGATACCGGCTGCTTTCCGTGATCTCATCGATCTCTTCTCTTCCCGTCCGGCCTGTACAGTAGCGGTAGACCACGTCCGCATACCGGGCGAGCTCCTCCGGCGTAAAATAGCTCTCCGCTGTATGAGCCACCTGATAGGCCATCTCATTGTACTGCTTTGCGATGGAATTCCAGTAGGTGACGACACCCACCGCAGCTGTCGCTGCCATGATACACACTCCGGCGACGCACAGGCCCACAATAAATTTAAAAGCCAGCCCGAACCGGAAGCTCCTTTTCTTCTTTTTCTCTCCTGTCATCACGTTCTCTGTCTCTCTTTCCACTTCTTCCATACCTCTTCCCGGATCACGCCCGCCGCGTGACGGGGCTTGTTATGTCCTCCTGTCAGCCCGTTTTCCTCCAGAAACGCATCATACTCCTGCTCCCCCAGGAAAAGAACCTCCGGTCTTTTCAGAAATCCGAGTCTCCTGACGTCCTGATAATCCAGATTCTGTTCCTCCAGCGCACGGTCAAGCCGTCTTGCCGCCAATCCCGCATCCTGCTCGTTTCCGGAGCTTTCCCGCTCTTCCCACTCGAACACAGCGCCGTAGCAGGAAGGAGATTCCCAGGGAAGCTGTCCGATACAGTAACGATGTACGGGAAGCCCATACCGCCGTACCAGCTTCCGGACAGCCTGCTCCGCCTGGCAGATGCTCATCTTTTCTCCCGCCACGTTCAGAAACTGGTTTTTGCGCAGCACAAATTCCACAACAGGGCTTTCTCCCAGAAAATCCACCACCCGGATCACGTCTCCCAGGCGGTAGCGGTACAGACCGGAAAAATTCGTCAGCACCACCTCATAAAGCCCGCCCTTCTGAACCTGTTCCGGCAGAAGCGTTTCCTCCGTCCCGCTCTCCCCGTCCTGCCTCCAGGGAAGATATTCATAAAAGGCGCTTTCCGGGAGCATCACATAACGGCATTCCTCCGGCCTCAGAGCTACTCCCATATGGCATTCGGAGGCCACGTAGGCAAAATAGTATACGGGTACGTCTCCCAGATATCTGCGCAGACCGCTGTCCTCCGTTTCAAAGGCTGCGCTGCTGATGCCGCTGGAAAGAACCAGGCCCTTCCACAGCCTTTTTGCGATTCCGTCGAATCCCTTCCCGCATTCCGCTTCCACACTGCACAGACGCTCCAGACTCACGGGGAGCTTCAGGAGAACGGCCTTCTCCTCCTCCGGCATCCTGATCCGGTCCGGAATGCTTCCTGCCTTCATGGCCTTCAGAATGCTCCTCCAGTGCTTCTGCAGATACTGAAAAAAAAGGAGCTGATCATAGAGAAAAATGGACTCCAGGGTGGTGATATCCTCCGATGCGAGAGCGGTCCACACCTTTCCATAGAGCATATCATGTCCATTCTGCCAGAACAGTGTCTCCTGTCCGCCCGCGAATTCAGAAAAGGACAGAAGCCCCTTCTGAAACAGATTCCTGTAATAAAGCTCGGACAGCAGATACTCTTCCTTTTTCTGTTCGAGTCCAACCCGGAAGCCGTTCACGAACAGCCGCCTTCCGCCCGCCTGCCTGTGCGCCCGTTTTTTGTACCATTCGATTTTATCCGAATAGCGCTCCAGAGCAGCTGTGGATACGGGAATATACTTGGGCGTTCCTTCCGTTCCCGAGGTCCTGCAGAATCCGGCGATGGGATAGACGGTCAGCACATCCCTCTCTCCCGCCTTCATCCGTTCCACATACGTATGCACCTCTTCATAGGTGGAAAGAGGGACCGCCTTTTTATATTCCTCCGGGGAACGGATGGAGGCAAAATTATGCTTTTTCCCGAATTCCGTATTCCTGTTGTCCGAAAGCAGCGTAAGCAGATTGCCTTCATTTATCCGCACAGCCCGCGCACACGCGTCCGCAAGCCATGATTCCTCTGCCGTTTCCGTCATTCCATCCGGCTCCTTTCCTCCCCTTTTTCTGAAAAGCTCAGATACAGGGTGTTCATCCCCAGCGTATAGCTGTAGCTGATTTCTTCCGCCATATTCTGAAGCATGGTCACGCCCAGATAGAAAAGATCCTCTCCATCCTGAGCCATTTCAAACGGGTTATAGCGTTCCCCCGCGCTGCGGATCCGGATGCCCGTCTCCGATTCCAGAGCGAACACCCGCAGATCCACGCTCTTCATCTCCGGATTTGCTTCCTTCATCACCACCAGCAGCTCCTCAATCGCCATACCAAGCCGGTTGGTGCCCTTCCGGTCCATGTGATTGCGGGTACAGAAAACCTTGATCCGTTCGCTTGCGTCACAGATCTTCTGCTCTGTAGGTTCAATTGAAAAATCCAGCACAAGCCCTTCCCTCTCCAGATAATCGTCCAGCAGCAGAAGGCCGGATAGCGGATGGGAGGTTTTTTGACTGCGCAGGGCTTTCCAGCCCACTGCCGCAGCGCTCCCGATCACCGACAGCACACCGCTCAGCGGAAGAAATGCCCACAGCCATCCGCCGCTGACAGCAAGAGCCAGAGCCGTAACCGCCGGAAAGAAAAAGCGTTTAATTCCGATCAGCACGTTGGAGAGCAGGATCTGATCCGTGGAGTTGAAAAAAGAGCTCCAGACGCTACAGATCAGTTCAAAAAAAAGCGAAATACCCAGACACAGAAGCGGCAGGAAAATGGGCTCAGGCAGAGCGAACAGCGCCTGAATCCCGCTGTGAAACAGAAGAAGCGCCAGAACGAACGCTCCCGTAAGAACCATTCCCACCTTCATCTGCAGCCGCATCAGAATCCGTATTCCACTGTTTTCCCGTACCGAATAGAAAACTGCGATCATCGGTCCGGCCGCCTGGGGCACGCCGGAGGAAATGCACAGCGACAGCTCAGACAGGCTGTTCAGCACCGCCCAGATGGCAGCTCCTTTCGCGCCTGCAGCGGCAAGCACCAGCGCATTCAGCAAAAAGAGCCTGACGGCGTCCAGCAGATTTCCTACCGCCACCGGACTTCCACAGGTTACGAGCTCTCTCCAGCCCCGGATTCCCATGAGACGGATATCAAACCGGTAGGCGGAATGCTTTCCCTGGAGCGCCGCAAAGCCATAGACACAGGAGGCCGCCATGGAAAGCACGCTGGCTGCCGCCGCTCCGCCCATTCCGAAATCAAACAGGTACAGGAATACCCAGTCCAGAACCACGTCGACACCGATTACAATCGCCATCATGACCATGATTTCCCTGCCCCTGCCCTCCAGCTGCAGATAATACAGAGGAATGTAGGCGATTACGACAGGGATCAGTCCCGCGAAGGTGGCGAAGCAGTATTCCCGGACGTAGCCGGTAAGCTCTCCTCCCTGGGAAAGCAGGCGGGCCGCCGGATCACAGAACAGAATGCCTGCCGCCGTTGCCGCCGCGCCCAGAACGAGCCCCAGAAACAGGGCGGTATGATAATACACTCTGCTTTTTTCCATCTCATCCTTACCCGCTTCCTGAGAGGAAAGGATGGAGGCTCCTCCGGCGAGGAGGGAACCCAGGGTGCAGATCACCTGATACAGAGGCCCGCACATATTCACCGCCGCCAGCGCATCGTTTCCGATCCGCTGGGCCACAAACGCGCTGTCGATCAGCGTGTTGATCGTGCCCGCAAGGACGGAAAACATGACAGGGATCAGCGTTCTCAGGTATTCCCGGCGCAGAAAACGATCATCCCTCACCATGCCGCTCTCATCCGGCATATCCGTCCCCTTCTTTAAAACCATATGTTCCATTTTCTCCTCCGGTTCCGGAATACCTCGTCCAGCACCTTCTTCGTATCCCTGCCGAACAGGGGGCCGGAACAGATCTGAACGTCATTGATGCCTCCCAGGGAAAGATTCGCTTCGATCAGAACGGCTTCCCCCTTTTCATCGATGGCAATATCCCAGGAAATCAGCCGGAACCGGCCCATAAAGGGATGTGCACGGCGTACAAGGGTCAGCGCGCTTTTCAGGCAGGGAACCCTCTGTTCCTCAAACCGGTATCCCAGCTGGGGATGACGCTCCACCGTCCGCCCGTCGTCCGTCACGCCCAGCTTTCTGAGACGCCCGTCCGGTCTCACGCCGCAGTAGATCCCCCCGTGGCAGCCGTTGTCCACCCGCTCCTTTCCCACGCCGATCTTCAGACATACGGCATAGATCTTCACCTTTTCCTGCGTCAGAAGAGAAACGATTCTGAGCGTATTCACGGACTCCGGATGCAGACGCGCCAGGTCCGGATGCTGACGGACCGGACGCTGGATCACCAGGTCACAGGGAATCGTTCTGATCCGCTCATCCAGCTTCCTTTTCACCTCACTGCCGCTTAAAAAGTGAACGCCATAACCGCCCTGGGAATTGACGGCCCGTTTGATTACCAGCTCCTGCTCCTTTTGCATCCTTTTCTTCAGATGCGCATAAGAGACCGGAAGAAGCCGGCCGTCCAGCCAGCTTCCGCCGATCCGCATTCCGATGAGCTCCGGCTGCTTTACATTGGAAAAAAGCCGGTAATAATAGCACTTGTTATCCAGGAACCGGGCCTCCTGCCTGTCACTGAAATACCGGTCCACCTGCGTCACATACAGCTCCTCCGGCAGATAATCCGGACGGAACACGCCGTTTTTCGATGTATAATACCGATGATAGCGGTCCGTCATCCGCCGGACATAGGGACGGTAGAACCTCCGCACCGCTCTTTTCTGCCTTTCCGGAAGCTTCGGTACGCCTTTCAGGGAAGGCGTCACCGTCCGGCGGTCCACCCGGATCAGCGCCGGATTTGACAGGGTGTTCAGGTCTGTCTTTCCCTCCCTGTAGCTTCCCGTAATTATGCATCTGATATTTTCCAACAGAATATTGTTCATGGCTGACAGCCTTTCCTTTTCCATATCAAAAGAACTGTTTTTACGAAACATATCATTTTTAATATATAATATTTTCTCTGCCAAAACAATTACCACTCGCTCCAATGAACTGCCTTTAGATGGCTGTTCAGGCCTGTTCCCTGAATGAAGAAAAGCGGAAGAAATCTGCATTCCACCGCTTTTCATATCGTTTCGTAACTCCGAAACAGCTGTTCTTTTACTTCAAAGCCTTTTTCTCTTATACCGCAAACTGGCTGTTATAAAGCTGTGCGTAGAAGCCCTTCTTTTCCAGAAGCTCCTCATGCCGGCCCTGCTCCACGATGTGGCCGTCCCGCATCACCAGGATCACATCCGCCTCCCGGATGGTGGACAGCCTGTGCGCCACGATAAAACTGGTCCGCCCCTTCATCATGCGCAGGAAAGCCGACTGAATCCGCATTTCCGTCCTGGTATCGATGGATGAGGTGGCCTCGTCCAGAATCAGCATGGGAGGAAGGCAGAGCATGACGCGGGTAATGCACAGAAGCTGCTTCTGTCCCTGGGAGAGACCGCCGCCCTCCTCCGTAATCACCGTATCATACCCCTGCGGCAGACGCTTGATGAAGCTGTGGGCGTGGGAGGCCTTCGCCGCCGCGATGATTTCCTCCTCCGTGGCGTCCGGTTTTCCCATCACGATGTTTTCCCGGATAGTACCGGATTTCAGCCAGGTATCCTGCAGCACCATGCCGAAGCTTTCCCGCAGGCTCTTTCTCGTCACATCCCGCACGTCGCAGCCCTCCACGCAGATTTTTCCGCCCGTCACGTCATAAAAACGCATCAGCAGGTTGATCAGCGTGGTCTTTCCGCAGCCTGTAGGGCCAACGATGGCGATCCGCTGGCCAGGCTGAACCTTCAGGTTGAAGTCCTCGATCAGCTTCTGTTCCTCCGTATAGGAGAAATATACATGAGACAGCTCCACATTTCCCTGTACGCCTCCCTCCCGTTCGGAAATCACTTCTGCGTTCTCCTTCTCCGGCACCTGGGGTTCTTCTTCGATCAGTTCAAAGATCCGGGACGCGCAGGCAAGGGCGTTCTGCAGCTCCGTGACTACGCCGGAAATCTCGTTGAAGGGCTTGGTGTACTGGTTGGCGTAGCTTAACAGACAGGACAGGTCTCCCACGCTGATCCGCCCCGCCACCGCGGACAGGGCGCCCACCAGGCCCACTCCCGCATACACCACGTTGTTGACAAAACGGGTGGCCGGATTGGTGATGGAGGAATAGAAAATCGCCCGCAGGGAACAGGCGCGGAGCCTCTCATTGATCTCATCGAACCGCTCCATGGCCTTTTTTTCATGACCGAAGGCCTGTACCACCTTCTGGTTTCCGATCATCTCATCGATCAGAGCGGTCTGTTCCCCTCTGGTCTCCGACTGAACCCGGAACATGGTGAAGGTGCGCTTTGCGATAAAGCCCGCCACAAAGAAGGACAGCGGCGTGATCAGCACCACCACCAGCGTGATTCCCACATCTGTGGTCAGCATGAAAAGAAGAGTTCCCAGGATGGTCATCACACCGGTGAAAAGCTGGGTAAATCCCATCAGTAGACCATCCGCAAACTGGTCCACATCCGCGATGACCCTGCTGGTGATCTCGCCGTAGGAATGGCCGTCAATATATTTCAATGGAAGAATCTCAATTTTCCGGAAGGCTTCATTCCGAATGTCACGAACGATCTCATAGGTCATCTTGTTGTTGCAGATGTTCATGATCCACTGGGCGATGGCTGTAATCAGAATGGTCACCGCCATCAGCTTTAAAATCTGCAGAATTCCCGGAAAATCCACCCTTCCCTGTTCAATGATCTTATCCACCGCAAAGCCCGTCAGCTTGGGCAGATACAGCGTCAGCGCCACCGTTACCGCCGCCAGCACCAGAGACAGTGCCAGATAAAACCAGTATGGCTTCATATATTTCAGCACCTTGATGAAGGTGTCCTTCTGTCTGGAACGATCCATTTTTTCCTTTGCCATGTCTACCTCCGATTCTCAGCGCCTGTTTTTGCCGCACTTTTCTCAAACTGGGAGTAATAAATCTCCTGATAGGCCGCGCATTCCTCCAGCAGCTGTTCATGGGTGCCGATTCCCGCCACTTCGCCGTCATCCAGCACGATGATCTGATCCGCATGCCGTATGGAAGCCGCCCGCTGAGATACGATAAAGACAGTGGGGCCGCCTTCCATATCCCGGATGGCCTTGCGGAGCCTCGCGTCCGTAGCATAATCCAGGGCGGACGCGCTGTCGTCCAGAATGAGAACGGAAGGATTTCTCACCAGAGCGCGGGCAATGGTAAGCCTCTGTCTCTGGCCTCCGGACAGGTTCTTTCCGCCCTGAGCCACATACGCGTCCAGGCCGCCGTCCTTTTCCTCCACAAAATCCCTTGCCTGGGCGATCTCAAGCGCCCGGTACAGTTCCTCATCGGAAGCGTCCTCCTTCCCCCAGCGCAGATTTTCCCGGATGGTTCCCTGAAACAGCACGGCCTTCTGGAGCACCATGCCGATTTTTCCCCGAAGTTCCTCCAGCGGATATTCCTTCACGTCCCTGCCATCCACCAGAACCCTTCCCTTCGTCGCGTCATAGAATCGGGGAATCAGATTCACCAGAGAAGATTTACCGGAGCCAGTTCCGCCGATGATGCCGATGGTCTGGCCGGGCCAAGCTTTAAAGTCAATGTCCGTCAGAGATTCCGCTCCCGCGTTTTTGTAGGTCAGACACACATGCTCGAAGGAAACGGCCGGAACGGCGGTCCCGCCGGCCGCGGGCTTTCTGCCGCCAAAGGAGGTGACTGTCCCGTCATTCTTTTCTCCTGCGGACGTGTCCTTTACGTCGGACGTGTCCTTTACGTCCTCTGCAGGGTCCGTCAGGCTGGACTGCAGCTCAAAGACACTCTGAATCCGGTTTCCGCAGGCGATGGCCTTGGTGATGGTGACGATCAGATTCGCCAGCTTGATCAGCTCCACCAGAATCTGGGACATATAGTTAACCAGGGCAACCACTTCGCCCTGGGTGATGACCCCGTTTTCCACCTGCCAGGCCCCGGTCCAGACCAGCGCGATCACGGCCCCGTTAATGATGATGTAGGTGACCGGATTCATCAGCGCGGAAAGCTTTCCCACCGCCTTCTGCATCTGCGCCAGCATGTTATTGGTATCCTCAAAACGCCTGATCTCACTTTCTTCCTTATTAAAAGCGCGCAGTACCCGCACTCCGGTCAGATTTTCCCTCGTAATGCCCATCACCCTGTCCAGACCGCCCTGCACCTTCCGGTACATGGGCGTGGTGATGATCATGATGCCGAACACCACCAGAGAAAGCAGCGGGATGGCCGCCACGAACACCAGAGCCGATTTTACATCGATGGTAAAGGCCATGATCATGGCGCCGAACACGATAAACGGGGAACGCAGAAACAGACGC
The DNA here is from genome assembly GCA_019113175.1 of Candidatus Eisenbergiella stercoravium. Lineage (GTDB taxonomy): Bacteria > Bacillota > Clostridia > Lachnospirales > Lachnospiraceae > Eisenbergiella > Eisenbergiella stercoravium. Next base: position 64,552 of record DXHY01000060.1, on the reverse strand, counting down.
AGCACCATGTTCACACCGTTCTGCACCTGATTGGCATCGCTGGTCATCCGGGTGATCAGCGTCGATGTTCCCACCGTATCCATCTCCGTAAAGGAAAGGCTCTGGATATGGGCGAACAGGGCGTGCTTCATCTGTGCGGCAAATCCCACCGCTGCTTTCGCCGCAAAATACTGCGCCGTGATGGAACAGGTCAGCCCGATGATGCCAAGTGCGATCAGCACCAGGCACATCCGGCCGATATAACCTCTGTCCCCATTGGCGATGCCGTTATCGATGATGGCCGCCATCACCAGCGGCACGAACAGCTCAAAGGAAGCCTCCAGCAGCTTGAACAGCGGCGCCAGAACCGTTTCCTTCTTATAATCCTTCAGATAAATGAGCAGCTTTTTCACTCGTTTCTACCTCCAGTTCGGCTTTACCAGTCCTTCAGAAGGATTGGACTTGCCTGTATCTGTTTCTTATCGTATCATAGATTTTGGTATAGGAAAATTATGATATTGGTATGGTTTCCATATTTTTTTCATATATTACTGAGTTCCGGAGAACCGACCATCATCCTGACGGGAAAGGAAAGAATGCCATGGAATTGAAACAGCTTAACGAATTTGTCACGGTGGTAAAAGAAGGCACCATATCCGGCGCCGCAAGAAAACTGAATCTGTCTCAGCCGCCTCTGAGCGCGCAGATGAAGCAGCTGGAGGAAGAATTTGGCTGTCTCCTGTTTGAACGGGGCCCCAGAAAAATTATCCTGACCGAGGCCGGACGGCTTCTGTATGAGCGGGCTGTGACCCTGCTGGAGCTGGCGGATGTAACCAGGAAAGAGCTCATCGACTGCCGCGACGGCGTTACGGGCGCCCTGCGCCTCGGCGTGATCTCTTCCGTGGGAAGCAGCCTGCTTCCGGAATGGATTCAGGGCTTTCATGCACAGAACCCCGCCGTCCGCTTCGAGCTGTTTGAGGCCAATACCTATCAGCTGCTGGAACAGCTCCACACGAATCTTCTTGACCTTGCCATCATCCGTACTCCCTTCGAGGCGAAAAATCTGGTCTCCGTTCCTCTCTGCAGGGAAACGCTTCTTGCCGTCGGGGAGAAACGGTTCTTTGTGGAAGCAGGGTGCATGACGGACTGCATTTCTCTGACACAGCTTGCCATGCTCCCCCTCATTCTGTACCGCCGGTGGGAAAAGCCGCTCACCGAAGCCGCAGCCCAGGACGGCCTGACCCTTTCCTGCTTCTGTCTGGGAGACGACGCAAGAACAGCGGCCAGACTCGCGGACTGCGGGCTTGGCGTAGGCGTCATTCCCGCCTCCTCCAGAAGCTTTCTCAGAAATTCCCGGACCGAAATTCATCCTCTTCAGGATGACCGGCTGGTTTCCAGCATTCTGGCGGTACACAGCCAGACAGCCAGGCTTTCCACCGTTGCCCGTCTGTTTCTTTCCTATCTTCAGACGCAGGCGGAACCGGACTGCTCCTACAGCAGCTCCTTCAGCTCGTAGAGGCTGCCGATTTCAAAATCCCGATGCGCTTCCTTCTCCCATGTCCGTCCAAAGCCCTCCGGCTTTTTCTTTCCCTTAGGGTTGAACCAGCAGGTGTCGATACCGGCGTTGAAGCCGCCCTGAATATCAGAGGTCAGGGAATCTCCGATGATCAGTGTCCGGCTCCTGTCCAGTCCTGGAATCCGTTCAAAACAGCAGTCAAAGAACTCCTTCTGCGGCTTCTGCCAGCCGATCGTCCCGGAAATGAAAATGCCGGTCATGAACCGGTCGATCCCCGACAGGCGCAGCCGGTTCCTCTGGGTACGTTCCACACCGTTCGTAACCACGTAAAGGGCATATCTTTCCGCAAGGTATGAAAGCACCTCCTCTGCTCCCTCCACCAGCTGCGCACCCTCTCCCAGAAGCGCCTGATATTCCCGTTCAAAGGCCGCTCCGTCCCCTTTGATCCCAAGCGCCTCAAACAGCCTTCCAAACCGGGTGGAAAGAAGCGTGGGCTTATCGATCTCGCCCCGTTCAAACGCCTCCCAGAGCCCGTGGTTGATCTTTCCATACACGGCGTATTCCCGCTCTCCCGCCGGATAGCCATGCCGGATCATTGCCGTCCTGAATGCGCTTTTTTCCGCCGCCTCAAAATCCAGAAAGGTTCCGTCCATATCCAGAAGCAGCGTCGTATATCCAGTCTTTGTGTCAGTCATCTTCTTTTCTCTCCGTGCCGTTTTTTTCGCGGATTTCCCGCTCTCCGCCTCCGGCGGCAAGGGGCAGCATAATCTCCGTGGCGAATACCCCCTCCTCCGTCTGCCGGTTTAAAAAGCCGCCGTATTTTTCCACAATCCGGTCCACTCTCTGCAGGCCGAAGCCGGGCAGACCGCCCGGACGCTTGCGGCTCACAAAGCCCGTCCCCTTCCGCTGTGCCCTGCCGTTCATTCCGTTCATGACGGAAAGGTAAAACTGCTCCTGCAGGGTGTCCATATAGATCCGGATGAAACGGTTTTCCTCCTCTTCCACCTCTTCACAGGCTTCGATGGCGTTGTCCAGAAGATTTCCCACCAGCACACACAGCTCCATATCCGTCAGCTTCATCCGTTTCGGCACATGAACCGTCACATCCGTCCGTATCCCCCGTTTTTTCATCAGTCCCAGCTTGCTTCCCAGAACGGCATCCATCATCAGATTTCCGGTCTTTATCACCGTATCCACCTGATACAGATTTTCATCCAGCCGTCCCAGATAGGCGATCAGCTCCTCATATTTTCCAAGCTCAGCATAAGCCTTCATGGCCTGGATATGATTATGGTAATCATGCCGCCAGCCCCGCATGGTGCGATACATGTTTTCCACCTCGTCGTAGTGCCTGTCCATGAGGTCGCTTTGAAAGTGCTCCAGCTTCCGGTCCACCAGACGGGGCACCCAGAACAAAAGAAAGACCGCGTCCGCGGCCGCAAAAAGCACAAGTCCTCCAATGATCCATCCTGTCATAACAGTTCCGTTCACCTCTCCCTTTTCAGGAAATAATCGATAAAACGACGGTTCAGCTCCTGATACAGCCTCCGGCTCACCGGGATCCGGCTTCCGTCTGAAAGCAGGGCCGCCTCCCGTTCGATCGCCCTGATCTGCGCGATGTTGACCGCATAGGAACGATGGCACCGGAAAAGAGGAATCCCAAGCCGGAGCGCTTCCTTCTCCAAGGCAGAAATGCCGCTTTTTACGGTGATGCATTCAGACAGGGTATGCAGCTCGCAGCTGTGTGCAAAGGCTTCCATATAACAGATTTTCTCCGCGTCCACCCGCCGCATGCCCTCCGGCGTCTCCGCCATCAGAATGCGCTTCTGCCCGCCTCTCTTCTTCAGGAACTGATCCAGTGCCGTCCAGAGCTTCTCCTCCGATACCGGCTTAATCAGATAACGGAAGGCCTCCACCTCATAGCCCTGTACCAGATAATCCTCGTAACCTGTCACGAAAAAAATCCCCATCTGATCATCTGTCTCCCGCAGCGCTTTTGCCGCGCTCATCCCGTCCATATCCGGCATCTGGATGTCCAGAAGCACAATATCAAAATGTGTCTTCTTCAGGCTCTCCAGAAACTGTCTGCCTGTGGAAAACAGGGAAATACAAAGAGCGTGGCTGCCCGCTTCGGCCCACGCTTCCAGATACCCCTTTAAGAGGCTCCGCTGTATTTCCTCATCGTCGCAGACTGCGATGTTCATGCTGACATACTCCCTTCTGAAGCTTCTCAGATTATTATAGCTGAACTTTGAAGGAAGCGCCAGATATTTTACTTCTGTGAGGTGATGTTACTGTCCGCCGGCCAGCGGCTCATACAAAAAAGACAGGCGGCATACGCATTATCCCGCCTGTACTCAAAAATTTTCCTGTTTTCTCATTCCTTCACTCCGCCGATCGTCATTCCCGTGACAAAGTAGCGCTGCAGAAAAGGATACAGACAAACGATGGGGAGCATGGTTGCTATGGTTGCCGCCGCCCGGACAGAGGCAGGTGTTACGGCTCCCGTTGCAGATGCCGCATTTTTCATGGACTCCGCGCTGGCTCCCTGTGTCGTCACAGAGGACAAAAGCTTCATCAGTTCATACTGCAGGGTTGTATACTGATCACTCATCCGGTTATACAGCATGGCATCGAACCATGAATTCCACTGTCCCACCGCTGCAAACAGGGCCACCGTCGCATATACCGGCTTGCAGAGAGGAGAAATGATTTTTATAAAAATCTTCATATAACCCGCCCCGTCCAGCTGAGCAGATTCCTCCAGGCTTTCCGGAATTCCCTCCATATAGGTCCTGATTACCAGCACATTAAATGCACTCACCATTCCCGGGATGATATACACCCAGAAGCTGTTGGTCAGTCCCAGGCTCTTGTAAAGCAGGAACACGGGAATCAGCCCCCCATTAACATACATGGTAATCACCCAGAACAGGGACAGTTCTCTTCTGAACAAAAAACGCTTTCTGCTGACAATGAAGGCGAGCAGGGCATTTGCCGCCAGCGAGCTGACGGTGCCGACCACGGTACGGGACACGGAAATGAAGGCACCCGTAATCAGGTTGTTTTTCTGGATCACCGTTTTATAATTGTTCAGAGTCCATTTGCGGGGAATCAGATGGATTCCTCCCCGCAGCGCATCCGTTCCATCGTTCAGAGATATTGCCAGCGTATTCAGCACCGGATAGAGGGTGATCACCACGAAAAAGATCATAAATAAAGTATTCAGTCCAACAAATATGACACCGGGAAGCGACGCTCTGTATCTCATCTGTTTTGCTTCCGGTTCTTTCGCTTTTCTCATAAATCAGGCCTCCCTCAGAATAAGCTTTCCTCGCCGATATGCTTCGCGATCTGATTTGCCAGCACAATCAGGACGATGCTGACAACGCTCTTGAAGATACCTGCGGCAGTACCCATGGAGTAGTCTCCCTGGCTGATTCCCCATTTGAGTACATAAATGTCAATGGTCTGGGAAACGCTCTGTACAAGGCCGTTTCCTAACAGGTACTGTACTTCGAATCCGGCGTTCAGAACGTTCCCCACATTCATCAAAAGCAGGATCATAATGGTAGGCCTGATGCCGGGCAGTGTAATATGGCAGATTTTCGCCCAGCGGCCGGCTCCGTCAATGGACGCCGCCTCATACAGAGAAGGGTCAATGGATGTGATCGCCGCCAGATAGATAATGGCATTCCATCCTGTTTCCTTCCAGACATTTGCAAAGGCAACAATCCACCAGAAGTATTTCGGATAGGCAAAGAAGTTAATGGCCGTGTCCAGGATTCCCGCCTTTACCAGAAGTTCGTTGACAATTCCTGTTGTGGACAAAGCATCGTGCAGAATCCCCGTCACGATAATCCAGGAAAGAAAATGAGGCAGGTAGGAAATGGTCTGAATCGTTTTTTTCCACCATACGGTTCTCACCTCATTGAGCAGAATTGCAAATACGATTGCCATGATAAATGTTGCTGCCAGATTCAAAATCCCCATGGCAAGCGTATTCCTGATCACACGGAGAAATGTTGCGTCTGAAAAAAGCTGCTGAAACTTTGCCATTCCCACAAACCGGGACCCCATCAGCCCATCCTTCGGTTTGTAGTTCTGGAAAGCCATGATCCAGCCGCCCAGTGGCAGATAGCAGAAAATAAAACCATATATTACAAAAACAGCGCTCCAGAGCAGCAGAAATTTCTGCCGTTTCACCTCTTTCCAGGTGATTTTCCTGTTCTTTCCGAAAGCGCCGGACTTCTTTGTTATCGCAGCCATGATTACCTCCCGCATGCCGTAAATCGGGCAGCCGTACCCTCTGTTTTGTCCGGCTGCCCGTTTTCACCTCCGGTTACTCGGTCATTGCTATTCTTCTGTCAAGCTCCTCCTGCATTTCCTTCAGGAAATCCTCCGGCTTGCAGGCGGCGTATGCATCCATGTATTCCTCCCATGCGCTGTCATAGTCATCCGCCATGACAACTCTGGGAAGCCATTCATGCTTCAGTTCTCCCATCTTTGTCCATGCAAGTCCGCCGGGAGTAGCGGTTGTCATAGAGCTGCTGTAGGAATACATCGGATACCATATTCCGGGAATATCGTTGTTTCCCAGCATATCCACATAGGTAGCGCAGCCGTATGCTTCCAGACATTTTGCCACGTTATCCGGCAGGCTGTCCAGAAATTCCTGAGGCTGTTCCGCGGGAGTCGCCGCATTGATGCCGTCCTTGCTCATTCCGGTATAATTCGGGAAATAAGAATAGGTGCACAGATGCGAAGCCTTATATGCGGTATCCGCGACCCGGCTGCGGATTTCATCGTTACGATAGAACAGACCGTTGTCATCCACCAGATAGTCTACTCCTTCTACTCCCCAGTTTCTCAGATTCAGAATTTCTTCACTGAGAAGATCGTCGATGAACTGAAGCGCTCCTTCCACGTCATCACAGCTCACCGTAATGGCCAGTCCGCTGCCTTCGTTGATGTTATCTCCACTCAGTCCCGTGGTATGCCACTGATTTTTCACATCCTCGGAAATCGTGACCGGAAGAGGTACATAATTGCAGCCCTGTTCCTCAAGCCCCTGCATCTTCAGAGAGTCATTGACTGAATATGCGAAATCCCACCACTGATCGATCATGCCGAGCACGCGCCCCGTAGACAGCTTTGCGATATATTCATCATAAGTCTGGGTAAAGGATTCCGGATCCACGATACCTTTCTTAAATTCCTCGTTCAGCTTGCCAAAGTACAGTTTTGCCGTGGGTGTCGTATTATAATCCACAATCGTGGTCCCATCCTTCACGATTACGGATCCATCGTTCGGATATCCATCCAGAAACTGCGGCGCATTTTCCAGGCAGAAATAACGCCAGTCCTCACAGAGAATGGTATAGGCAATATTTTCCGTTCCATCTTCCATGGTCGGATTTGCTTCCATGTAATCCTCCAGGAGATCAAAATACTGATCCATGGTTCTGATCTCCGGATAACCTGCCCATTCCAGCACTCTCGTCTGAATCCAGAACGCCTCGTCATTATGGGTGGTAGTCATATCCTTTTCATAAATGGCACTGAACTGGTTAATCCAGTAAATATGACCATCATCCCTTCTGAGCTTATTCCACTGTGCATCGCTCAGATATGCCTTAATATTCGGATAATCATCGATATAGTCATCCAGAGCCACCAGCGCTCCCGCCTCATAAAGCTGCTGCATGCCGTCGCTTCCGTCGATGAAGTCCGGATATTCTCCTCCTGCAATCATGGTTCCAACCGCTTCCTCAGCAGTCTGTCCGGTCAGCCAGGTTTCCTTCACCTTTGCCCCCGTTTTCTCCGCGATGATCTGCTGGATCTCGTTGTCATCATTGATCTCCGATCCGGGAACGGCAAAGAACGCAGTGAACTCCTTAATCTCTGAATTCCCTTTATCTGAGACCGTTTCTCCCTGCTCTGATTCACCAGTCTCAGCTCCGGTTTCAGATGCAGCGCTTCCGGCTGCAGTATTTCCGGCTGCCGCAGAATCGCTGCCGCTGTTTCCGCACCCCGCCAGCACGGAAGCCCCAAGCACCGCTGTCAGCAAAAGCGCCATGATTTTTTCCCTTTTCATTCTCAAATCCTCCTTTCATCCTTTCGACATCTTTATTCTATCTCATCTCTGTCATTTTTCTACCGGAGAAAGGATAGAAAAAGACCGGACAAATTACAGTTGCACAATGTTCATCCAAAATCCGTCCGGTTTTTATGTTTTTTTCACAATTCCCGTTTTCCTTCTCTCATCTGTTTTCGGAACTTTGCCGGTGTACAGCCCTTCACCGCAATAAACCGGTTAATAAAATAATCCGTATCATGATAACCGACACGTTCCGCAATCTCCACCGTCTTCATATCCGTATGAAGCAGCAGTCCTGCCGCCCTGTCCATTCGATAAGCATTCAGATAGTCCTTAAAGGCAACGCCATATTTTTTCCGAAAAAGCTGCCCCAGATAGGCGCTGTTGATAAAATATTTCCGGCTCAGCTCCCTGAGCGTCAGATTCCGGGAATAATTCTCCTGTATTTCCTTCTCAATCTCCGCCAGAACACCTCTCGCGCTCCTGCTTCGAAGCTGGGTAAGATAATCTGCATATTCTCTGGCGAACTGTACCAGATGAACCCGGCTGCCCCGGATTGTTCCTTCCTCAAACGCATTTGCACTGATGAAATGCAGGACTTCCTCCTGATTCACATTTTCATCCTGAGCCGCCGCCAGATACACGAGCTGAAACAGCAGGTAGTTGATGTTCACTCCGATCAGATGGGCGTCCAGACCTCCTTTGTTCATTTCCTCATAGAGCGCTGCAACGCACCTGGAAATCTCTGCCCGGTCATTCTGCTCTACTGCGGAAACCAGTCCGTCGAGCGTCTGCTTGCACAGCCTTCCGCTGCCTCCGGCAATCTCTCCTTCAAGCTGTGCTCCTGACTCCTCCAGACGGAAGTCCTGAAATGACCGCGCGATTGCAGCGCTTCTGGAGGATTCGCCAATTTCTTCCAGCGTTTCCACCCGGTTTCCCACCAGCATCACCACCGGCACATTCATCATTCTTCGAATCTGGTCCAGAAAATGATCCAGGTACTCCTGTTCCTCCATCTCCGCCTCCTGCGCGAGGCGGTCACAATAGATCAGTCCGACGTCATAGCTGTTTTCCTTCCTGGAAACGTCAAAGATGCAGTGATATCCGTCCTTTCCCAGAATCGTCAGGCAGGCCGTGTAGAGCGCTCTCTGCTGCCCCCGTTTTTCTTCCTCCGTCATCTTGCGTGCCGCCTCGTCTCTGGCGTCGATCTCAACCGCAATATAACGGATTCCCCCGGAAAGCTTCAGCCTTTCGTTCACATATTCCAGATTTTCCCTGTCATATTTACCGCAGATGATGGAAATCAGCTGTCTGGAAAAGTACGCTTTTTCCTGCCGGCTTTCTTCCTGTCTCCTTCTCTGGGATTCCTGATGCAGAGAACGTACCCGGGTCAAAAGCCGGATCAGTTCATCCTTTGCCACAGGCTTGAGGAGATAATCCACACAGGCATTACAGATCGCCTGTCTCGCATACGCAAAATCATTATAGCCGCTCACGATGGCAAAATAGGCGTCCGTTATACGGCTTTTCCGCACATTTTCCAGAAGCTCCAGCCCCGACATACCAGGCATCCTGATATCCGCAATAATCAGATCCACCTCATCCTTTTTCAAGAACTCCAACGCTTCAAGGCCATTCGCCGCGGTTTTTACAATTTCGAAGCCCAGCCCGTTCCAGTCTATCAGGACGGAAAGTCCCTGCAGAATAAATGGCTCATCATCCACCAGCATTACCCTCAGCATTTTCTTCCCCCTCTTTTCAGTTCTCCATCGGAACCCGAATGGTCACGATGGTTCCAACTCCTTCTTCGCTTTCCATTTCAAAGGCCACTCTGTCCCCTGTCGCCATTTTCAGGCGGATGCAGGCATTCAGAATGCCAACTCTTTCCTTCTCTCTGAGCCGTTCAATACTGGCATGGTTCATTCTTGCCTGCATCTCAGACAGCTCCTCCTGCGGCATGCCTGCCCCCGTATCCTCGATCTCCATGCACAGCACTCTGCCTTCTTCCTCCTGCCGGCAGGTTATTCTCACGAAAATCCAGCCGGGCGAGGTCTTTTTTTCAATTCCATGTACACAGGCATTCTCCACAAATGTAACCAGACTCAGTTTTGGAATACGTAACATCCTGCACTCTTCCTCTGCCTCCATCCGATAGGAAAGCCGTTCGCCAAACCGGTATTTCTGAAGTTCCAGATAAGCCTGTGCAAAACGAAGCTCCTCTTCCACCGTCACGGAATCGCTGCTCCATTCCACATTCTGCCGCTGCATGAGCGCAAGCTTTTCCACCATATCTGCGGTTTCGTATTCCTTCTTCAGAATGCTGTGCATGCGGATGCTCTCAAGTGCATTAAACAGAAAATGCGGGTTGATCTGGCTGTGCAGTGCCAGAAGCTCGGCCGTCTGCCTGGCAATATCCATTTCCTGTTCCTTCAGCCGGTCCTTATAGACTGTCTGAATCAGCTCGTTCATCCGCTCTGCCATATGGTTATAGCTGCGCATGAGCATTCCGATTTCATCCTTTCCCTTCGCTTCCGAAAGCGGCTGCAGATGGTCTGAATCTTCCTTTTCAAATACCTCTCCCAGCGCTCTGAGCCTCAGGATGAAAGAACGGTTCAGAAGCCTCACAAAGAGCAGGGGAAGCAGCACGTTGACTGTCAGCAGAAAGAGGATCATTGTCAGGTTCTGTCTGATGATCTGTATTGCCGTCACGGGACTGCGCATCACATAGATATCCCACTCATTTCCATACATCTGTACGCTTGTGTGGATACCGGCTTTCCTGATTTTATCCCTGCCCAGCTCCTCAAAAGCCATATTAACGCCGCCTCTGCCATCATTGGAAAACAGAATCCGGTTCTCACAGCAGACATAAACGGTATTGACATACCGGGCATTGGTCAGGCTTCTGGCCATCGCTCCGTAGTCCAGATCCAGCTTCAGCACATCATCGCTCTGCCCTTTATGATAGTAGTCCATCTTCCTGACAATGGAAAGCTTTCTCTGTGAATTTCCGGCAGCCGGTGTTCTTTCCAGGTATGGGATCACCATAATCTCCCTGCCGCTTTCCAAAAAACGGTGATACCATTCCTTCTCCCGGACTGATTCCAGGCGGCAGAAATATCCGCCGTTGACAAAGCCCGGATTATCCGCATAGATGACCGTCTGAAAACTGCTGCTCCCCATCACGATCTCATAAAGAGAATCCTTCATCAGCTCCATGTAACCATTGTAATAATCCAGCGGCGTATCGTATTCTCCCTCAATAAACTCATTCACATAGCGGTTCTGATAAACCGTCTGCGTCAGCTTCACCGCGTTTTCCATCGTGGTACTCATATTGTAAACTACGGCCTCTGTCGTATTCCTCATTTCCTGCATGCCGGAATCCCGCTCCGCGCCGACCACTACGGACAATATCACGCTGTCCGTAAGAACAAGCGGAAGCAGAACGCATACCAGATACATTCCGAGCAGCTTATGGCGCAGACTGATATCATCCAGAAAATTTCCGATGAAATCCGCCACGATTCGCTTTCCCCGCCGAAGTCCATTCCTGATTTTATTCCATCCGCCCTGATCCATAACAGTCCGCCTCCCCCACGGAACCTTCTGCTCTTATTCAAAGTTTATCATCCACCCGGAGACGGGGCAAGCATTTCTTTATGCGTATCTACAGCGGATATTTTCGTTACAGTTTACTCCGCACCATTTGCAAAGTCCATCTCCTTCCTATTGATAATACTGCGCCTGTGCCTGCCACATCCGGCGGTACAGGCCTTCCTGTTTCTCCAGCTCCTCATGGCTTCCCCGCTGAACCACATTTCCGTTTTCAAATACCAGAATCTCTTTGGAAAAGCGGCAGGCGGACAGCCTGTGGGAGATGAACAGGGCGGTTTTGTTTCCGATGATCTCATGAAAGCCCGTGTAGATCTCGTTCTCCGCGATGGGGTCGAGGGCAGCCGTGGGCTCATCCAGAATGACGAAGGGCGCGTCCTTGTAGATCGCCCTTGCCATGGCCAGCTTCTGCGCCTCCCCGCCGGAGATTTCCATTCCCGTATCGGAAAAATCCCGGTTGATCATGGTGGCAAGACCGTCCGGCATTTTCCGGTACAGCCCTTCCAGACCGGCCCGGCAGATGGCATCCATCGCCTTTGCTTCATCCACCTGCATGCTCCCAGCTATGTTTTCTCCCAGAGCGAAGGAAAAAATCTGGAAATCCTGAAACACCACGGAAAACAGCCGGCGGTATTCCTGTTCGTCATATTTGCGGATGTCCACGCCGTTTAACAGGATCGTCCCCTCCGTAGGATCATACAGCCTGCACAGGAGCTTCACAAAGGTGGTCTTCCCGGAGCCGTTTCTTCCCACCAGCGCCATCCGTTCCCCGATTTCCAGCTTCACGTTCAGATTCCGGATGGCGTACCGGTCTGATTCCGGATAACGGAAGGACACGTTCCGAAATTCCACCAGGAAACGGCCGTCCCGTCTTTTTTCCACCGGGATCGTTCCCTTCTTCATCTCGTTTTTCAGATCCAGATATTCCAGGTATTCGTCCACCTGCCTTCTGTCATAGTGCATCTGATTCCAGCTGGCGAGCAGATCCGTCATGGCCTGAATGCACTGCTGTACCGCACCCGCGTAACGCACCACATTTCCGATGCTGATGCTGCCTGCCCAGGCGCAGAAGGCCACATACAGATAGACGATGCCGCCGACGCAGGAGGACAGCATCCCCTGCAGGCCGAAATGGCGGACGTCATTGGCCGCGTACTGCAGGGTCATGCGCCGCCAGTTGCGGTTCATCTGATTCCCGTAGCTTTCCATCATCTTCTGCTGATGAAAGATGCGGATGTCCTTTCCGGCTTCCGTGGACAGAACCACCTCGTCCATCATATAGTCGTTCAGCCGGTTTTCATCCTCATGCTCATTGTGGATCGCCCGTCTCTTCTTCCCCTGCTGCCTGACCGACCAGTGGTTTAAGAGCAGGCTGCCGATCAGGGCTGCCGCCGCAAGAAGCGTGAACAGCCCGGTTCCTCTGCCGTCCGTCTGTCCGTTTCTTCCGCCCCAAAGCTGTCCCGCGAAAAAAGGCCACACCGTGACCAGAGAAAAAATCAGCCTCACACAGGCTGTAAGAAAAAGCTCCAGCTGCTCCAGGAAGCGTTCGAACACATCCCGCTCCTTTTTCCGGTATTCATCCTGCCTCGCCCGCAGGGCGCGCACTCTCGCGCTTTCCGTCAGGCCGTAATCCATTTCCATGGTCTTTCTCATCAGGGGCTCCGCCATCCGGTGCTGCATCCCCCACCACATGATGTTCTTCTGCCTAGTGGCAAAATGCCGCAGGGACGCCATCGCAAGGCTCAGCCCCGCTCCCGCAAGCGCCCAGGCCATCATTTCCGCTGCAGGCCGTCCCGCATAGAGGGCGTCCAGCAGCATGGCGGACAGCCAGATCGCCACAAAGGGCAGGGCGCCGTCCAGAAACGCGCCCAGCAGGATCACCAGCCAGCCCCGATTGTACTGATTCAACAGCCTAAGCAGGCGCAGATAGACACGGATATCATCCTTCAGACCCGAAGACTCCCGATTCAAAGAAACCCGCTTCATGCCTGTGCACCTCCCATCTTCATGGCTTCGTTCCATTCCTTCCCGCTCTCTTCTTTCCGGTAATATTTTCCCTGTACCGCGAACAGTCTGGCATATGCGCCGTTCTTTTCCATCAGCTCCTCATGGCTTCCCTGCTCCGTGATCCTGCCGTTTTCCATCAGCCAGATTCTATCGCAGAAGCGGGTGCTCGCCAGCCGGTGGGAAATGAACAGAGAGGTTCTTCCCTCCGACATCTCCACATATTTTTCATAGATTTCCTGCTCCGCCAGCGGGTCCAGCGCCGCTGTCGGTTCATCCAGAATGAGAATGGGCGCTTCCTTGTAAAAAGCCCTGGCCATCCATACCTTCTGTCTCTCCCCGCCGGACAGATCGATGCCGTCATCCAGCACGCCGTGTCCCAGAGGCGTGTCCTCCTTCTGCGGCAGGCCGTCCACCATTTCCCACAACCCCGCAAGGGACAGGCACTGTCTGACCCGCTGTCTATCGATGTCCTCTCCGTTATCCGAAGCCACATTCTGGGCGATGGTGAGGGGGAGAAGCTTCACATCCTGAAAAACCGCTGCAATCATGGAAAAGTATTCTTCCCTTCCAAAGGAAGACAAAGGTCTTCCTCCCACCCGGATCGTGCCGGAAGTGGGCCGATACAGGCCGCATAAGAGCTTCACCAGGGTGGACTTTCCCGCCCCGTTTAAGCCAACCAGCGCGATCTTCTCCCCCGGCCGGATAGTCAGGTTCAGATCCTTCAGGGTGGGAACCCGGCTTCCCGGATAGGTGAAGCTCACGTGCTCCAGCTCGATGCCTACCGCTTCCTTCGTGGGGGAGAGTGCTGTGGAATCAAAGCCCGTCTTTCGTCCTTTTCCTTCCGCTTCCTTCCCGCGGGAGGGAGATGCAAAATCGGATCCCTCCTCTTTCCCGCTTCTTTCCGCTCCGGTTCCCTGAAAAATGTCCCCTTCACCCGATTCCAGAAACAGCCGCAGTCTGGAGTAATCGAAGCTCAGCCTCCCCAGCAGCTCTACGTTTTCCAGAAAAGCGCTGCAGGCCTGCTGGCAGCTGGCCACCACGGAAATGTACCAGACGAAATCCGAAACCGGAAGACTGCCCCGCACGATCTGGAGAATAAAATACAGATAGGCGCCCGCGTCCCGGACAAAGCACAGGAAGGCGTCGCAGAGATTGGCCGCAAAATAGCCGTTCTCCCAAAGGCGCACGTTTGTCTCCCCGGTTTTCCGCTCCCGCTTCAGGATGCCGAGCAGCCATCCGCCCAGATCATACATGCGGATGTCCTTTCCCGCCTGCAGGTCCCAGCCCCGCTCCTCCACATAGCGCATTTTCCGGGCCGCCTCATCCGCCGCAGGCCGAAGCTCATGATCCCTCCGCATCGCCTTCCTTTTCAGGAGGAATACCAGCAGTGCCGGAACCAGCACCAGAAGGGGAACGAGAGGGCTCTGCCGAAGCAGAATCAGCCCGTAAAGCAGAAGGCCGCCCGCCGCCGTCAGGCTCTGCTGCCAGATCATGGAGCCATCCCGCACCACGGAGTGCGGGCGGTAGAGGGAATCGTACACCGCATGGGCGTCCTCATTGAACTGCCTGCTCTCCAGGATCTCGTAGTCCACCCGCAGCCTCTTTTTTAACAGCCTGAGATTGAAATCGTCTTCAAACGGCCCCTGCATCCTTCTCATATAAGCCTTCAGCGCCGCCTGCAGCATGTTGGCGACAGCCAGCACCGCCACAAGCAGCAGAAGCACAGCCGCAAACCGCCTCAACTCCCAGCGCTCCTCCAGCCCCTGCAGCACCAGCTTTGGAAGCCGTGCGTTCAGCAGGGGCAGAGAAATTGCCACAAACGAAAGAAGCAGTACCGAAACCGCAGCCTTCGGCTCCCTTGTAAACTGCTCCCGCCAATGCCAGGCGGCGTTGCTGATAAAGCTGTAACGCCGCTCCGTCCCCTTTTCTGTTCCGTTTCTCTTTTTTTCAGCCATTCGTTTTTCACCCTCTTTTTCTGATTCCGGTCCCTCTGTCAGTTCTTTTTCAAAACTGTTCGGCCCGTTTTCCACGAACTGTTCTCCCCAGGTCGTTTTCCGGTATCAGTATAACATGGAATACATTGTTGTGAACCGTCTTTGCACGAATGGTCTGTATGGTGCACGAATGGCTGATAAAATCCTGTTCTGTCTCCTTTCCTCCGCCTTCCATCATCAATATACTCCCACAAAGGAAATATGGCTCTCCATCCGGCTGGAAAGGATCTTTATGATGAGTGTGTCCGCATGGCATCCCTTAAGCGGAACGATTTTCTTATAGCCGATCACCGTGCCATGATACAGCTCCCGGTTCTGACCGTCATAAACCGCGAACTCCTCCACTCTCTGGCTCCTTCGGATATCCTCCATCAGCACCACTCTGGAAAACGCTTTTTGTGAATCCCATCTGAGCGTAACCGTATCCTCCTCCGTCGAAATCTGCGCTTCATCCGCAAGATTTTCCCGGTAGGTATTCCGGATATAATCTCCCAGCTCCTTCAGGCGCTCCACATCCCTTTCATGAAACAGGCCTTCGGGCGTGGGAGGAATGTTCAGCAGAAACGTGGCGTTTCCGCCCACGGAATTCTCATAAACATGAATCAGTTCCTCCAGGCTCTTCACCTGATCGTCCTCCGCGGCATGATAAAACCAGCCGGGACGGATGGAGGTGTTCACCTCCGCCGGATACCAGATCAGCTCCTTTTCGCCGCGCACCGCTTCTCTGCTTCCCAGATCCTCATCCTCTGCCCGGATTGCCCGCTGCCGGAATTCCTCACTGTCCTCCTGCTGGGAATTTTCCTTAATCTTCTCCGTATCCTGCATTCTTTCGGGAACAATGCTCCATTCAGAGGCTCTGGTATGCCCCGCCTCATTGCCGCACCAGCGGACGTCCGGCCCGCAGACGCTGATGCACGCGCCGGGCTGGAGCCTGCGGATCACCGCGTAATAGCGCTCCCAGTCGTAAACCTGCTTCCTCCCGTTGGGGCCCTCTCCGCAGGCCCCGTCAAACCAGACTGAAAAAATCTCTCCATAGCCGGTGAGCAGCTCCTCCAGCTGGTTCACAAAATAATCGTCATAGGCCTTCCCGGTTCCATACAGGCTGCTGTTGCGGTCCCAGGGGGAAAGGTAGACGCCGAATTTCAGGCCGCACTTCCGGCAGGCGTCCGCGAATTCCCGCACCACATCTCCTTTCCCGTCCTTCCAGGGGCTGTTTGCAACGGTGTGCTCCGTGTATCTGCTCGGCCACAGGCAGAAGCCGTCGTGATGCTTGCAGGTCAGTATGGCTCCCCTCATCCCGGCCGCCCGGATGCTTTCCGCCCACTGCATGGCGTCAAGGCGCGTCGGATTGAAGCAGGACTCAGGTTCCGTCCCGTCTCCCCATTCCCTGTCGGTGAAGGTATTCACCGTAAAATGCACGAACGCGTAGAATTCGGTCTGCTGCCAGGCGAGCTGCCTTTCACCGGGCACGATGGACACAGAATACAGGTCAAAAATCAGATCCTCTTCGCTTTTCTTTTTTATCATGGAAAATTCCTCCCTTTTTCTGTCTTCGCCTTCCGCTCCTTTACATATTATAGACGAACTTTCGGATGAGGGCCATATCTTTGTAGACGGCAAAAACGGCCGGCTGAACGCTGGCCGTTTCCGGTTCTGTTTCAATCAATTCTCTTACCGCTTCTCTTTTCTCACCGCGAAAATGGAAATCAGCAGAAGAACGGCCGCGCCCGCCGTCATGCCGAAAAAGGCGACGTTCATGCCGTGCATCTGCGCCTGATCTCCATAAACGGCGGCGGAAGAGGCGCTGACCGCCGTCATGATGCCCACAAACACCGCAGAGCCGATGGAGCCCGAGATGGTACGGAAGGATGTGAGCAGTGAGGACGCGTCGGCCACCTTTTTGGATTCCACGTTGCCGGTGCCCCAGGTCAGAAGCGGCATCATCAGGCTTCCGATGGCGATATTGCGGATCACGTTCAGAACAGCGGCCACCCAGAGCGGCGTGCTCATGGAAAGGAAGAACATGCCGATGTTGCTGACCACCAGGGCCGCGGAGCCCGCGACAAAAATCTTTTTGATCCCCATTTTATCGTAAAGTCTCCCTGCAAAGGGGCTGATCACCGCAGTGGCAAGGGAGCCGGGCAGGGTGACCAGGCCGGAAACCACGGCGGAATACCCCATGACGCTCTGCACATACAGCGGCATCATCACAGAGGAACCCATCATGACCAGATAGAGTACCATGCTGGAAATCACGCTCACGGCATAATTCCGGTTGCGCAGAATCTTCACATCCAGGAAGGGCTTTTCCAGCCCGCACTGGCGCTGAACAAAGAACACGCACACCATAGCGCCGATCAGAAGCGGGAGGCCTGCCTGCACGCTGATCAACCCGAATTCGCTGATATTGCCGATGCCCAGCGTAATGCCCCCGAAGGCGAAAATGCTCTCCAGGAAGGAAATCCCGTCGAATTTTTTATCCTGCAGCTCCAGAACATCCTCAAAGACGAAGCAGGACAGCACAAAGGAAAGGCACATGATCACCAGAACCAGCCAGAAAATGGATTTCCAGCCGAACGCGTCGATCATCAGCCCGGCAATGGTGGGCGCGATGATCGGAGCCGCCGTTGTCGCAAGACCATAGGTTCCCATCATGGTTCCCTTTTTCTCTATGGGATATACCGTCAGAATGACCACCTGCGCCGCCGCCATCAGAATGCCGTTTCCACAGGCCTGCAGGATTCTTCCTGCCATCATCATCCCGAAGTTTCCGGCAAAAATGCTCAGAAGCAGCCCAATAATAAAGCCTCCGATTCCGGTCAGATACAGCCGTTTTGTGGGAAACCGGGTAATGAGAAAAGCAGTCAGCGGCATGATCATCCCCATGGCAAGGGAATATCCGCTGGTCACCCACTGGCCCACAGATGTGCTGATCCCAAAATATTCCACCACATTCGGCAGCGCCGTCGTCATTGCCGTGGACAGAGTCGAGGAAGCGATGCCTGAAACCACCAGGCAGATAAAAATCAGGCTCCTCTTCCTGTCCGTCAGTTGTATGCTTTCATGATCCTTTTTCATGCTGATCTCCTTCCCGGACGTTTCCGCCCTGCGTCTCCATTCTGTGCCAGACCTTCCGGTTGATATTCTCCGCCATCTGCCGGAGAATGTGTTCCGTCCGCTCCAGTTCTTCCCCGGAAAGCCCCAATCCCAGCGATTCATAAAATTCAGCGTGAATTTTCTTGATCTGCCTTGCCGCCGGAACCGCTTTTTCCGTCAGATACAGATGCTTCACTCTCCGGTCCCTCTCATCTCCAACCACCCTGATGTAGCCCACTCCCGTCAGCTTCTGGATGGTTTTCGTCAGGGTCGCCCTGTCCACGCGGATATATTCCGTCATTTCCTGCGGCGACGCACCGGGATGGTCGTAGAGATATTCCACATAAAACTGCTGTCCCCATCCGATCTCAAAATCGGACAGGCCATGATCGTAGTACATCCGCATGAGCCTGTCCAGGATGGAAATGTAGCGGCCTATATTGGAAAAGCTGTCCATTTTACTGCGCCTCCTTTTTCTTTTCTCTGATTCGGGTTTCTGCCCAGATGGGTACTATATCGCAAAATAGTAGCAGGCGCAACTATCTTGCTGTTTTAATGAATAACTTTCAGGGGGCAGGCGTAATTCGTGCGAATCACGCCTGCCCCCTGGGGAAAATCATTTACTTCCAGACACTCCTTCTCTTTCCATTCATACATCCAGTCTTTCTGCTTTTTTTAAGATTATCCTGTCGCATACCCAGTTTTTCTCATAATAGGAATTTTTCTCAAAGGTATCTCCTATCTTCTCCATCTTTTCATACATTTTCGCCTTCAATTTCTCTGCCAATGCTTCATATGCTGGATCATGTATCAGATTATGCATCTGTTTCGGATCCTTTTCGTTATCGAAAAGATATTCCTGTCCATCCGCCAGATAAACCGCATAGGTGTGCCTTCTGGTTCGGTATGCCCTCCATTCATAACCATCACCAAAGACCGCTGTCGGCCCTGTTCCCATCATAAGGGCACCTTCCTGCGTATCCGCCTTCCCTTCGATACATCTGCTGAGGTCTGTTCCCTCCACTTCCTCCGGGATAGGAAGTCCCATCATCGTCAGCAGACTCGGCATGATATCCACCGTATTAAACACGAAATTTCTTCTTACCCCTTCCACCAGATGATTCTTCCAACTAATCAGAAAAGGCACCCTTACGGCTTCTTCATAGAAAATATTTTTTGCCCTTCTTCCATGCGCTCCAAACATCTCTCCATGATCCGAGGTAAATATCAGAATCGTATTCTCATCCAGTCCCAGCTCATGCACCGCCTGCCTGAGTCTGCCGAAATTTTCATCCAGATTGGCTACCATCGCATAATATACTCTCATCCATTCGGTCAGCTGCGCTCTCTCCTCCCTGGACAACTGCGCCCATTCATCCGCACGCGAGTCATTTTCCGGAAGGTAATTTTCCGGAAGATGGAATTTTTTGGTGCTTATCTTTTCCAGATACTTCTCCGGCACATTTTCCTTTACCCATGGGTCATGCGGTGTACCGATGGAAAGAAACAGAGCGAATGGTTTTTCTCCCGCTAAAAGGCGGCGTAGCTGCTCAATTGCCATATCCGTCTGTGCATCCGGCTCATATTTTTCATAAAAAATCTTTTCCGGACTATCCAGGTGATAGTAAGCTGTTCCTATCTCATATTCATGTCGGAAATTATACGCCGCGAAAAAATCATTGAAGCCCAGCCGATCCGCTCCCTTTGGTATATAGGAATTTTTCGGATCATAATGATTGCCAAGCTCAGCGGCATACATATGCCATTTCCCAATATAAGCTGTTTCATATCCATTTTCATCCAGCACCTGGGCCAGTGTATGATGATCTGATGGATTAATACGGATCTCGTTGATTACCATGCCGGTACTGGTTGTATACTTTCCGGTCAGTAATGACGCCCGATATGGCGCACATACCGGATGACCGGAAATAGCCTGACACAAATTTGTGCTTTCTGCACAGAATGCGTCCAGATTCGGCGTAACCGCATTTTCATCCCCCGCATACCCCATGCTGAAATACCTGAGTTGATCTGCAAATACATAAATAAGATTCGGCTTTCCTGTCTCTATATCCATACTGGTTCTCACCTCTTCGAACGTTTTTACCCTTCTTCCAGATGTCTCTCCCCTATCGGCTTCATTTTTCGAACCCCCGGATCCTCAGCAACGAAATTCTGGTACCAGAAACCCTTTGGATGAATCTTTACCCGATAACGGTAATGCGGAACCGGCAGTGAATCTGCCTGCTTCATCATATCTGCTGCCAGCGCGGCAAGAAGTTCCTGCTTCTTTTCCCGACATGCAGGATCGTCCCATAAATTATGTAGCTCTGCCGGGTCATCGGAAAGCCGGTACAGAAAGCCTTTCCCCATCATATCCAACTGAATATGCCAGTCGTCCTTCCACAGAGCGCGTACCTGTCCACACTGCGTCCATGTATTGAGGCAGTCAAAAGTTTCCATATTTCTGGATGCCCCTTCCGATACCAGATCAAGCTGATCTCCATTGTTCCAATACAGCCCCCCGAATCCACTTTCTGCAAATGCACATTCATATTCGCCATGAGGATATTCTGTCCCGTTTAAAAGAGGCAGAATACTTTTTCCCTGACAGCCAAAGGGAACCGGAACATCCAGATAATCGCAGATAGTGGGAAGGATATCCACAATACTCACATACCCTTCTGCTGTTCTCCCTATCTGTCTGATTCCAGGTCCTCTCCAGACAAACGGAATATGGCACAGCACGTCCGGCAGATCGGGTCCCTTTCTGATCAGGCCATATTCTCCTGCAAAGTCACCGTGATCGGAAAGGTAAAGAAATATCGTATTATCCTCCAGCCCCCGTTCTCTGACGCCTTCTACCAGCCGCTTCATCTGATCATCAATCAGCCTCAGCATACCCAGATAATTGGACCTTGCCCGCAGGATGCGACTTTCTATATTTTCTCCCAGAATTTTCTCCCAGACCTGCCTCAACCATACAAAACGTTCTCCCTTTTTGGGCAGATCCTCCTCCTTACCTTTTACCGGCGGCAGGGTTTCCGGCGGAAACATATCAAAATACGGCTCCGGAACCTGATATGGATTATGAGGTTCCGCAAAGGATACCCAAGCAAAGAAGGGGGCGCTTCCGTCCAGTCCATCGATAAACTTTAATGCCGAAGACACATTCCTGTAAGGGTGTTGAACCTCCACCCCTCCCGGAGAAGGACGGTGCATTTCCATATGATCAGTACTTTTTAGAAAGTCCGCAAAGACAAATTCTTCCGGCGTCGTATTGATTTCTCCTTCATAGCCCAGATGTCCACAGGTTTCATGAAAGTCAAATTCCTCCGGTTCATGATGAGAATGGTTTTTCCCACACAATGCAGTCATATAGCCATTCTCTTTTAGCACATCCAGCAGATCTCTCGTATACACTGCATCCTTCATGTTATGATTCGTCCTGACATGATGGCTCTCACTGTAACGCCCGGTATACATACTCACTCTTGCCGGCATACAGGTAGGGTTCGATGTATAAGCCCGCTGAAAATCCACTCCCCCCTGCGCCCACTCGTCCAAGAAAGGCATCGTATCTAGCTCATATCCGCAACTTTTGCGCAAATCGGCTCTCTGTTGGTCCGTCATAACAATGATAATATTCGGTTTGTTTTTCATAGCCTGCCTCTTTCTCTGCCTACTAGCGGCAGATATTTTGTTATCCCTTTACCGCTCCGATCATAACACCCTTCACAAAATATTTCTGTACGAACGGATAAATCAACAACATAGGAATACTGGATACCACAATGGCAGAATATTTAACTGCTTCTGCCATCTTTACCTTTTCCGCCATCCCCGCATCATTTGTCCCCATCTGCTCCGTCTGACCAAGAAGCAGAATATTCCTCAGAACTATCTGCAGGGGATGCATATCCTCATCCCTGATATAAATCAGAGCGTCAAAATAGGCATTCCAGATATCCACCGCATAATACAGAACCAGCACTGCAAGAATTGCTTTCGACAACGGCAGTACAATACGCAGAAGCATCTGCATATTATTACAGCCGTCCAGTGTTCCGGCTTCGTAAAGCTCTCCGGGGATACTGTTTTCAAAAAAGGTCTTTGCTACAATCAGATTATAAGTGGACAGAGCTGCCGGAATCAGCAACGCCCAGACAGTATTGTACATGCCCAGATTTCTGACCAGCAGATAGGTTGGGATCATTCCACCGTTAAAATACATGGTAAAAAGAATCAGCATCATGAAAATATTGCGGCCCTGAAAATTTCCCCTGGACAGAGGATATGCCGCCAGAATGGTCAAAACCACGCTGATCGTAGTCCCAGCCACTGTATAAAAGCAGGAATTGATGAATCCTCTCCAGATATCTTCGTTTTCAAAAACCATGGTATAGGCTTTCGTCGTAAATCCTTTCGGCCAGAGAAGCACCTCTCCTCTGATAACCAGATCCGGATCTGAAAACGAGGCCGCTATAACAAAAATCAGCGGAACCAGAACAATTAATACAATGGCGGCTCCAATCGCATTTACTATTGTGTCAAAAGCCAGATCGCTGTGCAGTATTTTTCCTGTTCTTCCTTTCATGCCACAATCCTGCCTCCTTTACCACAGACTGGTTTTGGTCAGTTTTTTGCTCGCAAAATTCGCGCTTACAAGAAGTACAAAATTGATGACTGAATTAAACAGCCCCACTGCCGTACTGTAGCTGAATTGCCCCTTTTGTATTCCGTTTTTATAGATAAAAGTGGAAATTACTTCGCTCGCAGATAGTGTTACAGAATTCTGCATCAGATAAACCTTTTCAAATCCAACCGACATCAGACTTCCAATTCTCATGATGAACAAAACAATAATCGTACTCATAATGCAGGGAATGGAAATATGAATAATTTTCTGCAGTCTTGTAGCACCATCAATGGAAGCAGCCTCATAGAGCTCCTGATCCACACTGGAAAGAGCCGCTATGTAAATGATGGCATTAAATCCCATAAACTGCCACACGTTAGAGAACACGTACAGCGGCTGAAAAAGGGCCGGCTTTGACATGAAATCCACCGGAGCTATTCCAAACAGGCCTGTAATCTTATTAAACAGTCCATAGTCACTGTTGGAAAAAAGCGTCAGCATACTGACAATTACGACCACAGAGAGAAAATTCGGAATATATGTAATGTTCTGAATCAGCTTTTTAAACTTCACGTTTTTAATTTCATTAATCAGAAGCGCCAGCAGAATAGGAACAGGAAAGCCTATGAGCATTGTAAAAACACTCAGTGAAATTGTATTCCACAAAATATTGGTAAAATAATAGGATTCAAAAAACTGTTTAAAATAGGTCAGTCCAACCCAGGGGCTCCCTGTAATTCCCAGTGTTGGATTGAATCTCCGGAATGCAATCTGAATTCCATACATAGGCGCATATTTGAATATCAGATACCATGCAAACGGTATGGCAAACATAATGTACAGTCCCACATTTTTCCGAATCCCTTTTCCTGTTTTCTTAAATTTTTCCAGCATAAATACCTCCTTTTTTCTGCAGGAAAGGGCCGTCAGACTCTGTCTCCGGCCCGTTGCCTGCAAATGGGATTAATTCCTTCGTTCTCTGAGGCTGCTTTCCTTCTGCATCAGCCCTCTGCTATGGCGTCTAGCGCCTTCTGATATATTTCTTCCAGTTCGCGGATTCCAATCTGTTCTAGCGTCTGGCAGTATTCATCCCACATATCAAAGTCCCATTCGCCAATAATAAATTTCGCTACGGATTCATCACGATAAGTTGTCAGATCCTGTTCGATAGAAACTACTCTGTCCATATCATCCACGCTCACTGCCGGTTTTGCGTATACTGTATCAGGAAGGAAAGGCTCCAGGATTTTCGCAGCTTCCTTCGTGCGGTCACTCGCTACAACTCCCTCCGTCTGTTCTGTTCTCAAATGAGGGAACCCACCTCCGGGAACCATGTTAATCTTTCCAAGTGCCGTCATAAATCCTTCTTCTGCATTCAGGATCTCATCCTTGAAATGAGGAATGTTGTTTTCATCCATATCGTACTGCACGCCTTCGTCTCCATAGGTATAGAAGAGCGCTCCTTCATCGCTATAAAAATAATCCACCCAACGCATTGCTGCTTCCGGATTGGAACAGGTTGTACTGAGAGCAAAACATCCAATTTGTACACCTGTCCTTGCATCTCCCCACATCTGTTCACCAGTTGGTCCAAGTAACGGTTCATATCCGGAATAGTCTTGTTCACAGTTTAAAAACACATCAGAATACGGCATATACATGGCTCCGAAATATTCACCTGACAGATTACTTCTCCAGGCAGCCCGGTCATTTTTGTAATAATCCTTCCAGATCAGCCCCTCACCGTACAGTTCATTCAGCCATACCAGATATTCCTTAAATTCGTCATCACACAACCAGTTATGAATCTTTCCGTCAGCATCCACATTGTAGGTATCCGCCATCTGATATTGCAGCCCGAATGCACCTCCTGTTTGATAAATCATCACAGGATCCCGGTACCCCAGCGGAATCTCATCCTGCTCCCCGTTCCCGTTCGGATCCTGATCCCTGAAAGCGATCAACACTTCTTTAAATTCATCCAGCGTGGTCGGAATTTCCAGCCCAAGATTATCCAGCCATTTTGTATTGATCCACTGCTTGGTATCCATCTTTCCCGTAGGACTCAGATCAATAAAGGGAAGAGTGTAAATATGACCGTCTGTTGCAAGACATGCCTGCTTCGCCTGAGGATTCTCCTCGAACAGCTTCGTCAGATTCGGTGCATACTGTTCGATCAAATCGTCCAGAACCATCAACTGTCCACTACCTACACCATAGGTAGAAATTTCATTCGCCGAAATTCCCGCTCTCAGAAACACATCCGGAAGCTCATTGGATGCGAACAACAGCTGCTTATTTTCCGCAAATCCATCTGCCGGAACTTCCTGAAAATCCATATGAATGTTCGTCATTTTTTCATACTGCTGAAAAACGTACATATCCTCCCATTCCGCTTGATTCTGATCACGCTGCCCATATACAGTCAGCGTAATCGGCTCATTCACAATGGGAAATCCTTCCGCATTGAGATTGGAATCCCCATTTTCAGCACTTTCTGCCTGTGTAGCAGATTCCGTTCCCTCACCTGCACTGATCTTACTATTGGATGTGCCACCGGAACAGCCTGCCAGCATACTGACACAGAGAGCCATGCTCATAAAACAAGTCAGAACCTTTCTCATTTTCATACCCTTTCCTCCATTTCTTCCTTATCGTTGTTTCCTCTTTTTTCTACATGCATTGTATCACGCCTGTGCTTTTCCTCTTTTGTGAATTTCTTCTCTATTTTTACTTTCTTATCTACTTTTTTTACTCAAAAAAAGAAAATCTATGCATTTATGCACAGATCTCCCTTTTTGCAATATTATTTTATCTGCATTTTTATCGTTTATTCTCATCGCGCAAAAATTCTTTCGGCGTTTTTCCTATATACTCTTTGAAAATTTTCAGAAAGTACCCATAACTCCTGAAGCCGCATCGATGTACGATTTCCTTTAGCGGTACATCTTCTTCCAGCAGGTCTTTGGCCCGTTCTACTCTGACACGATTCAGATATTCTGTCACCGTCATTCCCGTTTCCTCATGAAACAGTCTGCTTAAATAGGAACTGTTTGTTCCTATCGCTCCGGCAATTTCCCTCAAGCCAATGTGTTCCCCATATCTTTCCTCCATCATTTCAATCGCGTTCCCCACAAGCCCGGTATATCGCTTCGTTCCCTTCCGCTCCCGAATCTCTCTCAGCACATTTCCATACAGTCCCGCCACATTTGCAGCCAGAGTCTCTTTACTTTTCCCCTGTGTATAGGCAAACAGACGGTTATTCTCAGGGAGGAAATCCAGACTGATCTGATATTCTTCGGAAATACGAACCAACAGATCCAGCAATTCCTTCGTCATCATAAGACAGAGTGCCTCTTGGCCTTCCGGAATCTGTTCATACAGCTGTCTGACCTGAGTCCCGGCTCCATCCCCATCAAGAATTTCCACCGCGGCAAGCAGTTTTTTCTGCTGTCCAATTGTCATTGCCAGCGGTGTAACCACTGATGTTTCTTCCTTTTTTTCCTTCATTTGAAATAAAAGATAGGAGCGCATTGCATTGTCGCTGAAAAAGGCCGGACATGACTGCACTGTCAACTGCAGGCCATAAATACGGCGGATATTATCCTGACTGATAAAAGTACAGGCTGCAATCTTTTCCTGTATTTTCGCCTCGGATATTTCCTCATAAAACCGGTAAATCAGGATAAACTTCTCCGGTCGACAGTAAATAGCCAGAATATCCAGTCCCTGACTTCTGTCACCTGCAGACTCAAGGATCCGTCCGATGCCTTCTGCCAATGTTTCAACGTTTTCCTCTGAATAACGGTTCAGGAACCTGACCTTAACAATTGCTGCCGCCTTTCTGGAATTATCTGAGGTGAATGGGCTCGATGCGCCATGAAATATCCACTCTGCGACCTGACTCCTCAGCTCTTTTCGAAGCTCCCAGGAGGATTTCTGCCGCATCCTCAGATCTGCACTTTTCAGAGCACGCATAAGCGTCTCTTCAGTCAGCCGGCTTTTCAGAATATAATCATGGGCTCCATTTTTCAGAATTTCCCGTACATAATCATAATCATCATAGCTGGAAACCGCTATCATCGCTGTCTCCGGATACTTTGCCGCAATGATCTCCGAAAGAAAGACTCCATTTTTCCCCGGCATGGAAACATCCAGTATAACAAGATTAATCTTCTGTTTTTCGAGAATGCGAATAGCTTCTTCTGCGGATCTGGCCTCGGCCGTTATACAAAATTCACTGTCTTCCCATATTTCCATCTGTCTGATATAATTTCTGAACACTTTTTCATCATCCACAAGCAATACCGAGCGTTCCATTCTTCCTCTCATTCTGCCGCTTTAGCGGCTTTGTATCTCCTTAACCGGGAGTCTCAGTTCCACACACGTAAACATATCCTGACAGCTGTAGACCGTACCTCCGTATTCCTCTCCATATATCAGTCTGATCCGGCTCAACACATTTGCCAGTCCGACTCTCCGAAAGCCGGTAATATCCTTTTTTCTGATATCCGCCAGAAGTTGCTCTACCTTTTCCTCACTCATTCCTTTTCCATTGTCCATCACCTTTACAATCACATAATCATCCTGACAATAAATTTTCACCTGTATGATACCCCCACTGTCCCTCGCAGAGATTCCATGGATCAGCGCATTTTCCACAACCGGCTGTAAAAGAAGCTTGGGCAACCGCCATACCCAGAGCGATTCATCTACATCCCAAACGAGCTGGAAATCCCCTCTGTACTTAAATCGCTCGATATAGATGTAATTTTCAATATACTCCCTTTCTTCCCACAATGTAATAAACTCATTCCGGTCTGTCAGTACACTTCGCAGAAGTTCGGACAGCGCTTCTGCCACATGTTCAATTTCCTCTTCCTTTCTCATATGTGCCACATGCTGTATGCTGTCAATGGAATTGTATAAAAAATGGGGTTCTATCTGTGTGGCAAGTACACTCTGCTCCGCTTCTCTTTTCAGACGTTCCTTCTGCTTCACCTCTTCCAGAAGCATCTGTATCCGCTCCATCATTTCATTGAAGGTTTCCGACAGCTTCCCTATCTCATCTGCAGAATGAATATTTGATCTGACCATCAAGTTGCCCGTCCGGATTTCTTCCATATTTTCCGTCAGCATCTTCAGATTCGTGCAAAGTTTTCCCGACAGATACACCGATGCCACCACTGCAAGAAGCACCGCACAGGCTCCAACAAGCAAAAGCTTCTGGCGAAGCGCATTTGCATCACGTAAAAGGACTTCATATGGAATCAGCCCCACAGTAGTCATCTTTTCTGTCCCATGCTGCCAGGAAAGGGCATACCACCTTTGCCCATTCCATTCCACATAGCCACCTCCTGCCTCTTTCCGCTCTATTTTCTGTAAAAGCTCTCCTTCTTTTCCCGTCAACTCAGCATTTGTATAAAAAAGTCCCTGGTCATCGTCAAATACATAAATATCCACTTCTTCGAGCGGCTCCTGCTCATAGGCTGCAGTCAGCTCATCATAATTCAGTTTTATGAGATTCACCGCCACGATATCACCGCCGCGCAGAATCGGGCAGCTGTAATATACCTCACGCGCCTGTCTGTCATAAAAGATTCCAGCCCGGTCGGTCTGCAGAGCAACCTGCATCACAGAAGTTTCCAGGTCCCTCTTCATCACCAGCGCTGTATCCGCCTGAAAAATCCGCCTGTCCTCCGTGATAACCATAACGTTTTCCATATACTGCTTCTGATTCATCAAACCGGAGAGAAAACTTGCAATTCTTTTTTTACGCATGTACTCTTCATAGGATGCGTTTTCTTTTCCATGCAGAACCCCGGGCCATATAATTTCCTGTTCCGTGGCCACAGAAAGCGCCGTTTTTCTCACTTCAGAAAGCAAATTATTAAACCGTTCGTCAGCAAAAGCAATATACTGCGTCATATAGCTCTCTGTTGTATTCCTGATGGTATTTATCTCCGTGTAGTAGGAAATCAACAAAGAAACCAGAGTTGTCCCTATTGTTAATGCCAGGGTAATAATCAAAATTTTGCTTTGTATGGAATGCAGTATGGGAATTTTATACTTTTTGTTCAATATCCTTCCCTCTTATTCATGTTTATTTTTTTCAACATTTATATTTTAGATATATTGTATTGAAAATGCTTTCAAAATGCAATGAACTTTCATTTTGTCTGCTTCTTGATTAAACAATTAAAAGCTTAATAAAAGGCTCTATACGCTTTCTCCGCAAGTGTACAGAGCCTACTTTTTATTTATACTAATGTTTCGAGAATATATATTCGTCCAGTTTCCGTTACTTTTTATAATCCACCGGCAGCTCCTCCCAGCGCTTCTTAAAATAGTAAGCCGCTTCCTTGGGCTGGCGCTGTCTGGTAAAAATTCCCTTCCTGTTTCCGTTCATCCGCATGATTCCTTCCGTGGTCTGAAAATCGGCGAAGTTCCAGACCAGCTCTCCTGCCACGAAATCATAGGAATCAAACACGCGATGGCATATTTCCAGATACTCCACCTGATATTCCTGACTCCACATCACGGAAGGAAGCTTGTGTTCCGCCGGATTGGTGTCCGCGCCATACTCCGTGAAAATCACAGGCCTGTTCATCTGCTTCTTCGCCCAGCTGTCCATTTCCTCCCGGAAGGCCTCTTCAGCGTCCGAAATCTCATATCCGCCCATATTGTACCACCCGTAATAACGGTTCAGAGAAAGGAAATCGCAGAGCTGGCAGCATTTGCAGGTATCCGGGCCGGAGTTTCCGATCATGGCAAAGGTTCTGGGCCGCTTCTGCGGGTCCACCTCCCTGGCCCTGGCAAAAATCTTTTCAAAGTACGGTACTGCGGCATCCTCTGTGGTCTCAGGCTCATTGAACAGGCTCCACGCGATGACGCTGGGATGATTCTTGTCCCGGCAGATCATGTCCTCCACACACTGGAGATGATGGGCGAGAAGCTGCGGAACCGTGGGAGCCTCAAAAAACGAGGTTTTCTTTCCGGAAGAGGCCTCGGCAAAATTCATCAGACTGCGGAACATGCCTACCGCCGCCACCTCGTCGATGATCAGGATGCCTTCCCGGTCCGCCATCTGGTAGATTTCCTCGCTGTAGGGATAGTGAGAGGTACGGAAGCAGTTTGCCCCGATCCACTTCATGCACTCAAAATCCCGTTTCATCACACCGATGTTGAAGCCCCTGCCCACAATATCGCTGTCCTCATGCTTTCCGAAGCCTCTCAGATAGACCTTTCTGCCGTTAATCAGGATGTCTCTGCCCTTCACCTCAACCGTACGGATGCCGATCCGGTCCGTGTACTCGTCAACCGATACATCTCCATCCATAATCCTCAGCCGGATTTCATAAAGATAGCCGTCTCCCACATCCCACTTATGGGCATCGGGCACACGGAGCACGCCCTCCTTTCCGGAGGCGGATGCCACGTGCCTGTGCTCCCTGTCATACAGCTCCACGAGCACCTCATGCTCACCCGTTGTCTCCACGGTATAATGAACCAGAGCATCCGCTCCGTCAAACTCATAAGCCACAGAGTAATCCTCGATATGCTCCTTCGGCCAGGCAACCAGCTTCACCGGTCTCTGCAGTCCGGAATAATTGAAGAAATCAAAATACGGTTTGGACATCTTTTTCCCGTTCTTCAGAACCTTCGTTGTTCCGCAGGGAATGCGGGTCTCGCTCAGTTCGTTATTGACCTTTACCACCACCTTATTAAAGGCATTATACTCTACGAGATCCGTCGCCACCGCCAGAAACGGCAGAAATCCGCCTTCATGGACTGCTGCCTGCACGCCGTTCACGTAGACGCAGGCACAGTGCGTCGCGCTGCCGAAGCGGATGGCAACCTCTTTTCCCTGCCACTCTCCGGGAACGAAGAAATCCGTCTCATACCAGACATCTCCCGTATATTCCCTGATCTCCTTGTCCGTATAAAAATCCTGAAAGCTCGCCGGAACGGGAATCATCTCATTTCCCGGCACACCGTTCTTCCAGTTCTTCTCTTCCCCCTCCTGTTTCCAGTCCAGTGAAAATTTCCACATTCCATCCATACTCACCGAACGTCTGGTGGATGATTCTTCTGGATACAACATCTGACATGTTCTCATTCTTTTTCCTCTCCTTCTGTTTTTGTCATTGCGGCTTTTCAGACGTATGTCCTTTCCCGTGGTGTCCTCCGTGCCCCTTCTCCCATCCGCCGGGGGAGAGGGTCTCAATCCGGTCCAGAATATCCCGCATGGTCATATTCTGCACCTCTTCCGGAGTAATATCGGGATCCAGCTCTCTGAGTCTCAGGAAAGCGTTGTATTTTCCAATGGAAAGTCCCATTTCATGGGCTTCTTCCAGCTCCACGGAATCAGCATGATAGCAATGAGCATTTCCGTGGCCCCGGGTACAGGCCTCCATGTCGGAAAGGATCCGCCCGCACTGGTCCCGATCCGATCCTGAAACCGCAATCGTCAGGGCTTCATCCTGTGACAGCAGAACAGAAATCTCTTTCATTTCCAGGATCTGCCTGACCGCAGTTTCATAACTCATAAATCTGATATGCAGCGACTCTGCCAGACTTTTGCCGTCATCGTTATAGCCTTCCACGGAAAGCACTCTGTCAAAACGGTTAATCTCCAGTTCCAGAGAAGGATTTACATCTATACTGATAGCCGCTGTGGGGGTAAAGTACAGCCTCCACCCGCTTCCTGCCGCCGCAATGAAAAGCAGGCATGCCATGACGGGAATCAGAAGCCGGAAGCTTTCCCTCCGGCATACGGCCGGTTTCCGCATTCTTTCGGAAAGAAAGGCCTTTGTCTCCCTCTTTAATTCCTCTTCCGCATGGATCTCACGGAAAGAGTCTCTGATCCTTTCATGAATCCTGTCATTCATACCCATCACCTCCCAGCTTTTCTTTCAGCAGCTTTTTTGAGCGGGTCAGGAGCGTGTAAACCGTATTCACGTTTTTCCCCAGAATCCGGCTGATCTGCGGAGCCGTATAATCCTCATAATAGTGAAGATACACCACATCCCTGTATCTGGCAGGAAGAGAAAGCACCGCTTCCAGGACCTCCCTGTGGTCAGGCGGAAGGGAGGCCGGCTGTTCGATCAGTTCGTCCAGAGGCACCGTGCGGCTGCAAAAAAAGCTTTTCAGATGATCCTTACAGGCATTGATCGTAACACGGATGAGCCAGGCCTTCTCATGCTCTTCGCTTTCAAAGGAAACGGAACTAAGGACATACTTCAGAAAAACCGATTGAAATATGTCCTCCGTATCCGCATAATTTTTCAAGTGAACCATACAGAGCCGCCGGACCATGTCAGCATACCGTTCGACCGCCCTGTTCGCCTCTTCTTCGCTCCGCATGATATCTCCGCCTCATATCTGCCGTACCGGCCGCAGTAAACCGTCTCATTCTCACACTCTTCACCTGTTATGATGGGAAGCATGATGGCCGTAAGCGCCTTCACAGCCGGAACCGGACGCATATCCGCCGTGATGGCCGCGGCTGCGGCTTTCTCTGCGGACGTATTCTCCCCCGCAGCTGTCGCAGATTCCATCCCCGTCCGCATCGCAGTGCAGGCAGATGTTTTCTCCATGGTTATCGCAGATCCCGTCTCCGTCCGCGTCCGCATAGTAACAGCCGCTTCCCGCGTAATCACAGATTCCATTCCCATCCGCGTCTACAAAGCGGCATCCGGTTCCGGGGCCCGCCGCCCAAACGGTCGTCGTACTGATGGACAAAATTACTGCAGCCGTTAAAATTCCCGTTAATCCTTTTTTCATGTTCATTATCCTCCGTCTGTTTCAGATAGTTTTTATGACTTCACTATAAATACGACTGGCCACGGAGAATCCATTCACAGTTTTTTTATTTAAAGCTTTTTTATCATGGAAATGATCTTTCTCATCGTTCCGTCCTTCAGTCTGATGGCATCCGGATGTTCCGCCACCCGGACAAATCCCAGCTTTTCATAAAGCCTTTTGCCACGCTCATTTCCATCTATATAATCCAGCTCAAGCTGAAGAATCTCTTTTTCCCTGGCTATCCTCTCCAGTTCCGTGAACATGGCCGTTCCTATCCCCAGCCCCCAGTATTCCTTCAGGATTCCAACAGCAAGCGTCGCCCGGTGCCTGGTCTTGATTCTGTTTGAAAAACTGATCTGGCAGTTCCCGGCAATCTTCCCATCCACCGTACAGACGATCATCAGGCTGGTCTGCGACTGATTCATCCCCTCCAGAAATTCCGCTTCCTGCTCCGCCGTCTCCGTGCATTCCTCCGGATAGCGGAGAATAAACTCGGTTTCCGAAGAAAGGGTTTTCAGAAATTCCATCATCTGCGCGCCTTCCGATTTGCACGGACTTCTTAAAACTGCCTCCTGTCCGTTTTTCAGAGCTATTATTTTCGTTTCATAACGCATTCCTTCCTGCCTCCTTTAAGTCCTTTCAAATATTTGAATATTCTCCCTCTTCCGCATCAAGTATAACACAAAAAGCATGACGGGACCATCGCTTCAAAATGGTCCTGCCATGCTCTCTGCCGTTTTAAAAGCTCATATTTTCAGTCCGCCGTTCTGCGGAGGTTATTAAACCAGCTTCACCTTAAACACCACAGGCTTATCGGTTTTCACGCCGTCCACCTTCACATGAAGGCCGCTCTCATCCCGCGTCCATTCGCAGGGGGAATCAAAGCCGAGTACGGATACATCTTTGATGATTCCGGCGAAATTGGGCTTGCTGGATGCATCCTGCTTTCCGAGGGACGGGAAGGTGTAGCTTCCGTCCTGCGCACAGCGCATCACGATCGCGTACAGCCTGTCTCCGTTCATGGTATAACGGATGTCGTCAGAGGTGAATTCCTTCTTGATCTTATCGGAGAACTGACCTTCCACCACCTGCGTAGGGCCTTCTCCGTACTTTCTCCACAGATGGCTGTCATAGATGGCCTCTCCGTTCACCTTCAGCCATGCACCGATCTCCCGCAGGATCGCCGCATCCTCCTCCGGAATGGTTCCATCCGCCCTGGGGCCGACGTTCAGAAGCAGGTTTCCGTTCTTGCTGACGATGTCCACCAGGTCACAGATGATGTCTGCGGCAGGGCGGTAGCTGTTGTTCTCCGTATAGCACCAGGAATTCAGGGCTACAGCCGTATCCGTCTGCCAGTAATAGGGCTTCACGTCCGCGAACTGGCCTCTTTCGATGTCCACCACCGCGGTACCGAACATGAAGGCGTCATGCTTGTAATTGATCAGCACCTCTTCGCCCCATTCCTCCGCGCGGTTATAGTAGTAGGCCGCCAGCTTCTTCAGATAAGGACGGAAGGACTGATGCTGGATCCACCAGTCAAAATAAATGAGCTTCGGATGGTATTCGTCGATGATCTCACAGGTTCTGGTCAGCCAGTCCTGAAGGTATTCCTCTGTCGGCGCGGGCTCGCTGAAAATGTCATGATGATCCCGCTCCGGCATGGCAGGCCAGTAGAAATCGCCGCGCTGCATGGGGTCCTTGATGTCGCTGTCAAATTCCTTCCCGTGTCCCATGAAGAACCAGTGCTCCGCACGGTGGGAGGAAGCGCCGTTTACCAGTCCATGCTCCGCAAACGCATGGCACAGCTCGCCCAGGGTATCCCGCTTCGGTCCCATTTCCGCCGCATTCCAGTGGGAAAGCTCGCTTTTATACATCTGGAAGCCGTCATGATGCTCCGCAACGGGAACCACATACTTCGCTCCCGCTTCCTCAAACAGCTGCGCCCACTCCTCGGCGTTGAACTTTTCCGCTTTAAACATGGGAATGAAATCCTTGTAGCCGAAATCCTTATGGGGACCGTAGGTTTTCACATGATGCTCAAATTCAGGCGAACCCTGGATGTACATATTTCTGGAGTACCACTCGCTGCCGAAGGCGGGCACGCTGTAGACGCCCCAGTGAATGAAAATTCCGAATTTTGCATTCCGGAACCACTTCGGCAGAGGATGGGCGCTTAAGGAATCCCAGTCATCCTTATATGGGCCGCGCGCGATCACCTCATCGATCTGTTTTAAGTATTCATACATATCCTTCATCAGTCTGTCACCACACCTTTCTGCAGCATGATATTGGCGTAAAGCGCCGTCTCCCCTGTTGCGATGATGGCATAGGCCTTTTTCGCTTCCTCATAAAAAGTAAATCGTTCAATCTGTCCGATGGCAGCCTTTCCCCGGGGCTCATATTTTTCCTCGATCTTTTCATATACATCCCAGATGGGTGTTTCCACGTCATCCCCCGGCATGACCTGCATCAGATTAAACGGCTTTTCCACATAGGTATCCAGCGGAAAAAGCTGCAGGATGGCGTCCAGAATCTCCGGAATTCCATGTCCGTCCATGCGGATCACCTTCGCGTTCTTTCCCATGGATTCCGCCGGAAAGTTTCCGTCCGCGATCACGATCCGGTCGCTGTGGCCCATCTCGCACAGGACCTTTAAAAGCTCCGGTGATATGATTTTGGGTATTCCCTTCAGCATATGTTTTCCCTCCTGACTGACCGGATGCGCAGCCCTGTCGTCTGCGCTGTCCGGTCTATCCTTTTACAATTGAATTATAGCAGTTCAGGCTGTCGTATTTTTGCCCTCTATAATGGTGTTAACCTGTGATTGTTCCGTCCAGATCCCAAAGGTCCTCCCACCCCTTCGCGCCGGGCCAGAGGAACACCTGTCCTTTTACCAGCCTGCAGTTCTTATCCGCAAGGCGGATGGTTTCCATCTCCTCTTCCGTCAGCGGGTCCTCCGTGGCGCACTTCAGATTGCTGATATACTGCGGCTCCTTCACGGAAAACGGAATGGGAACCTGTCCTCTCTGCACCGCCCATTTCAGGCAGATGAGAGCGGGATGGACATGGTGGCGCTCCGCGATTTCTACAATCTCCGGCATCTGAGTATCCGCCACATCTTCTGCTGTCCTGTCTCTTTCCGGGCGGGAAGGGGAGCCGATGGGGCAGTATCCCACCGGAAGGATATCATGCGCCTTCGCGTACTCGAACAGCTCCGGCTGCTGGAATCCGGGATGCAGTTCCATTTCCAGGGCCGCAGGTTTGATGCGGCAGAGAGGCAGAACTGCCTCCAGCTTCGGAATCGTCA
Source organism: Candidatus Eisenbergiella stercoravium (assembly GCA_019113175.1). Classification (GTDB taxonomy): domain Bacteria; phylum Bacillota; class Clostridia; order Lachnospirales; family Lachnospiraceae; genus Eisenbergiella; species Eisenbergiella stercoravium. The sequence goes on along the minus strand of DXHY01000060.1, from coordinate 28,489 downwards.
TGTTGGACATGCCGATGTATCTGACCTTCCCTTCGTCCACCAGCCGCTCGCACTGTCTCCATGTTACCATAAATTCTTCCACCGAAAAAGGTCTGGAATCCGGATTGCGGGAATCCCCGTCGCAGCCCGGCGCATGGTAATTGGGGAAGGGCCAGTGCACAAAATAAAGATCTATGTAGGAAAGCTTCAGATCCTTCAGGCTCTTTTCGCAGGATTCGATGACCTTTCCTTCCGCATGCATGTCGTTCCATACCTTGGAGGTGATGAAAAGCTCCTCCCTTTTCACCACGCCCTCCTGCATCACGCGGGTCAGCGAATCCCCAATTTTATCCTCGTTCATGTAAACGGAAGCGCAGTCAATCAGCCGGTATCCGGCCCGGATACCCCCGTACACGGCTGCCGCAATCTGCTCCGGCCCGTATTTATCGCTCCCGAAGGTTCCCATTCCAACCGCGGGAACTGTGGTTCCGTCATACAGAGTCCTGCGCGGAATTCTGCTCTGTTCTATGATTTCTGACATTGCTGTTCTCCTTTAAATACGGCTGTCTCCGGCCGTCTCAATCGAATACCACCGCGACCTTGCCGCAGTTTCCTCCTGCCATCAGGGCGTAGGCCTCTCCTGCCTTCTCCAGCGGGAATTCGTGGGTGATCAGATCCTCCGGATGGATGCCCCAGCGCACCAGCCGCTCTACAAGCTCTTCCATTCTCCACAGAGAGGTCACCCAGGAGCCGTAGATGGTCTTCTGACCGTGGATGATGTCCGGGCTGGGATTGAAGGTGCAGGTTCCGCCCTCTCCCACAAAAGCGATCTTACCCCATTCTCTGGTGGCACGGATAGCAAGCTGCCGTCCCGGATCGCTGGCGCTGGCATCAATGGCGCGCTCCACGCCGTTGCCGTTCGTCACCTTCATAATTCCTTCCAGTGCCTCGTCAGGGGTGAATACATAATCCACCAGTCCCAGCTTTTTCGCCAGCTCCACGCGGTACTCATTCATCTCCACACCGATGAGCATGTTGGCCCCCATGGCTTTTGCCAGCATCAGTGCCGCCAGGCCGACCGGGCCAAGACCGGTCACCAGAACCGCGTCGTTTCCACAGATTCCGATTTTTTCAATGGCCTCGTATACCGTACCGAAACCGCAGGCCACCTGCGCACCATCCTTGTAGGTCAACTCGTCGGGAAGGGCGATCAGATCCTTTTCCTCCGCCAGAATGTAGGGCGCCATTCCGCCGTTTCTCTGCCAGCCGTACGCCTGACGGAAGCGGCTCTTGCAGGAAATGTAATAGCCTCTGCGGCAGTCGTTGCACACGCCGCAGCCGGAGATGTGATAAACGATTACACGGTCGCCCTTCTTAAAGCGTCTCAGTCCCTCTCCCTCTTCCACGATCACGCCGCAGGGCTCATGTCCTGCAACCATACCGGGAATATAGCCTTCCGGTCCCTTTCCCACATGCGCCCGGTAGATGCAGCGGATATCGCTTCCGCAGATCGTCGTGGCCTTCGTCTGAATCAGCACCTGTCCATGTCCCGGCTTCGGAATGTCAAATTCCTTCATCTCCACCGTGCTGTTTCCGGGCAGCGTCGCTCCCCGCATTCTCATTTTTTCCATTTCTACCCCTTTCTGCCGCCGAACGGCGGCTCTAAAATCGTAAGAAATTGGGCGTAAGCCCAATTCCCAGGAGAAAACCGCAGGTTTTCTCCGCCTTTCCCGCTGCCGACAGGCAGCACTAAATTCCGTGAGGAATTGGGCGTAAGCCCAATTTCCAGGAGAAAACCGCAGGTTTTCTCCGCCTTTCCCGCTGCCGCAGGCAGCACTGATTTTCTTGTCTCTTTGTACCTTCATTATAAATTTCCCCTCGTAAAAGGATAAGAGAAACTTTTGACAACTTGTCCTTTTTTATGTCGCATCAGCGCAGGTTTTAAATTGTCCGTATGGCATTAAAATGCCCCGCTGGTCACGTTCCGGTCTGCTGTGCTCTCAGCATTCTGAATAGAAACCTGCGGGGCCGTTATTTTTATAATTTTTCTCTTAAAACCTCTACTCTGCACTGATGTCTTTTTTGAGGATCACTCTTGGAGTAAGAAATACCCGTGGCATGTAACAACGAAAGACCATTCTGAGTTACCGGATTGATTTTTAAAATTTACTCTGATACACTGATCCCATGATCAGACAGCTATTTTGAAAAATAAACTGTTCAAACTTTTCGGGCAGGACGGGCGGGTCAGCCGCTCCGGAACTGCCTTCTGGTCAAAAGGAGGCCCGTCATGTGGACAGACTACAAGGACGCAGATATTCATTTTACCATCGCGGATACCCGCTTTCATACGCTGAATTTTGTCTATGAAAGGTTTGAGCGTTCCATTCCCAGCCATTCCCACGGGAACGGCAGCTATGAGATCCACTATATTCCGCAGGGCCGCGGGCGGGCGCTCATAGACGGCGTTTATCATGAGGTCATACCCGGCACCCTCTATGTCACCGGGCCTCATGTGGAGCACGCGCAGAGTCCGCTTCTGGAGGATCCCATGTGCGAATACTGCATTTATCTGAAAACGGAAAAAAGGAGGAAAAGCAGCTCCTCCTTTTCCACAGGGGAAGAGGAGCTGCTTTCCGTCTTTGAAAACACCCCCTTCTGGTTCGGTCAGGATACGCAGAAAGCCGGGGCGCTGATGATGGAGATTTTTGAAGAGCTGCAGAGCCGGAGGACGGGCTGCATTTTTCAGGTGGAAGCGCTGCTGCGACAGCTTCTGGTCAGTCTGGTACGCAACTTTGAAAATTATGAAAAAAGCGGCCATCCGAAGGCTGCAAGCCTTTCCGCAGCCGCGGACAAAACCGCTTTTATCATTGAGGAATATTTCCTTTATGAGTACAGGAACCTGTCGCTGGAGGATCTGGCGGGCAGGCTCGGCCTTGGCGCCAGGCAGACGGAGCGCCTTCTGCAGCGTCAGTACGGCAAAACCTTCCTCCAGAAAAAAGCGGAAGCCCGCATGTCCGCCGCGGCCATCCTGCTTTCCGATACCTCCCGGAGCATCACCTCCGTGGCGGAGGATCTGGGCTATTCCTCCATCGAACATTTTTCTTCAGCCTTTAAAAATTATTATCACATCAGCCCGAGGCAGTACCGGAAGGAGGGCGTTTACCACAGCTTTCCGGACAGCAGCGAAAGCGGCTCCAGAAACCGGTCATAGATTCCTTCTTCGGTAATTCCCGCCTCCAGGCTGCCGATGGTGTCGTTCCACAGGCAGTAGATGGCTCCTGCCGCCCGCGGAGACCATGCCGGGAGCACCTGGGTCTCTCCACCCATGGGATATTCATTTGGCTCCCAGTCTGAAAGAGCCCCCAGATCCAGAGAATCGTAGCCGCCGCCCGGAATGATGTACAGGCTGCTGTTCAGGGAATTGATAACCGTATAGCCCGCCCGGTAGGTTTCCTGCGGGTCCGCCCACTGAGAGCTCCAGACCTGTACCTGAATCTGTTCCGGAGAAACTGCTCCCTCCTCTTCCCCGTTCCACAGTCTGTAGGCGGACTGTCCTTCCTGTGCGGCTTTCCCATTCGCCTGCTCAATCAGGCTCAGACTTCCCCACATCCGGACGCTCCGTCCGCTTTCCGTTACCAGGCTGATCAGTCTCTGCATATAGGCCTTATAATCCTGCGCATTTCCGAAATACTCATCCATGCCGATGTGCACGGTTCCCCCTTCGGCAAAAACAGGCTCCGCTCCGTCCAGGTATTCCTTCCAGAGCCCTTCCATGAGAGAAATCGTATCCGTTTTGGACAGATCCAGCTGATCCACATTCTCCGGCTCGTCCGCAAGCGCGGTCTCCGGGAATACCTTTGTGATGGCAAGGCTGTGCGCCGGTGTATCGATTTCCGGCACCACCTCCACGCCCAGGCCGGCTGCCCATTCGGTGAATTCCTTCCATTCCTCTTTGGTGAAGGCTCCGTCCTGAGAAGTAATTTTCTCCCCCCTTTCATTCTGCAGGGAGGATTCCAGGCGGAAACCGGAATAAGCGGTAAAAGCGTTCGCAATGCTGTCGTTTTTCCCACTGGTGGACAGAATCTCGTTATCGTTTAGATGCACGCCCAGCGTGTTCATCTTATTTGCCGAAAGCTCCAGCACCATTTTTCGGAGCGTCTCCATGGAAACCATTTTTCTTCCGATATCGATGGAGAAGCCCCGAACAGAATAGCGCGGATAGTCCCGAATGACGCCGCAGGCGATTCCTTCCGGTTCCGCGCTTCTGGGTTCAGATTTTTTTGTCCCCGCAGCTTCCGCGCCCAAAAGCTGACAGAGCGTATTCACGCCCCAGATCATGCCTCTTCTTTCCTGTGCCAGCAGGGTGATTCCGTCCGGGCGGATTTCACACAGATAGCCTTCTTCGCCAAGTCCCAGCTTCTCCGGCGCGATTCCCAGATAAATGTCTCCTTCCTGCATCTCCGCCTTCGTACCAATGAGTATCTGTATCTCTCCGCTGTCAGAATCCGAATGACCGGCTGCTGCCTTCAGCACCGTCTGCAGAGAGGACAGAGCTGACGCAGCCTCCTCCTGCCATTTTTCATCCACCAGAATCCGGCTGTCTTCCCGCGGAGAAAAGGTTCCGCTGCCTCCGCGCCATTCCGCTGCCTCCGGCGTGATGGAGGGACGTGGGTTTGTGGCGCTCTCCGCTTCTTCCTGCGGCGAAGGCTTCTGAGAATCCCCCTGTGCTGCTGGCTGCGCCGCCGGAACCGTTACCACATAGCCTGGCGTCTCCTCAGACACGCCGTTCCTGGTGAGAAGGAAGCCCACCTCCACCTCTTTTTCCTCCACCGTGGGATAAATCGTGCCATCCGGCCCGATCACCTGCTCATAATCTGCTCCCGCGATCTCAATTTCCACGTCCGCCGGTACTGAAGGAAATATGAGACGGCGGTTTCCGTCTTCCGCTGTTTCCACCGACAGTTCACCAAGGGACCAGCTCAGCGGAACCTCCTCATACAGCTCTGCCTCCATCAGAGAAACGTTCTGATAGTAAAGATACTGATTTTCCTCACTGTCGGATACCGCAGTGGTGCGGATGCGGAAATACCTCCCCGGAACCGGATTGTCCAGCACGATACACTGCTCGTTCGCTTCCGGGCTTTCCGTGATTTCTGCAGCCATAGTCCAGTTCTCTCCGTCCCGGGAGCTTTCCAGCACAAAGCCCTCCACATTCAGCCGTTCCCAGTACAGACGCACGAAGGAAACCTGTTTTTCCTCCGCGAATTCGAACATCAGCCAGTGGACAGGCTGCCCCGTTTCATTGGCAGAAGACCAGCGGCTGGATGAATCGGTCCGGTTTCCGTCCGCCGCCTTTTCCGGCGAAAATGTTTCTGTTTCCACACTGTCCGCCGTCACCGTCACGCCTTCCTGCAGAGCAAGATTTACAAGCTCTGCTCCCGTCACGCTTCCAACCGGAAAGGAGTCCGCCGGAAAGACACCCGTACCTTCCGCTCCTGCACCGCTTTTTTTCGGATCATCCCCGTCAAGGAGCAGCCCTGCCGCCGCCAAAAGCAGAAGAAACAGCAAAAGCAGCCGGAAGCAGCAAAAGCGGCCGGAACGCACAGTACCGGTTCTCTTTTTCCTTATTTTTCCAACGCCCCCCATGTGCTCCCCCTCTGCTTTCAAACGCCGCTTTCGCATGCACTTTCCTTTCTTTGCGGTCAATACTCGATTCCTTCCCTCGCGCCGATCCCCCTGTCAAATGGATGCTTTACGCACTCCATTCTGGTCACATAATCCGCACAGTCCACAAGCCATTCCTGCGGGTCTCTTCCGGTGCAGACGATTTCCGGAAAATACGGCTTATCATCCTCCCGGCTCAGAAGCCTCCGCAAAAGCGTTTCATCAAGAAGCTTCCAGTTTATGGGATAGCTCACCTCATCCAGCACAACAACGTCCGCTTCTCCGGCAGCAGTCCGGTTGAAGGCCTGCTCCAAAAGGCCGTTATGAATGCGGGTCAGCTCCTCCTTCTGTTCCTCCGTCATCTGAAAATAGAATCCGAAATCCTTTTCACTTCTTAAAATTTCAATTCCCGGCAGTTTATCCAGCGCATGAAGCTCTCCCGTGTCCCTTCCCTTCATGAACTGAAGAAAAATCACCCGCTTTCCCACGCCTGCAGCACGCACCGCAAGCCCGACTGCAGCCGTAGTTTTTCCCTTTCCCTCTCCTGTATATAAATGTATCAGACCTTTTTCCATTCTTTCCTCCATTCCTGCTGCAATACGTCAATGAAAATCTGAAGGTTGCAAATCTGTATTGGGAAAAGCGTCATCCGCCCCCTTTTCCCGGTTTCCATACCTCTCACCGGATGTATATCTCTCACAGGATGCGCGTCTAACGCAATCTGCGCAGATATCCGCACAGGTTTCCGGCTCCCTGTCGGAAAGCACGATTCTGTATGCCACGCTCTGCCTGGGAACCAGCACAAAGCCGGGGTGCAGCTTCACCGGAGCCTTTCCGTCGAAGCAGAGAAAAATCCTCTCCATTTCCTCCAGCGGCAGATTCTGTCCCGGAAAGAGGTAACGAACGGCATACAGATTCATCCGCTCCTGTATGCGTTCGTCCAGTGCCCGGTTTCCCTTCCGCAGAAGCTCCCTGCACAGACAGTCCGTCAGATAAGCTTCCATCAAAAGCCCCTGCTTCTGATATTCCTCCTGAAGCGCATCCACCTGTGCGCCCAGTGTAAGAACAGCCTCCGCCTCCATTTTTTCTTTCTCCACCATACAGACTGCCCGGCAGTCTGCCGCCTTACACAGCATTTCATGGATTCCCTGAAGTTCTTCCGTGCCTGTCCTTACATCCATCCCGGAAAAATGGTATTTCTCTGCCGTCTCTTCCAGCTCCTTCGGGGTCAGAGCCAGATGAAGCCTGTATTCCATGATTGTACTGTCTGAACCGGCTTTTATCATCATTTCCTCTTTTTCTCCACAAAATGCGTCGCATACCATCTCTTACCCCCGGCATCTCCGCTTTTACTGAACCGCAGGGGTTTGCATGGCAGACCCGTTCCAGGTAATCCAACCTGCCGAACCGCCGGTTCCCATATTCCCGTCCGTTCAGAATCCCAGGCTCCTTCAGTACATCCGCCTGTGCCGCCCTGCCATGCGGCCGGCACAGCTGGTCCATGCCAGCATTCACTGTTTAATTCTCTGTTGTTCACAGGCCTTCAGGTTTTCCATTCTGTCATGGTTTCCGCTACGTCTGAAAGCATAACACATTTTTCATCCGATTGCATCATTGGCAATCCGTTATTTTCCTCTTTTTTTAAAAATAAAACAGGCATATCCTCTGAATCCCTGTGCCCAAAAGCACGGAACTCTTCCGGATATGCCCGTTCTCATCCTATATTTCAATTCAGTAATTGATACCCTGAATGGCAAGCTCTCCGTCCACTACTCCGAAAATAATGTTCGGCTTGCTGTCAGCCGCCAGGACAAATCCTGCCATGCTGGGGGTAAGACTGTCCACATCCGCATTTTCCACAGATTCCACCAGTTCAGGGGTAAAAATCCGCTCTGCCCCCAGTTCCACGAATTCCTCTCTGGACTCCACACTCACGCTTCCATCCGTAAATCCCACATAAACCGGATACGCCGTCAGGTCCGCCAGAGCTTCCAGATCCTGGGCTGCAACGGCATCCTTTACCCGAGTTCCGAACGCTGCAGCCGCCTCGCTGTCAACCGCAAAGTTGTCCTCGTATCCGCCGGCAGGCCGCGTTTCTGAAGAAGATGTCTCTGAATCCTCTTCCATTTCTGTCTGTGCCGGAACAGTTGGCTCCGCAGGACCCTCCGTCTGCGCGGCCTGCGTTTCTCCGACGGCAGGCGTTGTCTCACTGCTCTGCGTTTCCTGCACTGTTTCCACCACGGAAGGCTCCGTCTGCACGTTCCCGGTTCCACCCGTCTGGCCGCAGGCCGCAAGCCACAGACTCATTATTCCCACTGCTGCAATCACTGATTTCTTTTTCATGTTTCCTCCTTTTGCTGCCGACAGGCGGCTGCAATTCAGGCATGAACCGTGTTCATGCCGGTCTCCGCTCTGCAGGCGGTATCCCTTTTATATTGCCGGGCCATACCCGACCTTTTTTTGCTTTCCATTTTAAAGATGCGGAAGGGCAGAAAAAAGTTTGGACATCCGGGAATTTTTTTTTCTGTTTCCGAATGTCCAAACATAAGAAAAGAATCCTGTTTTTCGTTTTTTTTGAGTCAGGCATGGCATTTTCAGAAAGTCTGCATCTCAAGCCCGTCCGTCTCATCCAGTCCAGCCAGTCCCGTTCCCTTCAAAATCCCCCAGATATAGGGCGCACCGAACATGCAGAGCTTCTTCGGCCCCTTAATAGGGTCCCCGGCCGCCTTTGCCGACTGAATCTTTGCATAGGCACGCGCAAAAGTGGCTTCTGTGATCGACTTTTCCTTTCGGTCACAGAACAGCTCCCTCCCCCTGACAGTATAGGTAAAGGGAAGCTGCTTGCTTGTAAAAAAGGGTTCTCCGGCATACAGCTCAATCACTCTCCACAGAAGCGGTCCAAGCTCCTCCGGCTTTTCACAGCCTTTTACAGCCTCAACAGCAGCCTTTCTTTTCTCCTGTAGTTCGTTCATTTTTTCCGCATCCACTGTTCTTTCCATCGTGTCTCCTCCACTGCAGGCAGCCATCCGGCCATCCTTTTTCTGCCCGGTTCTGTCATGAACCCTGCCGGTATAACCGCCACTTGCAGTCTATTATATATGGCAGAAACTTCCGTGCCAACCCTTATGGGAAATTTTTACCACATTTATGTGGTTTTAAGGCTCCCGTTCAGCAGAACAGCATCGGCAGAAAATCGTGGATACACTTTCTCCACACGTTCCAGTCATGGCCGCCCTCATATTCCCGGCGCACGCATTTCACATCGTATTTCTCACAGAAAGCGTCATCCTCCTCAAATTTTTTCCAGAAGCCATCCTGTCTGCCCATGCCACGGAACAGAAGATTCATGCTTTGAGAAAATTCCGGCTTTTTGATGGTGTCCAGATGGCTGTCGTCCGGGTTCTCTCCCATGATGTTGTGCAGAAAGCCGGAAAACAGCCCTCCCCAGGCGAACAGCTCCGGATGCTTTCCGAGCAGCATGCTGGTCTGAACAGATCCCATGGACAGCCCGGCCATGGCCCTGTGCTGTCTGTCCTTTTTCACCCTGTATTTTTTTTCGATAAAGGGAATGATATCCTGAACAAGCACCTCCGGAAACAGATCCTGCTTCAGCCGAATCTTTCCCGGCCCGCAATCCGTCATCACCATTCCATCCGCCATCACGATCAGCATGGGAACCGTTCTTTTCTCCGCCAGCAGGTTGTCCATGATATGGTTGACTTTTCCCTGCCAGATCCAGCCCCTTTCATTCTCCCCGAAGCCATGCTGAAGGTACAGAACCGGATATTCTTCTTCTCCTTCCTCATAGCCCGGAGGTACGTAGCAGATACAGGTCTCCGTTCTGCCCGTCACGGTGGAATTCAGATACTCATGCCGGATCGTCCCGTGCGGCACATTCCTCATAAGGCAGAAGTCCTCCATCGGCCCTATCTCCAGGAAATTGATCGGCCGGCAGCAGCCATATCCAATGGGCAGGAAAGGGCTCAGTACCAGGCAGTTATCCACGTACAGGCTTACGTAATAAAAGCCGGAATCCAGCGGCAGATCCACCGTCCACACATCCTTATCCGTTTCCAGGAAAGGATATCGTACTCCGCTGATCTCAATCTGTACATCCGCGGCATTTGCAAAGCACAGCCGCAGATATGGCATTCCTTCTGCGCGGTAAAACAGTCCCTCCTGTCCGGAAACGGGCACCGGATCCTCTCCAAGCTCCAGCATGACCGGACGATGGAAAGCACAGGACTGCTCCACAACAGCCGGATTATCCAGCCATTCCTTATCCGCATCCATCTGCTCCCTTACCTCCAGCGTCAGCCCTTCTGTCACAGCCTCTGCCGCGCGCAGCGTCCTGACCACACCATCCAGATATCCGCTCAGTCTGGAATGATTCCGGGATATCCCTTCCACAATAATATGCAGCCGTCCGGCTGCCATGGTCAGAAAATCGTAAATATTATCCAGACTCTCTCCCTGAGTGCGGGGCAGCTGCAGCTTTTCCTCCAGATATTCATGCAGCTCCTGTCTGGTATGTATTCCGGCAAAATTCAACTTGATCATGTGGTCATTTCCTTTTTCTTCCTTCATCGCCTATCGCCTTTCTCAGCTTGCTCCTGATTCGTGACAGCGCGTTATCCGTGCTTTTGGCATCCCTTCCCAGCACTCTTGCGATCTGCGGCGTCCGCATCCCCGTGATATACAGGTCCAGCACCTGTTTTTCAAAGGCACTCAGTTCCTTCTCGATGGTCTGCTCCAGAAGCTCCACGTTCTCCCGGTCTATGATGAGCTCCTCCGGACTTTTCTCACTTTCGGCCGGAATCGCGTTCACGAGCTCCGCTTCCTCTGTCTCTCCCTGGGAATCGTAAAGAGAAATATAGGTATTCAACGGCATATGCTTTTTCCTTGTGGACGCCTGCACTGCCGTATACATCTGCCGGGACACGCACAGCTCCGCGAAGGTGGAAAAGCTGGCGTCCCTGCCGCTGTCATAGTCCCTGACAGCCTTGAACAGACCGATCATCCCCTCCTGGATCAGGTCGTCACTGTCCCCGCCCAAAAGGAACATGGACTTTGCCTTCGCCTTCACCATTCCCTTGTACTTTTCCATGATATAGTCCGTAATATCCCGCCTGCCATCACGAAGCAGGCTGATCAGCTCCTCGTCGCTGTAATCTCCGTATAATGCGCTCAATTTGACTCCTTCTTAAGCCTCTTTCCTGCCATCCAGCAGCCGGATGAGCTCCGCCGCTATATGCTCGCCCAGAATGCGGTAGCCATCCGCATTGGGATGCACGCCGTCCGGCATCAGATGCAGAACATTGTCCTTATCGTGCCCGTCCAGGATATTGGAGTTGTACAGATCGAAAACCTCCATATCATGTTCTTCTGCCAGCGTGATAATCACCTCAGGAAACTTTTCCTGAGGCATCAGATATTTCCGCTCCGCCTTCAGATAATCCTGAAGGCTGTTGGGCAGAGGCGTCAGAAAAATCACTTCTGCCTCCGGGTAATCCTCCTTCAGACCGTCCATCAGTTCGTCCAGATCTCCCCAGAAGGTGCGGGGTGCGCGATCCACTGGATTGCCGAACTCCACAAAGCTGGCACAGAAGCCGTCATTGGTTCCGCCCATGACCAGAATCAGATCCGTATCCTCCGGGATCTCCGTATACCGGTCCACAAAGGCATCCGCCCAGTACCTTCCGATGGAGGAGCCACCAATTCCCAGATTCACGACCTTCCCGGCGCCCAGCGCCTCCTTCAGAACATTCGGCCAGGCAAGTTCCTGATAATTTTCCAGCGTATCCAGATTCACGGCCTGAGTGATGCTGTCTCCCAGACAGGCAATTTTGATCTTCGAAAAATCAATATCGTTTCCGGAAATGGTCTTTCTGTCCTGTTCGTTTGCCATCATCGTCTGCTTGTGGGAGCTCATCCCCTTCTGCCGTTCCTTCAATGTCAGCCGATGGGCCAGATCCGGATCCGGCAGGCCGTTTCCTGAAATTGTATTTCCGGAAATCGTATTTCCGGAGATAGTGTTTCCTGAAATATCATTTCCGGAAACACGCTTTTCGGAGACATCATTTGCGGAAACATCCTCTTGTGGAATGTCATTTCCTGAAGTATGATTCCCTGAGACACTGCTTTCGGGAATGTCCTTTTCTGAAATTTCATTTTGGGAGACGCTGTTTTCTGAAACACCGTTTTCTGAAACACCGTTCCCTGAGACGGCCTTCCTTCTTCCTCCGGAGGGCCGCAGAAGCAGCCTTGCCGGGATCCGGTTATCGGAAACACTGTTCACGGAAACAGCCTGTTCCCGCGTCGTTTTCTGATCCGAGCGCGCATCTTTTTCTGTTTCCGCTTCTTCCCGATCTGTTTCCTTTTCCTCTTCGCCCTCCATGGCGGCAACAGCTTCCTGCCGCGGTGCGGCCGAAAGGGCCGGACCGGCCAGGGAAAAAAGGAAGGCGGCCATCAGGCCGCAGCCGACGATTGTCAGATATCCGGTTCCCTTCATTTATTTTCCCAGCCTCTGCCGCACTATTTCATAGGCGAGCACCCCGGCCGCCACGGAAGCATTCAGAGAGTCAATGTCTCCCTTCATGGGAATGGAAGCCGTGAAATCGCAGGTTTCCTTCACCAGCCTTCCAACTCCTTCTCCCTCGTTTCCGATCACCAGGCCGATGGAGCCCTTCAGATCCAGATCGTACATGGAGGTTCCGTCCATGTCTGCACAGACGAACCACATGCCCTGCTTTTTCAGTTCCTTCATGGTCTTGGCCAGATTGGTCACCCGCGCCACCGGCGTATAGTTCAGCGCTCCGGCAGAGGTGCGGGCCACAGTAGCCGTCAGACCAGCCGCCCTGTCCTTCGGGATGATGACACCGTGGGCTCCGGCCAGGTTTGCCGTACGGATGATAGCCCCCAGATTGTGGGGATCCTCTATCCCATCCAGCAGGATGAGGAAGGGAGGCTCGCCCTTTTCCTGTGCCGCCGCCAGCATGTCCTCCACCTGCGCATATTCATATGCCGCAGCGTAGGCGATAACTCCCTGATGACGTCCGGTTTCCGAAAGCTGATCCAGCCGCTCCTTTTCCACATATTTGACCGGGATGTCCTTTGCTCTGGCAAGCCGTTTGATCGTCAGCACCGGCCCATCCTGGCAGTGATCCTGGATGAAAAGCCGGTCGATGGGCTTTCCCGCCCGCAGGGCTTCCGACACCGCGTTTCTTCCTTCTATGGTCATTTCCTGATATCGCATAATACTCTCCATTCCGGAGCGTTGGCTCTTAAGGGTATCCCGTGGCTGTGACGCTCCGCACAGTCCGTCGGTTTCTGCAGGCCTCCCGGCCAGCCGCACTCAGAGCCTCCAGCCAAGCACATCCAGCGAAAGGCGGATCAGCTGAAGCAAGCGCTCCTCCTGTCCGGAAAGATACAGCCAGCCGTAAAGAGCTTCCAGCCCGGTGGCTTTCCGGTAGTCCAGCACGGAGGCATTTTTCGCCGTGGTATGGGATTTGGCGTTACGCCCACGGCGGTAGACGGCAATCTCCTCCTGGGTCAGATGCTCCTGCAGAGCCTCCGCCATCTCCGCCTGAGCGGGCGCCTTTGCCAGCCGGCTCTTTTCCCGGTGCAGCTGATTGGGGCTGGCATTGTGCCGCTCCACGATCACGGTCCGCAGGATCAGATCATACACGCAGTCTCCCACGAAGGCCAGCGTCAGGGGAGACAGGGTTCTCAGATCCACCTCCCCCAGCCCGAAATCCCGTTTGATCAGCTTCAGCAGTGTCAGGCTCTCTTCCATTTTACGCCCTCGCGGGTGTCCTCCAGGACAATCCCCTTTTCCAGAAGCTCGCCTCGGATCGCGTCGGCTCTGGCAAAATCCTTCGCCTTTCTGGCCGCCTGCCGTTCCTCGATCAGCTTTTCAATATCCGCATCCAGCATTTCCTCCTTCTGATCCACGATCAGGCCGCATACATCGGAAAGCTCCCGGATCTGTTCATGAAGGGCGGACAGACAGGCTTTGGAAGATTCACCGTTCGTGTTGGTATTGATGAATTTCACCAACTCAAAGATGGCCGCAATGGCGTCCGCCGTATTGAAATCATCATCCATGGCCTCATCGAAACGGGTGGTATAAACCTTTGCCTCCTCCAGCAGCTTCTTTTCCTCTTCCGTCATTTCTCTGTCCTCTGCTTTGGAGAGAAGGAAATTCAGATTGGAAACCGCGGTCAGAATGCGCTCCAGACCGTTCTTCGCCGCCTCCATCAGCTCCGCGGAGAAATTCAGAGGACTTCTGTAATGAGCGGACAGCATGAAGAAGCGCAGCACCTGGGGATCATATTTGGAAATAATATCCCGCACGGTGAAGAAGTTTCCTGCGGATTTACTCATCTTCCTGTTATCGATATTCAGGAAAGCGTTGTGCATCCAGTAATGGGCGAAGGGCTTTCCGTTCGCCGCCTCGGACTGGGCGATTTCGTTTTCATGGTGCGGGAAAATCAGATCCTCTCCGCCCGCATGGATGTCAATCTCATCTCCCAGATATTTTTTGCTCATCACGGAGCATTCGATGTGCCAGCCGGGACGGCCGTTGCACCAGGGAGACTCCCAGTAGGGCTCTCCTTCCTTCTTGGGCTTCCAGAGCACGAAGTCCAGCGGATCCTCCTTCTGATCCTCACCGGACACCAGAAGGGAACGCTTTCCTCCCTCCAGATCGTCCAGATTCTTGTGAGACAGCTTTCCATAGTCACGGAAGCTTCTCACCCGGTAATACACCGTTCCATCGTCCGCCACGTAAGCATGGCCGTCATCGATCAGCTTCTGGATCATCTCCAGCATGCCGCAGATCTCCTGGGTGGCCTGGGGATGCACTGTGGCGGGGCGCACATTCAGGGATGCCATATCCTTTTTGCACTCCGCGATGTAGCGCTCGGAAATCACGTCGGCGTCCACGCCTTCCTCGATGGCCTTCTTGATGATTTTATCGTCCACATCGGTGAAGTTGCTGACATAATTCACTTTATAACCCCTGTGTTCAAAATAGCGGCGCACCGTATCGAACACGATCATGGGACGGGCGTTGCCGATGTGGATCAGGTTGTATACGGTGGGGCCGCATACATACATTTTTACCTCGCCCGGGGTGATGGGGACAAATTCTTCCTTTTTCTTTGTGAGAGTATTGTAAATCTTCATTTCGTCTGTTTCTCCTTTTCTTCCGCTCTTCTAAGGTACCGCACCTGCGCCTCCAGGTCAAGCAGTCTGTTTACCAGTTCCGAATTTTCTTTCTGCAGCGCGGAGATTTCCTCCCGCACAGGATCGGGCAGATGCACCTGATCCATGGTTTCTCTGGGAATGGGCTGGTTGCCCCGCTTTACCACCCGGCCCGGCACGCCCACCACCGTGGAGTTTGGCGGCACCTCGCTTAACACCACGCTTCCTGCGCCGATCTTGGAGTTCTCTCCGATGGTGAAGGAGCCCAGCACCTTCGCGCCTGCGCTGATCATCACGTTGTCGCAGACCGTGGGATGACGCTTGCCATGTTCCTTTCCCGTGCCGCCCAGAGTGACGCCCTGATAGAGGGTCACGTTGTCGCCGATCACCGTGGTTTCTCCAATGATCACCCCGTTTCCATGGTCGATGAAGAAACCCTTTCCGATCTGCGCGCCCGGATGAATCTCGATTCCGGTTTTTCTTGCGCCGCGCTGGGAAATCCATCTTGCCAGGAAAAAATGGCCCGACTGGTACAGCCTGTGCGCCACCCGGTAATGGAGCATCACCTTAAAGCTGGGATACAGAAATACCTCCAGCGAGGAATGGATCGCCGGATCCCGCTCCCTTATGATGCGGATCTCTTCTCTGATATTGCCAATCAGTCCCATAACCCTCTCCTGTTTTGCTGCCGCAGGCAGCATTTTAATCATAAAAAAGTGTGCGCCCTGATGCGGTACGCATCATGCGCACCACTCGCGCCGAGCGCGGTTGCCTTCAGGCAACATCTACCTTGCACGCGAGTGCGCATCCACAGCGGAGCGTCTTTTTTCATACGATATGAAATGAAATTTCCCATCGTATAAAAAAGGCCCCACCGTCTCCGATATTCCGAAGACGGCAGGGCCGCGGTTCCACTCCGATTCAGAAGGATGGAATGCCCCATCCCTTCTGCACTTGCAGCGCGTAACGAGCGCAAAACGGACCCGGCTGTACAGGGTAAACACCTCTTCACCGGACCGGCTCCCGGATGCACTTCAGCCCTCCGCGCCGGGAATGCTTTCAGCCGGTGACACTCCCTCTCTGCGGCCGGATGATGGACTGCTTTTTTCCGTTCCATGCCTTTTTCGATCTATTATACAGAATATGCAAGAAAATCCGTTTTGTCAACCCCCGATCCCTTTTGAATCCGTTCCTCAAGCAGCCGGATAAACAGTTCCATCTGGGGAGTAACCAGTTTGTTTCTGTGATAAACGAGCTGGCTGAACATTTCGATCTGCGGGCAGTCCACGGAAAGCGCCGCCAGCCTTCCGCAATCCAGATCCTCCCTCACCACGAATTCCGGCAGGAAGGAAACGCCTCTGTTTTCCCGCACCAGCCGGGTAATCACGTCCGTATTTCCCGTTTCCAGAAAGGGCTCCAGCGCGATTCCGTCCGCCGCAAGCGCCTGCTCTAACGCATAACGGTAACTGATTCCCCGCTCCGTCAGAACCAGCGGTTCTTTCTGCAGCCGCTCTACGCTGATATGCTTCTCCCCCGCCAGCGGATGGGCGGCTGATGCCACAAAGATGGCCCTTTCCCGATGCTCCGAAACCTTGATCCACTCCGGGAAATCCGTTTTCCGGTCCAGAAAATACAGAAGGTCAATCTCATTCTGCCGCACCATTTCAAACAGATCCTCCACCGGCCCGGTTTTGGTGGAAAGAAGGGCATCAGGACATTTTCGGCCAAATTCCACAAAAACCGGCGGAAGGACGCTGATCAGCAGAGATTCCGCCGTGCCGATACGCAGCTTTCCACCCCCCTGCCTTCCTACCTTTCCCACATTTTCCGCCTCCTGTACCGCCCGAAGCACGGTGACAGCCCGTTCCACCAGCGCCTCCCCTTCCTCCGTCAGGCGGACATGTCTGCCGATCCGTTCAAACAGAAGCGTTCCCAATTCCTGCTCCAGCTGACGGATCTGCACTGTGACCGCGGACTGGGAATAGCCCAGCTGCTCCGCCGCTCCGGAAAAGCTCTGCAGCTCTGCCACCCGGATAAAAGTAGTCAGATTTCTGATTTCCATTTTTACCTCCATGCCGAAGCGATACGCTGAGGCCGCGAGGAGAAATCACGCAGGTGATTTCTCCTCTGCGATCACAGCAGTTTTGTGCTTCGGCGCAAAACTGTTGATTGAAAAATAAGCCATCGGGCTTATTTTTCAATCTTACCTCCGCTCCTGCCGCCGCAGGCGGCATCTATTTTTGCGCGAACCAGAGGGTCACGCCAACTTCCATACGATATCTATTAAAATTTTTCAATCTTTTTATGAAAACTATGAATTTTACAAATAGATAAAAGAATCGTACAATACCCATCAGAAAAAGTCAAGAAATGCGGAGCAGCGCTGTCAGGCGCACACAGGCTCCGGGATGGAGGTCACGATGAATAATAATAGCAGTCAGGAAAACATACAACAGGCAGGAGAATGGATGAAGGACTTTCTGGATTCCACCCTTACCTTTTACCGGGATATGAAGAAGCAGAAGGTGGTTACCCGGAGCAATCCGGATTTTCAAAAAGCGCAGGACACCTCTTTTGAAATGGATCTTCCATCGGCGGGACGGACGGCTGAGGAAGTTTTTGAAGAAATAAAGAACATCTGCTCCTCTGGCGCGCTGGTACAGCATCCCCGCTGCTTCGCCTGTGTGCCAAGCCCGGTCTCTCCCTATTCCTGGATGGGCGATCTGATGACCAATGCTTTTGACCACCATGCAGGCTGCTGGGCGAACGCGCCAGGCGCCGGACTCATCGAGCGCAGGCTCATCCAATGGATGGGCGGCCTTGCCGGTTATCCGAAGGCCTGCGGAGGTCTCTTCGTCTCCGGCGGCTCCATGGCAAACCTGACCGCGCTCACCGCCGCAAGGGATGCAAAGCTCACGCCACAGGACCGCGGACGCGCCGTCGCCTATCTTTCCGATCAGACCCATTCCTCCGTGGCAAAAGCCCTTCATATCATCGGCTTCTGTCAGAAACAGATCCGCATACTTCCCTCGGACGCCGCCTTCCGCATGGACACCGGTGCTCTGGAAATGGCAGTAAGAAAGGATCTGGCGGCGGGCCGGAGGCCCTTCGTTATGGTTGCCACCGCCGGAACCACAAACACGGGAAGCATTGACCCCCTTGAGGAAATCGCCGATATCTGCCGCCGTTTCGATCTCTGGATGCACGTGGACGGCGCTTACGGTGCATCCCTGCTTTTGTCCGGGCAGGGACGGCGGCTGCTATCCGGAATCGGGCTTTCCGACAGCATCAGCTGGGACGCGCATAAATGGATGATGCAGACCTACGGCTGCAGCGTGGTTCTGGTACGCGAGCAGAAAAATCTGCTTCGCAGCTTTTCCACCCATCCGGAATATCTGGAAGATGCAAAGACGGAGGGAAGCCTGCCCGATTTCTGGGATCTGGGCCCCGAACTCACCCGTCCCGCCCGCGCGCTTAAGTTGTGGACTACCCTGCAGATTGTGGGCACAGACCGGTTTGGAGAAATGATCGATCACGGCTGCCGGATGGCAGAGCTTGCTCAGGAGGAAATCCTGAAATATCCGGGCTGGGAAATCGTCTCCCCCGCAGGACAGGGCGTGGTCTGCTTCCGTTATGCGCCAAAGGAACTTTCCGACCGGGAATGCGATGCCCTGAATGTGCAGCTTGCCAGGGAGCTTTCCGACACCGGCTACGCTCAGATCCTGACCACTCAGCTGAACGGAAGGAAGGTTCTCCGCATGTGCACGCCCAACCCGGAGACAGATGAAGACGATATCTGCAGCACCATTGCCCTTCTGAACCATCCGCTGGAGCATATGAGGAAAGTGCAGATGAAAATGGAAGCGGTATCGGCATAACTGCTGAAAACGCGCGGAATCTTTCCGGACGAATATTACGAGGCGGCTCCATTAGTCCGGGGCGATGCAAGCCATCTGCCCGAACTGATGGAACCGCCTGATAACGTTTCATCTCTTCCGACCATATCCTCTCCCGAAGGACCTTAACCCTACAGGAATGTTTTTGCCTTTTTCTCAGTTTTCCTCCAGCCTGGCTTTCTCCAGGAAATCCTCCAGCGTCCCGCAGGGGGATGTTCGGATTCCATGTGGACTGACGCTCGTAAAGCATCAGCCTGGAATCCAGCAGAAAGGATACGTCATTTTTCATTCCGAAATAGATCGCGTTCTCCAGCGTGGTAACAGTAAGCTCCTCCGGGTTCTGATAATCCGTCCCGTTCAGCGCATTGTATAATGTGAGCAGTTCCTTCTTTTCCTTATAGATCATCCGGAAAACAGTATCCTTATGTTCCCGGTTCACAGTTAACGCATCTGCCATATTGCTCCTTCCTTTCCGGCATACTTCATATGACGCCTGTGCAGGCAGGAGCCGCATTTTCCTTTCAGCCGCTCCTGCCAGTCTGTACGTGTCCTTGGGGTAAATAAATTCAGCATAGAGTTTCTGAAATGATGTCAGAATGGACAGAATCTCTGTCCTGACAGATCGGCCGAACGGCACTGTAAGAAAATTTATGCCTGTAAAAATAATAGCATTAAATTTCGGCATATACACGAATTTTTCTTCCAGAAGAACTGAAAAAACGGCCTGTGCGCATGCGCACAGGCCGAATGATGAACAATCTGCCATTTTCCGGGCCATTCCTGCCCTCCACAGAACGTCCTTTTACAGATTATTCCTGCTCCGCAGCAGGCACTGCCTCTTCTTTGGCCACGATGGCGATTCCCAGCTCTTCCAGCTGTTTTTCGTCCACCACATTGGGGGCTTCCGTCATCAGGCAGGAGGCATCCTTCACCTTCGGGAAAGCGATAACCTCGCGGATGCTCTCCGCGCCGGTCAGAAGCATCACCAGACGATCCAGACCGTAGGCCAGTCCGGCGTGCGGCGGAACTCCGTATTTGAAGGCATCCAGCAGGAAGCCAAAGCGCTCATGAGCGCTTTCCTTGCTGAATCCGAGGGCTGTAAACATCCGCTCCTGAATGTTTTCATCAGAAATTCTGACGCTTCCGCCGCCCAGCTCCGTGCCATTCAGCACGATGTCGTAAGCCTTGGCGCGCATCTTTCCGGGATCTGTTTCAAGCATGTCCAGATCCTCCTCCACGGGCATGGTGAAAGGATGATGCATGGCAACATAACGGTTCTCCTCCTCGCTCCACTCGAAGAGCGGGAACTCGGTCACCCAGAGGAAATCGAAACGGTTCTCATCGATCAGGCCAAGCTGTTTTCCGAGCTCAAGCCGAAGTCCCCCCAGTACATTGTATACAATGGTATTCTTATCCGCAGCAAAAAGCAGCAGATCTCCCTTTTCTCCTTCCATGGCCGCTGCGAGAGCATTCAGTTCCTCTTCAGTCATGAACTTGGCAAAGGAAGACTTATAACTTCCATCCGGCTGGATGGAAAGGTATGCCAGGCCCTTCGCGCCGCAGCCTCTGGCGTATTCCACCAGAGCGTCAATCTTCTTTCTCGGCATGCCTGCCTGTCCCTTCACATTGATGCCGCGCACAGAGCCTCCGGCCTCCAGGGCAGAGGTGAACACTCCGAAGCCGCAGTCCTTCACCACCTCGGATACGTCCTTTAACTCCAGGCCGAAACGGGTATCCGGCTTGTCGGAGCCGAAGCGGTTCATGGCCTCAATCCAGGGCATTCTGCGCAAGGGCAGCTGTACGTCCAGACCGATGGCCTCCTTGCAGATATATTTGATCAGTCTTTCATTGACCTCCATTACATCTTCCTGATCCACAAAAGACAACTCCATATCCACCTGGGTGAATTCCGGCTGGCGGTCCGCACGCAGATCCTCATCACGGAAGCATCTGGCGATCTGGAAATACCGGTCATATCCGGAGCACATCAGCAGCTGTTTGAAAATCTGAGGAGACTGGGGAAGAGCATAGAACATACCCGGATGCACACGGCTGGGCACCAGATAGTCCCTCGCCCCTTCCGGCGTGGACTTGGTGAGCATGGGCGTCTCGATCTCCAGAAAGCCTTCCTTCGTCATGAATTCCCGGATCGCCATGGTGATCCGGCTTCTGAGCATGATCTTTTTCTGCAGATCGGGTCTTCTCAAGTCAAGGTAACGGTACTTCAGACGAAGCTCCTCCTTCGTCTTGGAATCCTCTTCGATGGGGAACGGCGGGGTGAGCGCCTCGGACAGGATCCGAACGGACTGAGCGCGCACCTCGATCTCACCGGTGGCCAGGTTTTCATTCACCGCGCCCGCACGTCTTTCCACTCTTCCGACCACGGCGGCAACGAATTCGCTGCGCAGCCTTCCGGCCTTTGCAAAGCCTTCCTCTCCCACATCACCTTCCTCAAAGATGATCTGCAGGATGCCGGAACGGTCTCTCAGATCCACAAAAATGATACCGCCCTTGTTTCTCTGTTTTGCCACCCATCCCATGACGGTGACGGTCTCTCCCACGTTGGCGGAGGAAAGCTCTCCGCACCTGTGGGTCCTCTTCAGGCCCTTCATTGATTCAGCCATA
This sequence comes from Candidatus Eisenbergiella stercoravium, assembly GCA_019113175.1. Lineage (GTDB taxonomy): Bacteria > Bacillota > Clostridia > Lachnospirales > Lachnospiraceae > Eisenbergiella > Eisenbergiella stercoravium. The sequence goes on along the minus strand of DXHY01000060.1, from coordinate 7,115 downwards.
ATTTTCTCTCCTTCCAGGGAAAAGCAGAGCTTTTCCCGCCTCCTATTTCAGCGGTTCTTTATAAAATTCCTGAAATTCTTCCCAGCCCTCCTTCATGAGCTGTTCCTTCTGGAATTTCTTGTTCTTGTTCATCCTTGCTACCAGTACCTGCGTGCCGGTCTCACGCTCCTTCTGAGCCTGGGCGATACAGTCTGCAAGCGCTTTGCCGCTCACGCCCTTTTCGATCAGGAACACCTTTTTCTTCGGGCGGTTCGGGATCTGAAAGCCGCTCTCCATCAGGAGCAGAATAATCCGCTCAAAGCCGATGGAAAAACCACAGGCAGGAACGTCGTTTCCGGTAAATTTCCCCACCATCTTATCGTATCTTCCGCCGCCTCCGCAGCTTCCGCCGAATTCCGGGATGGCGATTTCAAAAATGGTTCCGGTATAATAGGACATGCCGCGCACAAGGGTGGGATCAAACACCATCTCAAAATCAGCAGCCTTCGTCTGCGTCACGCTCTCCACGATTTCCTGCAGATTCTCAATCACACCGCTCTCCAGCGTCTCACCCAGCGTTTCCTTCAGCCACTCCAGTCCGTCCTCCGCCTGTTCCAGCGATTCAAAAAGGGACAGATATTTTTCCACGCCTGCCGGATCAAAGCCGCTTTCCTTCAGCTCCTGCGCCACGCCGTCTTTGCCGATCTTATCCATCTTGTCCAGAATGATGAACACCGTATCAAAGCTCTCCTCCGGGAAGCCGCTGTAGGCGGCCATGGCCTTCAGAATTCTGCGCTCATTGATGCGGATCTGGAAATTTTTAAATTCCAGTCTTCCCAGGGTGGTGGTGGTTGCAAGAATCAGCTCAATCTCCGCCAGATTGGAGGGCTCTCCCAAAATATCGATATCACACTGCATGAACTGGCGGTATCTTCCTCTCTGCGGCCGGTCCGCGCGCCAGACATTTCCCATCTGAAGCGCCTTGAAGGGGGTAGGGAGATTATTCGCGTTATTGGAATAGAAACGGCAAAGCGGAACGGTAAGATCATACCGCAGTCCACCGTCCACCAGATCGGCTTCGCTCTGCGCCGTCTCCAGATTCAGCTTCTCTCCTCTTTTCAGGATCTTAAAAATCAGTTTTTCATTGTCGCCGCCCTGCTTATTGGTCAGGTTAGCAATATTCTCCACACAGGGAGTCTCTATGGATGTAAATCCAAACTTCGCGTAGGTGTCCTTGATCACGCTGATGCAGTAATCCCGGATCTCCATCTCCGCGGGAAGGATGTCCTTCATGCCGGTGACCGGCTTCTTACTGAGTGCCATAGTATCTTCCTTTCTTCCAAGCCAAGTTGGCCTTCCAGGCTGGCCTTCCAAACTGGCCAGCCGGACAGCGCCGCAGCGGCCCGGCTGTCAAATCTGTTCCGATTTTACACTTTTTTCCCGTATCCCGCAAGGGGCAGAGGGCTTTTCCTCCAAAAAATCTCCCTGCGCTCCGATTTTGTACAGCAAGTCAATTCCAGTTTTGATCGTTCTGGTTATCGTCTGCTGATGTTTGTCTGAGTATTCCTTCAGTGCATGATATTCCTCTTCAGACATTCTTATGGTTACGATGCGCTCTCTGACGACATCCGATTTGGGCCGTCCTTTCTTTCCCATGATCACGCTCCTCTCCACAGCCATTTTTCAGTATATTTTCCGTAATACGGAATGTCAAGTGTTTCATGCCATAGCACAGCCTCTACTGGAGAATCCGCAAAACCCCCTGTGGAACCTGATTTGCCTGTGCGAGCATTGCCTCAAAAGAGTACGCCGGGGTATATTGTCTGCTCTAAGCCTTTATATTTATCGTATTTCCCACACTGCTGAACTGGCTTTCCGCTATAGTCATATATTTGACTATCGCTCTCAAACGGTTCTGAATGTCTTCAAGATCTTTTTCTATAGAGGATATCGCCTTCTTAATCAGCTCCACTGCTACTACAGCTCCCTCCCGTGTGCTTATATCAATGTCAAAAATGCCAAGGGCTCTGGTGTCTATGTAAAGGACGTTATTCTGATCAATATGAACAAACGTATTGCTCGCTGTGCCGAAAATACCTCTTCTACTTTCTCCGCCGCTCAGGAAGCCATCCGGCAGCCGGATCCCGTTGAAACCGGCAGTTCCGCTGATACGATCAATTTCCACCTTCAGCGAAGTGATGTCTTTCTGCAGATTCTCACGGGCAGCCGCATCCTGACATGCTCCGTTTCGAACCTTTTCAGCCAGATTGGCCATGTGGGCCAGATTCAAAAGCACTCTGCAAAGAACGTCTTCCATGGCCGCCAGCTGGAAAAGACTGTCGTTCACATTCTTCCGCGCGGTCTCCAGCCTAATGATCTGATCACTCCTCTTCTCGGGAACTGCCAGCCCGGCAGCATCATCGCCGGCACGCTTGATCCGGCCTCCGGAAGGCAGCTTTTTTATATCCGCAGATACTGTTGAATGATTTTGTGACCAGTTGCGGCATACATTCGGGAACGGGAAGTAAAAAAATATCATAAATTTTCCTCCTTTTATCTGGGTATTCTTTTACCCTGGTACTATTTTATTTCCGCGGCAACAGGGCCCTTTGCCGCGTCATACAACTTATGACTGCTACCGGGAAAATATTTACCCGTCAAAGGACAAGAAGATATCATCCAGGCCTTTCATCGAAAGATAAATTTGTCCGTTGCAAAAGCTTAAAAAGATATTTCCAATATATATATCGACTCTTTTTAGAAAAAATTAAGGGGTTTTTGAAATTTTTTTCCATGTAATACAAAAAGGACATTCCCACCCGTTCACATGGGAATATCCTTTCAGTCCTGATATTTCAATTTGGTAAATTTTCACCATTCATTGTATCTTCAAAGCAGCCGAAACCATTTACACACCTTCCAGCAATCTCCTCTTCCGCTCAATCATCTCATCGATCTTTTCCAGATACAGCGGCAGCTCCTTCACATTCTCGCACCGCTCAATCCGCCCGTCCGGATGGACTGCCTTGGAGATGGTACCGGCACCGACGGCCATGATGGACTGCTTCTCCTCCATGATGAGGATATTGTAGAGGCCGTAGCAGCCCTCTCTGGCATAACCCACGTTTTCCAGGTTTCCGGTCATGTTTTTCTGCCGGTAGAGATAATAGGGATGCAGGTTCATCTCCGCCGCCGTCCGGGCGGCCAGCTGGATCGTTTCCTCCGTGTTATGAAGCAGGCCCAGCCCGTTCTTCTCGATCCACTGCATCATGCGGGAGGCCTTCTTCACCGCCAGGGAGTGGACGGTCAGGCTGTCCGGAGACAGCTTCTTTATCTCCTCCATGGTGTGCTGCACCTCGGGCAGGTCCTCTCCGGGCAGCCCCAGGATCAGATCCATGTTGATGTTGTCAAAGCCCTCCTGCCGCGCCAGAAAAAAGGCCTCCTTCACCTGCTCCACCGTGTGTCTGCGGCCGATCAGGTCCAGTGTCTTCTGGTTCATGGTCTGGGGATTCACGGAGATCCGGGTCACGCCGAATTCCTTCAGCACCCGCAGTTTGTCCGCCGTGATGCTGTCCGCCCGGCCGGCCTCCACGGTGAATTCCTTCACCTGAGAAAAATCAAAGGTTTCCCGGATCCGGGAAAGCAGGCGTCTGAGCTGATCCGGCTCCAGTGTGGTGGGCGTTCCGCCGCCTATGTACACGCTGTCCAGCACCTTATCCTGAAAGGCTTCCTGTACAAAATCCATTTCCTTTTCCAGCGCGCCCAGATACTCCTCCACCCGCTGCCTCCAGGCAGAAATCGGGAAGGAGGTGAAGGAGCAGTACAGGCAGGTGGTAGGGCAGAAGGGAATTCCGACATACAGGCTGTAGCCCTGTTCATAATGGATGTCCTTCAGGATTTCCTTCTCCCGGCAGGCGATTCCGATGGCAAGATCCGCTTTTTCCCGGCTGCAGTAATAGGTCTGTTCCATATAGGAGCGGATCTCCTCCTGCGTCTTACCTTCCTCCAGAAGCTGCATGGCAATCTTGGCCGGACGGATGCCCGTCAGACTTCCCCATGGCAGCTGTTTTCCCGTTTTCGCTGAAAGTATCCGGTAAAGGAGCTGCTTCAGCTCATTTTTTACCACATTTTTTTCTTCCGGACGGCTCAGCTCCGTCTGCCCCTCGGAACCGTCCACCCGGATCCGGATCCTGTTTTCTTCAAAAATCACCGCGATCTCCGGGTTATCCCCGTCGGAGACCAGATCCTTCGTTCCCTCCAGAAAGACCTTTACCGTTTCCGCCGGATAAAAGGCCTTCACCAGAGAATGGATATCATATTCAAACCGCAGCTGGTTCAATGTTACTGCAAGCATTCTTACCTCCATATAGAAAAAAGTTTTTCGCCCGTACAATGTACACTGTGCACTGCGCTCCGCACTTCGCCCTCCGCCAGGCCGCAAACTTCCTCCGCATGCCAAAGGCGGGGAAGCCCCCGCCCTTACTGACAATAGGGATTGTATTTTTTCTCATCGCCAATGGTGGTGGTGTCTCCATGCCCCGGATAAACCACCACATCCTCCGGAAGAACCAGCAGCTTCTCTTTGATGGAACGAACCAGGCTGCTCATGCTCCCCGTGGGGAAATCAGTTCTTCCAACAGATCCCTCGAACAGGGTGTCTCCGGAAAAGAGCACCTTTTCCTCCTCCAGATAGTAGCAGCAGCTTCCTCCGGTATGGCCGGGCGTGGCGATCAGCTTCAGAGAAAAGCCCGCAAGCGTAAGAACCGCCCCGTCCTTTTCATAAAAATCCGCCTGCACCGTCTCGGACCTTCCCGCCTGTGAAGACACGTTCTTTTCCGCGTCCTCGCAGAGCGCCTTTTCTCCTTCGTAAGCATAGATCTTCGCTCCGGAAAGCCTTCTTAATTCATTTGCTCCCCAGATATGGTCGAAATGGCCATGGGTCAGAAGAATCGCGTTCACATGAAAGCCCTTCTGCGTAAGGGCATCATAGATCTGCGCGCCCCGGTCTCCCGGATCGATCACAATCGTTTCTGTGAGGCCGTTTTCTCCCTTCACTCCTTCATGGTATAAAAAATAGCAGTTTGTCTGGCAGATGCTCAACACCATCCGCCCGATTTTGATATCTGACATGTTTACCTCTGTTTTTCAAAATATGCCCTGGAAGCGAAGCAAATCTGCTCCTGCTAGCTGCGTTCAATATCAATGACGCTTTCAATGGTCCGGATCTTATCAATCACCCGATTCAGTTCATCCCTGCTTCCCACCTCAAAGGAGGCGGAAAGAGTGGCGAGTCCCTGCTTGCTGGTGCGGGTGTTCATGGAAAGAATATCGATGTTCTTTTCCGTCAGTGCCCTGGAGATATCCGCAAGGAGGCCGCTGCGGTTGTTGGCGTAGATCACGATTTCCGCCACATACTTTTCTCCCTGAATCTCCTCAGGAGAAGCTTCCCATTCCGCGTCGATCAGCCTTGCACGTTCGATCTCCGGCAGGTTCAGGATGTTGACACAGTCGGTTCTGTGAATGGAAATTCCCCTTCCTCTGGTCACAAAACCGATGATCTCATCGCCGGGCACGGGAGAACAGCACTTGGAGAAACGCACCGCCACGTCATGAATGCCCTTCACCACGATACCGTTTTTGCTCTTGGCACGCGGCAGCATCTGGCGGGCCTGGGCGTTCTCCGCCACATTCGCCAGAACCTCTTCGTTGCTCAGCACCTTCGGATGATCTCTGTCGTAGAGCTCCTGCATGCGGTTCAGGATCTGGCCCTCCTTCAGACCGCCGTGTCCCACTGCGGCGAGCAGAGAATCCCAGTCCTTGAAGCCGTATTTTTTCATCTGAGCCTCCATGTAGGGAGGCTTTAACAGATCGGTGGCGGAAAGGCCCTTCGCCTTGCAGTAGGCGAGCAGCATTTCCTTGCCCTTTACAATATTCTCTTCCTTGAACTCGTTGCGGAACCACTGGTTGATCTTGCTCTTGGCCTGAGTGGATTTCACCAGGTTCAGCCAGTCCCGGCTGGGGCCCTTGGAATTCTGGGACGTCAATATTTCCACCCGGTCCCCGTTCTGGATCTCATAATCGATATTCACCAGCTTGTCGTTCACTCTGGCGCCGATCATCCGGTTTCCCACCGCCGTATGCACGCTGTAGGCAAAATCAATGGGGGTGCTTCCCGCAGGAAGGGTTTTCACATCGCCGGTGGGCGTAAAGCAGTAAACGGTATCGGAGAACAGATCCAGGTCGCTCTTTAAGAGGTTCATGAACTCCCTGTTGTCCGACATATCCCGCTGCCACTCCAGAATCTGACGCAGCCAGGCCAGCTTTTCCTCCTCCTGCGCCTCCACCTTCTTGCCGTCAGAGGCTTCCTTATATTTCCAGTGGGCAGCAATACCGAATTCCGCCGCCTTATGCATCTCCACTGTCCGGATCTGGATCTCAAAGGGCTGGCCTGAGGACCCGATTACCGTGGTGTGCAGGGACTGGTACATGTTCGCCTTCGGCATGGCGATATAGTCCTTGAAACGTCCCGGAATAGGCTTATACATCTCATGGATCACGCCCAGAGCCGCATAGCAGTCCTTCACCGTATCCACGATGATTCTTACCGCGAAAAGGTCGTAAATCTGATCCAGCGTTTTATGCTGGTTCTTCATTTTTTTATAAATACTGAAAAAATGCTTGACTCTTCCGTCCAGGCGGGCTTTGATGCCCGCGTTCTTCATGTGCTCGGCCACTTCCTCCACGATCTGGCGGATATAGGCCTCCCGCTCGCTTCTGCGGATAGCGATTTTGTCCACCAGATCATAATAGACCTCTGGCTCCAGATATTTCAAGGACAGATCATCCAGCTCTACCTTGATCTTGGAAATACCCAGACGCTGAGCGATGGGCGCATAGATTTCCATGGTTTCCCGCGCGATGCGCTGCTGTTTTTCCGGCGGCTGGTGCTTGAGCGTACGCATATTGTGCAGCCGGTCCGCCAGCTTGATCATGATCACACGGATATCCTTTGCCATGGCGAGGAACATCTTTCTTAAGTTCTCCGCCTGCACCTCCTGCTGATCCGGCGTCCTGCTTTCCCCGTTCTCCTTATCGCTGCGGAAATTGATGTGCTGCAGCTTGGTCACGCCGTCCAC